>CAZGGR010000001.1:0-265435 GCA_964525305.1 uncultured Akkermansia sp.
CCAGAGTACGAACATTCATCCGTTGAGCCAACTCCATAGCCAAGACGATATTCCGGCTGTTACCACTCGTAGACAACCCCACCAACAAATCACCGGGACGGCCTAAGCCTTCCAATTGACGAGCAAACACAGTCTCATACCCGTAATCGTTCCCTACAGCCGTTAATATAGACGTATCCACGGTTAATGCCAACGCATTCATTGCCGAGCGATTCATCTTGTACCGTCCTACCAACTCAGCCGCCAAATGCTGAGAATCAGCCGCAGACCCTCCATTCCCGCAGAACATTATCTTATTCCCGGCCTTCAATGTGTCCAGGCACATTTGTGCAGCCTGTTCCACAGCACCTGACATTGCAGCCAGAGCCTTGAAATTATTCGCTATTCCTAAAATTTGTTCCCTGATGTAGTCACTCATGACGGACTGTTCTTCATGCGATTGATCATATTTGTGGAGGAAAAGCCCTCCAAGCGCGGCAACTCTAAAGCCTGCCCGCCGTAAGATTTTACAAACTGCCCTTCCGGCCAACGATCTAAAGGATATCCCTCCTTAGCAATCACATCCGGTCTCAATTTCTCAATCAAGGGCAAGGCGGTATCTTCATCAAACAGAACCACATAATCAATAAAGTCCAGAGAGGCCAGCAATAGGGATCGCATCTCTTCATTATTAATTGGTCTATCCTCCCCTTTCAATCGTTTGACAGAAGCATCTGTATTCAGGCCAACAAAAAGCACATCACAGGCTTCACGAGCCTTCATAAAAGAATGCAAATGGCCCAAATGCAATAAATCAAAACATCCATTCGTAAAACCGACCACTTTATGCTCACGGCGGAATCGTTCTGCCAACTCAGCCGCGACATCCGCTGTTAAAATATTATTCCGCTTATGCCATGACGAAGCGAGCAAAGCCTTCTCCTCCAGAGCCTTCTTCAACTCTGTTCCGGTCACGCTCGCCGTACCAAACTTACCCACCACAATACCGGCTGCTACATTAGAAACAACCAAGGCATCCGGAACAGAAGCACCGGCAGCCAATGCCGCCCCCAAGCTAGCCAAAGAAGTATCCCCAGCACCGGACACATCAAACACCTCTCGAGCCTCTGTAGGAATACAAACAAAATCAGACGGGTTGGCAGATGGGATAAATATCATGCCATACTCACTTAATGTAATCAGAAGATTCTCAATACCGAAATCATTAAACAACCGCTTTGCCCCAGACACAGCGTCTTTTTCCCAACCCGGGACAGATGGATTCAAAGCCACACCGGTTGCATCCTGAAACTCTTTCATATTCGGCTTCACCAGCGTAGCCCCTCTATAACGGGAATAATCGGAGCCCTTTGGATCCACAATAACGGACTTTTGAGCGGCTCGGCATCGAGCAATTATATCCGGAGTAGTCCGTTCATCAAACAGCCCCTTCCCGTAATCAGATAAAAGCACCAGATCGGCCATCGGTAAACAAGCGTCTACCTTCTCTAAGAACTGCGTAAACAATTCCGGAGACATCCTCAACAACTGCTCCTGATCTGCCCGCAACAAATGATGTTTTCCCGCCACAAATCGGATCTTCACCGTCGTTTCATACCCGTCACACTCCACCAACTCAGGAGCACAATGAGTTTCTTCCAAGAAATGCCTCACCTGCCGCCCTTGCTCATCATGCCCCACCACACTAATAAACGTTGTATTACATCCCAACGCACACAAATTAGAAACCACATTACCGGCACCACCCAACATATGAGACTCCCGCTCCATCTTCATAATAGGCACCGGAGCCTCTGGAGAAATCCGGCTGACACTCCCATACAGGAACTTGTCCAGCATCACATCCCCAATGCAAAGGATTCGCACACGGGGAAATCCGTCAATTATTGTATGTAACCGATTCATGGGAGACAACTCTTTCTATCACGACAGAGACGAGAAATCAAGGACGGTTGATGTAAGCGTTCAAACGCCTCTACTCGCCACTGCTCCACATATTTCTCTTACTGAAATACCCGGGGAAAAGACAAAAAATAAGTCAGCCATGATAAAAATCTTGACCAATAAGCAGGAAAACACTACCAATTGTTTCCCCTTCCCGGACGAATAGAAAAAGGAAAATAATCATGCGTGAAGTTACCGTAAGAAAAGGTGAACCTATCGATCGCGCTCTCAAGCGCCTCAAAACCAAATTAGATGTCGAAGGCATTCTTGATGAAATGCGTCGTCGCCGTGCTTTTGAAACTCCAATGGATGAACGCCGTCGCAAAGCTCGTTCTGCCAGCAAGCGCAACAAGGTAAAATGGCGTTTCGTTACCAAGAGCGAAGAAGCCGCTTCCGAATCCGCTGAAACACCTGTTTCTGAAGCTTAAATCAGTATTGGTTCGGGAATAAACCCCACTTTCATGAGGGCAATCCTTTATTAGGGTTTGCCCTTTTTTCTTCCTTGAACAAATGAATCAATCCGCCCGTCTCTTTTCTCGAGCTAAAGCCGTCATTCCCGGCGGTGTAAACTCCCCCGTCAGAGCCTTCCGCAATGTGGATGGCGATCCTTTTTTTGTTCAAGCAGCCAAAGGGGCCTACATCACCGATGCAGACGGGCGACAACTCATCGACTACATCGGCACATGGGGGCCAGCAATATTGGGGCACGCTCCGGAAGTCGTTTTGAATGCCGTTCATGCAGCTGTAGACAACGGGTTGGGATACGGGATACCAACCCCGTCAGAAGTCGACATGGCGGAAATGATCACACGCCTCGTTCCATCCGTGGAAAAAGTGCGTATGGTCAACTCCGGGACAGAAGCGACAATGTCCGCTATCAGACTAGCCCGAGGCTATACCGGCCGCCGAAAAATCATCAAATTTATCGGATGCTATCACGGACACGTTGATTCCCTGCTGGTAGCCGCCGGCTCCGGGGCATTAACGTTCGGAGAGCCAGATAGTGCAGGCGTTCCTCGGGAAATGACCCAGCTCACCATTACCATTCCCTTTAATGATCGGGCAGCGGTAGAAAAAGCCTTTGAAGCTCATGGAGCCGACATCGCCGCCATTATTGTAGAACCCTTTCCGGCCAATGCCGGGCTTTACTTCCCTCAAAACGACTTTCTGCACTTCCTCAGAGAAATCACTCTCCGTTATGACTCTCTGCTGATTTTCGATGAAGTCATGACCGGCTTCCGCGTTGCGCCAGGAGGTGTACAACAAATTGCAAGCATTACACCGGATCTCACCTGCATGGGTAAGATTATTGGTGGAGGACTTCCTGTAGGAGCGTTTGGCGGACGCGCAGACATCATGGACAAACTTTCCCCGATCGGGCCTGTATACCAAGCAGGGACCCTCTCCGGCAACCCCGTAGCGATGGCTGCAGGACTGGCACAACTTCGTGAGCTACAAAACAGCAACGCCTACGATCGTCTAGAGCAACTCGGCAAACGCCTAGAAACCGGTATACGGGAAGCGCTCAGCAAATACGGCAAAAACTATACTTTCCATCGTGCCGGATCCATGTTCTGTCTTTTCTTTACGGAAGAGGAAGTCTACGACCTGAACTCTGCTCAAAAAGCAGATAAAGAAATCTTCAAGCGTTTCTTCTGGAACATGCTGGAACAAGGGATCTACTTTGCTCCCTCTCCGTATGAAACAGGGTTCATCTCTACAGCCCATACGGAAGAAGACATTGACCGCACCGTAGAAGCCGTCCGGTTCAGCCTGTCGAAACTCTAAACTGACATGGATTTGGAAGTGACAGGATTCCTATCTTCACCTATAAGGGTCTCATGAGACAACTGACGGGAACCATGTTGCTTCTATCTTCAGCAGTAGCCATCACCATACCTTGGGCAAATGCTGAGGGGAAAAGAATCCAGCTTTCGGAAACGGAGCAACAAGAAATCCGAGAGGCTAATCAAAAGCTATTCGGTCTTACTCTGAGTTTTTTCCTACATGGTTCTTGGCCACTTTCCATTATATCCCCCGGGAACGAGCAAAAAAACTTTTTCTCCATTCTCCAATCTCATCAGATGATGGAAAAGTTCTGCCAAACCGGCGACTTCACTCTTCAAACGCCTGATCTCTCCACACCTTTGCACGTCTGTGTTGCTATGGGGTTAAACCATTTAGCTATCCGACTCATTGAGGCAGGTGCACCCGTCAATACCCAAACGATATTCATACATGATGGCGTTAAAGAACCCGGAGATACGCCTCTTACCTGGGCCTGCGTCTCCGATCTTTACTCAAACTCCACAGCAGAAGACAGGCTTTCTCTTGTGCTTTCTCTACTTCAACATGGGGCCGATCCAGATCACCCAGGCCCAAGGGGACTCACCCCATTCATGATTTCATCTTTACTGAGCGATAATAATCCGGAGCAAGAAAAAATAGCTTTGGCTCTATTAGATGCAGGATCACCGGATCTCAAACAAAGGCTGAATGCCACTGCCAGAGCCACCGGCTTTAGCAGTCTCTCCGTTACTATTTGCAATCGACTTATCAAAGCGGGATTCGATGTCAACGAGCGTTTTTTTGAGAGCAAACAAACGCCTCTGCACATCATCTGCAGTAAAGAGCAACCACCTGAACGACTTATTCCTCTCATCGAACAACTTATCCAAGCCGGAGCGGATCCCAATCTACCGGACGTAGACGGATTAACACCGTTAATGGTCTGCAACACCCCGGAAATAGCTATTTATCTCATCAATCACGGGGCCAATCCATCACACCGGAACAACGATGGACAAACCGCCTACGATTTCCACATGAGAAACGGCTATCCAACCATTGCAGAAGCCATCAAAAAACACTGCCCTAACAAAAAGACATCTACTAAATAACTCTTTTTCAGCACAGGAGTTCCCCTAATAAAAAAGAGGATATTCTCCGAAAAAGTTTTTCCCTTTGAGCCAACAGGCAAGCATCTACGCCCCATTTGTAATATATCTACTTTGTTGGGGTATCCAACCACTCCACCAAAGGCTTATCATGAAAAAACGGAGATAATTCCTTTTATGATGTGGTTTCGTTAACAAAAAAAGCCGTCTCCCTATGAGGGAGGCGGCTTTGGAAATTACATTAAAAAGGAAATAGCTTATTCTTCAGCTTCAATACCTTCCCCTATCAACTTGGGGTCACCCGGCATCTTGCCCGTTGTGAAATAGCCTTCAATTTCTTCCAATGAACGGCCTTTGGTTTCCGGGAGGAAGAAGGTCACCGTAATGAAGTACAGGACCGTAATACCACCGAGCGTGAAGAATACACCGGAATAGCCACAGCTGCCCACCCAAGGAAGGAAAGCCCCGGCAATAACCGTAGAAACCAACTGGTTAATCAGAAGTGCAATAGCCATACCATTGGAACGGATACGAGCAGGCATCAATTCAGACAAAGCCAGCCATACACACACACCAGGACCGGTAGCATAGAAAGCAATGAAGATAATGAAGAAAGCCATTACTCCCCAGCCCATGCTTGAATCCGGCTTTTCACCCAATTCAGCTTTCAGGATGGAAACAGGCTTCATCGCATATCCACCATTCACCATATTGGTGGAATCCGGGACGGCATTAATCACCGCCACAGAGGACTTATCTTCATCCTTCTTGATATCAGCCGGATTCTTAGACAACTCAGCAAGTTCTACAACGGAAAGCTGAGTAGAAGAGCCCATCAAGAACTGATACCAAGCGGGATTTGCTTCCGGCTGATCATAAGTAACAATCAATTGCATTCTGTTGATGTCCTTATCTGCCATACCGTTCTTAGCAAGCAACTCCGTCACGAAAGGAGAAGACGGGGAACGATCCAACTGCAACACACGAATAGAACTGATGTCCTTACCTTGGCTAAATTCTTTCTGAACAGCAGCGTTCTGATCGTTCATCAGTTTCACTACATCAGCAGTGACATCCTTACGAGCCTGTTCCACAGTACTGAACAAATACCCTGTACCAAGAAGCCCGACGACAATACCGGCAGTACCGATCTTCAACAGGAACTTACGACCTTTACGGTCAACCAAGGTCATCGCGACAACGGTCATCAAGCAGTTCACCACCTTAATGGCGAAGTCAGCCCAGTTAGCAGTGGTTCCTTCCAACCCGGCCTGCTGGAACACCTTCACAGAATAATTCAGCACGGAGTTAATCCCCGTTGCTTGCGTAAATGCCAGCACCAAAACAGCCAGCACAAAAGGATAAACATACTTACGCTGAAGAAGAGATTCACCGGATGAACTCTGACTCTTGAGCTCCTCTGCTTTCTGTTTTTCTTCTTCTTCGATACGCACCATTTCATCAAACGCATCCTTGGCACGTTCTTCACCATAACTGCGAACCAACACGGCCATGGCTTCTTCCTTACGTCCACGGCGGAATAAATAACGAGGAGATTCGCTCAGACGGAAAGAACCGAAGAACAGGAAAAGACCGGGAATAGCACATACCCAGAAAATAGTCTGCCAAGCGGTCACCTTAGCAGAAACCAGGGATTCTTCTCCTACACCGGAAGCCTCAACTCCACCGACATACCAAGCAGCCAACAAGCCGACAACGGCGGCAAAGACTAAACCGACGGTCAACAGGAACTGGAACATACCCGTTCCCTTACCGCGTGATTCAGAGCTCAAACATTCCGCCAGGTACAACGGCACAACCACGCCTACAATACCAGCACTAGCTCCTTGGAGGATTCGGCCCAACAACATGATGCCGAACACCTCTTGAGATAAGCAAATCACGGGGATACTGGCGGTAAACAAGGCGGCAGCCACCGTAATCAATGCTTTGCGTCCCATCTTGTCAGCCAAATAGCCGGCAAACAAGGAAGAAATAACGCTACCAAACAGTACGGCCGCCACTACTTGAGAAAGCTGGGACGGATTAAACCCGGCTGTCTGTTCAATGTATGGGAGCGCAGCTGCAATCACACCAACGTCCACACCATAAAGAAGGCCGCCCAAACCGGCCATGATGAGGAGGTAGCGCATATATCGCTTGGCCGCATCCGGGACAGCGGCCGTCATGTTTTCTTGGTCTGTCATGGTCGCTGTATTCTAGTAAATTGACTTGCCGCCGCAATCAAAAAAAAGACGATTCCTCAACAAAAAGCAACTTCCTATCTAAAAAATCCCCTAGGGTATTTCCTAATTTAACAGGTAGGGATTTATAAAGCCAATCTCCGTTTAATCAAACTTACAGCCAATTCAGCACATAGGCGCAGTTCATTATCGGCAGATTGAGTCAACCCCTTAAGAGTCTCCAAGGATACTTCCGTACCGATTTCACCAAGAACACGAGCAGCAGAACGCTTCAACACAAAATCGTCCGATTCCTTCAGCAACCCAAGGACATCCACCTCCCCTTTTGATCCAACAGCTTTACATTCTTCCTCCCATTTCAGAGGATTTTTCTTCCATTCATTCAAAAGCAAAGACAGACCTTGTTTTTCTTCCTCTTTTAACAAATACCTGATCAACTCAACCGGAATATCACAATCCGCTTTCATTAACTCCGTTGTCACGTAATAAACCACTTTCCGAGCATCCTCCTGAGAAGGTTCAGACCATACTACAAGAGCCGAAGCCAATGCTGTAACATATTCCGCATCACGTCCCCAAGGCTCACGCAAAAGCTCCACCAATTTAGAGGAAACATCATTCCTCATTTTATCCGGTTTAACGACAGACAAGCGTTTGGCCGCAGCAATCACACGGCGTATATCCAAACAGGATAATTCTTTTAAGTTAGCCAATACAAAATACTGATGATTCTCATCCTGCAAAGCAGCAGAAGCGGGACGAGCCTCAAACTTATCCCTATTCAAAAACACCTCTGCAAAAAAGCGTTCCTCATCCTGCAGAGTCACCTTACCCATCTTACCGGCCACATCAACAAATTCCTTAAACGTTAGCGGTGTAGGCGTAATTACAAACAACCCACCACCGGTTCCTTTGCGATCATAAAAGATAGGTTCGTCCTCAGATTGAGCCATTCTCTTTAAATAAGCCTTTATCACATCACGATTAGCAGCATTCACCCCAACAACCCACACCCCCATCACTCCATGATTGCCTTTTTTGTCAATAGCTGAAAACAGAGGTTTCAAATCCCCCTCACTATAATGCTGAACTGAACCAGAAAGGAGTGCAGGAATCTTCAAATCCATGTCATTGTGATCAGCCTCTGACTTTTCAAGCACTGCAGGCTTTTCCACTTCATTTCCAGCAGACAAAGAAGGATTTACCTTAACAGGGTAAATAACCGGTAAAAAAGCCATTCCACCCGCAACTAACAAGCCCAATAAAATAAATAATGCCTTATGCCTACGACCGGCACACCCCATCAATACACCGGCAAGACAGGCAAAAAACAAAGCGAAGGCCTTCTGTTGTGGCTCCAATAACATGGACAAAAAAGAACTACAGCCCATCTCAACAGACGCACTATAAAAGAGCCAAACACACCCTGCCACAATTACCAGAGAAGCTACCAGACAAACCAACTGAACTAACCCTGTTTCCACCAATGCACTTTGAACGCCTCTTGTCTCAGCCTGTTCAAATCCCTCGGAAACAACTTTCTTTGCTTTGGCAAAGGGCTTTTTGGGAATCAACCGCTCTCTATCACAAAGGAACTCATGCCCGCATTTACTACAATTCACCATCTGACACTCCGCAGAAGAAGGGACATTGATATGCTGTTTGCACTGAGGACAATTCAAGTTCACCAGGACTCAATATGCATGTTTTTTATTTTTTTGCAACACCTGTATTCCCTCCCACCTTTCAGCTCTTTTTTTACATCTTTTCCCCTCGACCAAGCTTTTACCCATCCCTGCCTACATATACCGTCTTTTCTTTCGAAGGAGACGACTCAAAGCCAGCTTCAACATACTTTTCTTTATTAACGTTCCGGCTCATGACATTCCGAGTGAACACACTTGCAGAAAAAGAGATTTGGTTGTAGGATTTGCGCCATGTCATTGCAGCCCGCCGAACGCCGAGATTTCATTCGCGATATGATTTCTGATGACCTTGCTTCCGGCAAGCATCAAGCTCCGGTAACACGCTTCCCTCCGGAACCCAATGGTTACCTTCATATCGGTCATGCCAAATCCATCTGCCTCAACTTCGGCATTGCACAAGAATACCCGGGAGCACGTTGTCATCTGCGTTTTGATGATACAAACCCCAGCAAAGAAGATCAGGAATATGTAGACAGCATCCAAGAAGACATCCACTGGTTGGGTTTTGATTGGGGCAAACACCTTTATTTTGCCAGCAACATGTTTGACTTCTTTTACGAATGCGCTATTTCCCTCATCAATAAAGGGCTGGCCTACGTAGACGAACAAACCGTAGAAGAAATTCGCGCGCATAGAGGCAACGTTAACGCCCCCGGGCAAGACTCTCCCTATCGGAATCGCACCGTGGAAGAAAACCTGGCTCGGTTTCAAGCTATGAAAAACGGAGAAATCCCGGAGGGGCAAGCCGTTCTACGAGCCAAAATAGACATGAGCTCCCGAAACATGAATATGCGAGATCCAGTTCTATATCGCATCATGTTTGCAGAACACCACAATACAGGCAACACATGGTGCATCTACCCCATGTATGACTTTGCACACCCGTTGGAAGATGCTTACGAACACATCACCCACTCCCTGTGCACGCTGGAATTTGAAAACCATCGCCCCCTTTACGACTGGGTCATAGACAACTGTCCCGTCCCGTCACGCCCACGTCAAACGGAGTTTGCCAGACTCAATCTCACCTACACCGTCATGAGTAAACGTAAGTTGCTACAACTGGTGCAGGAAAACCACGTCTCTGGATGGGATGACCCACGAATGCCAACCGTTTCCGGGATGCGCCGTCGTGGCTATACACCGGCCGCTATCCGCAAATTCTGCCAGACCATAGGCATCACCAAGTTCAATGGCTTTACAGATGTAGCTCTGTTGGAATACAGTGTTAGAGAAGACCTTAATGCCAATGCTCCACGCCGGATGGCTGTGCTTAACCCCCTTAAAGTCACGATCACAACTCTTCCGGATGACGCTGAAGAAATGGCAGAAGTCCTGAACAACCCGGAGAAACCGGAAGAAGGAGTACGCCATATTCCTATCACAAAGGAAGTTTGGATAGAACGTGATGACTTTATGTTAGACCCACCCAAGAAATACTTCCGTCTCGCGCCCGGACGCACGGTTCGACTTCGCGGTGGCTACTGCATCACCTGTACAGACTACAAACAGGATGCCGAAGGCCATATCACGGAAGTTATCTGCGAACACATCCCCGGCACCATCGGAGCCAATCCTCCGGAAGGCATTCAGTGCAGAGCAGCCATTCATTGGGTCAGCACCAGAGATGCCGTAGACGGAGAAGTTCGCATTTACGACCGTCTCTTCACAGAAGAAAACCCGGATGCAGCAGAAGAAGGTTTCCTGTCCGTCATGAATCCCGCCTCCTTAACCGTCATTCATCATGCCAAGTTAGAACCGGCCTTAGCAGAGGCGGAACCAGAGTTCCGTTGTCAGTTTGAACGTTTGGGGTACTTTGTAGCAGACCGCAGAGAACACATCCCGGGAGAACGACCTGTCTTTAACAGAACAGTGGCTCTCAAAGACTCTTGGGCAAAAAAACAAAAATAATCCCGATTGCCATTTCACTCCTTTATGGACAAACAACTTCAGTTATGTACCGTTGATGAAGCGGTGGAAGAGATCCGTCAAGGGCGAATGCTCATCGTTACAGACGACCCCGGACGAGAAAATGAAGCGGATCTCATCATTGCCGCTGAATACGCTACGCCAGAGGCGATCAACTTTATGGTCACTCATGCCAGGGGGCTTGTCTGCGCACCACTCTCTCCAGAACGAGCCGACAGCCTTCAACTCCCGCTCATGACTTCTGTCAATCGGGAAAATATGTCCACGGCATTCACGGTCTCCGTAGATGCAGCACATCATATCACAACGGGGATCAGTGCTGCAGAACGATCCTTAACAATCCGCACGCTGGCAGATCCAAAATCAACCGTCAATGACTTTGTCCAACCGGGACACACCTTCCCACTCCGTGCGGTTCCCGGAGGAGTCCTGCGCCGAGCTGGACATACGGAAGCTACCATTGATTTGGTTCGCATGGCCGGACTTCAACCGGCAGGAGTGTGCTGTGAAATCATGAAAGAAGACGGAACCATGGCACGTTCCGGAGATTTGGGAGACTTCCAGAAAAAACATGGACTAAAAGCTTGCACTGTAGCCCAACTTATCGAATACCGCCGTGCTAAAGAAAAACAAATCCGATTGGTAGAAACCGTCAATATGCCAACGGATTATGGTAATTTTACCTGTCACCTTTATGAATCTCTGCTGGACGGAGCCTTACATATAGCCTTGGTTCACGGAGAGATTGATCCGAATAAACCGACCTTAGTGCGAGTACACAGCGAATGTCTGACGGGAGATGTTTTTGGGTCTCGCCGTTGCGACTGCGGGAGCCAACTTCACACTGCGATGCGCCGTATTTCCCAAGAAGGAGGTGTGTTACTTTACCTGCGACAAGAAGGTAGAGGAATTGGATTGGCAGCAAAAATTAAAGCCTACAAGCTCCAAGAACAAGGCTTGGATACCGTAGAAGCTAACCTTAAACTCGGTTTTCCAGACGATCTTCGCGACTATGGGATTGGGGCTCAAATCTTGCAAGATTTAGGAGCAATCCAGCTTCGGTTGCTTACCAACAATCCCAGAAAAATCGTGGGGCTAGAAGGTTTTGGTATCAACATCACAGAACAAGTTCCTCTCGTTATTCCTCCCACAGAAGAAAACAGCAAATACCTTGCTACAAAAAAGTGCAAGATGGGACACATCCTGTAACACCATCATTGATTTCATCTCCTTATGTCCACGGAATTACCTCGCAGACAGCGCCCAACCGGCACACGAGCAAAAATCTGCATCGTTGCTTCAAAATACAATGAACAATACACTCAGGCTCTGGTAGACAACTGCTCTACCGAGTTAGAGACTGTACTCCCTGCCGCCCGCGTAGAAATTATCCGCGTTCCCGGTGCATTTGAAATCCCGGTCACCATAAAATCCGTTCTTTCTCGGACACCGGAAAAACGACCGGATGCTGTAGTAGCTCTGGGAGTCATTCTGCGAGGCAGCACGGATCATGCGGATCTTATCGGGAAAACCATCACTCAAGCATTGATGCAACTGGCACTGGAATCCACCACTCCCATCATTCATGAAGTTTTACTTTTGAATGATGAAAAGCAAGCCTTCGCCCGATGTATTGCCTCCCAACTCAACCGAGGCAGGGAAGCGGCACGTACAGCAGCAGCCATGGCAGA
Source organism: uncultured Akkermansia sp. (assembly GCA_964525305.1). Taxonomy (GTDB): domain Bacteria; phylum Verrucomicrobiota; class Verrucomicrobiia; order Verrucomicrobiales; family Akkermansiaceae; genus Akkermansia. Next base: position 12,372 of record CAZGGR010000001.1, read on the forward strand.
ACTTTTTATCAACCAATCGCCCCAGGCAATAAGGCATTTATAAAAACATCTTTTCTCGCTACCGTCATGCTCTCACGTAATCAGATCAGACAAACTACCGTTCAATACCTCTACGCGACTTCTCAAGCTCCAGAAACAGAACAAGAAGGCATTTGGAACATCTTGTTGGAACCATTTTGGGGAGACTACTACAAGCTGAGAGCAAAAGCAGTATCCGGTCACCTCACTCGAGACTACCCGGACAAGTTGCGTCTTTTTATCACCCGAGCTAAAGAAATAACGCTCAAACTGCAAGACGACCCGCTCACCTTGTCCATTCGTGAACAAATCCAAGACCTTCTGAATAAAGAAGGTGAGTTCAATTCCATCCGACTTCAATTAAAAAAGGTTCTGCATGAAGATCCCTCCAATGATAAAGGAGAGCTTTCTGCTACATGCGAAGCGGCTCAAGCACTCAATACAACACTCATGCAAATGAGACGGCGGCTATTGGAAAGTATCAAAGATTTTCCTATGTACAAAAGCATCTGGCCGGCGTTCATTTCCTCTTGTAACAAGCTTTTAGACATTAACGACCGTATTCATGCTATCATTCACCCAGATGGGCGCCCCTCTCAGGCAGAAATCAAAAAAGTAATAGAAGCCGGTCAAGATGCAACTGATCTTTACAAAGAAGCCAAGGCTCTGGGAGAAGACATTCTCCACCACCAAGAGGAACTGGATGAATCCATTAACACTGCTCTGGAAAACTACAGTCCCGAACGAGTCAGTGCCATGGATCGCGCCATCCTGCGCTTAGGCGTGTATGAACTACTGTACCGCAAAGATCTCCCAACGCCTATTATCGTCTCCGAAGCCATTAAATTAGCAGAACGCTTCTCTTCTCTTGAAGCACCGCGCTTCATTAATGGCGTCTTGGCCGGAATCTCAACAACAAGCCGCACGGCCTAATTCTTTTTCTATAATCATGGCAGGATTTTTTAAAAAACTCTTCTCCAGATTTTCTCGAAGCTCGCGAATAGACTGGGAGGAACTGGAAGCGGATATGGTCAGCGCGGACATCGGCATTCGCCGTGCCATGAACATAGCAGATCGTCTGCGAGAAAATAAAGGGCTGGATGCAGAAAATCTGGTAGAATCCACCCGAGAACTTATTCGCCAAGCATTCCCGGCTACAGCACCATCCCTACCCCTACCCCAAGAAGGCAAAACCATCGTCATCTTAGTAGTAGGCGTCAACGGAACAGGAAAAACAACCTCTGCAGCAAAGCTCGCACACTTGTTACAAAAGCAAGGATCTCGCGTTTTGTTAGCAGCTGCAGATACGTTCCGCGCTGCGGCCGTAGAACAGCTTCAAAGCTGGGCAGATAAACTCAACATTCCTCTCTACAAAGGAGCACCCAATCAAGACCCTGCGTCCGTCTGCTATGAAGCCCATACCAAAGCGATTCGTGAAGGGTTCTCCTACCTTATCTGCGATACTGCAGGACGTCTTCACACACGCCACAACCTCATGGAGGAACTCTCCAAAATCCGTAGAACACTTGCTAAACAAGATAGTTCTGCTCCGCATTACACTCTGTTGGTAGTAGACGCAACCACCGGGGCCAATGCATTGGCTCAAGCCAAAGAGTTTCACAAAGCTACACCTTTGGATTCTGTCATCATCACCAAGATGGACGGCTCTGGGAAAGGAGGCATAGCTGTAGCAATTATGGATGAAATGCACATTTCTCCGGCCTTTTTAGGAACAGGGGAAGGAGCAGAGGACTTTGAACCTTTCAGCAGGGACCGTTACGTAGATTCCCTTCTGTAAAAATGTGCCTATTTCCCATGACGGCTCGTCCCCTCATCACAGCCCAAACGGAAGAATCCTTGTTCACCTTCCTAACAGCACACGGGTATTCCAAATTCCGCACTCAGCAAGTCCTGGACTGGATATGGCGCAAGAGAGCCTCTTCCTTTGACTGCATGACCAATCTTCCGTCTGAACTCAGGACGTTGTTAACAACAAACTTCCGCTTTTATACACCACAAATCGTAGAGGTATATGGCTCAGCAGATACGACACGGAAGTTCCTCACAAAAATGGAAGATGGCAGTTTGGTTGAATCCGTTATCATCCCTGCCGCTACAGCAGAAAACGGAGAGCAAGCCGACCGTATAACTCTATGCGTCTCATCCCAAGTCGGATGTGCATTTGGGTGCAAGTTCTGCGCTTCTGGTCTATTGGGACTTAAACGCCACCTCACCACAGGAGAAATCATTGGTCAGATTCTCTCCGCAGAATCCATTGCTAAAAAACGTGTTAACAACATTGTTTTCATGGGTATGGGAGAACCTCTCTCCAACTTTGACAACCTGAAACCAGCACTAGATATCATCACATCGCATCGAGGCTTGGAAATAGGAGCACGCCATATCACCATATCCACTTCCGGCTTCATTCCCGGGTTAAAACAACTGGCAGCGTACCCCAAACAAATCCGCCTTGCCGTTTCTTTACACGGAGCTATAGATGAAGTTCGCGACCAAATCATGCCGGTCAATAAAAAATGGCCTCTTGGTCAACTCATTCCAGCTCTTGAAGAATGGGTACGGAGCAAAAATCAAATGCCTACGCTGGAATATATTCTTATCCAAGGCATCAACGACTCTCTAAAGGATGCATCACATCTCATTCAGATTGCCAAGCGGTTACACGCAAAAATCAACCTTATCCCATACAACACTGTAGAAGGGCTTCCCTGGATACGTCCGACAGAAGCCCATTGTCGTGCCTTCAGAGATACCATTCGTCATGCCCATATTCCTGTTACTATGCGGTATGAAAAAGGGCATGACATCAATGCAGCCTGTGGCCAATTAAGACTAAGAAAAGAAAAAGAGAAGCATACACAGCCCGACCTTTAACACCGGCAAACCATTCAGGAGAGGCCATCCCTCGAATGTACAACATCACACAACCATACCTATGGAAAACATTAGTACTAATACCGCCGATTTGGAACTAACTAAGGTTCCTCGTAACACCGCGGTGCAAGACATCAGAAACATACCTCAAGCCCTCGGTCCGGAAAAAGGTGTTCTGGCACTCATGGCCATGGATCCAGCCACATATGTGGGACAATGCATGACCGTTGGGGTCACGGAAGATTACTTCTATCTGCCGGCTCATAAATTACTATGGAGGTTGTTTCAATCCCGATACAATAAAAACGAACCTATTGATATCGTATCCATCACGCAAGTGCTTGAAGATATGCACCAACTGGAAGCGGTGGGAGGACAGGTCGGCCTGACGGAAATCTATTCATTTACCACGACGGGTGCCTATTTCGAGCACTATCTCAATGTCTTAAAAGACAAGTTTATACTCCGCTCCATCATTGACATCGCATCTCAATCCAGCACTCGGGCTTTTGACAACCCGGATGATGTAGCAGAACTGCTGGACTCTGTAGAAACTAATATTTTTCAGATACGAGAACGCTATAACAGTGCCAAAGACGAGCAAAGCCTAGCCCATATCCTCAAACAAGCAGTCACCAACTTTGAACGCTTCATTGCCAGCAAAGGAGAAATCCAAGGGCTTTCCACCGGATTTGAGGAACTGGATAAAAAAAGTAACGGGCTAAAACCGGGCGATATGTTCATCATCGCGGCTCGCCCCTCTATGGGTAAGACCTCTTTCCTGCTCAACATTATTGAACACATTGCCATCAATGAAAAAAAACCTACCCTGCTTTTCTCCTGTGAAATGCCTGCCGTTCAAATCGTAGAGCGTCTTCTTTTTGCTCGTTCCGGCGTCCGTCGCGCAGAGATTATCAAGCGAGGGAATCTGACGCAATTGGAATTAAAACACTTCAAACAAGCAGTCAATGAAGTAAGCGCCTCTCAACTTGTCATTGACGATACAGCAGCTATTTCCATTAACGAACTCCGAGCAAAAGCACGCCGTGTGATGCGGGATCAAGGAGGGCTAGCCGCTATTGGAGTGGACTACCTGCAACTCATGCGTTCCCACTCCAAACAAGCAGCAAATAGCCGCGAACGAGAAGTAGCAGAAATCTCTTCCGGTCTCAAAGCATTGGCTAAAGAACTTAAAATTCCTGTCATCGTTCTAGCACAGCTTAACCGCGGTCCTGAAAGCCGTACAGGAGCCAGTCTCGGCGTACCTCGAATCTCAGACTTACGAGAATCCGGATCCATTGAACAGGACGCAGACATGATCGGACTCCTTTACCGTTCCGCTTACTATGAGAATGATGAGACCAAACGCCAACAATTAGCAGGCAGAGCCAACCTCTATTTGGCAAAAAACCGTAACGGGCCAACCGGTGATGTTCCGCTTCACTTTGAGGCAGAACTCATGCGATTCTCTACTCGCGAAGCAGATGAACACGACCAGGAAAATCAATAATAATTTAGTGATCAATACATTGAGTCAACAAGCGAATTTATAATCCGCTTGTTGAAATGATTTGCCTCCTATACAGAATTTTTAGCAAATCCTCTAGTGTGCTTTTTCTGTATTTTCTTATAATCAAAGCGATAAGAAACACCTACCCCTGATTTTACTAATCAGTAAAAAGAGGATATTTGCTATTTTGTGCTCAGAAACAATAACAAAAAATGCAGTTAATATTGAATGTAACTGTATTTTTCTGAAAGCTTTCCATTGACAGCGGATTATAAATCCGTTTATATGTGAACAGCTTTTACGCATAATAAGCTATGAAGAAAACACTATTTGCTATATTATTGTCAGGTTGCTGTACTTCTTTCTCTCAAGCTATCGACTTAGTTGGAAATTATTCGTTTCAAGAAAATTTGAACAATGCCGTAACAGGAAAAAATGCCCTAAATAAATGGACACAAAATAATTGCACAACGTCTTTTGATAATGGCTACCTAACATTCACTGAGCGTGAGGATGAGTACTCAGGATTATACAATGTCGATGCTTCCGGTCTTGGCTCCAACTGGTCTCTTCAACTATCCATTAATCTTGCAGAAATAGGGGGAAGCTATCAACAGATTCTCAAGTTGGGCTCTGACGCACAAAGTGCTCCAGGATTAATGTTGGTTGTTGGCAATGGTGCAAGTGACTGGGGCAGCGGTTTTGGATTAGCTTCTGCAAATAGTCACAACAATCGTATAATGTCCACCCAAAGCGTAAATGCCGGAAAATGGAATACCATTAGTCTGATCAGTCTAAACAACTCCTTGAAGATGTACATAGGAACGGAGGATATTACAAATACACTAACTCTATCTCAGGGGAGCGGAATTGCTGACCTTTCCTACTCCTTGGATGCGTTAAAACTTGGTTATAATAATATAACCGGGAACTATGGCGTAAAAGAAGGCACAAGTTTTAAAGACCTCAAAATATGGGCTCTGGATGCAACAACGGACACATTTGCATCGGTAGAAGCAGCTATGCAAATTCCAGAGCCAACAACAACCTGCCTTAGCATAATTGGTTTAATTGGGTTAATATTTCACCGCCGACGCGCCTGACGTCTTAAAAAAATTAGTTTTCTTTTTAAACAAGTCTGTATACATCGGTATGCAGACTTGTTTCTACGTGTAGTAGGTAAATGGTAAAAGCCTCACAGGAAAGCACTTCATATTACTATTACCTTCTACTATTTCTTCATGGTTAACTTCTAACATCATGAAGTACCAAGTAAAATTACTCACCTATATTTCTCACACTCATTTCTCTGGTCTTTTGCTTAACCATTGAGAAGCATGCCACCCTTTAGAGATATTTACCGGGAGTACTGTCAAAAGGTACCATCCTTTATTCCAGCTATCTCAAACTCAAGACTCAGCCATCATCCTACACCGTTAATCCAACAATCTTCACACACAACATTCTAGACGCACTATGGTTTATCTGGTTCATCGGCATCTTTGAACTTATTAGTGGATTGCATGAAGCAGGCATCCTTCCTGTTTGCTTCCTCATCCCGTAATGAAACAATTGCTACAAGCATCTAGTATTCCGGTAAGGGCTCGTTGAGACACCATCTGTCGGAAAGACACACGATCCCTTGGATAAAGCATCATTTCCGTTTTAGTAACCCCGTTCCTGAAAGCCCAAGCCAACCACACAGTACCCACAGGTTTTTCCGGAGATCCGCCACCAGGTCCGGCAATACCGCTAACGGCAACAGCAATATCAGAAGAGGAGCGGAGCAAAGCCCCTTCTGCCATAGCTTTGACAACGGGTTCACTTACAGCACCATAACGGCTCAACGTCTCTGCCGGCACTCCCAACATATCCGTTTTGGCATCATTTGCATAAGTTACCCAACCGTATTCAAACACATCGGATGCCCCCGGAATATCCGTCAACCTTTTAGCGATCAAGCCACCGGTACAACTCTCAGCCGTAGCAACTTTCAACTTATTTTGAGCCAGTTGTCTAACAACAGCTTCCTCCAACGAAGCACCTTCCGGCAACATATATATACCGGCCAAAATACGCAACCGAGCCTCTCCTTGTTTCAACGTTACGTCATCCCCAACCAAGCGCACATCTACTTCTCCGACACGAGCGCAATAGGCAACCTCCAAACCATAGACCTGGTGAAGAGATTCATCCACCAAGTCCTGCAAGTCACTTTCTCCTATTCCCACCAGACGGAACACGCGTAAACGAGGAACATTCTCATCCGCCAAATCCTCCAATAAAGGCATCACTGCATTTTCTACCATGGGCTTCAATTCTGCCGGAGGGCCAGGCAATAAAATAAACATCGGCCAATCATCCCCAGCAGGCATCACCAACCCAGGAGCAGTGCCGTTGGGATTTTCCAAAACGGTGGCTCCATCCGGTACCATTGCCTGCTTAAAATTACACTCCGCTATAGGCTTACCACGCCGTTCAAAGTACTTCTGTAAAGTCGCAACAACCAGTTCATCACGATGCATATCCACTCCGCACACATCACATAATGCTTCTCTGGTTACATCATCGCTAGTAGGCCCCAAGCCTCCACTTACAATTACAATGTCAGCACGACGTGCAGATTCCCTCATGGCTTCATTAATCGCATATCCATCAGGCACAACGGTACATCTCTCTACACGAAACCCCGCCTCAAACAACCTATTTCCCAACCAGGCAGCATTAGTATTCACGATTCTACCCAACAAAATCTCGGTTCCGGTATTGATCAATTCAACCCTGATCTGTTTCATGTTCCCGAGTATACATCTGTATGTACCTGGGAACATATAACAATCCTGCCATGCACTACAAAAAAATTTCATTTCGTCTTCTCATCAATTACATTAAGGGGACTGACAAAGATCATGAGTACACCATCTCACCCCCGTGCCACCAAAATTATTTGCACGATTGGACCAGCAACGGACTCTTCCGATATGCTTGGGAATCTGATTGAAACCGGAGCTAACGTTTTCCGACTCAATATGAGCCACTCCAAACATGACTGGGTTAGGGAAGTCGTTTTCCGCATCCGGAAAAAAGCCGCAGAACTGCAAGCAAATGTTGCTATTCTTTTTGACCTTCAAGGGCCATCCATCCGCACAGGCGACCTGGAAAACCCCTACCAACTGAAACAGGGCGATATCATGGAGATCCGTCTGCGTTCAGCACAACCGGAACTTCCTTTCTCCACCACGGTCAACTATGACGGCCTGTTGCAAGACGTTCAAGCGGGAAATACCATGGTTGTAGACAATGGTGGCATCCTCATGCGCATTGAGGAAGTCCGTTCAGATAGGCTTATTTGTAAAGCTCTAACAGAAGGCATATTCGGCTCCAGACGCCATATCAACCTCCCCGGAGTGGCGCTAAGACTGCCGGCTTTGACAGAAAAAGATTTAGCAGACCTAAAAGTTGCTATTGAATGCGAAACCGATTATGTTGCCATGTCCTTTGTTCGAGACGCGGCACACATCACCCAACTTCGGGAACATATTGACGCTCTGGGAGGCAAGGCACAAATTGTAGCCAAAATAGAAGACCAACAAGCGGTACGTCATATTGACGACATCATTTTGGCCGCAGACGTTATCATGGTGGCACGTGGAGACCTAGGCATAGAAGTCAGCATAGAAGAACTGCCTATCATTCAGCGGCAAATCATCCGTAACTGCCACAAACTTGGGAGAAGATGCATCGTAGCCACTCATATGCTGGAATCCATGATCACACAACCGACTCCGACCAGAGCCGAAGTCACAGACGTCTCCAATGCCATTCAAGAACAGGTTGATGCCGTTATGCTCTCCGGAGAAACTTCCGTAGGACATTATCCCGTACGTTGCGTGGAAGTTTTGGACTCCATCGCGCATCGCATGGAACATTCCGACAACCTCAATTTTGCCAGTGCTGCCATCCTAAATGGAGATCGGCAAAAAGCAGCCAAGGCAGCCATTTCATTGGCAGATTCCGTAGAAAACGCCTGTTTGGTAGTCTTCACCCGCCGAGGTCTGGCGGCCACACAAACCGCCATGCTCCGACCGGAACGGGCTCCCATTTTCGCCTTCAGCAATGACCCTGTCGTGGTCAGACAACTTGCCCTCGCCAGAGACGTTACCGCATTTGAATCACCGTTTTTGAAAGACCCGGCACGCATGATTTCAACTGCAATAGAATTGTTGAAAGAAAAAGGGCTCATTGTCTCGGGACAACCCATTGTCATTCAGGGGGACAGCCTACAAGGGGAGCTTTTGGCGGACTCCATTATCTTTATGCGGGCAGAATAAATACGGTCTGCCGTGTACATCTCTTCATTGGGGAGTCCCTTCGCTCTGCCCGATATCAGCGGGAAACTAAAATGATGCGGAAGGACTTCCTTTTTATCAAAATGTATAAACTAGGCTAACTCCTGTTACCCAACAGTTTCCCTTAAGTAACGTTCTGCCATAAACTCGATTCACGCTATGAGCACCATGCCCGAGCCAATGTATCGCCACAAATGGCTCTAGAAAAATATTCTTGTATATCTGATAATCTGCCGTTACCCGAAAAAATAAAGACTGCCACCCATTGGCAGAGCCAGGCCAATAGGAAGAACTCAAGACTGAGCCAAATTGAAATCTCATATAAAGATGCTCTGTTACCCGAGTCTCTGACCCCAAACACAAATCAAACCACCACCCTGTGATTCCATAAAAGGAATAAGCGGCACTCCCCTGCACATAAAAACTACGGGAACCTCCCAAATCATGGCGCACAATCAAAGCGGACTCATACGTTGTACTGCCATTACTAAATAGACGTTCTGCTGCTAAACCTGCCAAACCTCCATCATTAGCACGAAATGATAATGCCGTATAAGATGCTTCACCCCACTTCCGCTGAATACCTAAATCCAACACGGTCTCATTATCCAAATCTGCTGCTGGATGTCCCAAAAGAATCTCTTCTTTCAGAGCTAAAATCAGGGAATACGTATCATTCAAGTCACTTCTCCAATCCAATCTTAATGGAGACGATGGATTACAACCAGCAGGGATCAAACCACGAAACTCATAATTCGTTGCATATCCGACTTTTAAACTACCACTTACGGGACGCAACGCAGAAGCGGCAGGCTTTAACGGGAGATGCGATTCCGCTAAAGAAACGGGCTTTACCCCTATGGCCATCAACACACCTAACAATAAAAAACAACGCAATAATTTCATTATATCAAAGTTTTCGCTCCTCTATTCTGAATCAAACACTCCACCTTGGCAATAAGCAAAAAAAGTGCGGTGAACTCATATTCACCGCACTGAAAATCATGATTTAATAACTGCCAACTAGTAACTTAGAACGTATAGACAAGATTAGCACCTGCCACAACGCCAAAGTTCTTGTAAGGATCCCAGCCAGAAGGAGCAACCTTGTTGATTTTCAAAGCGCCACAACCTGCCCAATTGAAGCTGACAAAGGGAATCACGGAGAGGTTCTTCACACCGGTCTTTACCGGCACTTCCAACTTCACCCACCACGCTTGAGCTCCATTAGCTTGACCAACCACCCCCAACAGATCAGACTTAGCGTCAAAATAACTAGCCGTAGCAGACATTCCAGCAGTTACGACAATATCTGCAGCCGGGCAAAGGGCAGCCTTATAACCTACATAAGGCTGGAACCACCAACCTGTGTTACCTTGGAAGCCATAACTCGTGGTGATACCGGCAAACCAGTTCTGGTTCACATCATAATTCAGGTTTAAATAAAACTCCTGTGTTACAGAATGCGCATTCTTGTGCCCAAATCCATTGTATCCCAATTCACTAAAATCCGTTCTGGAATAAACTCCAAGAAGACCACCGTGAATCAGATTCCAGCCCACCGTTGTAGACAGATTATCAATCAAGCCTCCCTTATTCTGCCAACCAAGCTTGAGGTCGGTTTCATTGTGGAAACTGCAACCTTCAATCCCCAGAAGATCATGACCGGAAGTCAAGCTTGTATAGGAAGCAGAAGCAACAATAGAGTTCGCTTCATTCAGCTTATAATTCAGATCAACACCAACCGGGATAACGCTATCGCCTTCCACTAAAGCATGAGAGGCAACAAGACCACGGCAGGTGTAATTGGTAGCATAGCCGACATGAACATTGCCGGACAGAGGGCTAGCGATCGGAGCTGGAGCAGGAACCGGAGTCGGTGCTGCAATCTTGGCAGAAGTTCCGGCAAAAGCAACACCGGCAAAGGATGCTACCATGGCCGCAACACTGATAATATTTTTGGTTTGCATGACTATTACTTAGTTAGGGTATTAATTGTTGATTTGCTAACATGGGAACGAGATATTTCTCTTTCCCATCACCACGCTAAGTGAACCATTTATTTTACAAAAGTAAAGTTTTTTTGAGGGGATAAATCATATTTTATTGATTTTTATGATCTACTTTCGCCAATCCTGCGGCAAATAGAAAGATGTTCCATATCTTATCCATTTTTCCTTTCCAAGGTTTAGGTGGATACAAACATTCTGCATCCATTAACCGTTTATCTTGCCGTAATGACCTCGAAGGATTGATCAACACCCTCTTTCTGCAAGCACAGAGCATAGGAATATCTGCGGCACTATCGCTGTAAGCTATGGAACTTTCTAAAACACCACACTTCGGCAATACTCCTTGTGCTCGCAAACGTTCCACCTTTACGCATCCTTTATTATTACCATGAAGTAATACCGGCATCGCAGGCATATGCGGAAGTAACAGCACATCCGTCCCTAATGCACCATCAAACCCCAACAACTTAGCCAACGGCTCTACATAAAAAGATGGAGAAGCAGAAACCATCATGCAATAGTCCCCTTTTGCCCGATGCTCCTGCAAACGTTTATTCAATTCGGGATAAATCCAATCCTGCGCTAAGCTGGCAAAGCGCTGTCCATATTCCCGCACTTTCCCAGCAGGAAGCCCCCACAAATAAATGAGATAAGCACGCTTCATTCGATTCTCATCCCATATTTTCAATGCGTAAAGAGGGATACATAGCAAAAAAAATAGCATTAACAAGCGCCGCCAAGGATGCAATCTTAACACAAAACAAGAAAACACATACTGAGTATCCCAAGGCAACAATGTACCATCCATATCAAAAAGAGCTACACATCTCCCTTGCCCATCTTCTCTCATAATTCTATCTTATATCTATTTTCTCTATCTCTCAACTCTGTTCTCCTTTCATAAACGCCCAAAACCCCGGCTGCTGAAAAGCAACCGGGGTTTTGAAGCAAATCCAGAAAGGAAATAAGATTAACGAGAGTAAAATTCCACGATGAGCTGCTCGTTGACGATAGGAGCAATCTCTTCTTTGGAAGGTACACGGGCAATCTTACCCGTAAGCTTATCGCGATCGCATTCCAACCAATCCGGCACAACGACAGCCTGAGTCAAATCAAGGTAACGTGTAACCAATTGCTGGGAAGAAACCTTAGCACCAACGGCAATCACATCGCCGGGGCGGCAGGAGTAAGATGCGATATCCGTCTTCTTGCCGTTCACTGTAACGTGTCCATGAGAGACAAGCTGACGAGCAGCGGCACGAGTATTGGCAAAGCCAAGACGGTATACAACATTGTCCAAACGGAGTTCCAAAAGCTGAAGCAGAATATCACCGGTAATGCCACGACGACGAGCAGCTTCTGCATAGTATTTGCGGAACTGACCTTCAAGAACGCCATACTGGAAGCGTAACTTTTGCTTTTCAGCAAGCATCACACCATAGTCTGACTTCTTTTTACGACCGGCACGCATACCGTGCTGACCGGGAGGGAAAGGACGCTTTTCAAAAGCCTTAGTAGAACCGAAAAGAGCAACACCAAAACGGCGAGACACTTTATCGCGGGGACCTGTATAACGAGCCATGATAAATTAGATCTATATAGGTAAAGGGTTCTCAATTAGACGCGACGAGCCTTGGGAGGACGACAACCGTTATGAGGGATAGGTGTCACATCCTTGATGGAGGTGATTTCAATACCAATCGTTTGCACGGCACGCACAGCGGATTCACGACCAGAGCCTGGGCCCTTGACGCGCACTTCCACTTCACGCAAACCATGCCCCATGGCCTGACGGCAAGCATCTTGACAGACAACCTGACCGGCATAAGCAGTACTCTTGCGAGAGCCCTTAAAGCCCATCTTACCGGCAGAAGACCAACCGATCACATTGCCACGCAAGTCAGTAACAGTTACAACGGTATTGTTGAACGTAGAAGAAACGTGAACTATACCAGTGGAAACATTTTTACTACCCTTGGCTTTCAAGATTTTGGGCTTATCTTCATCACCGCCCAAACCAAGCTCTGCAAAAATATCCTTGCGAGCTTCTGGCTTCTTGACTTCTTCAGGAGCGGAAACAGAGGCAACCGGAGTTTCAGCAACGGGTGCAGAGATAGGAGCATCCACAGGCTGTTCGGCAGTTTCGTTAGTGATTTCTTCGCTAGCCATAATAAAGCTATATATAAAAGTTCAGATTAGCAGATTACTTCTTCTTAGCCTGAGCACCAACAGTCTTCTTCTTACCTTTACGGGTACGAGCATTAGTGCGAGTACGTTGACCGCGGACAGGAAGACCGCGACGATGACGTTGACCGCGATAACAGTTGATAGAAGTCAGACGCTTAAGAATGGTCTGCTTTTCACGACGAAGGTCACCTTCAATAAGGATACCATCAGTCGTGATTACTTGAACAATCTTCGTGAGCTGTTCATCAGTAAGTTGTCCCGTACGAATATCGGGATTGATACCTGCTTGTTCCAGGATTCTCTTAGAAGTCGAGCGCCCGATCCCGTAAATATACGGAAGGGAAGCCTCGATACGCTTCTCGTTGGGTATTTCTGTACCGAAAAGGCGTGCCATAATGGATTGGATTTGCTAGCTGTTATTTTTCTCTGCCACACGCAGAGTTATTGCTTGGGGCAAGATGAATAGCATAAATTGAGGTTTTGACAAGACTAAAACAACATTTTTCTATTTTTAGTCTATTATATCGTTAAGAAGAGCATTTTTTTCATATCGTTGAAGGATGCGCCTTACAGCCCAAGAAGCATGCTCTGCAACCATGGAAGACTCCGCAAACAACGACTTTAGAAAATCAATATCATCCAAGGAGCCACCATTCCCCAACACAATACAGCCATTACGCAACAAGCCTTCCCTCTTAATTCTTTTCAAAGGAGAATCCCGAAACATGGCAGCAAAACCATCTGCATCCAAAGACATCAACTCCCTCAAAGAAATGGAAGCCAGCCTCTTGGACATATAAAACCGAACATCCGAGTTCGGAAGGGGCTTAGCATTCCAAGGGCACACAGTAACACAAGTATCACATCCGTACAGCCGCAATCCTATTAAAGGACGGATTTCCTCAGGGATTGAACCGCGATGCTCAATTGTCCAGTAAGAAAGACAACGACAAGCATCCACAAGGCCATTTTCTCTAATTGCTCCAGTTGGACATAGATTTAAACATCGATGACAATTACCGCAACTATTAGTAATCGGAGCATCAGGAGGTAACTCCAGAGTAGTCAACAATACAGCTATAAAAAAGCGAGATCCACCCTTTCGGCGCACAATCATACCGCTTCTTCCACACCACCCCAAACCGCAAGCTTCCGCATGAGAGCGCTCCATAACAGGACCAGAATCCACATATCCCCGCTGTTCTCCGCCATAAATAGCAAGGAAATCCTGCAAATCCACGAGTTTTTCCTCTAAGATACCATGATAATCCCGTCCATGAGCATAAAGACAGATACTCCCCTCCGATGGAAGACGACCAATTGGGCTGTCGTAATCATAAGACAAACAAATAACGGAACGACAATCTGGCAACACCTCTGCAGGATTTGCACGTCGTTGGGGAGCACGAGCCATCCACTCCATACCGGCATTCCAGCCACGCTCTAACCAAATAGATAAGCGCTCTAAGCGGGAATTATCTTCAACACGAGCTACCCGACATTCAGAAAACCCCAACTGCCGAGCGACAAAGAACAAAGAGTTTTTAATCACCGAAGGATCCAGAACCTGCACACCCATATCATGAACAAGAGGACAGTCCTCACCAAGAATTTTCTTCAATTCACGAGAAATTGGATTGCCTGACCCCGATAGCCCATTCATAATAGACCTATATGAACATCCGGATTCTAAGTGATGGGAAACAAGGGCACATTAACCAGTCCTTAGGTCTGGCACGAGCTCTGATTGCCAAGACGGGTGGAACAATAGAAACGGTAGATTTACAAGGCCTTTCCTTAATAAATAAAATCCGCAAAGTAATTATCAACAATTCTCTACCTCATCCAGACCTATTCATTGCAGCAGGACACGCCACCCATATTCCCCTGATCAGTGCGCGACATCATTTCAAAACGTGTGCCGTTCTTTGCATGAAGCCCACTCTTCCCTGCTCTTTTTTTGATCTTTGTCTCATTCCTCGGCATGATTTATCACAAGAAAGAGATTACACAGACACGAACATATTTCCGACGCTGGGAGCACTTCACCCTATGCGCCCAAGTCCATCCATCCCCAAAGACATCACGCTTATTCTCATTGGAGGCCCCAGCAAAGACTTTGATTGGGATGACGAATCCATCCTGAACCAACTATCTGATATCAGCATTCACACAGACGGGGCTGTTGTCCTAACAACCTCTCGCCGCACCCCGGAAGGCTTTGCCGAAAAAATCCGAGAAGCCGTACCAGAAATCACAGTTATCCCAGTGGAAGAAACAGAAACCGGATGGGTGGCACGGCAGCTAGCGCATTCCTCTACAGCCTGGGTCACACAAGACAGCGTTTCTATGGTATATGAAGCTCTGGGAACAGGAATCCCGGTTGGAATCATTACCGTTCCACGCCATAAAAAAGGAAAATCCCGGATTCTACGAGGAATGGAACTTCTGGAAGAAAAAAAGTTGGTTACACCATATAGTGACTGGAACCGACAGAGAGTCTTTTTAAATACCACAGGAGAACCTCTCTTGGAATCAGATCGAGCGGCAGATTACATTCTTTCCAGATTTTTTTCACAGATTTAAATCTTATGAAAATCGTACATCTCGTTCCCTCCATGGAATCAGGAGGCGTAGAACAAGTCGTCATGGAACTAGGCAAAGGGCTTTCTGCGCAAGGCCAGGAAAACATCGTTATTTCTGCCGGAGGACGACTAGTTTCGCAACTAGAAAGAGAAGGTTCACGGCATATTCTAATGCCCATTGGCAAGAAAAGTATCTCCACGCTTTTCCGAATTGGTTCTTTGAGGACCATTCTCCAAGCCATTAGACCGGACATTTTACACCTTCACTCTCGAGTGCCTGCGTGGGTCGGATATCTGGCATGGAAAAAGCTCCCTGAAGAAGAACGTCCCGGTCTTATCACCAGCGTTCATGGCTTCTACTCCGTTAATTTTTATTCTGCCATCATGTGTCGAGGAGAACGGGTCATTGCTGTATCCAACTGCATCCGAGACTACATTCTCAAGTATTATCCTACAACTCCACCGGAACATATTCGTATTATTCCCAACGCCATTTCCCCGGAACACCACTATCCCAAGTACAAGCCGTCTAACACATGGCTGAACAATTGGTACACGGACTACCCGGAACTTCAAGGTAAATATACGCTGTGTTTACCGGGACGAATCACACGTCTAAAAGGCCAATTAGATCTCATTCCTATCATCAAGCAACTGCTGAATCAAGGAATACCTGCCCATGCAATTATCGTAGGAGAAACAAAGAAAGGGAAAGAAGAGTACAAAAATGAAATCCTTCGAGAAATTGAACAAGAGGGACTTTCCCATGCCTTTACATGGACCGGCCATAGACACGACTTAAGAGACATTCTTGCCTCCTGTTCCGTCACACTGTCCTTAACCCAAAGCCCAGAAGCATTTGGCAAATCCACACTTGAAGCACTTGCTTTGGGAAAACCCGTTGCCGGCTACGCCCATGGAGGCGTTCAAGAACAATTGAATGCTTTCCTTCCGGAAGGAAATATCCCCGTTCGAGATACTATAGCCATGGCTGATCTGCTAGCACGCTGGTATATTACACCGCCTCCTCTTCCACAGAGGATCCCCGCCCCTTACAACATGAAAGATATGATCCAATCCCACCTAAACCTTTACCGGGAATTAAGCCCTTACTCATGACACCCAGAGAAGCAGCTATCACCCTGAACCTAATACCAGGATTAGGTCCTATTAAGCTTATGCGCCTTTTACAGGTGTTTGCTACTCCAGAACTGATTCTGGAAGCACCAGAAAACATGCTCTTG
Source organism: uncultured Akkermansia sp. (assembly GCA_964525305.1). Classification (GTDB taxonomy): domain Bacteria; phylum Verrucomicrobiota; class Verrucomicrobiia; order Verrucomicrobiales; family Akkermansiaceae; genus Akkermansia. The sequence continues at coordinate 29,172 of CAZGGR010000001.1, forward strand.
CAGGTTCCAGGCATAGGCACACAACTGGCTCATAATATTTATACATGGAAAACTATCGCTAATCCTGATAGGGAACAAGAGTTGGCAGAAAAAGCCGGAGCTACCATCTCCACCATCTTTGACGATAGTTATCCTTCTGCCTTGCGTCAGTTGGAAGATCCCCCCATTACTCTCTACGCTTGGGGTAACTGGGCCGACATAGACTCTGACCGCTCCATTGCCATAGTCGGATCGCGCATGGCTACTCATTATGGTAGACTTTGCTCAAAAAACATCTCTCATGATCTTGCAGAAAACGGTGTTACTATTATCTCCGGCTTGGCGCGAGGCATTGACACGGAAGCTCATATAGGAGCCATGGATGCCGGCGGACGGACCATTGCGGTAATCGGAGCAGGACTTAACAAGCTCTACCCCCAAGAAAATAAAAAGTTGGCTCAACGGATTTCAGACGGCAATGGTGCGGTAGTCTCAGAATTCCCAATGGAACTCCCCCCCTCACGCACAACCTTTCCCATGCGTAACCGCATTGTGAGCGGTTGGAGTTGTGCCACGTTAGTCGTTGAAGCCTCCGTACGAAGTGGAGCCTTAATCACGGCACGAATGGCCAGCGAACAAGGTAGAGACGTATTTTGCATACCCGGCCCCATTGACAGACATTCATCCGATGGTTGCCACGCCCTAATCCGGGATGGAGCTACCCTGGTAACCGGAGCTGAGGACATTCTGCAAGATATGAAATGGGTTACACCTGAGCAAGGGTTGCCTCTTTTCTCATCGACTACTATGGCATCCATGCCGTCCGCACCTCTCTCAGAAGAAGAGAAAGAGATACTTCATTCCATCAGGCTTGGATTCAACACTATTGATACGCTCTGTACTTCCATGGGGAAAGCAGCACACGTTATCACACCGCTTCTCACCAGAATGCAAATAACGGGGCATATTACACCTGACGCTGGAGGTTTCTTTTCTATCAATACCCAAAGACATTAATGATCTTATTCATTCACCTCTTTTTTCATAAACGGAGTTTGGGCTTGATGAACGGGAGCTCTTACTGTAGCAACAGGACATGCGTTTGTTCGCCATTTTCGCAGGATTTACCCTTTGCCTGAGCTCCACGAGCTGCCAATCATACGGGGATTCAAATGACCATATTCCCTTGGCGACACCTATTCCCTCACAGATTAACCAGTCATCACCTAACTCCTTACAGCGTCCAGCCAATTTCCCCACTCGTCCGGTAGCCATTCCACCACGAGCACCACGCACTCCGAGATGTGCCAGCGCCTGCGTCATGGACGCATTAACAGGAAGAGTTCTTTTCTCCCATAACGGGACTCAGCGCCGACAAGTTGCCAGCACTCAAAAGCTTGTTACCGCCATGGTTGTATTAGATCACGGCAGTTTGAATAAAAAAGTAAACATTCAAACGACTGACACCAATGCAGCACCAACAAAACTGGGATTCCGAGCAGGAGAAGTTTACACGAGACGCGAGTTGCTCAATGCCTTAATGATCCGAAGCTTCAATGATGTAGCCCTTGCTCTGGCACGTGACACAGCAGGATCTGTGCCAAGTTTTATTCATCAAATGAATGCTAAGGCCCGCCGCATGGGTATGTATAATTCCCGATTTGCCAATCCTAACGGTCTCCCTGCGGATCAATATTCTACTGCCATAGATATGGCTCGTTGTGCCTACTATGCCTACCGCAACCCGGATTTACGTAATATCATCTGTAAACAGCAATATACCTTCACTCGCTCCAATGGGAAAACGCTTCTGCTAAAAAACACCAACAAACTACTTTCCAAATATCCTTGGGTCACCGGAATGAAAACGGGATATACAAATGCAGCGGGACGCTGTTTGGTCTCATCCGCAGGATTGAATGGACGACACGTTATTGTGGTCGTTCTTGGTTGTCATCCTTCCAGGATCTGGACAGAATCGGAAAATCTGCTCCATTGGGCACTAGGAACCACAGCATAAATATCGTTTATTCAATTGGTATTTGACTTTCGTCGCATGAGCCGTTATCAGTCCTGCCTATGTTACAAGCAGGTATTGTAGGTCTCCCCAACGTTGGTAAATCCACTCTTTTTAATGCCGTCACCAGAACACGCAAGGCTCAAGCAGCAAATTACCCATTCTGTACCATTGACCCAAACGTTGGCATGGTGACAGTGCCAGACGCGCGCCTACAAGTGCTTTCTGATATGTCCGGCTCTGAAAAAATCATCCCCACTCTAATTGAGTTTGTTGACATTGCTGGGTTAGTTAAAGGAGCTTCCGAGGGTGCTGGTCTAGGCAACCAATTCCTCGCGAACATTCGTGAAGTAGATGCTATCGTTCAAGTTGTGCGTTGTTTTGACAATGATGACATTATCCATGAGCTTGGCTCTGTAGATCCACTGCGCGACATTGAAATCATCAACTCAGAGCTTATTCTTGCTGACATTTCCACCATGGAAAAAAGACTTTCATCCCGCGAGCGCAAAGCTCGTAGTGGAGATAAAGAAGCCAAGGCTGAAGTAGCCCTTATCACCAAACTTTTGCCTCACCTCAATGAAGGGAACTCAGCTATCACTTTCCATCCGCAACTAGATGATGACGAACTCAAACTACTTCATTCTTTCCAGTTGCTTTCCGATAAAAAAAGTATTTTTGCATGTAATGTCAATGAAGACGAACTAGCGGATGCCATTAATAATCCGAGTGCACACCCCTACGTTTCCCAAGTAAAAAAATACGTAGCGGAACATCACAATGCAGAAGCTATCGTAATTTCTGCACGAATAGAAGAAGAGCTCATTGACGTATCCGAAGACGAAGCTCACGAGTTCTTGGAATCCCTAGGAGTTCAGGATTCCGGAGTATCAGATCTTATCCGTTCCGTCTATCACCTGCTTGGATTGAGAACCTACCTAACAACCGGAGTTAAAGAAACACGTGCCTGGACAATCCCGGCAGGAGCTAAAGCACCTCAAGCGGCAGGAGTTATCCACACAGATTTTGAAAGAGGCTTCATTGCAGCAGAAGTAGTTCATTTTGACGATCTTGTATCATGTGGCAGCAAAGCCGGAGCCAGAGAACATGGTAAATTACGCATTGAGGGGAAAGAATATGTCGTCAAAGACGGAGATGTCATCGAGTTCCGGTTTAATGTTTAATGCCACCAACCCCAGATTTTCCATTGACTTTTCCAGAAGCAAAGAGCAGATTGATTATAACCTCCACATCGTCTTATGACCGATATTGACGTTAAATCCACTCCGTTAGCAGCCAAGCACGTAGAATTGGGAGCCAGAATGGTTCCTTTTGCCGGCTGGAATATGCCGGTTCAATACACCGGCATCTTGGACGAACACAAAGCCGTACGAGAAAAATGCGGCATTTTTGACATTTCCCACATGGGACAATTCCTCGTAGCCGGCACATCTGCTGCGACTTGGTTGAACTCTATGTTGACTAACGACATCAACAAGCTCAACGTTGGTCAAGGGCAATACTCCATCATGCTCAATGACAAGGCCGGAGTTATCGATGACCTTATCTTATACAGACAAGAACCAGAAACATTCTTCGTCGTAGTAAATGCCTCCAAAATTGATGAAGATTTTGCTTGGCTCTCTGCGCACAAACCATCGGATGTCATTTTAGAAAATCACTCTGACGAATACGTAGGATTAGCAGTCCAAGGTCCCCAATGCGGAGAAGTCTTCTCACGCATCATTCCCGGAGTAGAGCTACCTCCCCGCAACGGGATCTCTACTATTACAGTAGACGGCACAGATCTTATTGTTTGCCGTACCGGCTACACAGGAGAAGATGGATTTGAATTCTTCTGCCCGGCGCAACAAGGTGTTAAATGGTTTGAAACATTTATCACTGCTGGAGCCAAGCCATGTGGACTAGGTGCCAGAGACAGTCTGCGTCTGGAAATGTGTTACCCTCTCAATGGATCTGATCTTTCTCCGGAAAAAACACCTTTGGAAGCCGGACTCGGCTTCTTCTGCGCTCTGGATACAGATTTCATTGGTGTTGACATCCTGCGAGCGCAAAAAACAAATGGGGTGACACAACGTTTAGTTGCCATAGAATATACAGGCAAAGGCGCCCCCCCTCGTGCTCACTATACCGTCCACGTTCCCGGAGGAGAAGCCATTGGAGAACTTACCAGTGGAGTGCTTTCACCTTCTTTGATGACAGGTATCGGCATGGCCTACCTTCCCATTGACTATGCCAAAGCAGGCACAGAGCTGGAAATTGATGTCAGAGGCAAAAAATTCCCTGCAGTTGTTGTAAAAAAACCTTTTTACAAAAAAAAGCTGACACTTCACTAAAAAAATAGACTGACAAACGCTACATTTTACTACACTCTCACTTCAAACAATTACATTTTATGCACGACGTACCTGAAAATCTACTGTATTCCAAAGATCATGAATGGATTGAAGTTGACGGAGACATTGGCACCGTCGGGATTTCAGACCATGCTCAGGCAGAACTCTCCGATGTTGTTTTCGTAGACCTCCCAGAAGTAGGTGCAACAATTGCAGCTGGAGACCCAATTGCGGTTGTTGAATCTGTTAAAGCAGCCAGCGATGTATACTCTCCAGTTTCCGGCGAAGTTCTCGAAATTAACGAAGAACTTGCCAATGATCCCTCTCTTATTAACTCTGACCCTTACGGCTCTGGCTGGCTTTACAAAATCCGTTTAGACGTTCCAACAGAAACGGAAGACATGATGAACGCCACGGATTACGAAGAATACTGCTCCTAATATCCTCCTCTTCCTTTCTTGCCCCGGTGATTATATCCCGGGGCTTTTCATTTACTTTGGCTTTTAGCTAACTTTCATTATCTGCCATATATCCCTTACATATGAATACTCATTCTGACTTTGCAAGCCGTCATATCGGCCCCCAAGGGGCAGAACGACAAGAAATGCTCAACGCACTCGGTTACCAAACTCTTGATGACCTGATTGCGGATATTGTGCCGTCCGACATCCGTCTCCAAGCTCCTCTGGATCTACCAGAAGCAAAATCGGAAGAAGAAGCACTAGAAGAACTTCATTCCATTCTTCGTAAAAATAAACTCCTAAAATCCTTCATTGGTCAGGGATATTACGGCACGATCACACCGCCCGTTATCCTACGCAATGTACTAGAAAATCCTGGCTGGTACACGGCGTACACGCCCTACCAACCAGAAATCGCACAAGGGCGTCTGGAAATGCTCATGAACTTCCAAACCATGGTAGCATCTCTAACAGGCTTACCGGTGGCCAACGCTTCATTGCTAGATGAAGCTACGGCTGCAGCAGAAGCCGTAACCATGTGCCGTAACACACGTCCTAAAGCAACTACTTTCTTTGTATCTAACAGCTGTCATCCTCAAACCATCAGCGTTATCCGCACCCGTGCGGCATTCCAAGGGATCAACGTTTTAGTTGGGGACTGGGAAACCTTTGACCCTGCAACCATAGGCACCGATTTATCCGGCGTTCTTGTCCAATATCCAGACACATTCGGACGCATTTGCGACTATGCTGATTTCTTCTCTCGCGTACATGCCACAGGTGCTCTCTGTGTTGTTGCGGCAGACCTCATGGCTCTTACCGTAATTAGAGAACCCGGTAGCTTTGGCGCAGATATCTGCATTGGCAATACACAACGCTTTGGGATACCTATGGGCTTCGGCGGTCCTCACGCTGCCTATATGGCTTGTACGGATGCCTTAAAGCGTCGCATGCCCGGACGCCTCATCGGGATGTCGATAGATGCGCTTGGACGTCCAGCCTATCGTCTAGCTCTACAAACACGCGAACAACATATTCGCCGAGATAAAGCCACATCCAACATTTGTACCGCTCAAGTCCTTCTTGCCATTATGGCAACCTTCTATGCCATATACCATGGTTCAAAGGGGCTCAAAAATATTGGAGCGTCCATTCATCATAAAGCAAAATGCCTATATAATGCACTCAAAACAAACGGCATAACTATTAACAACTCAGACTTTTTTGATACTATTCTACTGAATGTTCCGGGCCAAGCAGATATCATGGTCAAAAAAGCTCTAGATGCAGGTTACAACATCCGCAAAATCGGTGTTGACCATGTTGCTATTTCTTTGGATGAAACAACAAACTACGCAGACATAACAACCTTAGTTACTGCACTAACGGGGGGGAATACAGAAATATGCTGTGCTAATAATTCTCCGGCATGGGATCCCGTTTACTCACGCCAAACATCATTCTGTACAGAGACAGTATTTAACGCTTACCATTCTGAAACAGAAATGATGCGTTATATTCATCAGCTGGAAACCCGAGACCTAGCTCTAAATGAAGCTATGATCCCTCTTGGCTCCTGCACAATGAAGCTAAACGCTGCCTCTGAAATGATCCCCATCACGTGGCCGGAAGCTAATTCCCTGCATCCGTTTGTTCCCGCAGACCAATCAGAAGGCATCAGAGAAATGCTCACTACATTATCTGACCGCTTAGCAAAAATCACAGGATTTGCGGCGGTATCCCTCCAACCAAATGCCGGAGCTGCAGGAGAATATGCAGGATTGTTAGCCATTCGTCGCTATCAAAAACATAACGGAGAAGGTCACCGTAACGTATGTCTTATTCCAACCTCAGCACATGGGACCAACCCTGCATCCTCTGCCATGGCCGGACTTAAAGTTGTACCAATCAAATGTGATGAAGAAGGTAACATTGATATAACAGATTTAAAAAAGCAAGCGGAGGCCAACAAAGACAACCTCTCCTGCATTATGGTCACCTATCCATCCACTCACGGTGTATACGAACAAACCATCAAAGAACTTTGCGATATTGTTCATAACAACGGAGGACAAGTCTATATGGATGGTGCCAATATGAATGCTCAAGTAGGTTTAACCTGCCCTGGATACATTGGAGCAGATGTGTGTCACCTCAATCTACACAAAACCTTTGCTATGCCTCATGGTGGAGGCGGACCTGGCATTGGACCTATCGGCGTTGCCAAACATCTCATTCCTTTCCTTCCCGGACACCTTACTCTAGGAGATGAAGAAGGTGCCGTTGCCTCAGCGGCATGGGGTAGCGCATCCATTGCACCTATTTGTTGGATGTATCTCTCTATGATGGGTCCCAATGGACTCAAAGAAGCCACGGAAATGGCCATCCTTAATGCCAACTATATCGCTAAAAAACTCGGGCATCTCTTCCCCATACTTTATTCTGGTAATAAGGGACTTGTAGCGCATGAATGCATATTAGATCCGCGACAGCTCACGCATGATGCAGGGCTTACGGTCGATGATATTGCTAAAAGACTTATGGACTACGGGTTTCATGGCCCCACCATGTCCTTCCCCGTTCCAGGAACGCTAATGGTTGAACCTACGGAATCAGAGCCCAAAGAAGAATTGGACCGCTTCATTGAAGCCATGGAACACATCCATGCTGAAATCACAGCCATTATCAATGGCCGTGCAGATAAGGAAGACAATGTCCTGAAAAATTCTCCGCATACTGCAGAAATGGTTTCTGCAGATGAATGGACTCATCCATACTCTCGCGGTGAAGCATCTTATCCAGTACCCGGCTTACGGATTCATAAGTTCTGGCCATATATTGCCCGTGTGGATAACGTTTACGGTGACCGAAACCTAGTCTGCACATGCGACACCGTGGAAGAGTTTTGTAAATCGGTAAAAGAATAGCTATCCTTTTCATACTTTCAAAAAAAGCTGTTCCATTATTTGGAACAGCTTTTTATTATTCAGCGATTTTTTAATCCATTGGACACTTATTTGTTTAAGAAATAATTAAAATTAAACAAGCAGCGATGTAATATTTCACAAAGAATAGATTTATTAACAACCCTATTCTTTAACCATATTTTTATTACATATTCTTTTTCAAAATATAACGTTGACAGTGGATTAAAAATCAGTGAAACTTGATATCTAATGAATTCAACTTCGTCTTTTTCTAGTCTTAGACTAAGTTCACTTTTTTCTTTTTCCAAAGAAGATACATCTATTCTTAAAGGTTACGGAATACTTTTCATGATTTTTCATCATGTCTTTGGACTATACGCATTACCTCAAGGAATAGATACATCATGGATTCACCCATGGCTTACTTTTATTGCGCCAAAGGGCAAAATATGCGTCTGTCTCTTCATTTTTATCACAGGATATGCCATGGGGATTAAAATGAATACAACAACGTCTTTCCTATCTCTAACGAAAGCAGGATTTCTTCACTATTTTAAATTCTGGCGAGTTTATTTCTTATGCCTTATTTTAGTTATTTCTATTTCTTGGGCATTTTCTTTATCAATGCTCATTCCAAATCAAACAATAACATGGAAAGGAATGATTCTTATTTTCACAGGATTACGCCCATGCTATCCAGATTGGTGGTATATGATATTATTCGCCGTGAGTAGTGTTGCAGTTTATCCATTCTGCGCATGGCTTACACGCACGACCACTCCCTGCTTTACAATGTGCACATTGCTGGTTGTTTCCATCATTTTACAAAAAGCAACCTTCTTTCCTCTGATTCGTGATAATATCCATTTTATCTCTTATTTCATATTCGGCTATATGTATTCCATCCTAACAACAAAACTGCCCAATTTACCTCGTTCTGATATTTGGAAAATCCTCCTTATTCTGTTTCTTGAAATATTATCTATTCTTTTTTTGGAAACTGAAAAAAGCCACATTATTCTTGTACTCTTTTCCATCTGGTGTCTACCATGGATAACCAAAAAACTCCGACTAACTTCATTACTAACATTACTAGGGACTTACTCTGCTTTAATGTGGCTCAATCACCGCTTCATTTTCGGTTACTATTTTTGTTGGTCACTCTATGCCACTCATAATGCCACTCTGATATTTAGCATCACTTTAATCGGCTCTCTCTTATTGGCCATGATTATGCAAAGACTTTTTTCACTAGTTCTTCACCGTCCCAAACACTAATACAAACCGTTCCCCAAATCCAAAAGAGTTTCCACGTACGTTTCTCTGGTATTGATTTCTCTATACAAATCAATACACGAACACTGTCATGCGACTAAAACAGGAAGCCCCAATGACACTCCCTCATTTCAAGAAATGACTTACAGTTTCTCCAGCAAATCTCTACTTGGTATTCAAAGGAATCACCTAATTACCACTACTTTCCTTTATCATGATAGAAAGCAGATGCAGGGATTTCCTGTTTAGACAAACCGGGAGCCTCCCACTTTAAAGACAAACCAGAACGAGAGCCGGATGTCCCCACATAACCAATGCGAATGGGATGTAACCCTGCTTTCAAATAAACAGGGTTTTTGCGAGTTCCCAAATCAGAAGAAACTTCTTCCCCTGACTTACCAATTTTATCCGCATCTATCAATTCCATTCCATGCAACCGGACAAAGGCTTTACTGCCACTATTCGAATCCGTTGTCAGATAAAAGGTATATGCGCCATCTGCTGGGATCTTCACGTATCCGGTCAATTCCACGCCACGCTTTTGAGGCCCATCCATCTTGACGAATGGAGTCAGACTCACGCCATGAGCAACGGCATTTTCCTTCAACTGCCGAAAATCTGGAACCCAAGGGAAAGCTCCTTCGTAAAGAGACCATTTCAGACCGGCAACGACTTTTCTTTGTTGACCAACTGCCGGAACCAACGCCATATCAAATACCGTCCCAGAAGGAAGAGACGAACGGCGATTACATAAAGCGACGGCCTTCATACGTTTTTGCAAATCCGGTTTTACAGAAGCAAGGTTTTCCCTTTCTTGAGGATCCTTCAATGTATCAAAAATCATGAAATCCTGTTCCGCATCCTGTACACCCATGCGCACCCCCTTAAATCCATCAACAAATACAACCTGTTGCTGCCCTCTTACCGCTCCTTTATGAGTATCGAGGAAATCCTTATACTCAGGAGTCTTGCCTGAGAAATTATATTCAGAATAAATAATACCGGGCATCTGTTGCTCCGCATGCCCGGTCAGCGTAGGCAATAAAGACACACCATCACTACGAGCAGGAACAGGAACACCAGCCACATCTGCTAACGTAGCCAACCAATCATGAAATTGACTGGGCTTCATACAAATCCGACCTTTAGGTATACGAGATGGCCAACGGACAATCGTAGGAACACGCAATCCTCCTTCCCAACAATCCCGCTTAATACCATCCATCATCCCATAACTCTTAAAAAATTGAGGATCCTGTGCACCATGAAAGTGTTTGTTATCTGATCCTCCCTCATTATGAGGTCCATTATCAGATGTAAACACAATCATTGTATCTTTCTCAATCTTCAGATCTTTCAGCAAATGAATTAAATCCGCTATCGCTTCATCCACACGGCGGATCATCGTGGAATGACGTCTCGCAGCTTCATTAGAAAATCGCATATTATCTGGATGAATATACGTATCCTTTTTCTTCTCAGCATTAACATCAAAAGCCGTATTTACAGATTCCGTACCATTCTTTTTTACCCACTGCAAACCGCCTTTTAAGCCACCACCAGAAGGATAAGCAATTCCGGGGACAGCCAAACTACCGTGAGGTGCCGGAAAAGCTAAGAACAAGAAAAACGGCTTACCAGTTTTACGGGCAGACTTACGTTGATCTATAATCCATTGTTTTGCGCGTGCGGCAAACAGATCTGTAGAATAAGCCGTTTGAGGGACTTGTTCCCTGATATTTTTCCATTCGGGATTAGGGATATTACCATTATATTCGAAAAGATTCCGAGACTCAGAAGGATAATGAAAATGCCCAGCTAAATGATCCAGAATGCCATAAAAATAATCAAAACCACGCTGATGAGGTCCTGCGGTCATGGGCACACGACTTTGTCCACCACCTCCTACTCCCCATTTTCCAATGGCCGCGGTGTCATACCCTGCCTCTCGCATTACACTACCTAATGTATGAGAATCTTCAATAGGTTGATCAAAACGGTTATTTCTTACTACCCGAGAGTTCCCTTGATGCACACCTAACAATAAGGAAGCACGAGCAGGAGCACAAACGGGAGCTGCAGAGTAATGTCGGCGTAACTGAATTCCCTCCCTAGCCAAAGCAGACAAAGTTGGAGTCTTAAACTCATTTTTTCTATCCAGTGTACGCCCATTCCACTTCTGCTGTGTCCAATTAGACGCCAAATCGCCCCACCCCATATCATCCACCAAAATGAACAAAACGTTGGGCTTTATCTTCTTCCCATCACGTGATGTTTGCCCAAAGGTATTCATACACACACCCAAGGCAATCAAAAAGGCAGATAAAATAGATATCAGCTTCATGAATAGAAATAAAAAGTTTGACTAAGAAGTCATTTTACACAAAAGATCTCAGTTCTCAAGATAATTGCAAGAAGCAAAAACCAGCCATGAACGTCTCAACAAACGCGGCGCATGAATCTTTATGAAGTACAGGTTGCTCAGGAACGCTTCTTCCTGTCCTCCCTGCGGGAACGGTCACTCCAACGGTCTCCACGCTCCCGACGTCCTCCACCACGATTGCCACGGATGCCACCGCGATCACGTTCCCCACGATATCCACCACGGAAGCTACCATTACGCCGAGACGGACGAGATCCATACTCTGGCTTACCCTTATCTTCACGGACATTAACCTCATATCCGCAAATAGTGGCCGTAGCCAATGCCTCCAAAATCAACGGAGCTACAGACGCATCCACCTCTATCAATGAATGCTTAGGGAATATTCGTATATCTCCCACGGCACCTTTTTCCATTTCCACCGTATTATAAAATAATCCGGCAATATCTTTCGGCCGCACCCCAATCATCCGCCCTCCGTTCATAAATAATGTAACTGAATCCCCTTTATGTTGCCAAGAATCACCCTTTTGCGGACTTTCTGTCTCATCTCCATTCAAGATTGCATGGCGCACTCTCCTAATAGGTCTATCTTCAGGAATTGGTTGCACTTCCCGATGTGTACGCTCCCGGAGCAAGTCAAACAAAGCGGCTGCCATTGCCTCTGGCGAGGCCTCTACATCCTTCAATTCTTCTGGCAAAACAGCATCAGGCTTAAGACGTTCCAAGATATCATCCACCAAAGATTCTGTGCGGAGTTGGTCCACCTGTGCAGCAGTTAACACAGGTTCAGCTGTCAATTTAACACCAATAAAACGCTCTATACGACTCATTAAAGAAAAATCCCGACGTCCCACAAAAGTAATCGCCTTTCCTTTACGTCCAGCACGAGCCGTTCGTCCAATCCGATGAACATAATCTTCCGGATCTCTTGGCAATTCAAAGTTCACAACAGCGTCCACATCATCTACATCTAACCCACGAGCAGCAATGTCCGTAGCTACCAAAAGGCGCAAACTTCCCTTTCGGAAAGAATCCATCACCCGTTCTCGCATAATTTGAGGCATATCACCATGTAAACGGTCTACTGGATATCCGCGAGACATCAATCCATCAACAACATCATCTACAACCTTCTTGGTGTTAGCAAACACCAACCCCATTTTTATCTTCCCTGTATCAAGCAACCGGCTAAGGACCTCAATCCTAGAAGAAAAAACAACCTCATAATAAACCTGTTCAATGGTAGGAACCGTCAGGGTGGGGCGCTCAATAGCAATCTGCATAGGCTCCTTCATGAAACGGCTCACTAACCGGTTAATTTCTGGAGACATGGTAGCTGAGAAAAATAAGGTCTGCTTCGTTTCAGGCATGGCGTCTGCAATACGCTCAATATCTTCCAAAAATCCCATATCCAGCATCTCATCCGCTTCATCCAAGATCAACATTCGAAGATTTTCCAACTTCAATGCGCCAGATTCCATCAAATCCATAACACGCCCCGGCGTCCCAACAACAAACTGAACCCCTCTGCGCAAAGCATCTAACTGAGGACGAAAAGAAGCTCCACCATAAATAGGGACAGCAGAAACACCATCCATGAACAGAGCCAACTTATCTACTTCCCGACAAATCTGAACCGCCAATTCCCGAGTGGGGCAAAGAGCCAACACCTGAACATTACGTTCATTCGAATCAATACATTCCAATGCAGGAATAGCAAATGCAAGCGTTTTCCCTGAACCAGTATGAGATAATCCTACAATATCCGCGCCACCGATTGCGGCAGGGATCGCCTGTTCCTGAATGGCTGAAGGAGTATCAAAGCCAAGAACCTCTATAGCTTCCAGAATCTCCGGAGATATACCAAGCGTCGAAAAAGAAGATGTTTGAGTCATGAGGGTAAAACGATCTGTCAAAGTCACGGGAAAAGCTGAACATTATTCCCCTTTGTGTCCAGCCTAAAGAGAAAAAGTTCCCGTCAGATGCCGCGATTTCCGTACTCTCAACAATTCTAAGGGGGATATAACATTTTATGCGCTTCTGGTCTTTATAGCCACATACTGGCTTGCAACTTGCGAATCTCCACCATTATATGATATAAGTACATGACTCCGAATTCATGGGAACCCCTCAAAACAATTCTACATCGTCGATCTTAGGGATCTTTATCAATATTCTACTACCTGTATTAATTCTAGACTATTGTAGTGCAGGATCGGTTAACCCGCTGGAACGATCTTCAGAAGAAAGTCTTTGGCATATAGGACCTGTATGTGCTCTTATCTTAGCACTTTCTTTACCTCTTATCTATGGTATACGCTCTTTGTTAATTTCAAAAAGATTTGACCTAATGTCCGGCGTTGGTATGGCTGGAGTTCTACTAACAGGCATTATCAGCATCTTTGTCATTGGAGCAGGTGGACGCATTCATAGTTCTACACCTTGGCTATTTGCCAGTAAAGAAGCATTAATTCCCCTTATTTTGGCAGCGGCCGTCATCGTTTCCAAAAAGAATGGGACTCCACTACTTAATATGTTCATTTACACTCCAGAACTTTTTGATATTCGTAAGATAGAACAATCAATAACCTCTAACGATCAAGAACAAGCCTACCAACGTTTATTAACTAATTCATCTTGGATTTTGGCAGGTACTCTTGTTGCATCAGCTATTGGCAACTTCTTCCTCAGTATCTCCTTTATGTCTGCTGTTATGAAACAACCAGAAGCAGAACAACAAGTCGCCTATAACGTTGCTATTGGTAGCATTACTTGGTGGGGCTTTTTAATTATCGGAGTACCGATTTTGATAGCCTTTATCTTTATCATGGCACATTTAATCAAAAGAATCGGACAACTAACAGGACTTACGCGTAATGAAATTCTTCTTAAATAAAAACACATCACTTATGAACTTTCATCATATATACATCCTAACAGTAATTCTTACTATCAATACGGCATTTGCGACAGCACCGCAATTCGATCGAATATTTGGTTCTCATATGGTACTACCTCATGGGAAAAATGTACCTATTTCCGGCCGAGCTGAGCCCAATAAAGAAGTAATCGTCACCATAGGTAACACCATACTGAAAACAAAAGCAGACTCCAAGGGGGCATGGACTATCACTCTTCCTCCCATGCGCCCTAATGCACATGGAGTAACATTAACAGCCTCCCAAAATGGAGATTCGGTTAATCTAGACGATATCCTCATTGGTGAAGTCTGGTTAGCTTCCGGACAATCTAATATGCTATTTCGGTTAAATCAGACGAGTACAGCAAAAGAAGATATAGCCGCTTCCGAAGATGAGCAATTGCGCTTATTCAATAATGTTCCCCAGGCTCATACAGCTAATGTGCCCTACTCCGATAAAGAATTTAATGCCGTAACTAAAGATAACTTTTATAAAGGACAATGGGCTGTAAGCACCCCTTCAACATCGGGGCCAATGTCTGCAGTTGGATACTATTTTGGTAAAAAACTTCGAGAAGGACTTGGAATTCCAATAGGGATCATACACTCCTCATTAGGAGGCTCTGAAATAGCGGCTTGGATTCCTCAACAAATCATCAACTCCAACCCTAATTTCAGTACACTTCGTGGCAATCGCTGGCTAGATTCTCCTCTGATCTCTAGCTGGGTAAAGGGACGCGCCAAAAAAAATATTTCTCCTCGATTAAAACAAGGGTCTCCAAATCATCCATACAAACCAGCATTTCTTTATGAATCGGGTATTACATGGATGACCTCATTACCGATCACAGGAGTCATCTGGTACCAAGGAGAATCCGACGCTGAAATCATTAACAATGAACAGAATGGCATGCAGTTAAAAACCATGATCACATCTTGGAGAAAGGCCTTTCATAATCCGGAAATGCCTTTTGTCATGATTCAGTTACCGCGCATCAACGATCCATCAAAAATCCGCGTGGGCTGGCCAGAATTCCGAGAAATGCAAGACACAGTAGCTAAAACTATTCCTCATGTCTACAGTGTCAACACAATTGACTTAGGATCTACAAATTCCGATGTTCATCCTCCATTCAAACGCCCTGTCGGAGAACGTGCTGGAAATACAGCACTAAATAAGGTTTACGGTAAAAAAGTCCCTTGTGAAGGACCTACTCTCATGGCTTTTAAGCCATCGGGCACCACACTCATGATTCAAATGAAACATGCTACCGGTCTAACTACTACAAATGGGGAACAACCATCTCAATTTGAAATTGCAGGGACTGATGGAGTTTATCATCCAGCTATTGCTGAAATCATCAACCAAAAAGGAAACATTGCTGTTATCCGGCTCTCTTCTTCAAAAGTCAAATCCCCTAAACACGCACGTTATTGTTGGAATCATTTTGTCTCACCTAATCTGATTAATGAAGATCAGCTCCCCGCTCGACCATTTAGGACAGACTCCCCCATTCTAAAAAAATAATCATTTTAATTTCAGCGCACTATGAATTTACACCTTATTTTTGCCGCCATAACGGCATCTTTTTTACTAGGAATTGTAACACATGCGTCTCCCACAAAAATAGCTTGTGTAGGAGACAGCATCACATTCGGGACCGGCCTAAAGCCCAACGATGCCCGATATCCTCAAGTTTTGGGAATATTGATGGGACCAAACTTTGAAGTTCGTGGCTTTGGCAACCCTGGCAAAACAGCTGGAGACTACCCCGGACAAACAGGACGTTGGTACGGTAGCACCAAAGAACACGAACAAGCCATAGATTTTAAAGCAGATATTTATATCTGCAATTTAGGTATCAATGATACAGGACGTTGGTGGAACCCTAAACTGTTTACCAAAGGGTATCATGACCTGTTCCAAGCATGGAAAACAGCCAACCCAAAGGCTCGTTTCTTCGCGTGGGGACAGTTAGGACCAGACTATCGAGGGATCCTCAACAAAAAAACGTTCCCTGGCAACTGTTACCCGGACATACGCAAATACTCGACCTCCGATAACGGCTCTTCTGCAAACCGTCCTGAAGCAGAAAAATTAATTGCCTCCGTAGCACGAAAACACAAAGTCGAACTTTTTGATGCGCTAACGCCCCTGTCAAACCATCCTGAATGGTATATAGATGGGCTTCATCCCACGGCTCCTGGCGCACAACGCATTGCGGAGATAACCTTTGCTAAATTAGTAAAATCCTTAAAACTCAAACAACCAACTCCTAAAATCGAACCAGGGGCGGGCAATATCATCATTAACAATGTCGGAGAGTCTGCCATACTCTTGGACGGCTGGAAACTAACGGACGGCTCAAAAACCTTTGTCTTTGCCAACTCCACAGTCATTCACCCCAAAGACAAGCTCATTATCTCAATAGGAAATG
The DNA here is from genome assembly GCA_964525305.1 of uncultured Akkermansia sp. Lineage (GTDB taxonomy): Bacteria > Verrucomicrobiota > Verrucomicrobiia > Verrucomicrobiales > Akkermansiaceae > Akkermansia. The sequence goes on from CAZGGR010000001.1 coordinate 45,932, forward strand.
AGACTCAAAACGACCCAACTAAGCCGCTACAAATCAAATCTGTCAAATCTCCATCAGCATTTCGGCTTATTCCTGCAAAAAAACTTTAACCGTAATCTCCCAAGATTACCGGTTATTCGATAATTCTAAAAAACGCTGCATTCTACTAACAGAATGCAGCGTTTTTTAGAGATCCAGCCATGAACCTCATACACTTCTTTTTACATCCACGACAGATGTACCGTTCTGCTTCATTTTATTTGAGCATTTCTATTTTGCACAAGGTCTACCGATCATGGGACAAAATAAACATAACTGCTCTTTATGCCGTTTGGGAACATTCCTTGCCATCAATACTAGCATGGATTTTGGCATTCTATTATTACGCCTAGGCGTTGGCTGTATGATGCTTGTACATGGCATCCCCAAATTGGCTTTACTTTTAAGTGGGAACTGGAGCAACTTCCCCGATCCTCTCTCAATAGGCAGTTTTTTTTCTCTTTTATTATGCGTTATTGCGGAGTTTGGATGTTCAATCCTCATTTTGTTAGGGCTCTTGGCTAGGCTGGCAACCCTTCTTCTTATCATTAATATGAGCGTCACGCTTTTTCTTGTAATCGGCCTTTCGGGATGGCACGTTCAGGAATTAGCCACCATCTACCTATTAATCTACTTAACTCTATTCTATACCGGCCCTGGACAATTCTCACTGGATGCGTTTCTTATTCGACGCAATTGTCGAATTGAAATAGAATAACTTACACAACAAATACGAGCCATGGCAAAAATACTTCTTTTTTCACTCGCCGTAGCAGGCTCCTTCCTTTAGGATGGAAGCACACCCAGTTCATTGTTCAATGTCCGGCAAACTAACCTACAAACAATCGGGAGTCGATACAAAGGAAGCGGCATCTTTCGTATCTGACATCAGCTCTCATGTTAAAAGAACTCAGAAACACAGATCACTACATCAGGCGTTTGGCCTTTTTGCTGCTGCTTATGATCTAAGCTCTTACAAAGAACCGGTCATTGTTACCGGATGCGATGGAGTTGGGACCAAAACAGAAATCCTTTTTGAACTGGATATGATTGAAACAGCTGGTAAGGATCTGGTTGCCATGAATGTCAATGACATCCTTACCACCGGAGGAGATCCACTTCTCTTCTTGGATTATCTGGGTATATCAAATTTGGAACAGGAACGAGCCCGTATTACTCGATTAGTTGCAGGTATGTGTGACTACTTGGAATCTTGCAACTGTATTTTAGCCGGAGGAGAAACTGCAGAAATGCCCGGTGTTGTCCCGGAATCCATTGTTGAACTTTCCGGTTTCTGTATCGGATGTTGCGAAAAAAGCAAAATGATTGATCCCAAAACCGTTCGCCCAGGCGATGTGTTCATTGGTTACAAATCTGACAGTTTCCACGCAAATGGCTGGAGTCTTATCCGTCGCATCTTGGAAGAGAACCCGGACGTAGTTAACGAAGAAGAACTTCGTTCTCTTCTAAAACCGACCCGCCTTTATCATGACGTGGTAGAAGATATGAGGCGCTTCAATGTTATCCCCAAAGCATATGCTCACATCACGGGCGGAGGGCTTCCAGAAAACCTAGAACGATTCTTAGGAGACTATGGAGCAGAACTCACCATCCCCTACTGGGATAACATCGCAGCTCAAAAAATCCTGCAATACGTAGATTCCCAAGATCGCTTCAACACTTTTAACATGGGCATTGGTTGGGTTGCTATTGTAAAACCGGAAGATGTAGAAGTAGCTTTGAAAGCCGGCCCGGGAGGTATTGTTATCGGGACATTAAAAGAAGGCCGTGGTATTCATGTTAAGGTTCAGGGTGAATAAAAGGATGATATAAAGCCTTGCAGCGGATATGCCACACTTGCAGCAGAACAATCTTTTCATTATTATCCCATGAGCGATTTTCTTAAACACGAGTGCGGCATAGCCGCTATTCGTCTGCTTAAACCTCTCTCTTATTTCCAGGATAAATACGGTTCCACCCTTTGGGCGTTCAATAAACTGCTTATCCTGATGGAAAAGCAATACAACCGAGGTCAAGATGGAGCCGGTATTGGTTGCGTGAAATTGAATATGCCGTTAGGGCAACCTTATTTATTCCGCACCAGAGACTCCAGCAAAGATGCTTTGACATCCATCTTTAATGGACAAATCAAAAAACTTAACAAAAAAGCACGGCGCGGACAAGTTAACCTAAAAGACGCGGAAGACATCAAAAATAAATTTGATTACGGTGGCGAAATCCTAATGGGGCATCTCCGTTATGGGACTTCTGGTCTCTTTGATGAAGGCTCTTGCCATCCTTATTTGCGTCGCACCAATTGGCCAACGCGCACTCTGATGGTTCTGGGCAATTTCAACATGACCAATACGCCTGAACTAAACCAGCGCATGATTGAACGTGGGCAGCATCCAGTCTTTGGTACAGACACGCAAACTGTACTTGAAGAGATAGGATACCATTTGGATGAAGCACATACTGACCTTTATCGTGCACTACGAGATGGAGGCATGCCGGGGCCGGAGATTCCCCATGCCATTTCTTCCCGTCTTAACATTCAGGAAATTATTCATAACTCAGCCAAACAATGGGACGGAGGATATGCCATCATGGGAGCCATTGGCAATGGGGACTACTTCTGCCTAAGAGATCCGCATGGTATCCGTCCTTGTCACTACCTCATCACGGATGAGTTCATAGCAGTTGCATCTGAACGAGTTCCGCTCATGACCGTTTTTGAAGTGGAAAATGAACAAGTTCATGAACTTCCACCAGCACATATGCTTTCTATCAAAGCAGACGGCACCTACTCCATTAAAGAATTCACATCCCCGCTTAAACCCACACCATGTTCCTTTGAAAAAATCTACTTTTCTCGAGGGAACGACCCCATTGTGTACAAAGAACGCAAGGCTCTGGGAGCGGCTCTGACTCCTCAAATTGTAGATTCTTTAGAAGATCGTTTTGATAAATCCGCCATTACCTACATTCCCAACACAGCAGAAACCGCCTATTATGGCTTACTGGAAGGGTTGCGAGTTTATCGGCGCAAACGTGTACACGCTCAGCTCCTAGAAGCATTGAGAAATGGGACGTTGAATGAAGAAATGCTAGACAGCGCTATCTTAAAACGCTGGCCTCGCGGAGAAAAAATCGCTCACAAGGATATCAAGATGCGTACTTTCATTACTCAAGAAAAGAGCCGTGCGCAACTAGTTTCCCACGTATACGATCTCACTTATGGAGCAGTAGGCCCAGAAGATGTCCTAGTTGCTCTCGACGATTCTATTGTGCGTGGCACAACCCTAAGAAAGTCTATTCTCCGCATCTTAGGTCGCACCAATCCTCGAAAAATTGTCATTGCATCCACGGCTCCGCAAATCCGTTATCCTGACTGCTATGGCATTGATATGTCTGAACTTGGAAACTTTATTGCCTTCCAAGCAGCAATTTCTTTAATCAAGCAACATGGACAAGCTCGCTTGTTAGACGACGTTTACAAAGCTTGTAAAGAAGAGCTAACTAAGCCCAAAGAAGAACGGAGTAATTGCGTAAAAGCTATTTACGCGAATCTGACAGATGCAGAAATCACCCGGGAAATTACCCGTCTAGTTACCCCTCATGATGCTCCATGCCCTGTGGAAGTTATCTTCCAGACTATTGAAAATCTTCATGAGTCCATAGAAGGTCCATGCGGAGACTGGTATTTCACTGGAGATTATCCAACTCCGGGTGGATATACCACAGTAAATGTGGCATACATACGCTGGTTTGAAGGGAAAGGGGGGCGTGCATACGATTTACCCTTGTAGCAGCTCCCTTTTTCCGGGTATTCTGCTACTAATATGTCGGACCCAATTGCATATACGACATTGGAAGATACGGAGCTGGTCACCCTGGCCAGAGACGGGGATTTGCGAGCTTTTGACGAACTTGTTATTCGCCATAGTCGCAAACTCCACGCCACCCTGTACCAAATGACGGACAACTACGACGATGCTTACGACATCGCCCAGGAAGCGTTTTCAAAAGCCTATAAAGCTTTACGCTTCTTCAACGGCCAAAGCGCTTTTTACACGTGGTTACACTCAATCGCAGTAAACCACGCCAGAAATTTTCTAAAAAAGCGCAACCGCAGAATGACCTATAGTTTGGACGACGATGAATTCGGCGACCATACAGAAAAGGACATGAATATGGCCGATGAAACAGACGGCGCCGATCCGGAACGCCGTACTCATTTAAATGAGTTACAATTTAAAATTAATGAAGCATTGAAAAAGCTTTCCTCTAAACATCGAGAGGTTGTGATTCTTCATGATGTAAAAGGACTCAATCACACAGAAATATCCGCTCTCTTGGGGATTTCCGAAGGGACTCTCCGATCGCGACTTCATTATGCACATAAAGAACTCCAAGGACTTCTGTCAGAATATCTGAATTAAGCATAAAAATATTGAACACTCATTCCCTACATCATGTCGAACGCTTAGCACAAAATCCAAGGACTAAGCACTTTCCCGAACTTATCACACTTAACATCAACGATAATGGATAAACAATCCACAGATCAAAAAGAGGAAGCTCTAGTTGCCATGCTGACAGCATTCCGCAAGGAACCCTGTTACCATGATAATTTTGAAAAAGACTTCCTCCATGATTTCCATCTTAAACAAGAAGCCGAAAAGGCAACCCATTCTTCATGGAAATTGTTACTCGAGCGCCTAGATGCTTATTTGCAAAACTTCCGAGGTTGGCAGTGGCTTTATGCTTCCATGTCTGTCGTGACGTTGGTAGCAGTTGGCGTTATTATCACATCCGGGGATCTAAATGAACCATCCGAACCTTATACAAATACCAATCAGGATAAGAGAGAGATGCTTCTGAGAGAAAATGCAGTTCCTGTAAGTAAAGAAACAATAAGTCATTCATCTACAAATATAACAGAAACGAACAAAACTACATTCACGGCAGAAAAAACTCAGTATATCCAACCAGACGAGGACAATCGATTCAACCCTGATTCCAATACTGATCAAAAACCGACATCTCGTGTTCTCATTGAGATGTAACAATCAATAATGAACCAACTTCCTATATTGGCAGGCACAGCCATTGTCGGCTTAATTTATCAAGCCGAGGCCGTGCCTGTTTCTTTTACAATAGAAGCTGTTTCTCATTCGGAAGTAGCCAATCTATACACAACCAAGGCTGCACCAGTTGGCCCCGATATTCTTGCGGCTCTGATCCCTTATCGCTTATTAAAAAATGACAAAGTAACTTACCACCTCAGAGACAAAGATAAAACGGCTCTTAAAATATGGGCGCAAGAAAAACTGACCGGGCTAACTCTCTTCAAAGTAGACAAAAGCTACATCCGCAATACGCAGACATTACTTGCACCATCAAATAGTCTCAGCCGAGGCCAAGCACTATTTTTCCCCGATTCCAAGAACAAATCTACGCAAGGGGTTTATATAGGCATGGAACACGCTATAGGAAACAACAGCTTCCCTTTACGACTCATTCGTGCACAATTTCCAAAGCATGCGATTCCAACTATCGGTCAACCATGTTACGATAAAGAAGACCGTTTAGCTGGCTTGGTATTGGGCGTTTCCCCAAAAGGAACTTGTCACTTACTTCCAGCTAAAGCGATCTCTTTTCTGGCTACTAATCCGAACGCTAAAAGAGTACGGTTAGGATGTTTACTAGATGTCAATGCCTCCACACCTATCATTGAGGGAATTATCAATAATGGGCCCTTGGCACGAGGAGGAATACAAAGCGGAGACATTCTTATAAGCATCAATGGCAATCCTATTCATAATTATGGGGACATGCTAGACACCACTTATTACCTAACAGGAGACAAAAATCTAACCATTGAAGTCATTCGTGGTACTCAAGTAATCAACTGCAAAGATATCAGCCCCACACAAGACAGTCGTTAATCCCCCACCTCTGTTCAAAAAATCTCTCCTTTTTGTGTAAAATCACGTTACCTTTTCTTTCAGGCTTGAACTCATCTGGTACCACACTTAAAAAAGGGATGTGCTTCAAATTGTCTTCAATAAAATCAGTGCTGCGGAAGTATCCAGTATCCCCACGTTAGACCAACTGGAACTACTCGGAGATTTTCAGGTTTCTAAATCCACCTTGCAAACCTTGGATGATGCCCGATTTGGTAAAATAGAAAAAGATGGCAAAATCCTTTATCGTTACATCGCCAAAGATTACCGCATTTACTTTGAAGTTATTGATAATAAAGTTGTTGTACATCGTGTTTTACATGCAAACAGTCTAAATGATTTTCTATTCCGCACCAACATTTCCCCCTCTGCAGGAGAAGATGAAATCTTAAGCCAGTCCAAACACTTCTGGAAACTTATAGACGAAGGCAAAAATGCCTCTAAAGCCTGATTATTATCTATCCCATGGCCTGCGTTATTCTGGGAGTTACCGGTTCCATTGCTGCCTACAAAGCAGCGGACATTGCTTCTAATATGGTCAAATGTGGCCACGAAGTACATTGTGTCTGCACAGTCAAGGCTCTAGAGTTTATTACTCCACTCACTCTGCACACAATCTCCCGCAATCCAGTTTTCTCTTCTTTTGAAGATGAAAAAGAAGATTGGATTCCCCCTCATATTCATCTAGCACAACGGGCTGATATTTTACTCGTAGCCCCAGCTACAGCAAATACCATCGCCAACTTTGCTCATGGCCAAGCTCCAGACATGCTGAGTTCTCTTTACTTGGCTTGCTCAGCCCCCGTCCTTATCTGCCCTGCAATGAATTGCCATATGTGGGAACATGCTGCTACTCAACAGAATATAACTATCTTAAAAAATAGAAAAGGACATCACATCTTCGGTCCTAGTGAATCTGGCATATTAGCCTGTGGTGCAAAAGGAGCAGGCAAACTCATGCCTGTGGAACAAATAGTCCAAAAAGCACTATCCATTTTACCATAAGGACAAAATAAAATTGCTCTATGCCCGTTTATTGGTTTGCTCATGAAGAACCGAATCTTTTATTATAGATACATATGAAAATACTCTTTTGCTTCTTCAGCACACTAATGTTCTGCTCTTGTGGCCCAGACAAATACCCCATCAGTTTTCATATGGAAACCGGAGTCACAGACAGTAAAAAATTTGCTTTTGAACGAGATGGACATTACTACAGTAAAGCTCCTTTCATTTCTCAAAAGGATATAGAATCTTACTACTCTTTCCCAGCCTCAGACAATACTTACGGCATTGTTGTTAACATTCGTAAAGGGCTAGACAGCCGTGTAGAAGGAATAACAGCGGCCAATCTTGGCAAACAAATACTGCCAGTTGTCAATGGACATCCCATGCAACCTTTACGCCTTTACAACAAGCCTGTTTCTTCCGGCAAATTGCCTATTATGGGAGGATTCTCTCCGGCAGATCTGGCAGCCATGGCAGAATTTATCCCCCCGGCAAATAAAAAGAGGGAAGAGCCTATCAATAAACTAGCAGCTGTAACTAAGCCACTCCTTCCTACCAACGATCCATCTAAAGCAAAGAAGGAAATAAAAGACCCTGAAGAACATAACAATCGTACCGTCCTCAGCACCCGTAGAGGACGGATCTGAACAAAGTCTCCATTGAGTTATGACAGGCAAGTTCTTTTTTTCTCTAATTGGTCTTTTTCTATTCCTTTGTGATGCGTCTTTATTAATGGCAGATATTGTGGTGCGCTTTCCCACGGAAAACACAGCTTTGTTAGATAATCGCCCTCAAGACTTCTATATGTATGTAGATCGCAATTTTGAAGGAGAAAAATCTCAACCATGGGAAGCAGGAGCTTACGGATTTACACGCACATTAGTTAGAACGCAAGCAGGACCGGTCGCTATCAAATTTCATGAAGGTATAGATATTAAGCCACTCCATAGAGATGCTTCCGGAACGCCGCTTGATGACGTTCATCCTGTAACAGGAGGGACGGTTGTTCATACATCTACAAATCCGAACCATAGTAATTATGGTCGTTATGTAGTCATAGAGCATCAACTGGCCGACGGCCCTCTTTACAGTCTGTATGCCCATTTAGCCTCGATTTCCTGTAAACAAGGAGATCGAGTCGGAACAGGAAATACCATCGGAAAACTAGGGTATTCCGGTGTAGGATTAAACAAAGCACGTGCTCATGTTCATTTGGAACTCTGTCTCAAACTACAAGATGATTTTGAACATTGGTACTCTAAATTGAAATTAGGTACACCTAACCGCCATGGCGTATACAACGGACTTAACCTGGCAGGGTTTGACCCTGCTCCTATTTTAATTCAATGTAAAAATGGAACAGCGTTCTCTCTTTCACAACATATTTCTTCCCTGCCCGTTCAATACGTTGTAAGAGTACCTTGTTCCAATAAGCCATCAGACTTGCTAAAGCGTTATCCATTTCTCTTGAAACAAGGAGAACTTTCTCCAAAATCTTGGGACATCAGTTTCACGGGGGCAGGCGTTCCCGTATCCGTTATCCCTTCCGCACAACCGTGTATAGAACCCATAGTCATCAAGGCAGTTCCTCATCCTTTTTCCCAACTATACAGGACATGCAATCGTGTTTCAGGATCCAGCAAAGCCCCACGCCTTACAGCTTCCGGTAAACGTTACATACAGCTCATCTGCATGGGATCTAAACAATAATATTACGATGATGCGTACATTTTTTAGAACTTATTTCCTCTACATATCGCACACGATTTGTGCCATCATTTTGTTTTTTTTAAATAGCTGGAGCTTAGCAAATGAATCCCCCATCGCAATCCCATCCACTATCTCACAAGACCAACAAATCCTCTTAGAAAATAAAAAATATCAACAGGGATTAAAAGCCCTATACAACCATCTTCCACTGGAAGCTTGTAAACATTTCCAGGAATGCCTCAACACAAAAAGCCTTTCAGCTTCTCAAAAACTAATTGTCCGTCCGTTTCTAGCAGAGGCTTTAATTCGTGCAAAAAAAACAGAGGAAGGACTAGCCATTTGGAAAGAACTTCCAGATTCATCCATGAAATCTTATTGGATGGCGATAGGTTTTCTTGATAAAGGTTCTTTTACTGAATCACTAAAATACCTTTCCTCTATTCCAGATTCTGACAATCTTGCTATTTTTAGCTATCAAGTTAAAGCTCAACTGGCACGACATCTCCAAGATTACCAACTCTTATTAGAATCTCTCAATAAATTAAAACAAGCAGAAGTCCAAGATATTTCACTAACTGCTCATGTTCTACTGATTAACGTTCTTATTAATCTAAATCATACTCAGGAGGCAACCGAGCTCCTTGAACAATTCAAAACGGAAAAGGAAAATACCTTAGAAAACAACCTACATATTCGGTCTTACACCGAACTCTTGGAAGGGAAATTGGCCAACAAACAAAACAACTTGGAACTGGCTATTAAAATCTTTACATCCGTTATGGACAATAAGTCCTATCCAGAAAAAATACGAGATCTGAGCCGCTTGGCGCTGGCTAAAGCTGAAATTGCCCGAGAGAAAAATGATCCAGAGTATTCAGAAAAAGAAACTCGAAATCAATCACAAGAAGAAGAGAACCAACACACTGCGGGTACAGCAGAAGAACGATTACTGACATTTATCGGCACCAAATCAGAATCCCCCTTATTGATAGACGCGTTCAACATTTTGCTAGCAGAAAAAACTTTCCAAAACAATCCCCAGGCTTGGGAAAAACTCAACGGCTGGATAAAAACTAAAGACTCCTTTCGACAACCAGCGGCTATATATGCCATGGGAAACTTGCTTTTATCCAAAGACGACTTAACAGAAGCAACTTCATTATTGGATGAAGGCATTTCCAAACACCCACAAAGCATTACCATTCAAACTCTTGCAACAAACACCATTACAAAGCTATTAGAAAAAGGACGAATAAAAGAAGCAGAACGGCTCATCTCCAAATACCCGGGAACATCTCCCGATCTTACTTTCCAACAAGGAGCTCTTGCTTTCCACAAGGGAAATTATTCCCTTGCTCAAAAATTTTTCAACGATGCATCGCAACAGACTTCTGACCCCACTGCTGAAAGAGCTATTTTCAATGAAAATTTGGCCGCATTAAACTCCAACAACACAACGAGAGTAAATGAATTAATCAAAGAATCAGCCAAATCTGACACTCTTAGAGAACAAATTCTCTTTGAACAAGCACATTATGCAGCAAAGAGAATGGATCCCAAAGCGGCAGAACTACTAGCTAGATTCATCGCTCTATCAAAAAATCCGGTTCTTAAAATCCAGGCTTTACTAGAACAAGCTGAAGTTGCATTAAACCTTAATCCTCCTGACATTGAGACGTCACAATCCGTACTAAATCAGCTAAAAACAGAACAGCTCTCTCAAGCTCAGTCCATGCATCTGGCTAGGCTCAACATTCTGGAAGCGGAATGTCAACAAGAATGGACAACTGCCATACAAGCATGCCGGCACGCCATTACCCAAGATACAACGGGACAGTATGCAGATAAACTCAACCTCAAACTGGGTGAACTTTTATACAAAAACGGAGACTTTCATGAGGCGTTGCTTGTTCTTCAACCGTTTCCTTCTCATTACCCGAACAGTCCTCTGCAAGCGAGCGCACTTTTCCTGGCAGGAAAAGCAGCACAACAAAGCAATACCAGTAATTCTTTGAAAACGGCCCTCACAATCTTCCAAACACTGGGCAGCCAAAATACACCTTTCACTCGTCCGGCAAAAATTGAAGAGGCCTCTATTTTGTTACGTATGGGTAAATCAGAGCAATGCATTGCTACCTTGGAAACCTTGCTTAATTCACAACTTCCACGCTATATGCGCTTACTAGCACTCTCCATTCAAGCAGACGCTTGGGTTACCAAAGAAGATGCAAACTCAGATAGCCTTCATAAAGCTATTAACCTTTGTTCAGAAATCCTAGGAACACCAAACCTGGGATTGGCATGGAAGTTCAAAGCATTGACTCAACGAGCTCAATTTTATGAACGAATTAATGAACAAAAAAGAGCTTTAGATGATTATGCGTCCATCCTAGCGTATACGCCCAATGGTTCTTCTGCTAATAAGCGCAAGGATTGGCATTGGTTTTATAATGCAGGATTTGCCTCCATTCGTCTACTGGGACAGCTCCAAAATTGGGACAGCGCATTGGCTCTGGCAGAAAAATTAGCTCAAACATCTGGACCTAGAGCGAGAGAAGCAGCAGCTTATGCCCGTCGCATTCGCCTAGAACACTTTATCTGGCAAAATGAATCAGAAACTTCCTCACACCTGAGATTCAATTCATCTTCAATCCCATCCAAACAGGAGAATTAAACAATTCCTCGCTTTATCTCAAATCATGCATACATCTCCTGCAATAAAAGATTGGCGCCCCAATGCTGCAGCCATCATCATAGATGCAGATGGGTGCGTATTGCTGGGAAAAGAAAATAATCGTAGCCCATATTGGCACTTTCCACAAGGAGGAGTTATAAAAAATGAAAGCACTGAACGAGCTCTTGCCAGAGAAATATGGGAAGAAGTAGGACTACGCCCTTCAGAATACACTATTGTTAACCATCTAGCTGGACTTCGTTATAAATACCCCTCGAACAATCGGAAATTTGCGCGCTGGATTGGACAGGATCAAACTTATTTCTTAGTACGTTGTAAAGCCAACCGCCCTAAAACAGACTTACACCGTAGCCCTGAGTTTTCTATAACTAAATGGATTCCGCTCCAAGAACTCAAACTAGAACTATTCCCCAAGTTCAAAAGAAAGGTCATTAAGGAAGCACTACAACATTTTTTTGGTTCTGATTTTCTATCCCAACAAACTATCATCAACAAATCTCTTCCTTCAAATCTAACTTCACATACTATGAATCGTTACTTGGTGCCTCCGGGCAAAAAATTACGCTTAAAGGATCACTCTCCTGATGACAAATCTCTCTTTTCCGGGACCAAAGAAGAAGCTTTGGTCGAGTTCGATAAATTAAGAGAGGAATTGCAAGAATTACAAAAAAAACTCTTCGCTCAACATAAGCACAAGATTCTTGTTATTCTTCAAGCTATGGATGCAGGAGGCAAAGATGGTTGTGTCAAACATGTATTCTCCCGTGTAGATCCGCAGGGATTACACGTAGTTTCTTTCAAAAAACCCACGTCTGAAGAATTAGATCATGATTTTTTATGGCGCATTCACAAAGAAACACCAGCCAAAGGACAAATTGCTATCTTTAACCGCTCCCATTACGAAGATATCATTGCTGTTCGTGTTAAAAAAATCTTCCCCGATCCCGTATGGAAACGCCGCTACAAACATGTTTTGGACTTTGAATCCATGCTTGTTGAAGAGGGGACTATCATCATTAAATTATTCCTAAACATTTCCAAGGCGGAACAAAAAAAACGCTTAGAAGCAAGACTTCAAGACCCCGATAAACTATGGAAATTTTGTATGGATGATTTAGATGACAGAAACCGATGGGACGAGTTCCAAACGGCCTATCAAGACCTCATTGAAAAAACATCTACCCCTGATGCCCCTTGGTATATTATCCCGGCCGACCGTAAATGGTACAGGAATCTTGTTGTTGCCCGACTGATGGTTGAAAAATTGCGTAACCTTCAACTTTCCTTACCTGCGCCCAAATTCGACCCGACATCCATCATCATTCCCGATTGATACATCCAGTACTATAGTCAAGGATTCACAAAAACAATTTGTACATAATCAAATTGTTTTTGTGCGTTTTCCGTTATCCAATTGTCTAGCTCTACAGAACAAGCATCTTCCACACACCGGCAATCAAAATTAGCATTTTCTAACGCTTGATGTTTTGTCGAAAAATTGTTAGAAGCTAGTTTAACACTTAGCCCGTGTAGGCTTTCTACACATAGAAAACAAAATCAAATGTATTTAGCATCCCAACGTAAAGAGTTCATTCTGAAAACATTGGCAGAACATGGGGCCGCAAGAACCATTGCTCTAGCCAAACAGATGAAGGTCACAGACGAAACGGTTCGTAATGATTTGATTAACCTCGAAAAGCGTGGATTCCTCAAACGAGTTCACGGTGGAGCTTTGGCACTTAACCATAAATCGCTCCACGAGGACATTGTCACTCATGATAATGTATCCTTGGATATCGCAAAAAAGGCCTGTGAATACATTTTGGATTCTACGGTTGTATTTATTGACAGTAATACCATAGGATACCAAATATGTAACCATATTAACTCCAAAGATGCATATGTGGTTTCCAACAACCCTATGTTATTGAATCGGCTTGCAGGTATCCCTGAGCTGAATTTCTACAGCACAGGTGGAATTTTTGACCGCGAAGCTCAAGTTTATTTGGGACAAGATGCTGCTGTTGCAGCAGGGGCTTTGCATATTGACTTGGTAATTCTGACTCCAGACAGCTATTCTCCCAAACATGGTGCCGGATATAAGAATATGTTACAATCAGAGTTCATTAAGAGCATCATTCCGCAAAACGCAAAAGTAATCATTGCGTTACCCTCCGCTAACATTACCAACACCGCAGCATTTTATATTGTTAATCCTTCTCAAACTTTCAAGCTTATCACCGATAGTTCTATTCATTCTGAAACAAAAGAACTAATTGAAAATACAGGCGTTAAGATAGATATTGTCTAATTTAACATCTTTAAAAAGGCGGAAGTCCTCATAGACTTCCGCCTTTTTTATACCGTCACGGATGATACACAAGCACAGGGCCCGTGCGAGAAGATTGAACATCCCTAATTTTATTAACAGCCGCGGTCACCAAATTAGCAGCCAAATCTACATCATCTTGCGTAGTTGTAGATGACAAAGAAAAACGTAAAGAAGCGCGTACTTCCTGTTCAGACAGCCCCATAGCTGCCAAAACAGAAGAGGGCATAGGTTGAAGCGTATGGCAAGCAGACCCTGCCGAACATAATAATCCAGCCGGTTCCAATAATAACAGTAGCCCCTCTGCTGTACACCCATTAAAGCCTAAATTAGACGTATTGGGTATACGCTTTGCCTCAGCAGAATGAACTTTTACACCGCTCAACCGAGCCAACACCAGAGCTTCAAAACGATCACGCAGATAAGCCAATCTCTTGGCTTCTTCTTCCACATGCTTTAATGCTATTTGAGCAGCAACTCCAAATCCAACAATTGCCGGAACGTTCTCTGTGCCAGATCTCCATCCGTTCTCCTGCCCACCGCCAAATAGTAAAGGGGAAAGCTCTACTCCTGCACGTCTATACAAACACCCTATACCTTTGGGACCATGAAACTTGTGCGCGGAAACTGAAGCGTAATCTATCGGCATCTCGTGCAAATTAACAGGAATCTTTCCAACACACTGAACAACATCCAAATGTACAGAAACACCATTCTTACGAGCGATAGAACACAAAGCATCCGCATCTTGTAATACACCTGTTTCATTATTAGCCCACGCAAAAGAAACGCCAGAAACTCCACTCGAACACATGGCTTTCCATTCCTCAAGAACAACACGCCCTTCCCTGTCTACAGGACAAATACGTCCATTCCCTAAAGCTTTAGAGGTCTTTAGGGAAGCATCATGATCCGTAGATAATACCCCTATTCCACCACTTTCTGTTCCAGCAATTTGCCTAAACGCCATATTGGTTGCCTCTGTACCTCCAGAAGTAAACACAACCTCAGAAGAAGCCACTCCCAACAAAGCAGCAACAGACTCACGAGCATCCTCTACTGCTTGACGCACCTTTTTAGCACAACCATAACCAGCAGATGGATTAAAATACATTTCCTCAAAAAACGGCTTCATCGCTTCATACACATCAGAAGACAATGAAGTAGTGGCGTTATTATCCCAATAAATCACGTCTTTATAACTTCTCTTTTTATGAAAAAGAGTCAAGCCGGAACATAATATTCAACTTCACAAGATCACTCTTCACTTTTATCAATGATTCCGCATAATGACTTCATGCATTTTCTTATCACAGCAGGCCCAACAAGAGAAGCTATTGATCCTGTTAGATATCTCACTAACCAGTCCTCTGGGAAAATGGGCTATTGTCTAGCAGAAGCAGCTGTCCACGAAGGACATCACGTTCTTCTCATCTCGGGCCCCACCTCCTTAGCCATTCCTCATGGAGTAGACTTTCTGCCGGTGGAAAGCGCACAAGAAATGTATGATGCTGTAAAAAAACAAGTATCTTATACCGAAGTTGCCATACTAAGTGCTGCAGTAGCAGACTATCGTCCGGCCTACGTTCAAAAACGTAAAATTAAAAAAACGGAAGAACGCATGATTCTGGAACTAGAACGTACTCCAGATATTTTGGGGTCTATGCGTTCTATTTTTAAGTTTAACGGCATTTTGATAGGTTTTGCCGCTGAAACTCACGATGTAGAAACTTATGCGCGAGGGAAACTGGAACGCAAACAATGCGATATGGTAGTAGCCAACGATGTTTCTCGAATCGATATTGGCTTTAATTCCTCAGAAAATGAGGTTCTGCTTATTTACCCAGATCACACAGAATTGATCGGGAAAGCCCCAAAATCACAAATAGCCATCCAAATCATAGAACACGCTTCTCGACTTGCTTCGCAAAGGGGGAAATAATACTTTTATTATTCTATGTTTCCCCTATGAATAGTATAATCCACCGCTAGCAGTATAATATTATTACTGGCTTTATTCAACAATTCTAGCATCCAATTTTCATGCTCATCACGCTTCAGGATTTAGGTTGGGACGACCGCTTTCAACAGGATTTCGACACCATAGCCAAGCCAGGCTGGATCCCGGGACGCCTCATCCGAGAAACAAAAATCAATTTCACAGCCCTACTGAACGAAGGAGAAGATATAGATGTCATTGTCAGCGGTAAACTTTGGCATGATGCAGTTTCAGATGCAGAATTGCCTGCCGTAGGAGACTGGGTTGCAATAGATCCAGGAGAAAAAGGAGACGAGGCAGTTATTCGAGCTATTCTACCACGTCACACTTGTTTCTCACGCAAGGCACCGGGGAAAAGTAGTGCAGAGCAAGTATTAGGCACCAATGTGGACATCGTTGCCGTTGTAACCGATCCTGGGGCCGATTTCAATCCTCGCCGGATGGAACGTTACTTGACTCTTATCCATCGAAGCGGTGCAACTCCTCTCATTTTAATCAATAAAACAGACTTATTCTCCAAAGAAAAAGTAGAAGATGTTATACACGCATTACGAGTACTTTCCCCGGAATGCACCATAGTCAGCATCAGTGCTTTACACAAAAAAGGAATTCAAGAGCTCCGCCAATTCCTTACCAAAGGGAAAACCATTTGTATAGTAGGTTCTTCCGGAGTAGGGAAATCTACTCTCGTTAACACTATGCTTGGAGACGAATGGTTCTGGACGGGAAAGGTCAATGGCATAACAGGCAAAGGACGCCATACAACTGTAGCCCGTGAATTAGTACTCCTTAAACATGGAGGAATGCTAATAGATAACCCAGGGATTCGTGAAATCCAAATGTGGACAGATGAACATACCCTACGAGAAAGTTTCGCAGATTTAACAGAATTAACCAATAAATGTAAATTTGCAGATTGCCGCCATGGTAAAGATGCTGGATGTGCTATTAGAAAAGCAGTAGAAAAAGGACAATTAGACAAAAAGCGGTATTTAAACTTCTTAAATCTGGAAAATGAAATCAGTAGCCTTGCTAAGCGACAGAAAAAAAGGCAAATGAATATAGAACGAGTTGGGAAACGGGATAGAAAAATACAAGCCAGAAACTATGAAGACCGAATAGATCTAGAACGGCATCACACACCCAACCACCGTAATCATTATTGATCTACCGTTAAAAATTATAATTTTCTTCAGACATATACACATCGGAAGAAATGCGCTTATTCTATAAATTTTATTATATATTTATAATAACTTTAATTCCACTTGCTGTTTCGTCTTTCGGAACAGAACCAATCAATCCCATTGTTTCAGTTATCTACAATGACAAACCGATCCGCCTTAAAAAGGATCCGCTTAGCAATCTTCTTATAGCTCAATGTTCCATCAATGGAATCCCGTGTAACCTTATTGTAGATACAGCAGCGTCCCACACTACATTTGACATTCAATTCATCCAAAAGCACTTTCCCGATATTCCTCTTAAAAATATCCCTATTGCTCCTGAAAGTAACGTCAAAGCAAGGCCTAAATTATTTGCTGTGCAATCATTTTCTCTGGCAGGACTTCATATTAAAAATTATTTGGGTATGGCATTAGACCTTTCTCCTCTACAAAAGGCCATGAATGAAAAAGTGGATGGTATTTTAGGCATGAACTACCTGAGCCACAGCCCCTTTCTTCTATCCGTTAAAAACGCTTTTATACAGTTTCTAGACCGTGCTGCATTCCCGACATCATGCATGAAACAGCTAAACATTAGACGTTCACATTCAGGAATTTTCTACATATATTGTTCCCGAGATGGCCAGACCTTTCAGCTGGCTTTGGATTCAGGATCTACTATCTCCATGGCCCCTCAAAAAAAATGGCCTATGGATCAAACCGCCCATCCATTTACGGTTCAAACTACTGATATCAATGGGCATCAGGCCAATGTTCATATTATGAGAAAAAGTATCCCATCTACATTATATATAGGGCAAAACTTTCATTTAGAAAATCTGTCTATAGTTGTAACTCAAACAAAGGAGAATCATTTACTAGGAGTGGATGTTCTACGTTATTTTGATATCATCATCGACGCACCACAAGGGAAAATCTTTGCTCTTCCAATTCATAATGAACAAAATCCCTCACCATGATACACCCAATTATTATACGGGAATCTTGAGCATCGTGCAAATCATACGAATAGTTCTAGCTGTAGCTCCAAAATGTGCCTTCAACGCTACTTGCGCACGCATGGACTGAGCATGAGCCAATAACGGATTATCCAACATCGCTTTCAATACGTCTGACAAATGTTCTTCATCGCACCGGGTAACGCCGTCTACGCCTTCGAGCAATTGAATTAGCGCATCAAAGTTTTCCATATGTGGCCCTACCAACACGGGAACACCACAAGCCACAGCTTCTGCTGGATTTTGACCACCATCGGCCAAAAAGCTCTTACCAATTACAGCTACATCTGCCAATGCGGTCCAATCTCGCAATTCTCCTGTAGTATCTGCTATATAACAAACTTGCTCTTTAAGATTCTTCGGAATCTCTCCATCTGTCCGTAACACACATTGCCAACCACAGGCTTCCAAATCCCTAACCACAACATGTCGCCGCTCTGCATGCCTAGGCACGATCAACGGGAACCCTCCTGCTTTACGTACCGCTTCTGCGATTAAAACCTCTTCCCCTTCGTGAGTACTAGCAGCCAACACAACGGGTTTATTGAATTTCAACTTGTCCAAAATAGAAGCAAACTCAGCATTAATCTCTTTACGTTCTGCCATTTGCTGATCGAATTTAATACTGCCCGTTATATGAATAATGGAAGGCTTAACCCCAACATTTTCAAATCTTAAAGCGTCACCTTTATCCTGTACACCCATTGCTTCCAATACGGAAAAATAATATGTAGATAGCCATTTGAAAGTACGATAGCGACTTTCAGATTTTGCGGACATACGGGCATTTATCATAGCCATCGGAATACCCCGAACTTTGGCTGCTCGTGCAAAATTTGGCCACAATTCCGCTTCTACCAAAACAATAGCCTCTGGTTCAAAGCGATCAAAACAACGCCCTGGTAACCCCAATAAGTCAAATGGTGCATAAATCACTCTTAACCCAGAGACTTGAGCACTCAAAGCAGTAGCATACCCAGTAGCTGTACTAGTCGCCAAAACTGCAGAACCTCCACGTTCTCTTAACCATGCGCGAATAAACTTTAGAGCCAACACCACTTCTCCTACACTCACAGCATGCACATATATCCCGCCCTTAGGCTCCTGATTATAAGAAACACGATATAGTCCTAAGCGTTCTAACAGACAGCTTTTCCATCCGCCACGCTTTTTCTGTTTAAGCAGGTAGGACGGTAAAGTCACCATCCAACCTATCGTGTACAAGATGTTGTAACAAAAGGAAAATAGAAAATCTTTCATCTACTTCTCAGGCAATTGATAAAACAACAGCATATTTTTCCCATAGCGACGGGAATCCGTTAAATCCAATTCGTCATATTCCGCAGAGCCATCTCTACCAGTACCCCAGCCCTCCTGTACTTCTGCAATAAACAGCCCTCTTTTCTTTAACAGCCCTGCTACTCCGGCTTCCACCAATTCCGCAATAAAATCACGATCTGCCGGACCTTTACAATAAGGAGGATCTGCAAAAACGATATCATACTTTCTTCCAGACAAAAGTTCTCTTTTTACAAACTGGACAGCATCTCCTTGTATAACTACACCCTCATTCAACCCAGTTTTTTCAAGATTCGCCTTAGCTGTTGCACAAGAAAGACGGGAGAAGTCTACCATTCGAGAACTCCTAGCACCACGACTAAGAGCCTCCAAGCCAAAGGCTCCGGATCCCGTGAACAAATCCAAAACATCAGCTTGTTCTATCAACGGATTCAATATAGAAAAAAGAGCTTCCCGAACCCGATCCGTTGTAGGACGCACCTCTCCTTTAGGGACAGACAGACTGATGCCACCGGCCTTTCCACTGATAATACGCATGTGAATTTATCAAAAATAAGAACCGACTTATCCTTTCTATCGTACCCTTGCTTTGGCTTTTTCCAGCAGAGGGTCTCCCTTAATACGCGAAATAGGTACTCGCAAAACAATAGACTGATTAGCAATAACAATATCATCAGGATTCTTCTCTGTCATGTTGTAGACAAAGTAAACAAACTGACCGTCCTTCGTTTTTCCTGTGACAATAGTTTCTGTCAACGTTGAAAGAATCGTCTTCTTTTCCAACAGCCATTCCTTACCACTCCATGCCCCATACACATTCAATTCATCATAAGACACATCTCCTTTCAATGAAAGAGTCCCATTTGGAGAAATCCAAGATTGCGTATTAGAATCATACTTTAAGGTACTCATTGGCAATGGCCCCTGTTGAGCTACAGTTGCCAAAGACCAAATACCACGCTCCCCAGCAACAAACATTCCCAATGCGACAGGAGCCATTTCCTTTACCTGTTTTAGCTTCCAGCATTCTAAATATTCGGCATACTCAGCTTTGGTCCATCCCAAACGCTCGTCATACGGGACAGGCTGCCCAGGGACAATCTGACTTACAAGTTCCTTTTTGTCTTTTTCCGACAAAGTGGCAAAAATACCGTCTATTTTTTTCATATACGGTTGCAAGCTTTCATCTAACAAAACACTAACAGCTGAAGCCTCTACCATTTTACCAAGAGGCAGATATTCATCAATTAGGCTCGGTTTTTCCGCTGCAAACAGAGAACAAGCCAATACAGGAACTATCAGAGAGAAAGCCAGAGTGCGAAGCATTTTCATAACGTGTTGTTTCATTTTACTCAACAAAAGTCCCTTGGCAAGAGTCAAAGTGAGTGTTATCCGTATGTACATCATGAGCTGGAGATCCTTTTTTTTAACTTTGCTCACTACTTGGGGCCTTGTTTCTTGTGTATCCACCCCTTCATCTCGCATTAAAAATAATCCATCTGTCTTCAATTCATTACCAGCTCAACAAAAAATACTGGTAGAATCAGGGCAGATTTCGGAAGGCATGACGCCCCCAGCAGTCTTTTTAGCATGGGGCAACCCTTCTGCCGTAGCTGAAGGCAATCTTAATGGAAAATCTGCCACGCGTTGGATCTATTCTTCCCTACAACCGGTTTACACACCTCCACCTTCATTCTGGGGAAGTCCGTATTGGGGCACACCTTATTGGAGGCCTGGGTTCTATCATCCTTATTATCCATATTATAATGACATCACTTACATACCTGTAGACACTGGATACGTATTATTTATCAACGGAAAAGTTCAATCTTGGGAACGCCGCCAATGATAGGATAATCATATATCTTTTTATTCGATTTACATAAAAATTGAATACACTACTGATCAATTTATCCATCATCTTATTCAGATAATATGTTATATTTCTTTTCATCCTCTCATAACACATCTCGCAAATAAAAAACAAATACGCAAATTATATTATTTTCATTTATTTTTTAACAGAATCAATACGAGCATAATGCACAAAGCCTTGGCATAATTTTGTACATTTGTATAATCCGGAAGAATCCACGCAATAAAGAAAAGAAGCATATTCAGCCGGACGAGATACCACTATTGATTCATAATCTGTCCATTTATCTTTCAATACACCCTGTTGCCATTTATAAAATTTTTGCCCTGCCCAATTACACAAAAGGAGGACATCTTTATTTTCATTTTTTAATAATTGGCAACAAGAAATTGCTGTCCTATAGTCTTCTCGACTATAAGAGTCACTAAAACGGATTCGAAAATCACTTACTATCCAAATACCTATCATCAACAAAAATAATCCCACACGGCAAAAATTAAAATAAACACAATCTGAAGATATTATTTGCGACAACAGCAGACATAATAAAGGCAATAATGGCGCACAATGCCTCCCAGAAAAGCGAAAATCCATTACTACACTTCCATACACAAATATCCCCAATGGCAAACATACCAATATCATCAACGCAAAGACAAATGTTTTTTTATTTTGCTTATTACACAAAATAATACCATATATTAAAACAAAAATTAAAACAAAACCGGCCAAACTTCCTAACCATAAGCCATCAACACTCCATATAGAATCAGGAGTTACACATTCTCTCAATTCAAAACGCGATGGACCCAAGCCATATAAACCTAACAATTCATACCACACAGCACATACATTAACCACCCATGAAGAAGATATAGAAACTGCACGAGCTCCTAAAAAAAGAGTGTAAATGTAATAGGTCGCTAAACCAGCAAACGGAATAAACCAATACATTAAAGACAACCAAAATCTTTCCCCTTTAAACTGACGGAATGCCATCACCACAAATGCCACCACAAAACCAACACTCCATACACAACCTGTTAAACTTGTAAGACACAGAAAAAACAATGAACCAAAAAATAAATTAAACTTAATCTTTTCACCATTACAAACCCTCCAAAACAGAATAGAAACTGCACAAGATGCAGCTACTTGCAAAATATAAGGCCTCAACTCGTTAGAATAATATACAAAAAAAGGAGAAATCAACAACATTACCATCGCTTTAGGTTCATTTCTAAAAAAGAAAGCTGAAAGCAAAACCCACAATATATTAAACATTCTCAACGAAAGTTCTGAATCGGCACCTGTTATATGATGCCACAATAATAAAAGATAATAATAAAAAGCAATTTGCGCATCGCTACCACCAATTCTACAAATTTGTTCCCAACATCCTGAGAAACTTTCTTGCATAGCGCACAATGCAGTACAACATTCATCAATCCAAAAACTCTGATTATTCAGAGAAAAAAAGAAAGATAATAAAGCTAAAACCCACCAATATTTTATAATCCCGAAACTCAAATACCCTTGCCACTTACGCATAGCACAAAAAGCACTACCGGATTAACAATCCGCTGTCAACAAGAAAGTTTGATAGAAAAAGAGTTGCGGGAATTGTCGATTGCGATGAAAAACGCAATGGATAAAACAATAGCATTTTCAATCATTTGATTATAAATATTTTATAGAATACCCATTAATCAGCGGATTGTTAATCCGCTTGACATCTCCGCTCATGCATTTTTTAAGCAAGCACAACAAAACAATAATCATCTTATTTCCAACAATCTACACCCACTACATAAGAACTTACCTATATAATACAGAACGGAAGAAAGATTGCTTTCTTCTTCCACTTCGTAGACACTATTCCCAATGCAAACATTCCCTATATTGTTGCCCTGTTTATTGTTAATAGTTTTTTCCTGTGGTCAGGGAGGTGCTAAACTTGAAACAGATAATGTCCAAGCAGAATGGTTTCCAGAAGGTAGTCACACAACCATGCGATTGGAAGAAGAAACACCACAAATCTCATCTCAACAAAGGCTACATCACGACTCAAACATCACATTTTTCTATTATTCACTAGGAAATAACAAAGGTTTTTTAGAAATCACTGGAGAACACCCCGAATCTGCTATCGTAACAACCGAACCAGAATCTTCCCCTACTATATTATATTTCAAAACTACATCCCGTGAAATCGTCTTAACTTGTATAAGAAAATCGGATACATCTGCGGCCTCTGCAGTTCTAAATAACTGGAGCTACAAAAAAACAGGAACAAACCTACTACGTACAGGAACGTCTGGTAAAATAATCACTGAAAAGTAAATTTCAATGAATTCTCTCAACATATTCTATTCGAAAAGAAGGAAAACGCTCGCCTTGCTTTTACTTACCGGAGCATTACTCCTCCCTTGTATTCAATGCTCAGCTCGTTCACTAGTATACTTACCGCCAAGACCTAAGGATAAAACCGAATATCTTAACAAACGCGCAAACTGGGAACAATATCGTCGCACATTTAATCATAACGGAGCAAAACTCAGTGGATGGTTTATCGAAAAAAAAGGGCAACCTCTACTAGTATACTACGGAGGAAATGCCATGGATATCTCCATGATGCTTCCCTATCTGGATCACTTTCCTCATGCCAAACTTTTGGTTAATTATCGGGGTTATGGACTCAGTACTGGTACCCCTACAGAACAAAACATCATAAGCGATTCTCTGTTCATTCTTGATTCCATTTTAAAAGAAACAGGTAGAACGCCGAACGACGTTATCATCGTTGGACAAAGTTTAGGCTCTGGAGTAGCTACTCAAATAGCTTCTATTAGGAACGTCAAAAAACT
The DNA here is from genome assembly GCA_964525305.1 of uncultured Akkermansia sp. Taxonomy (GTDB): domain Bacteria; phylum Verrucomicrobiota; class Verrucomicrobiia; order Verrucomicrobiales; family Akkermansiaceae; genus Akkermansia. The sequence goes on from CAZGGR010000001.1 coordinate 69,887, forward strand.
AGTTCTTTTGGTGCCGTTTGATAGTTTACTCGAAACAGCTCGCGACCTCTTTCCTTACTTGCCAGTCGGTCTTATTTTACCGGACCACTTCCGCTCCGATTTGGCTGCATCCAAAGTTACCTGCCCAGTGAGTATTCTGGTAGCAGGATCTGATGAAGTTATTCCTCCATCACATGCTCAACGTCTTCGAGCCTGTTTTTCTGTTCCTGTCAGTTACCAAGAGTTTCCGGAGGCAAAACACAATTCTATATGGTTTAGCCCCGGTTTTGACCAAGCCTTTGCTCAAAGCATCAGTTACTAGGCAGCATCACATATCAAGAGACAAAGAGACTCGGCGCAAGTTTACTCCTTCATGCTCCAACAACAACCAAGATGTATCATCCGGTAATGCATTTGGAAACAGATTAGCCCATTCTACAATAAGTACCGCCTCTCCATCCAAGTAATCATCCCACCCTATCCCCAACAAATCTGCCTCAGCTTTTAACCGATAAAAATCAAAATGACAGACACGTAATCGACCTCCTGTATGCTCATGCACTAAAGCAAATGTAGGACTTACTACAGCATCAGAACAGCCCAATCCTTCTACAATCCCTTGAGTTAAATGCGTTTTCCCAGCCCCCAATTCTCCTACTACTCCCAACACCTCTCCCGGTATTAAAATTTTACCTATTTGACGCCCCAATTCTCTCATTTCCTCTGGAGACTGAGTCAAAACCGAACCATTTCTAAAAATTTTATACCAATCGCTCATCTTTTTATGAAATTTTACTTGTCTAAATGAAAGTTATGTGCTCTTCTTTCTTTCCCGCATCTGCGGATGAATCTTAACAGTGATAGTAATGGCATACGCAATTTTCAAAACAGGAGGTAAGCAATACCGCGTCAAAACTGGTGACGTGATCGATGTTGAATGCATCAATACCCTCGAAGAGGGTGCTGAAGCAAGCTTTGATCAAGTGCTTATGGTAGAAAATGATGGGAAAGTAACACTCGGCACACCAACGGTAGAAGGAGCTACAATCTCCGCTAAGGTGATTAGCCAATTCCGCGACAAAAAAGTGATCGCTTTCAAGTTTAAGCGTCGCAAGGGTTTCCATAAGAAAAAAGGGTCTCGTCGCTCTATGACAAAGCTGGAAATCCTCTCTATTAATGCCTAATTTTAACCCCTAATTTTATTCTAGTTTTATGGCTCACAAAAAAGGTCAAGGTTCTGTAAAAAATGGTCGTGACTCTCGTAGTAAGCGTCTCGGCGTTAAAAAATTCGGAGGACAAGAAGTAATCGCCGGGAACATTATTATTCGCCAACGAGGCACCAAATGGCACCCAGGTAAAGGGGTGGGAATGGGACGCGATTACACTATCTTCTCCCTTGTAGATGGTCGCGTTTTCTTTGACCGCGAAGGTCGCCGTGTCAACGTGGCTCCAGAAGGTACTGATACAGCCAACTAAAAAATCGCCAATAATTTTTATTTCCCTGCAAAGGCGACCATCCCAGGGATGGTCGCCTTTTTATTCTCCATCAAGAAAAGAATAATGGGAATTATTCTTGCAAAATGATCGTCCATCCCACACTATCGGCGTAGAGCCTGAAAAATAAGGTATGAATCCCAAAACAGATTCCCAACAAGCTACACGTACTGCCTCAACTCTCCCGGTTATTTCCGGATTGAGACTTACTAAGCAACGACAGGAAGTCTATCAGGTTCTCTTGGAACAAAGGGATCACCCTACAGTTAATGAAGTTTACAACCGGGTCCGCAAAAAACTCCCTAGCATCTCTTTAGCTACAGTTTATAACTGCTTAGAAGCCTTAGTGGATCATAATTTGGTTAATCAAGTCAACTTTGAACGTAGTTCTTCTCGATTCTGTCCCAACCTCGTTCATCACGGACACTTTCAAGATACCAAAACAGGACGCATTTACGATATTACAATCAAGGATGGTGTAAACCTAAAAGAGTTCATCAATCTTCCCGGCGATGTCTGCGTGGAAGAGGTTCAAATTACCTTGAGAGGCTCTATCATTACGCAACAAGATTAATTTTTCTTTTCATCATGAGTTTGGTCATTAAAAATTTGCATGCTAATGTGCAAGGAACGGAAATACTTAAAGGCATCAACCTGGAAATTCCTAAAGGCGAAGTACATGCTATCATGGGACCTAATGGTTCCGGTAAAAGTACACTATCCAAGGTTCTTTGTGGACATCCAGATTATGAAGTAACAGAGGGAGAAGTATGGATGGATGGGCAAAATCTTCTGTCCATGAGCATTGACGAACGTAGCAGGGCAGGACTTTTCCTGGCGTTTCAATATCCCATGGAAGTACCTGGCGTTTCCAACGCCAACTTTCTTCGTGCAGCAATGCAGGCTCGTATGCCCCAAGGAGAAGAGCTCGATGCCGTTACCTTTTATAAAACGCTGTATGCCAAAATGGATCAGCTAGGAATGGCTAAAAAATTTACATCTCGTGCTGTTAACGAAGGCTTCTCTGGCGGTGAAAAAAAACGTAATGAAGTGTTACAAATGCTTCTTCTTGATCCTCTTTACGCCATCTTGGACGAAACGGACTCAGGCTTAGACATTGATGCCCTCCGTATCGTTTCCGAAGGCGTTAACTCCATGCGATCCCCTTTCCGTAGTTTTTTAGTCATTACTCACTACAAACGCCTATTGGATTATATCAAACCAGATGTAGTTCATATTCTTGCCGGAGGACAAATCGTTAGAACCGGAAAAAGCGAACTGGTTGAAGAATTGGAAAACAAAGGATACGAGTTTTTAAAAGAGTTAAAAGAAATGGATCAGGCATAACGCCGCCAATTCCGACGAGGACTCATGATCGATACACCTAAAACATCTGTAGCCGGAGACACAAAAAACCTGTTTAATTTCGACAAAAGCAAAGGGAACTTCTCGTTCCCGGAGCGCCATAAATTCGATGCAGGTTATGGACTCACGGAAGATACAATTGATTACATCTGTGATGTCAAAGACGATCCGGAATGGGTTCGACAATTCCGGAAAAATGCATTAACGGTTTTTGAAAGAAAACCCATGCCCATTCATTGGGCCTCTCCGAATATTGAAAAAATAGATTTCTCCCAAATTCGTTACTATCTTTCCGATGGAGAACGCCCTAAACGAAGTTGGGACGACGTTCCAGATGATGTTAAACGGACTTTCGAACGCCTAGGTGTTCCGGAACAAGAACGCCAGTTTTTGGCAGGAGTTGAAGCACAATATGACTCCGAATCTGCCTACTCCAACATGAAGGAAGAACTCCGTAACCAAGGGGTCATTTTCGTCAATTCCACAGAAGGACTAAAACACTATGAGGATATCTTCCGTCCATGGTTTGGTAAAGTAATCCCTACGGGGGATAATAAATTTTCAGCTTTAAACAGTGCCGTATTTTCAGGAGGTTCTTTTATTTACGTTCCCAAAGGAGTAAAGCTCAAACATCCTTTACAAGCCTACTTCCGTATTAACTCAGAAAACTTTGGACAGTTTGAACGAACCCTTATTATTGCAGATGAAGGAGCTGAGCTTATGTACATGGAAGGATGTACCGCACCTCAATTTGAAACTTCCACACTCCACTCAGCTGTTGTTGAATTAGTTGCCCTCAAAGGTGCAAAAATCCAGTATGTTACCGTACAAAACTGGTCTTCTAATGTATTCAACATGGTAACCAAACGCGGTATAGCTATGGAAAATGCGGAAATCCGGTGGATTGACTGCAACATAGGCTCCGGCCTTACCATGAAATATCCAGCCGTTGTCCTTAAAGGTAAGCATGCGCGCGGAGAAGTCATCTCCATTGCTCTGGCAAACACGGGACAACATCAGGATACTGGAGCAAAAATGATTCATGTAGCAGATGACACTACATCCAATATCGTTTCTAAATCTATTAGCATCGGTCAAGGACGCTCCAGCTATCGAGGGCAGGTGGTTATGTCTAAAGGTCTCAAAGGATGTAAAAACAATACAGAATGTGACGCCCTCTTGTTAGCATCCAACAGCCGTACGGACACTTACCCAGCCATCACAGTAAAAGGAGATAAAAGCACGGTTCAACATGAAGCTTCTGTCTCCCAAGTCTCTGAAGAAATGCTCTTTTACATGCAGCAACGAGGCATTCCTAAATCGGCAGCAATGTCTCTAGCTGTCAATGGCTTCATCAACGATCTCGTTCAGGAATTTCCTATGGAATATTCTGTAGAATTACGTAGACTTATTGATTTAGAAATGGAAGACAGTATAGGATAAGGAAGGAAATAATGAATCACTTACCCAACGAAAAACAATTTACAACCGACTTCCTTCCTTCATGGTTTGAAGCCAGACAACAACGTGCCCAAAAACAAGCATCTCAGCTTCCAAATCCCTCTCGCCATATGGAATCTTGGCGTTTTGGTTCACCAGACAATGAAAACATAGAACAATTTGGAGTAGCCCTTCCAATCACTTTGGAAAAATTAACGGCCATTGCCCAAGAATACTTCTCCATTCCAAATGCCATCCGTATCATCTGTTCCAATGGTTTTCCTACTTCTATTCCGGAAGAACTACCAGACGGGCTTAAGATAATGGATTTGAAAGATTTTATCTGCCAATACCCAGATGAAGCGCAAAGGTACTTAAAAACAATGCCAGAAACTCTTGGCTCTGAAAAACTAGCTGCACATAACATGGCTCTTCAAAACAAAGGCCTTGTCATCATGGCAGAAAAAGCAATCACCCAGCCGCTTGAAATCCTTCATTTTATTTCAGGGGATAATGTAGCTATCTTCCCTTTCACTCTGATTATTGCCCAGACAAAAAGCAGTCTACACATCTTGGAACGCCATCTCAGTACAGATCATGGCCAACAATTTTGCGGAGCTATCCAACAACACAATCTTTCTTCTTCATCCCGTCTCCAATATGCTCTAGTGCAGGAGCTCAATAGTCGTTCCTTTGCTGTAGAACTCTCACATATTTCAGCTGACGATTCTGCAGAAATGGAACATCTCGTCAGCCATCCTGGTGCTACATGGGCCAGACAGGAAACCGTCTGCCACCTAAACGGGAATAATGCCAATGTGCGCCTCTTTTCTGCCAATATTTTAAAAGGGAACAAAGAACTGGACCAAAGAACTTATCAAAAACACAATTATCGTGGAGCATCCAGTAACTTACTTTATTCCAACGTTCTAGATGATAAATCTAGCAGCGTTTTCAGCGGAATGATCTTGGTGGCCGAAGGGGCACACGACACAAATGCTTACCAAAGTAACCGTAATCTTATTCTCAGTAATCAAGCAGAAGCAAACTCCCTACCCGGTCTAGAAATATTGGCAGACAGAGTACAATGTTCACATGGTGCCGCCACCTCATCTATTTCTCAGGAAGAAATCTTTTATCTGCTTTCTCGAGGAATTCCAGAACATATTGCACGCCAAATGATTGCGCAAGGCTTTCTAAAACATACTTTGGAACAATTCAGTAATGACTCCATACGTACAGCGGTAAAAGATATTATTCTACCCTAATAACACCTTCTTATATCTTAACCAATCGGAGACGGATTATGAATATATAATCCGCTATCTTCAATAACATATATTCCGATCCTAAATAATTGGAAAATTCCTCAGTTACGCATATCTTTTTATTCTACCATTGCTAGATAAAGTGCATGTACAGATTTTCTTCTAATACGTTCTAGAGATACTTCTGTCTCATAGAGCAACTCCAATCAGAAAAACTTCTAAAAATCTGTTGTAATACAACAAGTATCTAGAAATTCACAAATGATGTATCTCTTCTTGTTTAATCCAGTCATATCTGAATCAGATCATCTCTTCAGAAACTAACTTTAAGACATTTCTATCTACTAGGCTTCGGAATTTTCCTCATATTTACTTCTCAAAAAACAACCGATACATAACCTATATCTCATTCTTAATTGTTAACTATCTAATCTAGAATTGCCCTAGCAATAATCCATAAACCAAGTCTTGATGGATGCGTCATTTACTTCCAAACGCCTTTATTCTTTCTAAAAAAGGTCGGATCTACCGATGTACTTACTCCCGAAAAATACCAAAACAATTTTTATGTGGATCAGCCATACGAGTCATTCTCTTATAGAAATTTTGCAACTTATCTTCGAAAGAAAGGTTTGTAAAGATATTGAATAACCGTTTAACTTTTATGATGCATTCTCCCATCCTTCGTAAACAACCGATACTTTCTACACTTATGTTTTTCATCTTGAGCTCAGGCCTATCTCATGCTCAGGAAATGCTTAGCGATTCTGCTAGAAAAGAGGCTGCCGCATGGCTTAAGGAAGTCAAATCTGGATATCTAAATACTAGCACAGCCCGGATTCAAAAAGCAGTATCAGCGCTTACTGCTGCGTCTGCCACAGAAAATGCGGCCATGAAACTTTACGTTGAAGCCATGAAAGACCGCTTTTTGAATCCTACTAGTATGATGGCCCGCATGCTAAATCGAGGAGGGGGAGGGGGATTTCGAATGATGCGTATGCCAGGAACTGGAGGAAGAAATGGCAATAGTAACGGCAAATCAGAAAGTCCCAGTACCGCATTTTCCAATTGGCGCAAACAGAATACAGGTAACAATATTGCTCCAGGTTTCAAAAAAGCTCTTCAAATCCAATGTAAATGGATGCTTCTCTGCCTTAAGAAAGCAGAAGCGGAAAAAAACGAACGTGAACTTAATGTAGCATCCAGTGTCATGTCTATGCTAGACGAAATAGCCGCTAATGCTAAAGATGTAGGAGAGCAGCTTCCCATGGTAAGCGGAGCTAGCGAAGTAATACGTTCTTATCTGAATATCAGCGACTATCGTTCAGACACATTACCAGACAACCTAATGGATTTTAACAGTATCTTTGATCGTGTACTTCTAGCTCCTTATAAGGAAAAAAAGGACGTAGAAACATTTCGAAAATTATGGAATAAGCGTATAAACCTAGAAGCTATTCTGCTTCAAAGTAATTCTAGCAGTGATAAAAAAACAGCAGAAGCAGAAAAAGCTAATTTCCTAATTAAAAGACAATGGGAACGAGAAAAAGCCTGTTTTGAACTTGGTGATCAAGTAACCGCGTTGGAAAAAATGAAAAGCCTGATTTACAGTTTCAAGGATCCATCGGAAAAACAAAATGCTATCCGTGATTTGGAATTTTTGCTTCTTACTCCAGTTGAACAAGCAAAAATCCGGGAAGAAAGATCGAATAGACGCATGATGCCTCCAGGCGGTCCTCGTTTTTAACACCAAGGCTTCTGTTTACTCCTCCCTAGGTAAAGCGTTTTGCTTAGTGGGGAGTTCATATGCTGAAAAATCTATAAAAACAGATATATTCCAACCACACTAAGACAATACCCTATGCAAACGATATATACGTACGCCTAAAATATTTTCATCCAAATAACAAACCGTACGTACACCATATCGTTCCAAAATATGAAGGCTGAGCATTCCTGTAAACTTACTATCCATCCCTGAAACATCACCATCAGGAATTAAACAAACAATATAAACTTTATCTCTACACAAATTTAGAACGCTTTGCCCTTTCCAACCCATTTCTTTTAATTTTTGCTGAACAGGCTTCAATGGATAATTCCATCCTCCCAGGGTTACCACATTCTTATGTGAACAACTCCATGCTTTATGAAAAATAGTTTGCCCCGGGGCAAAATCATCTATAGTATCGCCAGACAGCTGAACACAAAATAAAGCGTCCGGCTCTTGCGCCACTCGATCACATAACGATCTCCCTGTATCTGGGTAGAAATATTCTTGATTAGCCTCCCATACAGATGCCCACGCCCGTGTAAAAGATATAAAACATGCACAAAGCATAGACGCTATAACTCCCCATCTTCCTTTCCCCTTTATTCGAAGATGAACAGATTGATATCTATCTGTCCAGAACAAACACCCTCCAGCTATTAAAAAAGTGGGATAAACAACATGGAAATACAAACGATCTATGCTGGACATGTATAACAAACACATAACCAGCACACTTCCAACACAATATAATAAAACAAGAGAGCATCCGCGTTTGAATACCAAAAAACAGAATAAAGCAAACAAAATCCAACAAACCGATAAATCCTTTATCGAGTTCCAAGAAAACAAATGCAATGCCTTCTTCATGCGAACCCAAGCCTTAAGCCCCAAAGAGTCACCATCCCGAGCAAGCAAAAGCTTATCCAAATAGATTTTATTAAAGGCATCCATATCACAATTGGTAAAGTTCTGCACCATCTTAATATCATTAGAAGATACTCCATATTTTTCACACTGGTACTCACTTTCCGATCTGATTGGAGATGTATCTGAAAGCAGAGATCTGGCGCGATTCCATTCCACTATATCACACTCTTCCAACACCTGTCTGTGTGCATATTTGTTATACTCATTCAATCCCAAAGAAATGATCAACACGCTACCCAATGCCAACAACAAACGACTACGGGCAAACAACTTTTCTCGGTTGAAGTTAAAACCATCTAAGCAACCAGCAAACAATACAGCAGCCCAAAAAAAATCACATTCAAGAGAAGCCTCCAATCTAACCATACCCCCCAGTATGCATAAAGATACACCTATAAACAGACCTTTCCAAGACGAAGTTCCATGCTTTAAGCAAAGTAAAACACCTGCAAAACTTAACAAAAAGGCGGCATAACTAAACTGTAATGCTACAAAAAATCTCGGCACAATTAAAGTCCACATCAATAGCAAAACTATAGCACTAAAATCATACCGTTTAACCTTGCGAACGTGTACCGTTAAAATTGTAAAAATAATAGCACAACTAAACCACGTTGCTAATATCAAAAACACGGGCCAGACAGAAAGACCGCCCAACACAGGAGCGATCTTCAGTAAAAATCCTGTTAATAGAGGATTCACAAAAATAACATGATTATCTGCGTAAGAAGGATCCCCCCAACCATCTATAACAGACGCAATCACTAAGTCATCATTAGATTGATAAGCAACCCCACAAATACTCCAAGATATCAATAAAAGAAAAAGATTAAACCACACAGGATGCAACAAAGGAACAAGCACTCCCCAACTCCAAATCTGTTTTAACATAAGCAAATTTCTGGCTTACGAGCTATTTTCAGCTCAAGGAAAGGCGTATACTAAAAACGAGCAAAATGAAAGTCAAGAGCTGATACTAAAAGTTCAAAAGACAGAACACAGATGTTAGTCAACGATTTAGACAAATAACAATACCAGCAATAATCATTAGGTTGCCACATACTTTACGCATCGTAATTGGTTTACCAAAAAAGATACGGTCAAAAAAGAGAATGTATATATATGCAGAACACTCTAATACATTCACCGTGATCATTGGCAAATGGGACAAACAATAAAACGTCAGCAAGCAACACCCCAAGAAAAGGGAATAAGCTGTAATCGTAGCCGGATTCACGAAATACGAAAAGCCACTCAAGTTCTTATTCATGGCAGATTTTTTCAAAATCACCTGTGTACAAGAAGCTAATAAAACGGATAACAGATTTAACCCGATATAAAAACTATCGCTCATTATACATCCCCCTCTGTAGAAACCAGAATAATACCACAAATAATCAGCACAGCACCTGCTGCCAATGTCCAAGAAATTGTCTCTCCTAAACAAAGCCATGCTAATAAAATCCCCCAAATAACAACAACTGATCTGTTGGCATAAGCTACCCCTAAAGTAAACTTTTTCAGCATAACCTGCCACCCTATGGCATAAATACCCAAAAGAAATAAAGCCCCACCCCACAGAATAAAACGGTGCAAATCCGTCCAACTATAAGGAGCAGCCATACGACCCAAAAGGGTATTCATAGCATAGACGACAAACAACGAATGTAGTATAAAATAATTGAACATGATATACTTACAAATAAATCACTCATAACGCTTAGCAACAACTACAGCGGGTCTATGCTTAGTTTCCTGATAAATCTTAGCAATATAAATGCCAATAATACCCAGGCTCATCAGAATTAATCCTCCAACTAACCAAATAGATGCCACGGAAGAAGCCCATCCGGGAGGTGCCACATTATATACAAGCTGACGCACCACAATCCATGCAACATACAACATAGCTAGCAAGGTCACACTCAAACCAAAGTAAGAAATATATACCAATGGTTTGGCACTATAAGAAATTACAGAATTCACCGCCAACGTTACCTTTTTGCGGAGTGTATAAGTAGTGGGAGAAGTAGAAAGTTTCTTAACCTTACACGGCATCTGTCGAAAGCCCGCAGAAACGCAAAGCCCAAAGAAAAAAGGGTCTCGGTCTTGAAATTTCAACATTGCCCTTAAAAAGCGAGCACTCATCAACCGAGCCGTTACCATATTTTTAGTTATTTGCTGTTCGGAAAGCAAATTAAATAATGTATAAAACAATTCACCAGAAACTGCTTCAAACACCCCGCCTTTCCTCTTTTCCTGCACCCCATATACAACATCTGCACCAGATAAAGCCATCTCATTGGAAAAATCTATTAACCATTCGGGAGATTCTTCCAAATCACTATCAATCAGAAAAACCCGCTCTCCTCGAGCTTCTTCACAAGCCACGTACATAGCTAAGTGATGACCAAAATTTCGAGATAGATCTATCACCCGTACCCTTTTATCTTTTTCCCTTTCCTTCAATGCTTGCTCCAAGCCATCCCTTGGACAACCATCATTTACCAACACAATTTCCGTACGCTCAGGATCATATCCGGCCTTCTGTGCCACAGAAAAACTGCGTGAACAAAACTCTGCCAAATAACTGCCTGTGCAATAAACAGTCGCCACAACGGACAGTTGAATCTGTACCCCAGTCATAACGTTTTTGAATACATTAACACTCGCCGTCTTTTTCCAGCTTTCTCACACTCAATATCTTCATCCGGTATACGAACAAATCCCATACGTTCATGAAACCGAACAGAAGCAATGTTACCCTCCAAAATACGAGCATACAACTGTTTCAATCCAAGCTCCTGCTCTGCTTGCTTCATCAGTGTAACATAAGCTACTGTTGCAGGCCGCAAGTCTCTGAACTTTTTATTATAAATATAAATACCTATCTCACCACAATGCGATTTACGATCAAACCAAGGCAAATAAACCAATCCTAATGGAACTTCATTCGCATAAATTACACAAGCTCGTGCATCCAGGCCCCGAATATTTCTTTCTAACCATGCCCTATGCTGTTCTTCCGTCACTTGATCCAATAAAAAAAACGGGCTCACTTCCGCAGAATTACGCCAATCACGCAAACGCATACGCATAGCTTCCTCAACGTCAGACACATTAACCAAACACACCTTCATCATGCTTCTATCTCCGCCTGATCAAACCCAACTAGCAATACTTCCCGAACCCCCTTTTCTCCCAAATCATAATACAAAGGCAATCGCAGTAAAGTATCCCCTGTATGCTCCGTATGCTCCATTGAACCAGAACATCGACCAAACCTCTTTCCAGCAGGCGAGGAATGAAGAGGAATATAATGAAACACAGCCTTAATACCATGTTCTGCTAATTTTTGAATCAATTGCGTACGTTCTTCTATAGAATGAAGCAGTACATAATACATATGCGCGTTATGCTCGCACTGCTCTGGCACACACGGTCGACGCAACAGCCCCTGTTTTTCCAGAGGTGCTAAAGCCCGATGATAGATATTCCACAATCTCATTCTCTCTCCATTAATATCCCGTTCATGCTCTAACTGAGCATACAAATATGCAGCGGTCATCTCACCAGGCAAATAAGAGGAACCCAAGTCTACCCAAGTATATTTATCTACCTGGCCACGAAAAAATCTAGCACGATTCGTCCCTTTTTCTCGTATAATTTCTGCTCTTTCCATCAATGCCGGATCATTAATCAATAAAGCGCCACCCTCCCCGGAAATAATATTTTTCGTTTCATGGAAGCTGTAACATCCTAAATGCCCTATACTTCCCAACCTACGTCCCTTGTAATAAGATCCAACTCCTTGGGCAGCATCTTCAATCACATACAAATGATGCCGTTTGGCAATTTCCATAATGGGATCCATTTCACAAGCTACACCTGCATAATGAACCACGCAAATAGCCTTAGTTTTATCTGTAATAGCATTCTCTATCAACTTCTCATCTATATTCTGCGTATCCGATCGAATATCCACAAAAACCGGAACCGCCCCTCGTAACACAAATGCATTTGCCGTAGAAACAAACGTATAAGAAGGCATAATAATCTCATCTCCAGGCCTACAATCAATTAACAAGGCCGCCATCTCTAAAGCAGCAGTTCCGGAATGAACTAACAATACTTTCTCTGCTCCGGTTTGTGCTTTGAGTAACTCATGACATTTTTTAGTATAATAGCCGTCCCCGCATAAATGGGCTCGACGGATGGCATCCCGAATATAATCTAATTCGGACCCATGCTGATGAGGTTGGTTAAAAGGGATCTCCATAACTTAAGGTAGACCGGACGACAACAAACACGCCCTAGACCTACATTCCATTCGGCCCCGGTCAAAAATAACTCCGTGTAGTAATATCGTCTGCTTACGCAAAGACCCTACTATGAACAGAGACATGAAAACAAGCCTAGACCTTGATGAAGGTCCTGTTTTTATACATATAATATAAGACGCCCCAAATCAGCGCATAATTGAATATATAAAAAACAAACCGATTTGCATCACCAAAACATTCACTAATACCAGTAAACAACACTCGGGAAAAATTATTCGTTGGAGGACACAGCTCTGCCCACATATATACAAAAATAGCGTTACTTCCAATCACAGAAAAAAAGAACGTCAACCAATTCAGCTTCCACACATCCGTCAAAAAATAAAACAAAGCTAACAGAAAATAGCACCATCCAGCCGCCCACAACACCATCGAACTGGTGAATAAATGCTTAATAATCGGAAAATCCAAACTCCAAATATACCCGATCATCAAACATCCAACACCTAATCCAGACAAAAATACCAACTTCTTTCCATGCCCCTGTACTAGCTTCAGTATCTGTCCTCCTAACAGCCCCAACATCGTCATTGCCCCAAAACCGAATTGCCCTAAAATCCATGCGTAATTGGTTCCATCTTGCCAAGAGCCCATCAAATATTTATCCAGCAATAATGCTAAATTACAACTTGGCTCCAACGTCCCTGCAGCACAATCTCCCAACACCGGATCAGAAAAAGGGATAAACTTCATAATCAACCAATATCCCACTAACAGCACAATGGTTACCCCAACTTGCCAGCGTATACTTAAATGAAGCAAACAAACAGCCGCTATCAAGTAACCAGAAGCAATGGCCTGTAATGTATTACAATATAGGGACATTTTAGATAAATCAAAACTCAGAAGATTCCCCTGCACAACCATACCAAGCAAAAAAAGGACTACTACACGCTTGAACACCTTCAAATAAATCTTCCACAGAGGCACCGTTCCAATACGCTTGGAAAAAGAAAACGGCATAGCCGTTCCTACGATGAACAAAAAAAGAGGCATCACCAAATCCCAAGCAGCAAAGCCTTCCCAATTCACATGGTTACTGTGTTTCAGCAACCATGTGGGACTCTGATCATAAAAAAGATTGATGCCAGCAACGACCAATGCCAGCCCTCCGGTCAAAAAAAACATATCAAAACCACGCAATGCATCAATGGCGGCAATTCTCTGGGGCTTGGTATCAGAAGACAAACTCATAATGATACTCTCCAATACGGAAATCCCGCCTTCAATCTTTCCACGTTCTTTTCTTTTTCATTCGATCTATAAAAATAAGACACATCTCCAACAAATCCGTCATGATATCATTCTTCGTATTTTTCCCCCGTTTTTCATGTTATGATATATCATACAATATGACATCATATGAATATGACTATCTACATGAGATTGAATCTTATGCCTATTTAAAACTGAAAGAACTTGGCCTACAGGATTGGGAATTCGGTTGGGATAAGGCCAAAAGAAGGTTGGGAGTATGTCACTTGCTAAAAAAACGGATCTCTATTTCTGTTTATTTCGTCCATGCTAATCAAGGTTCACCTCATGAAATCCGAGATACTATTCTTCATGAAATAGCCCACGCTCTGGCATGGGTTCGTCACGGGGAACGTAACCACGGTCCCAAATGGAAACAAATTTGTCGAGAAATAGGAGCCACTCCACGAGCTTCTGCAAAACCAGAATCTATTCATGTTTCTACATACAAGTATCTATTACGCCTAAAATCTACAGGAGAAATCGTCGGCAAATATCACCGTCGACCGAGATTTACCAAATATCTTAAGCGTATGGCTCTGAAAAACCGCCCCGAAACCTTAGGACAATTGGAACTAATACCTTGGGAATCGGAAAACAGTACACCTTTATAAAATCCTTAAGGAAAGCATTATCTCTAAAAAGGGAATCACTCTCAGACCGTCTTAAAACTCCCCCTATAATAGGATAGCTTTTAAGCATTTTAACTTTCTGAAATTAAAGATACTCCGTTCTGAGAACACTGTCGCACATAATCATATATCTTGGGCAGGCTATCTCCTGCAGCCCAAACAACCCTTAAAAAATCGGCAGGGTGAATATTACCATGATCATGAAAAAAACGGCGGTCATTTTCACAACAATAAATAACATCATCCCCCATAGAACCAACAAGCTTAGCTCTAGCTTTGGCAATCAAACGAGGGAGATAAGGTAACCCACTAAGCTCTTCCCCAAATCCGGGCAAATCATATCCAATTACAGGCTTTCCCTGATAAAACAAGCTATTTTGAACCGTCAAAAAAAAATCTCTCCGCACAGCCATCATCAATAAAACTGTAGTAGGAGACGGTTCCCCTGTACAGGCATAGGCCTCCACTAAATCAAAAAGCTCCTTTACTCGACAACCGATCGATGAAAGGAAAAACACTTCCTGATCCGTAAAAAAACCATCCACACTCCTAAGCCCTTCGTGATACCTCCCGACAGCTTCTCTAAAAAGGTCATAAAATGTATCGTTCCAGTCTTCCCGTCTCATCGTCCCAATGATTTATGTTTACGCTTGAAGTTAAGCATCATAATCTGCTTAGCTAAGTTAGCTTCAAACCGAGCCTGCTCCTCGCGAGACATTTCCGAGCGCATTTTTAACACTTCCTGAGCTTCCAGAACGGCTCTTTCCACGCTACCTTCATCAATTTGAGAAGAATTAAGAGCCAAATCCGTAACCATGAGGACATGATCGTCATTAATCTGCACAAAGCCATTTCCAACAACCATGCTTTCCTCTACTCCGTTTACAGGCTTATAACGGAGTTCCCCCGGTTCCAAGGAGGTAATCAAAGCAGTATGATGCTCCAACACCCCCATTTCACCCAAACTGCCAGGTAGATAAACATACTCCACAGTAACGTCTATCACTACTTCATCCGGGGTAATGACTTTGAACTCCATACTCATAGTGCAGAACAACAAGATAAGGGATTATTTCGCTTCCTTCAAGACGTCATCTATACCACCCTTCATGAAAAAGACATCTTCCGAAACCATATCCAATTTGCCTTCCAAAATCTCTTTAAACCCGCGAACAGTTTCCGACACCGGTACATAAGCCCCCGGAATACTGGAGAAGACCTCAGCTACATGGAACGGTTGAGTCAGGAATCGCTGAATCTTACGAGCCCTGCTTACAATGAGTTTATCCTCTTCTGACAACTCATCCATACCCAAAATGGCAATCATATCCTGCAAATCTTTATAACGTTGCAATACCATTTGCACGCCTCGAGCGACCTCATAATGTTCTTTACCCACAATTTCCGGAGCTAACGCTTTAGACGTAGAAGCCAGAGGATCCACAGCAGGGAAAAGCCCCTGCGCAGCTAAGGAACGTTCCAACACTACGGTGGAATCCAAATGAGCAAAAGTTGTAGCCGGAGCAGGATCTGTTAAGTCATCAGCAGGTACATATACAGCCTGCATAGAGGTAATAGAACCATGCTTAGTAGAAGTAATACGCTCCTGCAAATCGGCCATTTCTTCTGCCAGATTTGGCTGATATCCCACGGCAGAAGGAGTTCGTCCCAACAACGCTGAAACCTCGGATCCAGCTTGAGAAAAGCGGAAAATATTATCAATGAAAAGAAGAACGTCCTTATGTTCTTCATCACGGAAGTATTCTGCCATCGTCAAAGCAGATAGAGCGACACGTAAACGAGCACCAGGAGGTTCATTCATCTGCCCGTATACCAAAGCGACCTTTGATTCCTCCGGTTTTTCTAAATTGATAACACCGGACTCAATCATCTCATTATAAAGATCATTCCCTTCTCGAGTCCGTTCCCCAACACCAGCAAAGACGGACAAACCACTACGAGCCTTTGCAATATTATTAATCAGTTCCATGATAAGAACCGTTTTGCCAACACCAGCACCACCAAAAGCTCCAATTTTACCGCCTTTTAGGAAGGGACAAATAAGGTCAATAACCTTGATTCCCGTTTCCAATACTTCTGTACTAGTAGACTGTTCGTCCAGTGATGGAGCATTACGGTGAATACTCTTCTTGCCGTCACAAGAAATAAGTCCACGTTCATCCACAGCCTCGCCCAACACATTGAAAATACGTCCTAACACACACTGTCCCACGGGGACTTCTATGGGATGCCCCGTATCACGAACAGACATACCACGTCGCAACCCGTCAGTAGAACTCATAGCCACGGCACGTACCCAACCATCCCCTATATGCTGTTGAACTTCCAAAATCAAAGTTTTACATTTACCGTCAATTTCGTAATCCACCTCCAAAGCATTTAACAAAGCCGGAAGAGTTTCGGCCTGAGAGAAATCCGCATCAACCACTGCGCCAATGATTTGAACTAAAGTGCCTGTATTATTCATCATGTAAAAACTTGTTATTTAATAAAAGAAATAATGGTTCTAATAAAAAAGGACGTTGTATATATTATTCCATTGCTCGCATAGCCGTAGTAATTTCCAATAGTTCATTAGTAATTTGCGTTTGGCGCGCTTTGTTGTAATCCAAAGTAAGGCCTGCAATAATATTCTTAGCATTTTCCGTTGCTCCTTTCATTGCAACCATGCGAGCAGAATGCTCAGAAGCACGGGCTTCCAACACAATCTGAACTAAACCATGGAAGACATAAAGCGGCAAAATAGTATCCAATAAGGCAGAAGGATTAGGCTCCAACAAAAATTGCTTACTTGCCTCGTTTTCATCCATTGCAGAACCACCAGCCTTGGCCATCTTAATCAAAGGAGCCGGTTCAACAGGTAAAAGCTGACGAAACATAGGTTTCTGAACCATCGTGTTTACAAATCCAGAAAAAGCTACAAAAACGCGTCCATACTCCTCTCTCTTAAACTTCTGCACGATAAAGTCAAATACCGGCTTCAATTCCAACAATGAAAGAGGATCGGTCAAACTCCACGTTGCCTCCAAAGTTTTATCCAGCTTAGCAAGAGCTACATTCAACTTATGTCCAATAGTAATATAATGAGCACCTTTAGGAGCTTGTTCTTGAATCATTTTGACCAAGTTGGCATTTAAGCCACCGCAAAGGCCACGATCCGTATTTACAACCAGAACCAAGTCGGCTCCACCATGCGTCTGCATCAACGGGCTTTGACTGGTATCTATTTCATCCTGAAGATGATAAAGAACCTCTGCCAAAGCACGAATATAAGGGCGGCCTTTCACGGCCTGATCTTGAGCACGACGCATTTTGGCAGAAGCAACCATTTGCATCGCCCTTGTAATCTGGGATGTGTTTTTTACAGATTTAATCCGTCGTCTGATGTCTCTCAGATTGCCCATGTACTATTCCCCCCCACAATTATTAATTCCAGCTAAGCTTAAAAGATTCAATAGCGGATTTGAGTCCTTTATCTATTTCCGGCGTCAAATCCTTTTCCTTCAAAATACACTCTAACAAATCCGGATGCTGATCCAACATCGTGGCTTCCCATGCGTTCTGACATTCCTTAATCCTGTCTACCGGGACATCGTCAAAATACCCTTTCTGCATGGCGTATAAGTCAGCAGCTTCCAAAGCCAAAGACTTAGGTTCGTACTGGTTCTGTTTAAACAGTTCTACAATGCGCTGACCTCGAGCCAATTTAGCTTTTGTATTGGCATCCAAATCGGATCCAAACTGAGCAAATGCTTGTAATTCAGTAAATTGAGCCAAATCCAATTTAATAGAACCAGCCAATTTCTTAATAATTTTTGTCTGAGCAGAAGAACCAACACGAGAGACGGAAATGCCCACGTTAATTGCAGGTCTAACCCCTTGATAGAATAAATCTGTTTCCAAGAAAATCTGCCCGTCCGTGATGGAAATCACATTTGTAGGAATGTAAGCAGAAACGTCACCAGCTTGCGTTTCAATAATGGGAAGAGCCGTCAAAGAACCACCTCCATGCTCTTTGTTGATACGAGCAGCACGTTCCAATAGACGACTATGTAAATAAAACACATCCCCAGGATACGCTTCACGACCAGAAGGCCTACGTAAAATTAGGGAAATCTGACGATATGCCACAGCATGCTTAGATAGGTCGTCATAGACGATTAGAGCATCCTCTCCTTTATCCATAAAATACTCGCCCATGGCACAACCAGCATAGGGAGCTAAATACAACATAGCAGCTGGATCAGAGGCAGAAGCTGCTACCACAATGGAATATTTCATGGCACCAGTTTCTTCCAATTTTGCCACCAGACGGCTAATATTGGCTCTCTTCTGTCCAATAGCCACGTAAATATTGTAAAGGGGGCTGTGACCAGGCAATTTTCCTTCCTCTGCCAAGCGGTTTTGAGCAGCCTGAGCGATCATAGTATCCACGGCTATAGCAGTTTTGCCTGTAGCACGATCGCCAATAATAAGCTCACGTTGCCCACGGCCAATGGGAATCATGGAGTCAATAGGTAAAATCCCCGTTTGAACAGGAACAGAAACGGATTGGCGAGAAATGATACCGGAAGCAATCTTTTCTACAGGATAATAAGCTTCAGCCTCTATCGGCCCCTTCCCGTCAATAGGTTCACCCAATGTATTCACCACTCGTCCTAACAAAGAACGCCCTACGGGAACAGAAAGCAATCGGCCGGAGCATTTTACCGTATCCCCTTCTTTTAAATTGGAATCATCTCCTAGAATAACGGCACCTACCTCATGCTCTTCCAAGTTCATAGCCAGCCCCATTACCCCGCCAGGGAACTCTATCATTTCATTAAGCATGACACCGCTCAATCCTTCAATCTTAGCGACGCCATCCCCTATGGAACGAATCAAGCCTACATTTTCGTGGCTAACGGAATCCGTGGCCTTTTTAATTTCTGCTTCGAGTTCTTGAAGTATATTACTCATGGGAAAAATCTTTGTTAGTTAATGGAAAGTCTGCTAGCCATCGTAGCTAAACGGTCAATTCTGGAACGAACGGAACCATCTTTCACCTCGTCCCCTACTTGAATACGAATTCCTCCTATTAGAGCAGGATATTCCTCCCAATAGAAATAAAGCCCATCTCCATATTTAGCGACCAGTTTGCTCTGAATTAAAGAACGTTCTTCCTCCGTCAGTGGGACTGCATATTGAATAGTAGCAGTACGTTTTTTAATCGCATATTCCACCATGTTGGAAAAAGCCGTCAATAAGGCAAGATAATTACGGGGCTTACTTTCTGCAATCTTTCGGGCAATCAAACGCACCCGGTCTTCTGCTACGACGTCACCATCCATGCAAAGCCGAAATAGTCTACGAGCAGCGTTTTGCGTGTCTTTTCCTATTTTCATAAATCATTTAGGAATCTAGGCTATCTATTGCCTCCCGGTTGATTCTGCGCTGGTCATCCTCTGTCAACACTTTCCCGGCAACCTGAGCTGTTGCCAAAGCGACTAGCTGTCCGAATTGCTCCTTCAATGCATCTCGTTCCCTCTTTTGCTCCAACTCCGCAAGTTGCCGAGCTTTTTTCACAATTTCCTCCGCTTTACGAGAAGCTTCTGCCTCCTGTTCCTCTAACAAACGAGCAGCAGCCTCCTTAGCGGCGGCAATCTTCTCTTGCCCTTTTTCTCCTGCTTCCACCAGCATTTCATGCGTTCGTTCTTTAACGGAAGCCAATTGTTGTTCACTTTCTTCCCGCATTTCTTCGCCTTCTTCAATACGTTTGCGCCTCTTTTCCAAAATATTCTGAATAGGCTTAAACGCAAAACAACGCAAAATCACCACCATCAGAACGAAGGCAATCAGATTAGCAACAAATGGCTCCCAACTTGTTACTCCAAATGGAGCGAAAGGATTCCAAGATTGATCGGCTATGATACTCAACATAAAATGGATGAATTGAACAACACCAGAATTTTCTGAAACTACCAGAAACGTGCTATATTCCGTCCCCAGAGAGAATAAAACACTCTCTCCGGAGACGGAATTTGTAGGTTATTTCACAAAAATAGATATTAAAGCCACCCCTTCAATCAAAGCAGCCAAAATAATGGCAATCACCATAATGGGGGAAGAAGCTCCAGGATTACGCCCTGTAGCTTCTGCAGCCTTTGCACCGATAAGTCCGATACCAAGACCAGCACCAATAGTGACAAGACCAAACCCCACGTTACCAGAGAGTTCAGCCAATGAAGTCATTGCAATAGGATCAATCATATTATTAGTATGGTTTATTTTTTGTTAAACGCTCCCCCACGGTTTTCCCATGGTCCGGAACGGAAATCTTTTATTTGTATTTCTGGCTATCTCGTTTTTTCAGGAGCCCCAAAATTTGCATCAGGAAGTTCTTTCTCCGCATTTCGGGACGACTGTTTATGTTCATTGCCATCTCCTACTTGCAGTTTCAAGAACACCGCCGTCAAAAGCAAGAAAACCAAAGCTTGTATAAAACCGACCAATAATTCTATGGCCAAAAATGGTAACACACACAATGAGCTAAGAAACGGACCAAACATATGAGACATGGTCTCTATAATTGTTTCTCCAGCATAAATATTACCGAAAAGACGAGCAGCCAATGCAATAGGGCGAATCATGATACTCAACACATCTACAAAGCCCACAAAAACAAAGATAACGGCTAATACAAGTCCCATCAAACCGGGTATCTTCCCCTTGGGACCAAAAATATGCATAAAGAATCCTTTAAGACCTTGTTCACGGATTGACCAATACAACCACATTATCGCATAAAAAATGCCTAAAAACATCGTCACATTCATATCGGCATTCGCACCGCGAAACAAAGGGACCCCATCATACGTAATTGTACCTACGCCAGGCAAAAGCCCCATGTAATTACTGACCAAAATGATGGTAAAAATAGTCCCGAAATACCAGAAATACTTACGTGTTAATCGTGGACCTAAAACCGATTCTACAAAATTATACAATGTCTCAAAAAAGTATTCTACAGCATTCTGTAAACGATTCGGTAAAATACTCATACTCCTGGTAGCCACCCACACAGTAACGCCTATTAAGCAAACCGCCAAAAAAAGCATCAACATAGAATTGGATATTGGCAATTCTATTCCACCAGGTAACGGAATAGAAAACAAGTGCGGAGCAGCCTGCTCCAATCCATGCTCCATCCCTTCCTCTGCCGCAAAAACACTCCCGCCCGTTACGAAAAAGACGGACAATACCGCCAACCACAGGAACTGGAAAAATCTGCTCATTGTCTGTCTTAACCAATACTCATGCCAAAGCCCATCCGGCGGGGAAAGAGAACTCATTCCCTTTGTTTGACACTTCGATTGTGCTACTCCTCGTTTCTTTTGGCAAGCTCAAAACTTGATACGTACACAATTTGTATACATTTGTATACAATCTTCATTCCCTAGCAAAATATCTGTTACTTTTACATGGTAAATCCTTTCGCATCAATAAAAAAGCTTCCGAAGAAAATCTTCGGAAGCTTTTTTCGAGGCAACAAATTCAGTCGTTACTTGGAAGCAGAAATGACATGGATATGGTATACATCCTTGCCGTTTTTTACATCCTTACTACCTGTAACGTGAACGCCCTTTACATCCGTGGTAATGATATCTAAGGCTTGAACAACATCCTTAACATCATCATTATCCCCTACAGTAGCCTTCAATGCATTACGCAAAGGAATCAAATTAAACTGAATTTCCAAAGGCTCCCCTTGAGCAGAAGATTTCACAGAATCCTTTAGGACCTCCAGTCCGAAATCCTTCGGCATACTAAAGGCCCAACGAGAATCGGAAACACTCACCACCGGATTCAAGCCGATTTCCGATGAACATTTATAATCATATGTCGTAACATCTCCATCCAAAGTGACCTCAGGTTCAGGCAATCCACTCATTTCTCCCTGAGAAACCAAAGGCATAATCGTCCTAGCTGCTGTCGCAACTTTTTGCCAAGCTTCATTCAAAGCAGCACGATTTTTCACTTCTCCCACCACGGAAAAACGAGGGGCAGGAATATTTTGTAAAACAGGACTTGGAGCCCCTTTCATGTCCACTGTCACCACATTTGCCCCCGTCATTCCGGATATGGCAATTTTATAAGCTTTCCAAAGCTCTTCTATGGTCGGCTTAACCATAATTGCCACTGAAAAGCCCATGCGAGTAGATTCATCTATGTTGCTGTTAGAATTAGCCAGAAAAGCATTTCCGTAATCCCATACAACCTTAGTTACATTCTCAATCAAAGAACTCCCTTGATTAATAGCGTCCGGATCTATTGTGCATGACTGATACAGTATCGTATCAGAAGTCGGACGTACACCACTTAAGGCCGAGGGAGTATCCAACTTAAACAGGCCTACCGGATAAGAACATGTTTCCAAATGCACTCCCCGATCCTGCCATGAATAATAGGTGAAAGACGAGGCATTCTTCACTATCTGATCATACCACCCCAACCATATTCCCTTGACGGCACTCATCGCAGACAAAGCAGAAGTAGCGTCTTTCATTTTCCAATCCGTCACCAGATTCTGCAACTTCTCTTGCATCGCAGTCAAACACCCATTGTAATAAGCTTTATCCAAACCAATAACTCCCTCAACGGAGGCTTTATCTAAAAATGCCAATCCATAAGCTGGATATCCAAGATGATTATCTGCCATGGAAAAATCATTCCGTGCTAAAACAGAATCCTGAGCAGAAGCAGCCAACCGGACCTGCTTTTCCGGATTAGTTGTAATAAAAGCTACCAGTGTATTATCCCCTGCAAAAGATAATGCTAGATATAATTTGGAACCATCTAGTCTAGTTAACGCTCCCTTAAGACGATTCAACGAATCTTGAGAGAAACCGACCTTATCCGTCTTTAATAAATTTTCTTCCAATTGAGCGCGCAAGCTCTTGCAGTCCAATTCCGCGACCTTACACTCTAAACCGTTATAATTTTTATTATACAATGAAACCAGCCCATGCAACGCTAAATCTTCCGTCAGTTTAATATCTTTCAGCATGGCCTTCACTTGCATCACAGCATCCGGAGTTAATTTCATTGCTAACATCACCGGTGCCGTTGAAGATTGTGATGGGCGCAAATCTACCAATACAGCCAACTTAGCCATCATCTCAACTGCCCCGTCCTGAACAACGCAAGCTACATCCTTATTATCAACATCTTCCACACAAGACAAAGCATCATTCCATATAAGCTTCATGTTATCTTGGCCAAGTTCTTCCATCGTAGATTCTGCCCCCTTCATCCAATGACTCCATTCGGGGCCAAAGCCCACCATTACATCTATAACAGGGCTATTATCAGGACATTCAGTAGATCCCATTTCAAAAGAAGAAGGAACATTCCCCCATTCCTTAACCATATTCAAATTCATAACGCCCTTAATAATCCCAGGAATATCATAAACACCAGCCATCATCCCCATCTCTTTAGGGAATAAAGCAGCAATTCCCAACCGTTCAGCTCGCTTTGCAATCAAATCAGGAGCGACCACAACTGAACCAACTGATTCCGTCCCAATCCCATCCTTAGGAAGGACATCACCCTTATTATCCTCACAAGAGGATAAGGCGCAGGCTAAAGTTAAACAAGGTATAAAATATAAATAACGTGTTTTCATTATATTAACAGAGATTTTATGTTATCCGATAAAAATAGCAGTTTCTTGCTAAGCAAATCGCCAGCTCAAACCATCTGCACATATAAGCACTTCGCATCTGCACAGCAAGCATAAAAACACAATCGATTCAATAACACAAAAAATCCAATCCTCCTTATTACCTCCAAACATTATCCTAAAGAGGAAACTGCAAATAATACCCCGTTATCGATAAAAGAATACCGTTCACGCTCTCCGTTTAGAACTCCACGCCATGAACAAACGAGCTATCAACTCGACCTAACCCACAAAACTTACTTTATCAGAATTAAATGAGCAAATAACAACCTACTAACATTGATGTCCCATTCAAATATTAAAGGGGTTCTGCCATAGGAATATCATCCAAAGGAAGACTGGAAGAAGAAGCTGGCGAGTGAACCGGATAAGAGCGATTAAGATGGCGAGGAATCTGCTGTTGAAGTCCAGGTATATAATCTGAATCCCCTCTCTGAGGGGCTAGCGGTCTAGCTGACGGCTCATCAGACAAAGGAAGAGAGCCTTCCTTATAATTACCAGAAGAAGAACCTACAGGCGTTGCCTTAATTTCAGAATCGGAAGAATCATCCAAATCCGAAGGGATTTCATGAGCCTTAATAGGTTCAATTTCTTCCGGATCATATAATCCTGGAGGTAAATTATCCGGGACAACGGCAGGAACACCGGAACGTTCCTGAAGCCCGGTATAAGCAGTCTCCGAGGTTTCTTCAACCGGCTCAGCTACAGGAATATCGTCCTTCGGAGGATCAATAATCGCCTTAATATCCTTTTTCTCTGTTTCAAAAAACTCTTTTACAATAGGAGCTGCGGCCGCACCACCCCCTAAACGCTCATGAGCTCGCCCCTCATATAACACAACGTAAGCAAAACGAGGATTATCACAAGGCATAAAGCCAGCAAACCAAGCCAAGCGTTTATCCTCCCGATCAGGCCCCCACTGGGCGGTACCGGATTTACCGGCTATAGAAGAATAAGACAAGCGAGCCCTCCCGCCTGTACCATTTTCAATCACCTCTTTCATCCCCTTACGTACACTAACCAATGCACGTTCATAAGCAGGCAGAGGGCGCTGAATATCTTGGGGTTTAGGTGCATAAATAACATTAGCATTACCATCTTGAATCTGCTTAATAAGCTGAAGTCTGGGCAAATAACCATTCGCAACACCCGCCATCATATGAGCCACTTGAAGAGGAGTTACCAACAAAGTTCCCTGTCCGATAGAAAGGTTTGCCGCATCACCCGGCATAAAATCACGCTTATAATTACGGATCATATAATCACTCGTAGGAACCAAGCCAGAATCATCCGGGATGGGCAACCCCGTTCGTTCCCCCAACCCAAATGCTCGAGCTGTATCCATTAATGTTTCTGCGCCAAGGCTTAGCCCCATCTGATACATGAA
Organism: uncultured Akkermansia sp.; assembly: GCA_964525305.1. GTDB lineage: Bacteria > Verrucomicrobiota > Verrucomicrobiia > Verrucomicrobiales > Akkermansiaceae > Akkermansia. The sequence goes on from CAZGGR010000001.1 coordinate 95,495, forward strand.
TGGGTTATTAGACATAGCCAACGCCCGAATACAATTAATATCCCCTAACGGAGTATTGCTCCAGTTTTTGAAAACATGATTACCAATCTTGATAAATGCAGGACAATTGATCAGTGTATTTTCCGTAATTCTGTTATGTCGTAAAGCACTTGCAACCGTCAACACCTTAAACGTGGATGCAGGGGGATACCGACCTTGGAAAGCTCGAGCCCCCAATGGGCCGGCAGAATCATTCCGCAAAGCGTCATAATCCTTCTGGGATATATTGGGGATGAATAGATTCGGATCATAAGATGGAGTAGATGCCATTACCAAAACTTCCCCCGTCACACAATCCAACACAACCATAGCACCACGCCTTTTACCTCGAGAAAGTATACGTTCCGCATCTTTCTGCCATTTTAGATTAAGAGTCGTAACTACAGCCCCACCCGGTTTGGGACGGATTTGCAATTCATCCAAAATTTTGTTGCCGTCTTCATCAAACATTAAGCGCCATACACCAGGCGTTCCGGTCAGATTTTTGTTAAACTCCTTTTCCAACCCAGCACGGCCTTCCACCTGTTCCCACAATGGATCCATATGGTTAATAGGACCAGTAGGCAACTTCCCTTTAGAACCCGGATATCCAATAATATGAGAGGCAATTTCCTTCTCTGGATAAAATCGAATATAAATGGGTAATAATTGCAGCCCCCGAACATCTTTCACCTTATCCTTGAGTTTTTCAGCGTCCTCCGCTCGGATCACATTAGTTAATGGCAAAGGTAACCAACGGCGATGTTCATAATGCCTCCAAAGCTGCTCATCGGAAAAAGACCATGCTTTGCCTGCTATTTTCTTTGCCTGCTCTAAACAAGTACGCCCAAACTCCACAACTCGGGAACGATCAGGATTCTCAAATATTTCAAACCTCAACGCTAACTGATAAGCCACAACAGTTATAGCCAAAGGCTCCCCATTACGATCCAAAATAGGGCCACGCGGAGCAGGTATCAACAAAGCCATAGTTCTGGCAGAAGGACGAGTACTAGTATGAGCTTCTCGAGCTGCATCCAACCTGCCACCATTAAGAGAAGGGATCAAAGACAAAGAATCCAAACCATTTTGCTCCTTTTCTTCTTCCTTTGGCATATCAGGGGTTACGACTACACCTTCCTGTTCTCCTGAACCAGTTTCTACATCTTTCTTTTTATCACCTAAATCTACCGTTTCTACAGCATCATCTTCCCCACGTTGTTCCATAGAAACTTGATGTACAGAAGTTTCTGTTCGTGAAGACGGGTGCCTAGAAGAATGCTGGCCATAAGCTACATCTGCTATACAGACAAGAAATCCGATCAACAATGTAAAAGGCCGTATCAATGTTATTATCTTCATCCGTTCAAAACATTGAAACAAATACACCATAAGTATTCAACGATTATTCCTGGACTATTACGGTGGTTCCCACACTGCATTTGTCAAACAAAATACGGCATGCTTCTACAGGGACCCTAATACATCCATGAGAGTCAGCATCTCGATAAACAGTTCCCACATGAAGCCCTATTCCTTCATGAATACGCATCCATAATGGCAACTTGGCACCAATAAATTGGCCTCCAGTCGGCACATGAGAAGAAGCTGTAGCATCTGAGTTCACACATACACCATTTGCGTTAAACACGCTCCCATAAGAATGAGAACGATACTCCGCATCCTTCTGAATAATAGAGAACTTACCACGTGGTGTTTCGTGGGAAGACTTCCCAGTACAGACAGGAAAGTTCATCGCAGGCTTACTATTAACCCATAACTCACCACGCTGGTCTTTGAGATGAATGATGACTTTGCTGTTTTTTGGACGTGCCTGACAGATACGTTCATCATGATACCAGATATCACGCGTAAAACGATACTGAGGATCTGCCACAAAAGCATCGTAAGAAGAAGCATATCTCCCATCCTTAAGCAATGGCTTGCCATGCGTCGTTTTTGATGTAGAAGAACAGGCAGACAGTAGCAATGTAACACACAAAGAAAAAAAGAAGAGCAATAACGTGTGCGGCATGCGGTCTGCTTTACCCTCTTCATCTATGAAAATCAAGCAAGATCCATATCCTTTCCAATATGTTGAATGAATCCTGATAAATACATCCGCTTTATTCCGTAATTGTTTCTGTTCTTTTCTTCTGTCTCTATGACAACGTCTTCCTCCCCTGCTTCGACTGATCGTTTACATTCTCTAGACATTTTGCGTGGACTAGACATGCTTATCATTTTAGGCATAGACGCCATGATCTTACTTCTAGCCTCTAAATGGCCAGATAACTCCCTCTTACAAGAAATAGCCCGGCAAATGACGCATGTCCGTTGGGAAGGATTACACCTGTATGATTTGGTATTTCCCATCTTTGTATTTATTTCTGGAGTATCCATGTCTTTCTCTCTAGCAAAATACCGTACCGGAAATGCTTCTGCCTCCATTGGGATTCTCCATCTATGGAAAAGGACTCTCGTTCTTACTGTACTCGGTCTCTTAATTAACGGAGCCCTTACATGGGATGGAGACATGCGTTACGCCTCCGTCTTAGGATTGATCGGATTTTCCTGCGCTATTGCCGGCACTTGCATTTTGCTAAGCAACAACATTAAATCTATTGTTACCATCTTTGTAAGTATCCCTATTTTTATTACTTTGCTCCAGTTCTTTTGCGGAGATTTCACGCCAAGCGGATCCGTTAATTCATGGATAGACAGACATTGTTTACCAGGGCATCTACATGGTGAAGTATTTGACCCAGAAGGCCCTCTCTGCATTCTCTCTGCAACCTCTCTATGCCTGGGAGGCTGGTTAACAGGAACCATACTGAAAAAAAACAGTTCTCACCCCATCCGTATTTGCCTCATCATGATGAGTGTAGGCATCATACTCTTTTCCTCCGCTTTATTTATAGGCAAATTTTATCCCATTATCAAAAGTATGTGGACAGGATCTTTCATACTGGCAGCAGGAGGAATAGCCCTGATTGTATTATCTTTATTTCATCTAATCGCTGATATATGGCACGGAAGCAAACTGTTATTTCCCTTACGTATTATCGGAGTCAATGCTTTAGCCGCCTATCTTATTCACAATCTGTTGAACATATATGCTCTCAATCACCGTATCTTCTGTGGACTAGCAAATTGTTTTGTACCGTTCCAGTCTCTGTTCCTAATCATCACTTCTCTTTTGATGCAATGGCTGTTGCTGTTCTTTCTTTACAAACGCCGTTCATGTTAAAAAGTCATTTTATCCGTACAATTCGACATAAAGTTGGAAATCCAATCCCAACTAGCAAGAGAAATAAAAATACATTGAATGCATGATTTTTCCTCGCCTCTCTCAAAGGCTCTGTCATCATCATTCCAAGCTTTTTCCGTAACAAGCCACCATCTTTTTCTCTCCTATGAATCGGCAACTCTTCATTCTAGCATTGGGATTACTTCTTCCATTCTGCTGGCAAACCGCAGCCTCCGCAACATCCTCGGTTACCATTTCACAACCGTCAACAAAGTCTTCTAAACAAGCAATTGAACAATTTCTCAGCCTCACTGCCATCCGAATGTTGGAAATGGAATGGACCCATGCTTATAAAAACAAGACTCCTAAAGAAGAAGACTTTCGAGAAGCCATGCTAGCATCAGGTATTTGGCAATGTCCAACGGATTTCCAAGAAGCATGGAATCGACAATTAAGCCATCCCGGGCGCAATTATACAGCACCCATTCTGCGGAAATACAATATTCATCTAAAAGATATTCGAGAAAGGCTTCAAGGAGAATTATTCAAAATTAATCCATATGTTCACCCTCCTATACCTCTCTATGATGAAGATGAACAAGTTCCTCGAATGGATCCTCGCTCTTGTGGAGAGCCCCAAGCAATTTTAAAAACACTGTATATCTTACGCGCACAGCTCATGGGAATGACACCGTACCAACTGAGCAAAGCCAAACAAGCCATTGAACGAGTTATGCTGGAGTTTTCTTTAGCCTATATGGAAACAACTGTTTGTATGAATACAGCCGGTATACGAGAAAGCAGAGTCCGAGAATTATTTACTTCTATAAAAACAGAAAACTGTCCCGAAGACTTTATTAAAGCTTGGAAACACGATTTACCTTTTTTTCTCAAAGGGCATTTTACCGGTTCTGAGTTAATACTCTCTATTGTTTGTAAAAAATATGACGTTAACGAACAAGATTTGTTACTTAAAGTTCGCAAAAAGATGAAAGAATGGGATATCCAATGTCCCACGACACAAACACAGGCCAGATTTCTTAATGACATGAAAGAAATTCGAGAAAATATGCTTAGCGGCTATAAATCCAATTAACAAGCATCTTTGTTAGCTTCTTCTCATTCAGCTAAACAAAGGTTTGGCAACTTAACCCAACAAGCCGCTTTCCATCTCCTCATTATATTCCCAAATTCCCTGATCTACCATAAAATGACTCCAGCTATTAAGTAACTGTTCAAAACAGGCGGCATTTACATTGAAATGATAAAATGTATGATCTGCCACGTCCAAAAGCTCAAACTTGGATTGGTTTTTCTTTTTTCTCCATAACTCAGCCAAGCGTTTACTGCTTTGCCAAGGCAATAATCGATCCCTTCCTCCATGCCCTACAAATAATGGGGGGAGCCCTCTCTGCACACGCCTCAATGGATTAACTTTCTCTCTCTGTTCCGGTGACATCATACCAGCTAATTTAGCAACAGACGGTGATGTCAAATCACATACACCACGGAATAAAACCACAGCAGCTGGTCCATGGTCACAAGGAGCTTTTTTACGGAAAAGAGACCAACGGTCAGGCTTATCCGGAAGAACCGCATCCAACGCCATCAATCCACCGGCATCACTTCCAGCTACAGTGATACGAGTCGGATCTAACCCAAGAAGAGCCGCATTTTCATACACCCATCTCCAGGCATCTCGACCTTCTTCCAGAATATCCATAGGCTTTACTTCATATTCTCCTAGCGTGCGAAACATAGGAATAATACTCACAACACCTTGTTGAGCAAGATGCAACGCCCATGGGACAAAGTCTCCCAAACTTTTTCCCACCCACATACCACCGTGAAAAAATAACACGGAAGGAGCTACGGAAGATTCATTGTGGTCTGAAGGGAAAAACACATAGGCCATTAATTCTTCTCCATCCGAAAAACGTCGCCACACAAAACCAGACTGTTCCATCAACAGTTTCCTGTATCGGGCTTCTGCCAGATGATCTGCCTCTGAGAACAATTCCATAAGAATGGCTTTATGATGCAATTGTATTGCACTATAGGCAAGTTTGATGTCTAAATAATCACGTAATGATTTTCCGAACCTTTTTCACCATGCTTTGCTGCGTAGCAGCTTTTCTTTCCTTTGCTTACGCAACGCCTCAGTTGGGAAATGCAAAATTAAAGGATGATTTAGATGCGGCCTACAATACATGGCGATTACATTTAATACGAGGTAATTATGATGGGTGGAAAGCTACAACATCTACTTATCGCCAAGTCAAAGTACGCAATTTAGCAGTGTCAGAAAAACGCCCGTTCCCAGCTTCTCTGTTCCGTCAACCAATGGCCCCCCCTGCTCTTTCACCATTAATGTATGTAGGTTCTGTATTGGATGGAGCCACCGCTGCAGCCACTTATTACGGCAAGGTTGATTTGGAACTTGGACAAGAACCATCAGATTCAAATGCTCTTGTCCTTCTGTTTACCTATGAAAGAGGAAAATGGAAATATGACCAAGCACGCTTTTTCAATCTTTCTCGCCTTCCTGATGTAAAAGAACGACTCAAGCGTAAAGATACATCCGTTCTAATAGAACAAGACGGCTTTCAACCCATCGGGAAAATACCTGCTGTACCGCAACTATGCCCTCGGCCAAAATATATTGCCAAAATATTAGTAGACTGTCCCGGACGAATTGTCAGAGCAAATGTTAATAACATCTCTATGCATGAATTTGACAATACCCGCCAAGCAGAAATCATATCCGGAGGGCTCAAAGACGGGGCAAACTCTCTCATGCTTAATTTTTCTGACAGCTCAAACGGAAAAAAAGGAGCTGCTCTAGTAGAAGTATACATTATGCCAGAAATACCAGGCTATCTTCCAGCTAGAGCTTACTCTTACTTTGTCCCTGCTCAAGATATTCCTAAAAGTGGCCCTGTCTTCATTAACGTCACACCGGAACTGTTAAATACGATGATACCCAAACAATCCCATCAAAAAGTCAGCGGCAGTAAATAAAGCCGTCATCCTTCAACGTTTTCGTCACGGTTCCGGTCATATCGCCATATGACAAATCAACCTCAAGTCAGTAATTCTGCGATATCCGGCAACTCATGGTGGATGGGACTCCTAGGAGTCATTGAGCTATTCCTTGGTTTCATTGCATTGGTTTCTCCTTGGATAGTTGGTACCAGCTTCATCTGGTTTCTAGGGATCATGCTGATGGTCTTAGCTGTTGTCCGGTTAATCCATGTTTTTACAGTACATTCATCCCGTGGATGGAATCTTGTGACGGCCATACTTTATGGTATTGCTGGATGGCTTTTATTCCGTGATCCCAATATTTCCTTAGCCATTACAACGCTCATTATTGGATGGGGACTAGTTATCGCCGCCATTTTTCAAGGGGCGATCTGGATACAAACTCGCTCTCTCCCGGCTAGCGGATGGAGGTTATTTAATGTAATCATTACGTTAATTCTAGGTCTTATGGTTATTTTCGGTTGGCCAGAATCAACCGCATGGTTTATCGGCACATTGATTGCAGTAGAACTGATTTTCTCCGGATGGACGTTACTTTTGTACGCATTCAGTGGCAATCCGATTCAGCGTTAATTCTTATTTATACGTTCTCTTTCACCAAAAGAAACGAAGTTCCTATCAAAATAGGACAAAAAAAATACAATAGATCAAAAGACACACATAACCTTAACGACCTCGGGTAATTGATACACCGGGGTCGTTATCTTGGTGCTATCGCATTTGACTATTGTATGAGTTCACAACCGTCTCACGCCCCCCTTTCCCTATTCTTATCGTCATACTTCTGATCCCTTCGAAAAAACTAATGCGTCCTACACTCCAATGAAGGCCATTTGAATCCAATCGCTCCAAGTAAGAGGAATTAAGCCTTACTTGCGTAGCCACAATGAAAAATTGACGAATAAAATCTTATTTGTCATCATTCTCTCCAAGTATGAATCATTTAACACGGGCAAAATCCGTTTTTGAAATGGAAATTGAAGAGTTGCGTGGCGTCTTAGCCCGGCTGGATAATAACTTCAACCGGGCAGTGGATCTCATGTCTCAAGCTCTGGATCGTGGCAATAAAATCGTTATCGTAGGCGTTGGTAAATCCGGTAATATCGGTGCCAAAATTGTAGCCACACTAAACTCCACAGGAACGCCGTCTGTTATGCTGGATTCCTTAAATGCTTTGCACGGAGATCTCGGCATCGTCCAGGATGGGGACGTCTGCATAGCCATGTCTTTCTCCGGAGAAACTAAGGAGTTGCTAAGTTTATTACCGTTCATTAAACGCTTCGAATTGCCTATCATTTCCATGACCGGCAACACAGAATCATCTCTAGCAAAATACTCAGACATTGTATTAGATACGGGTGTTTCTCGAGAAGCCTGTCCTCTGAATCTGGCTCCTACTTCCAGCACAACTGCCATGCTGGTCATGGGAGATGCTCTCGCCATGGCTCTGGTAGAAGCACGGCACTTCACCGCAAAAGATTTTGCCAAACGTCACCCGGGAGGCTCCTTAGGCAGAGCCCTACTCACCAGAGTAAGTGACATCATGCGTCAAGGAGACGAAATGGCAATACTGCCAGAAACAGCATCAGTCAATGACTGCCTCAAGGCCATGACATCAGCCCACACCGGGGCCTGTATCCTATTGACCTCAGATAACAAATTAGCAGGGATTTTTACTCATGGTGATTTTGTCAGAGCATACGGAGCAGATCCTCTCATTGGCGAACACCCCGTTAACAAGCTCATGACTCGCAATCCGATCTACGTCCTGGAAGATGACCTCGCCGCAGAAGCGACAAAAGCTGTAAGCAACCGCCACATTGATGATCTGGTTGTTCTTAATGCCAATAAAACACCTGTGGGAATCATTGACCTTCAGGATCTTGCCAGACTTAAATTGGTTTAATTCATCTCATTTTTCCATCTTTGCAAGGCATTCGTGAGAAAAGTAACAAATTCATCACGAATGCCTTTTTCATTGATTAGTATCTCTCTTTTTAACAATCTGATCTATATAAAGCATGACCTTGAAACTTGCCATTGCTCTGGTTATCGGCACTTGGAATTTAGCCATTGCCCAAAATGCTCCTATCCCTGAAGAAACACCTCAACCAACCAAGGAAGGAGCTACAAAAGAAATACCCCTGCCAGACGGTAAAACCGTTCCTCAATTCGAACCTATCGATAACAACTGTATTAAAATCGGACAAGTTATCGTAAACCACAAAAATCGTACGGTCAGTTTCCAAGCGCAAGTTAATATGAAAGAAGGCATCATGGAATATATCTGCTGTATGCCTAACGGTAAAATCCATGAAGCACTACTTGTAACAGAAGCAGACCCCCTGCATATCAGTTTGGGTATGACTCTACTCAAATTTCACCGCTTTGAAAAATTTTTCCCAATACGAGATGAAAACTTTGAATGGCTTCCTTTCACAGAGCCAAAGCCGGAAGACTATGCAGACTCTTATGTTCAAATAGAAATGAGCTATACAAAAAATGGCAAAGAACAAAAAAGCAACTTTTCCGACTTCATCATTAATTCACAAACCAGAGAAGGACTACCATCCAAATTTTGGCTCTACACCAATTCTTTCTTTTATGAAGGTGCTTACCAAGCGAGCCTGAGCGGAGAAGTTATCTCTATTTTTGCCAGCCGCACATCCCCTATTAATTATATTGGCGACTTTCATGACGGGGCTAATGACACAGGCTGGATCATTAACCCGAAAAAAAATCTTCCGCCAGGAACAAATGTCACCATTACAATATCACAAAACCCTCTCCAACCTAAAAAATAACGCTCCATATGTTTAAATCTGTCCTTTCATTAACGTTAGCTGCGACACTTGGTGCAACCACATTTGCACAAACAACCGTAACGGCTCTACCCGGGGAAGCAGCTGCCGCCAAATATGCCTCCATTAGCCAAGAAATCCTAAGAGCCATCGAAAAAGGGAACGAATACTTAAAAAGTAAACAGAATCCGGAAGGGTACTGGGCTCAACCATCTTATCCCGCACTGACCGCTTTGGCTGTAACTGCCTATATGCGTGACCCAGCCAATCGTGACAAACCCATCCCAGAATACATCAACAAAGGGTATGATTTCATTGTAAAATCTCAAAAAGAAGACGGATCCATTTTCAATCGTGGCATGTCTTCCTACAATACTTCCATATGTATGATGGCTCTGTTAGCTGCCAATAAAGAAGAATATGCTCCTGCCATTCTTAAAGGACGAGCCTATTTGATTAAGCAACAGAACCACTTTGCACCAGACAATCCTTACACCGGCGGTATTGGTTACGGTGATAAAAAAGCCCCCCCCATTGCAGACCTTTCCAATACAGCTCTTGCTTTGGAAGCCATTTATTATTCTCAAAAACTAGCTAAAGACGGCAAATACGGAGAACAACCGGAATTGGATTGGAATGCCGCCACGGAGTTCATTAATCGTTGCCAACAGAATCCTGCCGTAAACAAACAACCTTGGGTATCCAATGACAAATCTCAACTCGGTGGCTTCGTCTACCGCCCAGGCGTTGCTAAAGCTAAGGACAAAAAAAGTGCGGGGTTTGATAAAGCTGAACCGCCCAAAGCTTATGGCAGCATGACTTACGCCGGGATGCAGTCTCTCATTTACGCTAATGTGGACAAAAACGATCCTCGTGTCAAACTGGCGCTCAAGTGGTTAGAAAGTACTTATAACCTTGATGAAAACCCTGGTATGGGCATTCAAGGACTATATTATTACTACCAAGCCATGGCAAAAACACTCAGTGCCATGGGGTTAGATACTCTGACGCTTCAAGATGGTCGTAAAGTAGATTGGCGAGACGAACTAGCCAACAAGCTTATTTCCATCCAATCAGGTGACGGATCTTGGGTAAACACCAACAATCGTTGGTGGGAAGCAGACCCGGTCCTGGTTACAGCCTACTGCGTACTGGCATTGGAACAACTATACTATTCCATCCCCCGATAATTTTCTTTGGGCAAACTCCACCATTCTCTTTGCTATGTAAACTGAATCCATCCGCTCTCTCCAAAAAGCGGCCATAGCTTTGCTATCATAGTGCCCATCTTTCCAGTAGTTCAGCTCTTTAATGATGGCCTCAGCTCCTTTTCTGGGGTCATCATTAAGCGGGCCAGCTGTACCGAACCCTTCTCGAACTGCCCAAGCAACCATTACTCCTCCTTTTTCATTAGCCATAAAATTGATGGCTCTTTCTACGTGAACGCCCTCAAAGAAAGCAGTGTCTTTCTTTCAAACGCTCACAACAATGGAAACAATAGACTCCATTAACATCATAACGACAGCATGGGGATTGATGATACTCCGATTAACACTGGCACTAATTTTATGGCCTCATGGAGCCCAAAAAGTACTTGGTTGGTTTGGAGGGACGGGATGGAAAGATACTTACCATATCTTCACAGATAGAATGAAGATATCACCATTTTCCTCTAAATTAGCTATACTAACGGAGTTCTTCGCTCCTATTTGTATAGCACTGGGAATATTCACCCGTATTGCATCTCTAGGAATCATTATATTAATGCTCGTAGCAATAACCAAACACGCAAAAAACGGTTACTTTGCAAACTGGTCAGGAATAAAAAAAGGAGAAGGAGTTGAGTTTCATCTTCTTTATATCGGATGCTCATTAGCGCTTCTACTCACAGGGCCCGGTCCATGGTCTATTGATGCTTGGTGTATGAATATCGTTCGTATCATTTTTAACTGAGGCCAACATACTCAACTACGAAGAAGCTGTGAGAGTGGGGCTAGAGGTGCCGGAGGCGAGGGTGGAGGGGGTAAAGAAGGAGTCTTTGAATGCGCATTTGGAGAAGGCTGTCAGTAAGTTGGATGCGGATTTGCAAGAGTCGTTTATTAAGGCGTTTAAGGGGTGCGTGGAGGTTGAGGGTAGTCGGGTTTATTATAATGATCCTAATGGGACAAAGCCGGTGCATTGGAGTAAGGCTGGTGAGATGATCTGTTGCGGGCGGCCGTCGATTGTAGATGATTATCAGGCCAGAGCGATGGTTAAATGGGTGGAGGATCAGAGGTTTTTTGATCGTTTACATGCGGGGGAACAGGGGTATGCGTCTCATGAGGAGTTTGATGCTTTGCTCGATGGGGTTGCAAGGATTGAGCCGACGAATAGTGAGGAGAGCGGGAGGCTGTACAGGGGGTTGTCTCTTAGTCCGCTGGTGGCAGAAGAGATAATAAAGGGTTTTAAGAGGAATGGTTATCAGGTTTTGCCTAGTAAGGTGGTGGATAGTTGGTCACGGGAGTTTAGGGCGGCGCAACGGTTTGCGCAAGGTGGGCGAAGGGGGAATGTGGAAGTTATTTTAATCAATGATGATTATGTTTCCGGGCGGCGTATTGATGGTGTTGTTCGGACTTTGCAGGAACAGGGGCGGTTGGTTAATAAGAGTGATAAGCATCCTCATACTAATGAGTCGGAGGTTTTGTTTATGAAGGGGGTTAAACATGTTGTAACCGGTGTTAATCGGTTGGAGGATGGTAAGGTGTTTTATGTTTATGTTAAGGAGGAGCGATAAATTATTTATCTTTGCGTTTCTTGTGCTGGTTTTGGCGACCGGTGTAAGTAAAGCGGCCGGTACCGTCCCACCTGGTGTAGATGCTATGGAAGCCACGTTCAATATCTCTACGTTCTCCCGGAGAGAGTTCTGCCCATGGGACTTTTGGGGGGGCAGTATTAAGGGGTTCCGGCGGTTGGTAGGGGATGCCAAGGCGTCTGCATCTTTTTTCTTCTCGCTTTTCCCACAGCAAGAACTTTCTTTCAAGCTTGGAAATGCGTTCTCCCATGTAAGAGAAATAAGCCATGGTTTTTATATGAATCACGATTATTCCTTTGTCAACCCATGATTTCTTTATATGTAGATATGACTAGGGCGGATAAGCTGCTGGGGAAAACGAAGCTTGGTCCGGCAGTGGCGCGAGATGCGGCTTTGGGGGCGCGGGAGGCGGTGAGGGATCGGTTTCAGAGGATGGCGGAAAGAACGCATTCAAGGGGTTTTTGGGGGAGGGCTAAACAGTCGGTTGAGCCGCCTGTTCTTTATGATAGTATGGCTAGTTTTGCCATTACGCAGGTTGGGGTGCGTTTGCAGTGGTTGGGGGGTACGGTGAGGCCGACGGGGCGTCGATCTGAGGTGACGGGTAGGCCGATTAGGAGTCTTCTTATTCCGTTTAAGGATTCTCCGTTAAGGCGGCGTTCATTGGCGAGTTTGAATTTTCCGGAGGAGGAGGTGATGGTGCTGGGGGATGTGGCGAGCGGTCGTGCTGTTCTGGCCAGGGTGAGGGAGCGGAAAAGGAGGAGGGATGGGCTGTATCAGGATGTGACGTTGTTGGGGGCGTTGGTGAGGTCTGCGACTATTCCGGCGCACCCGGAGGTGATGCCGAGTGAGGAGGAGATGGGGCAATACGTGGTAAAGGCGGCGCGGCTGGTTTTGCAACGGTTGTTAAAACAGAGTCGAATAAGTTAAGGAAAAATGGAAGAGGCGAGAGATTATCAATTGGCCGAGCATTTGATTGCGCATCTGATGCAGGATGAGGTGATCAACATAGAACATACTTTACGATTCTCAAATCCGACCTATTCTGATATCTGCTGAAGAGCTTTTTACCATTCTCCGTCATGACCAATCATAAACGTTTAAAACTCAGCGAGTGTACCCACTGCGAATGTGTGATTAACGGAGTATGGGGCTGGATTGTGGAATGTGCTCGGCAAGCAGCAGATGAAGAACCAGCCATGCGAGGTATTTTGGATGACGTTTGTCTATCCCGCAATTCCTTATCCACCTCTATTTCTGCACGATTGGCACGTAAGCTCTCCCGGCGGGATATGCCAAGAGAATTGATAGAACCTCTTATCCGAGAAGCTCTTGCTGAAGACAAAAACATACTTCACCAAATAGCCCAGGATCTGATTGCCATTGTTGACCGAGATCCAGCTTGCCGCAACCCGCTAGAGCCTTTGCTTTTCTACAAAGGTTTTCATGCCATCACCACCTACCGAATATCCCACTGGTTATGGTGCCATAATCGAACAATTATGGCGCTTCAATTCCAAAGTTTAGCCAGTGAAGTCTTTGCTGTAGATATTCATCCGGCTGCTACTATCGGTTGCGGTATTTTACTAGATCATGCTACCAGTTTTGTCGTGGGAGAAACTGCCATTATCAAAGACAATGTTTCCATCCTACACGAAGTTACACTAGGAGGAACAGGTAAAGAAGAAGGGAATCGACATCCGATTGTTGAGTCCGGTGTTTTAATCGGAGCCGGGGCAAAAATCTTAGGAAGAGTCACTATTGGAACTTGTGCAAAAATCGCCGCCAGCTCCGTTGTTCTGGAAAACGTTCCCCCTCATACTACCGTAGCAGGAGTTCCTGCTGTCGTTGTCAACGATTCCATACCAGACAATCCGGCATTGAATATGAACCAACGCCTCTGCAACTGAGATTCATGGAGTCTTCCACTTTTTTGCAATAATACTGCCCGTTTTTTACGTCACGCAAAAAAGACCAACGCATATTAATGCAATAACATTCAATATGTTAACATACATTCACAGATTACCACTTAACATTACAGATTGAGATAGGGCTTCTTATTCGCTACAGCATAGAACATGCGTTTAAGGTTACCTTTTTTATTAAGACACGCTTTGCTAGCGTGTAGTGTGGCATTTACAACTATAGCTTCCGCCTCTGTATCAGATGGGGATTTAGGAAATGTCATGTATGTGGGAGACTCCATTACTCATGGCGTTAATAGTGCCTCCTATCGTTGGGCGTTACACAAGATCTTTGTAGATAACGGCATCAGTTATACCGAAAAAGGCATCAAAACAGGGAACTACAGCGGCGGAGTGACTACAGGAAGTTCTTATGGCGGTAGGATTTTTCAAAATGTTCATTCTTCCGAAGCTAGTGCTCGCGCTTATGAAATAGCCGGAAGAACGACCGGCAGCAAATACGGAAGATTTGATGGTTCCAACATCAAAAACTGGTTGGGACAAAGTACAGAAAAAACTCAAGGAGGGACTTACACAGGACAAACCTTCACCGGAGCCAATACTCCGGATACATTCTTCTTGCTCGCCGGAACCAATGATCTTCTTTCCGATGGAATGAATGATACGCTAAACCTACGTTTAGACGGCGTATCTTCTCTCCTTTTGGGAGATTTAGATACCATTGTCTCATCTATACGCACTGCCAATAACCAAGCAAATCTTTTTTGTACTAACCATCCCATGCTGGACCCAGCACGCCAATGGCAATCTTGCGGAAACACACGAAGCCATAGCAACTTATAACACATCTCTAAAAGAATGGGGTAACGAAAACGCCTCTAATGGTGTTAAGGTAATCGATATCAATGCCGGCCTCATCGATGTTGCTTCCTCCACTCCGTTTTATGGAGTTCGTTCCATGTTTAACAATCCCGGTTCAGATGGTCTGCATCCCAATGCTCAAGGCGACCTACTGATGGCTGGTAATCTTGCTAAAGGGATGGGCTATGCAGGACGTTCCGCCGGTCAGGAAAGAAAAGCAACTCATGAATTAGGTATCAACTTTGGACAAACGCCTACCATCACACAACAAACAATAACAAACAAGGGATTCACCTCGTCCAATATTTCCATTAAAAACAACACTATCAATTTCAACGGGACCGGCAACAGCACTTTGTCTTATACTTGGGGAGCATCCCAAGGACAAGCACAAGGCTATACCGTAGACTTTACCTTAAGCATGGGCAATGGATCTACGGATGGGTGGGATACCACAAATAATTTCTCTTTATCTTTTGGTAATGGCACATTGAATATCAATGAAGCCTACATTCAATGGGGCAGCACCATTTTATACTCCAAAGATATGTCTACCAATGCGGATGCTATTCGCGTGGCTTACGTAGAAGGAGACACATCCAATGGACTCAATACCGGTTATTACATTTGGTTGGGAGACGTTCTCATCGGTGAAGCACAAACTGCGGCAGAATCCAATTCTTCCGGCCTAACCTTCAGTTATTCCGGGGCCTTAGACACAATCTTATCGAACTTGGCTCTAGATGGTTCTCTCTCGTATGCGCCAACATCTACAGGAGTCCTAGGCCCAGAAACACTTTATTTAGTCAGACCTTCCTCCTCAACCACTCCGCAAACAGGTATGATCGAATGGACAACAGCAACAGCAAAATCCGCTGTTGCCCCTACAGGAGATTCTACCACATATAATATTCGCAATACACTTAACACCAACATTGCTAATGTTACAGGCACAGGCGACACCAAGTTCATTTATGCCAATAACGGAGCTTACGGTAGCGTCAATAATCGCCAAGATTTGTGGATCACCTTGGGGGAAGGAGTCTCTTTCACAGGCTGGTTAGGGGGTCACACATCCGGGGATCTGTATGGTGATATCAACATGCGCCTCGCAGAAGGAGTAACAGGTAAATCCACAATATTCGGTGTTGTAAATGCCGGGACCGTTTACGGAGACATCTACTTGGAGTTCTCTTCTGAAGCAGGAACCTATGATATATCTTTTACTAATTCTGTTACAACATCTATCGCCGGTTCTTATAATTCTGCCGTGGATGGGAACATCACCATGGTATTCAATAAAGGCACTTTCTCCCATCGCATATTCGGCGGCTTTTATCAAGGTGAAAAAAACATCTCCGGAGCCACAGCTCTTTACATTAATGGAGGTACATTCCTGAACGAAATTTATGCAGGGAACAGAGCAGACGGGACCATTACCAAAGGGACCAGCATCACAGTTTCAGGAACAAACGCCATTTTAGGCGCAACTAACGGTAGTGATTGGAATTGGTCTCTTCTGTGTAGTGGCAATAAGACCAGTGGTACTATCAATGGCGGCACAACGATCACGCTGAAAGACATTTCTGCCACAATCGGAAGCGGATCTGAGCACAAGTTCGATAAATACGCAGGAATCATTGATGGTAAAGGGGCAGGAACAGTAAACGGTGAAAAGAAAATCATCTTTGACAACTATAACAATACATTCTTAGGTAAGCTTCAGAACTTTGACAAGTTACAGGTTAGCGAATCTTCAAAACTTGTTCTGTCTCAAGCGCTGGACTCCACCGTTTCATCCTTAATAGTAGACGCCGGTTCTACTGTCCAATTCAATCAGGATCAAGGAGCAACGCTAAACATCACGAACAACGGCATTATCCGCACCTCCAAAAAACTGATGCTTAAATCAGCAGACAGCGGAACAGGTATTTACAAAGTAGAAGGAGGAACTCTAGATCTGGCAGGAAAATCAATCTCCGGACAAATCAATATATCATCAGGAACACTTACCAATTCAGGAGGGATCGGTAACGGGAAAGTAGCCATTTCAGACACCACGGGGAACATCAACTTAGGTGGATTAAACGGCAGCAAGTTAACATCCATAAACATGGGGAACGGAACGGGATCCATTTCCGGTCTATCCGGCAATGTAGACTTATCTGCTGCCAACACTCAATTACGGCTATCTTCCTCCAACATGGGTACAACCGGGACAGGGCTTATTCAATTTAATGATGCTAATACATCTACTCTTAAGTTAGGGAATCTCACTCTGACGTTAACAGCAGATGCCATAGCGCAACTCATAGAACCGGGAGATTATACATTCCATATCACCAATGCCACTCTGCAAGCAGATCCCGGATATATCACACTAAGCGAATACAATGGTATGGGATGGGACGTAACCCAAGTGGAAGACGGCCTTGTACGCATTTCATTCGGTCAACTATCCCCTATGGTTATTAACCAAGAAAATACAGAAAACATCACCTCTGCCAGTACGCTGAAAGCAACCCCCAGTGTTACTAATAATGGTACGCTGAACATTGACCTATCCTCTGCAACTTCTCCGGCAAATAAGACAACAACCATTCGTTACCTAGCAGGAACAGAAACTGACGCTATCATTAACACAGGAACCGACAGTGAGGTAATCATCACTTTATTGAACGAAACTCCTTCTGTTCCTAACGCCACAGGAAACACAGCCTATGCCGGCTCCATTCAAGGAGCAGCCCAACTCGTTAAAAGTGGAGCTCAAAAATTGACAATTGATGGTAAAATTACTGCATCCTCCCTGAATGTACATCAAGGAGATCTTATCCTTCAGGATGAGCAGGAAAGCTCCATCATCACCGGCGCATTAAACGTAGATCAAGATGCAAAACTAACGTTAAATGCAGCATCTTTGACAGCTACAGGCCTAACAGGCAATGGGAACATCACCATGAACGATGGCGCCCTGTTGACTATATCCAAGGAGGCGCTTACAGATTTAACGCTTCTTGCAGACATTTCCGGGGATGGCACATTAAAACTAAACAACTGCAACTTAATTCTCGGCACAAGCAACAATTTTGGAGAAAATATACTCCTAAACCTTAATGGAGGTAGTTTGCGCTTGCAAGACAACTCGACAATCGCACTGGAAGGATTACACCAGGAACAAGAAAATGCCAATCTCCATTTGGGGACAAACGGTCAACTAATCTTGGAATCCTCTACTGGTAAAACTTACTCCTTTAAGGGTGACATTACCGGCACAGGGGCTATTGATAATCAAGGTCAAGGCACACAGATTATTCTCTCCTCCGGCAATTCAAATGTGGACATCAATCACACTCAGGTAGGAGGTCAGCTTGTTTTAGGTGACAAAGAACTGTCTACAACCGGTTCTTTATCCTACCGTAATATTGCCATCGGGAACAATGCCAGAATCGCTTCCGCTCCGAGCACCACGGCAGATCTTATCCTCATGAACAATACTACGGCGAACACGCTTGCCATCTCGTCCAGTGGTAAGTTGTATCTGGGTGGGAATCCCAGCCAAAAAACCGTACAACTTACGTTAACCGGTAACATTAGTGGTGTAGCAGCAGACCTAGCATCCGGATCATCCATCGATATCACGGTTAATACCGAAACGCTCCCTCACAACAATGCTCATTGGTGTGCAATAAAAGCAGAAAATGGGACCATCAACATCAATGGGACCAGTCCTTCCATCAACCTCAATATTTATGGTCTGGGAACCACACTAGATTGGGCAATCTTGCCTCAATTCACCATCAATGCCATTTATGCAGAAAACGGTTTAACAACGGAAGACGGGGATACATGGACAGAAGACATGGTCAACCTGACCTATGATGGATTCGCAAACCTTGTCTACGATATTAATAAAACGGTCTCCGATGATGGTAAACTGTTTCAAGTTCATTTTACCAAACAAGGAGATAACCCGCTGAAAGAGTTCGCCACCACGGAAAACCAGGCAAACGCTATAGACAGCCTGTGGGCGATTACTTCCTCTCCTGCAGACATAACTCCAGATATGGCACACTTCCTCACAGCCGTTAGTAACGCTCTGATTTCCGGAGACGGAGACGCCATCCGCACCGCACTTTCATCTTATGCCGGAAGTGGCATTACTGCTCTACATTCCGCACAAAAAGGAGCTCTCAGAGATCAAGTACTAAACCTCCGCAACAGGGTCTCACAAATGGGAACATCACCCCATTATATTAATGGAGATTTACCCTCCTTCAATGTTTGGCTTGAAGGAGAAGGAAGCTACCGCAAATTGGATGATAAAATGGACGAATCCGGCTACAAACTTAACACTTGGGGAGGGACATTCGGATTTGACGTTACATGCAACGATCGATTTGTATGGGGTGCCGCATTCTCTGCAAGTTATGGAGATCTGGACGCTTATATGGCAAGCGGGGATTTGGATTCCTACTATGGAAACCTATTTTTCCGACTTCAATCCGGACGGTGGGCTCACAACCTCATTCTCACCTACGGATGGAATGATGCCTCTTTAGATCGGACTATACTTGCTCCGGATTCCGGGACATATACTACACGTAGCAATACTAACGGTAACAGCTACGGCGCCTTTTATGAAGGCACGTACGATTTGTACCTAAACGAAAACAAAACATCTGTATTCCAGCCACTTTTGAACGTCTCTGTTTACAAAAGCCAAATGGATGGCTTTACGGAAACAGGAGATATGGGGATGACCGTGGATGATATGGATTCCACTTATGGAACCCTTGGTCTGGGTGGTAGGCTCCGTGGGGAACTATCCGACAATCTGGTAGGACGCCCCGCCTTTGGCGAATTAAGAGTTCAGCTTGTTCAATTACTGGGAGATCGTCAATCTAAGGCATCTCTAACTCCCACCGGAGTTCCGGGCGCAGGCTTCCATACCAATGGAGCCAAAGAAGGAGCCACCGGAGTACAAATAGGAGCGGGAATTTCCATTCCGGTAGGCTATACAGGATCCGTTTTCGCAGACGTTAATGCAGACTTTCGTAGCAAAGCCAACAGTATTAACGGTAGCATTGGCTTCCGAGTAAGTTTCTAATCCACTCAAGATAAGAAATACATTCTAATAAGGGACATCGCTACTAAATACGGTGTCCCTTATTGTATTAAAAACTGCATGAATATTCTAATGAATACATTACATAACAAGAGTTAGAAATCCATCACTTCTATTTGATATTTTTCCTATTAACACTATTCGGAGACGCATTTTAAGCTTTCCATATGAGCTATATGCTCTCATATTGCCTTGGCATGAATCTTGACCTTCTCCAAAAAGCCGCCAATCAAGCGCGAGGCCTTGCCTTGGATGCCGTTCACGACTGTGCATCCGGTCACTTGGGTCTGCCTTTAGGGTGTGCAGAAATCGGGGCCGTTCTATTCGGTGATTTGCTCAACATCTGCCCATCTCAACCTCGCTGGCTCAACCGTGACCGCTTCATTCTCTCTGCCGGGCACGGTTCCATGTTCCTCTATGGCTGGTTGCATTTGTCAGGATTCAACATTAGTTTAGAGGATCTCAAAAACTTCCGCCATAAAGGTTCTATTACCCCCGGGCACCCAGAATTCCGATATACAGACGGAGTAGAATGTACCACAGGCCCGTTGGGACAGGGCATTGCTAACGCTGTAGGATTTGCTATTTCCGCAAAACGCGCAGCCGCTCGGTTCAATAAGGTCGGTAAAGAAATATTTACTCAGCATATCTTCTGCCTTACGGGAGACGGTTGTCTCCAAGAAGGTGTAGCACGTGAATCACTTGCTTTGGCTGCCGTCCTCAAGCTGGACAACCTCATCCTTATTTACGATTCCAATGACATCACATTAGATGCTCCCGCAGAACGCACACAACTTGCCGATCCTCGCGCCGTATATGAGGCCATGGGGTGGGATGTTCATCAAATTAACGGTCACGACCTCCAGGCTATTAAAAAAGCTGTAGAAACAGCCAAAGCCGCTAAAAACGGCAAGCCTCAGCTCATCATTGCCAAAACAATTATCGGCAAAGGTATTCCCGGCATCGAGGGAACTACTAAAGGGCATGGAGAAGGCGGAGCCAAGTTTCAAGAAGAAGCACACGCCAACTGGGGGCTCCCCGAAGGAAAGCGCTACTACGTCTCTGAAGAAATTCGTTCTGCTTTTACAGAATTGAAAGCCAAAAGAGAAGCCGCGTTCAACGAGTGGAATACCACCTATGAACAATGGCGTAATGAATATCCAGAACTAGCTGCCGAATTGGATGCCGGTATCAATGCCTGTATCAATGGCGTTGCCCCTATAGACTCAGACAAAGCTATACCTGCTTTTTCTCAAGACTATAATGATGCCACTCGTTCCGCAGGCTCTGTAGCAATCAATGCCATTGCTAAAGCTAATCCCTATTTCCTAACCACCAGCGCAGATCTGTACAGTTCTAACAAAAACTATCTTGCAGGAGCTGGAGATTTCTCTGCAGAAACACCAGAAGGCCGTAACTTCTGGTTCGGTATTCGTGAACACGCCATGGCTGCCATCTGTAACGGTATCGCTTACGATGGTCTATTCCGAGTCAGTGCTGCCACGTTCTGCGTATTTGTGGACTATATGCGTGCTGCCATTCGTGTAGCAGCTCTGAGTGGTCTTCCTGTCACCTATATCTTGACACACGATTCCGTGGCAGTAGGAGAAGATGGTCCAACACACCAACCGGTAGAAACCATATCAGGACTCCGAGTTATCCCTAATCTAGACGTCATCCGCCCGGCTGATCCAGAAGAAACTGCCGGTGCATGGATAGCAGCTATGCAACGAGCTGATGGTCCGACAGCCCTGATTCTAACACGTCAAAAAGTAGCTACCCTGAACGATATACCTGTAGAAACTCGAAGGGATGGAGTGCTGAGAGGGGCATACATTGCACGAAAAGAACAAGGGGCATTGAAAGCCATTATTCTTGCAAGTGGTTCCGAACTGGAGCTGGCCCTAAAGGCTGCGGAACAAATCGGTGACGGCATTCGTGTAGTTTCCATGCCAAGTTTCTTCCGCTTTGACTCACAGTCTGCAGAATACCGCGAAAGTGTGCTTCCATCTTCCTGCTCAAACAGAGTTTCCGTAGAAGCAGGCGTCACCGATCTTTGGTGGAAATACTTAGGCTGCAAGGGTGAAGCTATTGGCATCAACCGGTTCGGCTTCTCAGCTCCGGGCGCTCAGGTACTTGAAGAACTCGGTATGAACGTGAATAACATTGTTACCGCTGTCAAAAAAGTACTGACCAAGTAATAGAAAGATTCTACGTCTTCTTTTTAAAAAAGCTGTCCTGAACTTTCATCAGGACAGCTTTTTCTATTCAAACAAAAAATGTGCCTTCGGCATAAAACATTCCGAAAGCACAGTCTAAAAAATAAAAATTATCGTTTAATATCTATAAAAATCCGGTTTGTAAGGACCTTCTACAGATACACCGATATAATTTGCTTGTTCCGGTCTCAGAATCGTAAGCTTGCAACCGATTTTATCAAGATGTAACCGGGCCACTTCCTCGTCCAAGAGCTTAGGAAGGACTTCTACTCCAACAGGACGATCTTCACGAGTATTCCATAGTTCTAACTGAGCCAATACCTGATTAGCAAAGCTATTGGACATAACAAAGCTAGGATGTCCGGTTGCACAACCTAAGTTCACCAACCGACCTTCTGCCAACAAATACAGGCTATTCCCGGATGGGAACGTATAACGATCAACCTGAGGTTTAATGTTCAAACATTTAATACCAGGATAAGTCTGCAACTTATGTACTTGGATCTCATTGTCAAAATGACCAATATTGCAGACAATAGCTTGGTCTTTCATTTTCTCCATATGCTCAATACGAATGATGTCGCAGTTCCCAGTAGTGGTCACATAAATATCTGCCCATCCGAGCGTATCTTCAACTGTCAATACGCGATACCCCTCCATAGCCGCCTGTAAAGCACAGATTGGATCGATCTCCGTCACAACGACTTGGGCTCCCATCCCTCGTAAAGACTGAGCACATCCTTTACCAACATCACCATACCCGCAAACAACAGCGACCTTACCGGCAATCATCACATCCGTAGCTCGTTTGATTCCATCCACTAAAGACTCACGACAGCCGTACAAGTTATCAAACTTGGACTTGGTCACAGAATCATTCACATTAATGGCTGGTATCAACAACCGGCCTGACGCCTGCATCTGATACAGACGATGTACACCAGTAGTCGTCTCTTCAGAAACCCCCTTCAACTCAGGCAACCACCGATGAAAAATACCCGGAGTTTCTGTAGCAATCCTTTTCAGCAAAGCCTTAATAACGGCTTCTTCTTCTGATTCAGAATCAGTATTAACCCAATTGTCTCCCTCTTCCATCTCATATCCACGATGAATAAGCAGGGTCGCATCACCACCGTCATCAACAATCAACTGAGGCCCTTGCTCATTCGGAAAGCTCATAGCCTTCCATGTACAGTTCCAATATTCACTGAGAGTTTCTCCCTTCCAAGCGAACACAGGAGTTCCAGATTTTGCAATAGCAGCAGCAGCGTGATCCTGCGTAGAAAAGATGTTACAACTTGCCCAACGAACAGAAGCCCCCAATGCTGTTAACGTTTCTATCAGAACTGCCGTCTGTATCGTCATATGCAGAGATCCCATAATGCGCACGCCTTCCAACGGTTTGGATGCAGCGTACTTCTCTCGTACAGCCATCAGTCCTGGCATTTCATGTTCTGCAATATCCAATTCCTTGCGGCCAAAATCAGCCAAATTGATATCACGTACTTTGTATTGTTCAGTTTCTGAAAACATATGTATTACTTTTATCCGCTTAATATTAATGTAGAAGTTGTTTCAAAACGGTCAATCGGCTTTCATCTAATTGTTCCCAAGGGAGAGATGGATCGGTAAAATGCCCGTAATGAGTTGTCTTTCTATAAATGGGTTGCAGTAGGTTTAATTGTTCTACCATGTCTGCAGGTTTAAAAGAGAAAATACCTTCTAACGCATTTTCTATCGTTCTTTCTTCCACCTTTCCGGTACCAAACGTGTCCACTCGAATGGAGACAGGTGAAGGGTAACCAATAGCGTAAGCTACTTGTAATTCACACTTATCCGCCAAACCTGCCGCTACAATATGCTTAGCAACCCAACGACACATATACGCAGCAGAACGATCTACTTTAGACGGATCTTTTCCGGAGAAAGCACCGCCACCATGCCGGCCCATACCACCGTACGTATCCACAATAATCTTACGACCAGTCAACCCGGAATCTCCATGAGGTCCACCTATCACAAACTTCCCTGTTGGATTAATAAAATATTCCGTCTTTTCATCCAAAAGTTCAGAAGGAAGCACTTCTTGGATAAGTTTAACGCAATACTTATAAATCGTCTCATGAGTCACATCCTCTGTGTGTTGAGTGGAAATAACTACATTTTCAATATGGACAGGGCGTCCGGATTCATCATAAGACACAGCGACTTGAGACTTACAGTCCGGGCGCAACCAGGATACAGTCCCGTTTTTTCGCCGCTTGGCTAACTCTATAAGTAATTTATGGGCAAATATGATTGGTGCAGGAAGTAATTCCGGAGTTTCATTCGTAGCAAAACCGAACATAATTCCCTGATCTCCTGCTCCCTGCTCCGCATGCCCCTTCCCTTCAGCATCACGCGCGTCCACACCTTGAGCAATATCCGGAGACTGTTCCGTAAGAAGGTTCATAAAAAATACGCTATCCGCATTGAAGACATCATCATCTTGCCGTCGGCAATATCCAATTTCCCGGATAGCCTGTCGAGCAATCTTCTCCGGGTTAATCACAGCCTTGGTCGTCAACTCTCCGGCGATAATTACCATATTACTCTTCACCAAGGTTTCGCACGCGACACGACTAGTTTTGTCTTGAGCCAAACAGGCGTCTAAAATAGAGTCAGAAATGTAGTCGGCCACCTTGTCTGGATGGCCTTCACCAACGGATTCTGACGTAAAGATGTGAGGAGTGCTTTTGTTCATATCGATAAATCTTGATTCGTTGATATATTGTTTCACTATGAAGTCAATCCTAAAAACGCTAAAATTACTGACTGATCCCACTCGCCTTCGTATTATCAACGTTCTAAATGAAGAATCCCTAAGTGTTGCAGAACTCCAAGAAATCTTAGGCATGGGGCAAAGTCGTATCTCTACGCAATTAGCCCAACTCCGACAAGAAGGAGTTGTGGAAGATACGCGATCCGGTAAAAACGTATTTTACACGCTTTCTCTACCAAAGGATTTACACAATGTAGCGCTAAAAGCTTGCATAGAATTGCCAGAAGCAGAATCGGATAAAAAAGCGCTTCAAGTTATTTTAGAGAAACGGAAGAATCGTACTCAAGCGTATTTTGATGAGGTTGTGTGCCGCTTAGGTAAGAACTATGCTCCTGGACGCTCTTGGAAAGCATTGGCAGGGGCCTTATTGCGTATCTTAAACTATGATGTAGTGGCTGATTTAGGAGCAGGAGAAGGCTTTGTTTCGCAACTTATTTCCCCAAGTGCAAAAAAAGTTATTGCCGTGGACAATTCTCCCAGCATGGTGGAATTAGGACAAGAACTTGCGCGAAAACACGGACTGGACAATTTAGAATATCGCTTAGGAGATATAGAAGCCCCTCCTATTAAACAAGAAACTGTTGACCTAGCTCTGCTTAGCCAAGCCCTTCACCATGCACAAAAACCATTACGGGCTCTAGAAGCAGCAAGAGACATTTTAAAACCAGGAGGGTGCTTGGTAGTACTAGACTTACTCCAACATGGACAAGAAGAAGCTCGGGAACTTTATGCAGATCGCTGGTTGGGCTTTACACCTGCAGCTCTAGAAAGCATGTTGAAAGAAGCAGGCTTCCAAAATATTTATACAGATATCGTAGATAGAGAACCAAAGCCACCTCATTTTCAAACATTAATGGCAGCAGCCTGGAAACCATCACCACACAAAAAGCAATAGCTTCTACCAGAAGCGTTTTTTACTCCCTTTCTAAGAGAATTCTCTCTTCAGGAAATGTTCTTTTTCCTTCTTGTAAAGATTCCCGAACAAAACGGACTATATCAATAACCTGCGTAGGATTATGAATAATCTTTCCCTCCAATTCATCATCCAACAACGCATTTACTTCTTCCATTAGAACATCGGGCTCCAATCGATACTTAAGTAACACCATAATAATATCTCCTTCCGCTTCCTGCAAAGATTTCGAAGGACGTGTTCTAACACGATGTAAATCTTTATCCTCAAACGAATTCAACAATTTTACATATCGTCGAAAAACACGTTTAAATTCATCTGGACATCCAGCTATATCAATCGATGACAAATAATTCCGGTAAGACACCTCTGCTTCTTTTAAGGCATCATCACCTAACTCCTCCCCTAAACATGTTTCCATTTTCTTGAGCAATACAAGAAAAAAGACCTGCCTCAATGATTTTCTTTGTTGGCCTTGGGGGCTATTTTTCAATTTAATCAAGTCCAAGTCCACTTCTGAAGCATCAATGCTCGCCACATCCTGCGCAAAAACTCCTCCTAAGATAAACGCATTTATGATGCTTAGCATCCACAACATCATGCATTTCTGTACCCACGCCATTACAGGCGGTAATGACATAAAAACACTCCTGAATCAAACCAATTCTTCTTTTTTACGAAAACACCAATCCTCCCATTCTCATCACGATTCAATATCTGCAGAAGAATAGAAAAACTATTATGTACCAACTTCCAACAATTAAGCCCAACTTCATGCCATCCGCAAGGATTGACGAGCATACATACGTATGAGAAAAAATGAACTATGTTATTCGCAGTAGTGTTCTTTCTTTCCGTGGCCGTACTCGGCGTTATTGCCGTGCTACGTTTCACTAAAGGCATTATTCCTCTGCGAACTTATGAATCTGGGGAATTACCTGGTTTTCCCGGTCCGGCAGGACTGATTCATCGTTTGGACGGAGCACAAAAGCGACAGAGAAAACTTGCCAAATCACGCTCTCCAAAAGTGGATACAGATGGGCTTATCAGCCTTCCCGACGCTTGGGAAAATAAAGTAACGGTTGGGAGGTTGGCCTGCGTTGCTCATACTTGGGCTATGAGCAACTTAATCAAAGAAGATCCTGCTGCCGCAAAAGTCCGTAAAATAGCAACAAACAGAGCCATCATGATTCCTTTCTTTGCAGTGCTCATTCTGTTAGGGCTGATAGTCACCGGTTTGATAAGATTTCAGACGGCATTGTCTATCGAATTGGCCTGTTGGGCATTCTTTACATTCTCCGCGCTTCCTTCCCAATTCCGCGAATGGAAAGCAGCAGAACTAGCAAAAAACGGGTTAAAAGAAGCAGGGTTGTGGCCAGCATTACCATCTGACGCTATAGCGGTAGAACAATGTTTAAAAGCACTATCTTGGTGCCAAGTTGCTGGATTTCGCAGGATTCTACCCAGATAAGGTGAAACTTTCCCTCTAAAACGCATTTTCCCAGCAATTCCAGCTTTTCATGAGAAAAAAATCTTGAATCGGAAGGGCTTGTAACTCATTTTCTCATCGTTGTTAATTTTTCCTCTACCGTTTCCATTTTTTCATGAACAAGTCTTCCAATCCGATCCTTCAGTACTTTTCCGAATTCAAGATTCTGAAAACCGTATCCAAAGATTTTTGGCTTACCAACGTCGTTCAATTTTTTGACGGCATGGCTTATTTCTCAATGATTACGGTATTCGTTCTCTATCTAACAGACTACTGTAGTTTTAACGATGCAGATGCTGCGCTGTGGGTTGGGTTATACACTCTTTTTATTTCGGCGTTTGTCTTTGCGGTCGGCTCTATTTGTGACATCATCGGTATACGACGCACTTATCTGATTGGATTTATTATCCTTATAACCGGGCGTCTTATCATGGGCTTTGGCCCAGATATATGTCCATCCGTAGATGCCGGAAGAATATCTGTTATGACTGGTATTCTAATTATGTCTTTCGGGACAGCTTTCATGTCTCCTGTCATTCAGACTTCCATCCGTCGATTTTCACCATTGAAAGCACGTTCTACAGGCTTCAATATTTATTATCTGCTAATGAACATTTCTGCGGTGATTGCCAACGTTTTCCTCATTGAATTCTTTCGAAAACACTTTGGAGCAGTAGACGGAGGACATTGGATCATTAATTTTGGTACGCTGATGGTTTTATTGGGTTGCATCACGACCAGATTTATCAATGAAAACAACTATGCAGAACCCAGTGAACGAGAAGCAAACCTGAATGCCCCTCAGCGCAGACCTCTACAACTTTTTATGGAAGTATGGAGAGAATCGGCATTCCGCAAACTGATTCTCTTCCTGATCTTAACGATGGGGGTACGCATCGTCTTTACTCTACAATTTTTAGTGATGCCCAAATACTATGTCCGTACACTGTACGATGACTTTGCCATTGGATCCATCAATGCAATTAACCCTGCCATCATTGTTTCCGGTCTTATCTTGCTCATTCCGGTACTTGGCAGATTCTCCACTGTAGGGCTTATGATTGCCGGAATGTCTATTTCTGCGTTCTCCCTTGTCTTTATGGCCATTCCCATTGAATGGTACTATTTTGTACCTGGTATAGAAACACGATCCCAAGCTTATTTAGTAGCCATTGTCGCACAGATCCTAGTATTTGCACTTGGAGAACTTCTTTTCTCACCCCGTTTTTCCGAATACGTAGCACGAGTTGCGCCAAAAGATAAGGTGGCATCCTATATGTCCTTGGCAGCCCTCCCTATGTTTATTGCTAAGCCTATCAATGGCATTATTGGAGGCTTGCTCGTTGCCTACCTCTGTTATGATGGAATTTGTGCAAAAATGGATACCGGTCATATCGGTTTCTGGTCATCTCCTGAGTTCATGTGGACCATTTACTTAGCGATGGCAGTTATTAGCCCCATTGCTATTATTTTGACTCGCAAAACTATTACATCTGACAATCCCGAAGAAGACGCCGAAACAACCTCTATTGAAGCTATAGAACCGGAAACCGACCCGGTTGTTACAGCAGAAGAACTTACTGAAGCCAAATTTTAACCAGCACGAAATCATGAATCAGCACACACGAAACATTATTGTGGATTCCCTTATTCTTGTGGCTTTCAGTTCCATCTTAGGGGGAATCAGCTTGGTTGTTTCCAAATCCTTTTCCGGAGACCCTAATCCCGCTTTGGATCTGATTACTGTCATGAAAAAAGCCGAATCCAAAGAGGTCAACGCTTCATCTGAAGAAGAGGAAAAAGAAGCCAAAGACAAGGGAATGAAGGAGTTTGAACAAGCTCTGGAAAAGGGAGAAGCTCTGGCCTTAAAAAAAGGGAAAGCATTTGTTAACATAACAGATCCACATGGAAGAACTCCTATCATGTGGATCTGTTATGCCAATTACAACAACATAGAAACCACGTTAAAACTAG
This sequence comes from uncultured Akkermansia sp., assembly GCA_964525305.1. Taxonomy (GTDB): domain Bacteria; phylum Verrucomicrobiota; class Verrucomicrobiia; order Verrucomicrobiales; family Akkermansiaceae; genus Akkermansia. The sequence continues at coordinate 124,727 of CAZGGR010000001.1, forward strand.
AAGCTAAACGGGCTCCTTATTTAGCACGTCTTCTAAATACTTCTGATGTAAAAATTGATCAGAAAGACAATGATGGATGGACTGCTCTACACTGGGCTGCTTGGAGTGGTTTGGATAGACTTTCCGATATGTTGATTGAGAAAAAAGCCAATATCAACAGCGTTGAGGACCACGGCTTTACCCCGCTCATGCTGGCAGCCATGCGAGGAAACTACCAAGTGACGGCTCTTTTACTAGACAAAGGAGCCAATATAACAGCCGTCAATAAGTTTGGAAAAAATGCCATCCAACTAGCAGAGGAAGGAGCTCAAGCCTATCAAGCCAGTTTTAATATTACCAAAACAAAAGTTCTCAAAACTCCAGTGAATACGTTTGTTCAAGCCTATGAAAAAACCATAACAAGGCTTTTTCCTGAACACGTAACAAGATGCATGGATCTTATGAAAAAAGTTGTAGGCCGCCAAACTTTTGTAGAAACAAATTATGTTCTCAATCTCATCTCCCGTTCTGCAATCTCCCACAAGTTGCTCACCAAAGAACAGTCTGACAAATTGGTTGAAGAAATTTCCGGAGAACTAGCAGAAACAGATCAAATCATTGATGTTCGTGGTGTAGCTTTTGAACACACCGTAGAACTGCTTCGTAACGCCACTGGTAAATAACTGAAATACAATTCTAAGGAAAAGAAATTACATTATCCTTTGTTCTTGACGCATTTATAGCGTCTTTTTAGGGTTAACACATTATTCATTCAATGGTCAAAGCATTGCGCAATGGAGTCATGTTATTGACCCTTCTGCTGGTTATCATAAGCGGGATGGGATTGATATCTGTGTGCCCTTGCCATGAAGAAGTATTCTTTTTCTCTTGCTCATGCCAACCGGAGACAACATCTTGCGATTGTTGTGGTACGCACACACCGGACAATAATCTATCTTCACCACAAGTCGGACATTTCTGCCAACACCAACAATTAGAGATAGGAGAACTAGCTATCCCTATTTTTCAAACGCATCTCCCATCTCTTTGCATCACCTGGCACCCTATACCGGGATTCTGCTTTCTAATAAGACACCTTCCTATAACAAACCAAGCAACGAATTCCGCAATCCCGGATCCACCTGACATATTGTGGCAAACCGGCTCGTTGCATGAAGGTTTTCACCTTCCTCTATTGATTTAACAGTATTTTTCAGAAACGTTCTCTTAAGAATGCTTTCTATGTAACGCTTTATCAATAAAGCGTTATCTTTTCTTTGTAGGTTATTAACAACCTTGTCCAAACCTGACTGGATCAAACTGTTTTTATTATGAACTCCACACCACTTTTAGCAAAGCTTTGTACCATACTTTTAATCAGCTCTTGTAGCGTTTACCGCGATGCCCCCATTAACCTCAAGAAGGAAAATACCGCTTGGGAAAAAGAATCCCACATTCCGTTCCACACGTCCGTTTCTCAAAAACAAGCCATTCTTATTGGGCTAATTATGAATCCGGAACTAAATAAGGCGCGGCTAAAACTGGCTACCAGCAAAGAAGTTGCCAAACAAGCAGGATGGTGGAATGATCCATCCTTTTCTTGGGAAATTGAAAAAGTCCTGCAGGAAAACATCATCAACCTATCCGGTAACTTAGGCCTCACTATCCCTGTAACCGGCATCCCCTATCTAGAGAAAAAAGTAGCGGAACAATACAAAGAAGCTGATTTCTGGACACTACGCCAAGCGGAACTGGATTTTCTCTGTTCTCTCGATCGAGCATGGAACAAGTTGTCCATAACTCAACGTCGTAAAACTCTTATCCAGGAACGACTAAACTCCATCAGCCAAGAAAATAGTCAAATGAAACAGCTACTTGAAGCTGGAGAAATCGATTTTTCTTCATGGCAGATAGCAATGCAGCGCATGAATAATGCTACACGCGAGCTTCAGACTATAACGGGAGCAGAAACGGAGCAACAGCTAGAATTGATTAAACTAATGGGCTTACATCCATCCACGATCAAAAACCTTAAGTTTAATATCAATCTAGGAGAACAAATCCCACCTGCCGTATTGATACCGCCCCCAGCAGAGTTGACTAAAATGCCAAAAATCAAAGCGCAATTGGCTATCTACGCCACTACAGAAACACAACTCAAAACGGAAATTCGTCGCCAATATCCTGAACTAGAGCTAGGCCCTACATTCACTCGTGACGATGGAGAAAAAGAAGTAGGAGGAGATATCGGATTTAATATTCCCCTTTGGAATCGTAATCGTAAAGCGATATCCGAAGCTAGAGGATCCCGCAACATAGCCAGACAGGAAACTATTCAACTTTGGAAAACAGAATTAACCAATGCTCAACGACTTAACACTATCCAACAAATAACATTTCAACAATGTAATTCGGAACTTCAACGAATAAAGCCCCTTGTAGAAGCCATTAAAACGATAGAGAAACTATATAATATCGGGGAAACCTCTCTGGCAGAATTAGCAGAAAACCGTCACCAGCTTTACGAAAACCGACTAACTTTCCTAGACAAATTGGACGCATTGCTGAGCATTCAAGCACAAATGCGTTATCTCACCCATGCTCCATTTCAAACAAAATAAACTTGCACTATTTTTAACAAAGATGAATCATTTTTATTTTTCCATTATTCTGAGTTTAGCTCCTGCTTTCGGTGGGAATTCCGCATTTGGAGATCAAATGCACTCAACAGAACACAAGCATACAGACAATACGATCTGTACAACGAGCCATAACCATAACGACCATCAACATTCAGAGGGAAACACATGTACAGAAGAGCACGATCATCATTTGCATAAGCATGAAAATGAAACTATCTGCTCGGGAAATTGCGAGACGGAAAAACATCAACATTCAGATTCCTGTACCGAACCTCATGATCATAACGATACACATAAAAAACAATCGGGACAACTTCCAGACATGATTTCTGTTCATGTGGATGAGCAAGCACGGCACTCCTTAGATATGCGCTTTGAAAAGGTGACAGCGACTTCTAATCGAGCAGAAAAAACACTTTATGGTCAAATGATTATTCCGCCCCATGCAATAACCACATATGCCCTACCGGCCGCCGGGCGCGTAACATTTCATGTAAAATCCGCCCAGCAAGTCCAACAAGGAGACTTGTTATACACCCTTGCCTCTCCAGATATCGTAGAAATGGCAGGAAATGTAATCCAAGCTCAAGCCTCACTAAACAGAGCAGAAGCAGAACTTTGCACTCTCAAGGAACGTCAAAGGCAATTGGAAAAAATTGGTACACGCAATAGTGAACTTAACACTTCTATTCAATTTAAAGAAGCAGAAATTCACAGTCTAAAGGCATCTCTGGAAATCAGCAACAATCAATTACAGTTGATTACAGATTCTGGTATCCTGAAAAATAACCGACTTGAAGTATACGCCTCAACAGATGGTGCCGTTCAATCTATCGACATGACACAGGGGGCATGGGGGGAACAAGGGACATCAGCACTCATCATGGTCAGCAAAGAAGAACTGGAGTTCTATACTACGATCTATGCCTCCGATCCCATTTGCTATAAAAAAGCCCAATTAGTTTTAACCAATGGTGAAAATTCGGAACTGCTGGACGGAACTTTAAGAGTGACAGAACAAGTAGACTCTGCAACACAATCTCGTTCCCTGTATTTCTTACCAAATCATATGCCGAAAGGCACCTATGCCGGTCAACAAGCACGGCTAGATCTGTATTCTGCAGATACTGCAACAAACGACTTCATCTCCATTCCCAACAGCGCCATTGTAAAAGTAGGCATCAATGATGTTGTTTTTATTAAAGCAAATAACGATACGTTTATCATGAAAAAGGTGGAGACCCTCCCGGCCAAACAGGGCAAAACGCCTGTCAAAGGACTAATTCCCGGACAAATCATCGTTACTAAAGGCGGATACGAATTGAAATACATTCTACCCACCGGAGATTCTGGAAAGAAAAAAGCAGCTGGGCATTTCCATGCAGACGGCCAATTCCATGAAGGAGAACACTGATTTTTAATTAAAAATAATTTAAGGGTAAATCATCTAATAGAAATCCGATGAACTTTCTCATTTCATTCTGCCTGAACAACAGAATTACGGTAATTCTGTTAACGCTTGCGTTAGCCGTTATCAGCATTTTTATAGTAAAAAATATTCCTGTTGATGTATTCCCAGAGCTAAAAGTTCCTCGTGTTACCATCCAAACGGAAGCACCTGGACTAACTGCAGAAGAGGTGGAACAATATATCACTATTCCAATTGAATCTGCTATGAATGGTACAGCCGGAGTTAAAGGTGTTCGCGCCTCATCCGGGAGCGGGCTTTCTTTCGTCTGGGTTGATTTTGATTGGAATAAAGATATTTATCAAGCTAGGCAAATTGTAACGGAGAGACTTGGTGCCATTCGCGACTCCCTACCGGAAGGCACATCTCCAGAACTGGCACCTATTGTTTCAGTAACGGGAGAAATCATGCTTATTGCACTAACAGGGGACAAAAACACATCTCAGTTAGATATGCGCCAACTGGCAGAATACAAATTGCGCACACGTCTGCTAGCTATACCCGGTGTCGGACAAGTCACGGTTCTAGGAGGACGATTACCTGAATATCAAGTAATTTACGAACCCAATAAACTCAAACTGGCCGGGGTGGATCTTTCTAATTTAAAAGCGGCCATTGCAGAATCCCAATCTTCTGTACCGGCAGGATATCTGGAAGACGTGGCCGGACAAGAACTGCCTATTCAACAAGATACCCGTACTACTAATATAGAACAACTCCATCGAGCTCTGATTCCGGACCACCCGTCAGGAATTTTACGCCTTCAAGACGTAGCTGACGTAAAAATAGATGGAGCTCCGCGTAGGGGAGATGCTGGCTACATGGGAGAAGAAGCAGTTGTACTTTCCGTACAAAAAGTACCGGGGGCCAATACGCTTGCCTTAACACAGGCGGTAGACTCAGCAGTAAAGGAGTTCAGTCAGAGTCAACTGCCCAAAGGGATGGAATTACATACTTCTGCTTATCGCCAAGCAGATTTTATTGAAATGTCTTTGGATAACGGAATGAATACCCTGTTAATTGCGGGAGGCGTTGTCATGATTGTCATCCTACTGACACTTTTGAATATCCGGACCGCCATTATCACCCTAATTTCTATGCCGTTATCCGTTTTATTCGGAATGATGTTATTTCCGTTATGTGACTTAGCTATCAATATCATGACCTTGGGCGGTCTAGCCGTAGCAGTGGGAGACGTAGTAGACAACGCCATTATTTTCGTAGAAATCGCTTGGCGACATTTAAATAGAAATGCGGCTCTACCAAAATCTCAACGAAAGAGTAAATATGAAGTACTGATGGCAGCCAAGGGAGAAATCATTGGATCCATTACTTTTTCTTCCATTATCATTCTGTTGGTATTCACACCGGTACTTTTCCTTTCCGGTTTAGAAGGCCAATTCTTCCGCCCCTTGGGCATTTCCTATATGCTCGCTTTACTTTCATCGCTTATCGTCGCGGTCACTATTACACCAGTTCTCTGTTACATATGGTTTAAAAAGAGCAAAAACACAGCAACTTTGGAAAGTGGGGACTCTTTCAGCTCTCGTCTCATCAAGCGCATTTACTCTCCCATTTTAGGATTCTGTTTACAATTCTCCAAAACGGTCTGTATTATCATGGCAATCATTACATTATTGGCTCTTTGGCTGGGCTCCACGTTTGGAACCAGTTTCCTTCCTCCATTTAATGAAGATTGCTATACCGTTTTCGTCAGTACTGTTCCAGGAACATCTTTGGATGAAACAGAACGCATTTCTCGAAAAGTGATGAAAGATCTAGAACATATTCCAGGAGTCATCAGCGTTACTCAACGTACGGGACGAGCGGAAAACGATGAACATGCAGAGCCAGTTAGCGCGTCTGAATTGCTCGTGAGGGTAGATTTAAAAAAAGATCAAAAAGAACTGCGTGCTTCTATTAAAAAATGCATTGACGGTATTCCCGGCACCAGCTCCATGATCGGGTATCCTCTGGCGCACCGCATCAGTGCGGCTCTATCCGGCTCCAACTCTGAAATTGCCATTAATATTTATGGAACAGAATTAGCACAGCTTCGCTTGGCTGCTCAAAAAGCCAAAGAAATACTAAAAAATATGCCGGAAGTAGCTGACGCTCGCGCCAACCGTGAAATCATGGTTGACACTATTCGTATTCAATACAACCAGGAAGCTTTAGCAACATACGGACTAACCATGGCAAATGCCGCAGAACAGGTATCCACCGCCATGAATGGCCAAAAACTTGGAGAAGTCATAAAAAACCAAGAACATTGGAACATTGTTCTACGCATTGCCCCGGAGCTCAAGACATCCATGGAAGATGTTAAAAATCTAGAGCTTATATCACCCAACAAAAAAACAGTTCGACTCAATGATGTGGCGCAAATATATCGGGAAGAGGTCTCTAATCTAATCCTCCGAGACAACACCATGAGAAAAGCCATGATTTCTTGTAATCCTTCCCCCAATTCCAATTTGGGAGACTTGGCAAAAGCTTGTCGTGAACAATTAGACCCGGTCATGAACGCCATGGGATGTACAGTAGACTATGATGGCACAATCAAAGCCAGAGAATCAGCTTCTCAACGGCTCTACATACTGGGAACAATCGTCATGGTACTCATTGTTCTTCTTCTCTCTTCCGCTTTGGGAAGTGTACGAAGAGCCATGTTGACTTTAGTTAATATTCCGCTATGCTTAGTAGGAGGTATCATCGCTGTATTTCTAGCATCTCCCGATACATTGTCATCCCTATTTGGAGGAGCTTATATCCCGCCCATTCTTTCTGTAGCTTCCATTGTAGGATTTGTCACAGTCATTGGATTTGCCATTCGCAGCGGTCTTATTCTACTCAATAGATATCGAGCGTTGGAACATTTAGGAATGAATCCTGAACAAGCCATTAAAGAAGGTTCTTTGGAACGTGTTGTCCCAATCATCATGACCTCTCTCACAACAGTGCTTGGATTATTACCGTTAATTTGGGCCATTGACAAGCCGGGAGGAGAACTGCTAGGGCCATTGGCTATCGTCCAATTCGGAGGCCTGGTTACAGCCACCATCTTAAACTTGCTTATCATTCCGGCAACAGCCAAACTTTTCTCCCGATGGATTTCTTCCAGAAGGAAAGAATTAGAAACAGCCTCTTAATTCTTATAGTTTTCAAAAAGCGGAGCTAGGACCAGAAACTTACCTAATTCTCCGCTTTTTGAATAAACAGACATAACAATCCCTTGCTTTATATGGCCATTAAGAGCACTTATAAATTTAAGCTTACCCCCTTATGCCCAAACGCCAATCCACCAGGGAACTTTTGCTCAATACAGGAGCCATGATCATCAAAGAATCAGGGCTTCGAGCTTTCACAATTCGAGGTCTGAGTCTACGCTCCGGAACCAATCCTGGTAGTTTTGTCTATTACTTTGGCAATAGAGATGCCTTTTTATCAGAGCTCTTAGAACGCTGGTATGAACCTCTGTTCTCTGAAATCAAAACCCACGCTAATATTCATCTACCCGCTTTTGAAAGGCTAGATTCCATGTTAAAAGATATCATGGAGTTTCTGCTACGCCATGGGCAATTTATTGCTCAATTAGTACTAGACGCCCTAGCCGGTGAACAAGTGGCTATCCGTTTCCTTTCTGGTATACACGTGAGACATCCTCTTGTCTTGTTAAAAACTATACGAGAAGCCCAAGAGGAAGGTTCCGTTGTTATGGGAGAGCCTATGAATATTCTCATTTATCTTGCCTGCTGCGGAGGGGCGCCCTTTATACTAGCAGGACAACTTCAAGTTCATAATCCAGAACACACTCGTCCTGTTCTGGATTTACTTGGAGCCATTCTCAATGACCCTAAAAGTGCTAGACAACGCATGGATTGGGCACTCCAAGGCATTCTCATCAAAAGATCAAAGACGAGTCGCCTCACACAATAAATTATGCCAATCCCCCCCAGCTCTAACATTTAAAGCTAAACGCTAAGCAAAGGACTGACACAATCGTTACATATTTCCCCTTACACACACGCTTTTAGCGGTGTCTATGTGGACGGGGAATCGGCCGTGGTGCCGGTGGTGGCGGTGGATTATGACGCCCCCAGTCATTCCTATATTTATCCTTATCGTGATTATGTTGAACGGCTGCTCCTACAGCAGCCCCGGCAGCCAATGCTCCTATACCTATAGCAGTGGCACCGGCAGGAGTAACGGTGCTATTTCCGTAATAATCCGTCGTACAGGACGGCATGATGGTTAAAGCCAATCCGGCTAATGGAAGGGACCAGAATAATTTGATATGCTTGTTCATCATGTAAAATATATTAAATACTCTCGGCGTCTCGCGCTTACACTTTTATAAGCGTAAGTCCTCGCATTATTTGTCTAACCTTTTTTCAAATCAATGTAAAAACCCTGATTCATGACAAATCCCTCTTTTTCACCCATCAATTTCTTATTGCAATCCTATTATTCAACTATTCCCATATAAATATACGTATATGTAAATAACATATACGTATTACATAAAACTTGAAAAGTTTCAGAAGGGAAGCCCGCTCCAAATTACTTTTGTTCTACAACGGGCTCAATTCGAACAGGGCTTTGTATTCCAAATAAGCTCTTACGCAATAAATACCCTTCAGGCTGTAATGCAAATGCACTAGAACTAAACTTTTCCGACAGTTCACGATAATAAGTTCCAGCTACCTCATTATCCTTTTTAGCACGGGCAATGTCCCCTAAGCTCATTATTGCAAAAGCAGAAAACGTAGGATTCCCAGATTCTGCAACAGAACGGAACAAGTCCTCCGCTTCAGCAACATTGCCACGGTTCATCAAACGACAAGCCAGAGTAATGGCCCCCTGAGCTTTCCATTCCTCTGTGGGTGCGGAATCAATAAAAGCCTTCATAGCCGTAGCTCCTTCATCTTCTTTCCCATTATTCCACAAAGCAATAGCCTGAAGATAGGTGGCAGTTACAGCGGCCCGAGAACCATCAAAGTCAGTTTTTACCTGATGAAGACCCTGTTCATTTAAAGTGATCGCTCCTGTTGCTGATGATTCAGGCATAGCAGCGACTAATACAGCACCAGCTTCCTTTTCATTAGAATCCTGCATACCATTATAGATAATCCAACCGGCAACACCCATAACGCACAGCAACACCACCAACGCTACCTTACCATAATGTTCATCTAAAAACTGTTCATGTTTAGCCGGGCCGACAGAAATCTCCGCAAATGCGCTTCCATCACCCATCGGCATATTATCCATGGCTCGTTTAATATCCTTGATATCCATAAGTACAACAAAGAGGTTTCTACCGCGTTATTAACACCAAATCAATCTGCTTTTTATTTATCTTCGCCATGCTCCAAGAGCTGAAGAGAATCTTTTAATCCCAGGTTTTTATAGATTTCTCGCGTAGCTCTGCTCTGGTTAAGCGTATAAAAATGGATTCCATCCACTCCGGAATCCAACAGTTCTGCACACTGACTGGATGCATACTGAATCCCAACTTCCTGAATAGCTACCGGATTGGAACCAGCGCGCTTAAGCGCTTTAAGCAAACGAGCAGGGAAACATGTACCACCGGAAAGCTCTGCCATCCGATTCATTCCAGATAAAGTAGTTACGGGCATAATACCTGCTAAAATTGGCACCTTAATACCAGCCAACAAACAACGGTCTCTGTAATCTAGAAAAGCATGATTATCAAAAAACAATTGCGTACAAATATAATCTGCTCCAGCATCTACCTTTGCCTTTAAATAATCCATTTCACGCAAGCGGTTTGGCGTTGCCGGGTGACCTTCTGGAAACCCGGCAACGCCTATCACAAAGCCATCCGGTTCAGGGTGACGTCCAGATTCATTATATTCACGAATAAAAGCCACCAACTCTGCCGCATGCCGAAAGTCATCTGCCTCATAGTTATAATTTACAACGCCCCGGGGAGGGTCGCCCCTAAGAGCCAAAACGGCACGAACCCCGGCTTGGGCATATCGATCCAAAATCCTCCACACTTCATCTCTGCTATGCCCAACACAAGTAAGATGTGGCACAGTGGGAATTCGGGATTCATTTTGAATGCGCAACACTACTTCCCGAGTCAGCTCGCGAGTGGAGCCACCAGCTCCATACGTAACACTCACAAAACTAGGCCGATATGGTTCCAATTCACGAATTGTTTGATATAAATCAACAGCCGCCTGTTCGTTTTTGGGAGGAAAAAACTCAAAAGATAAACTAGGTCCCACTCCCGATTGTAATCGTTCTCTTAAATGCACTTTTTTAATTGGTCTAACTCTCCACCTCCATCGTTACGGCTCCATAGGAATCATTACTGGCTGAGGAGTAACTACCGAAGAAGAAGCCGGTTCTTTGTCCACGCCATTTTCTGACGGCATAGTGTTTTCTTGCCAACTTGAAGGAGGAACAATCACTTCATCACCAGGTTTAATAGGTTCCTTGTTATTATTGTCAAAAAGTGTATTGCGCTTTACGTAAGCTTGAAATACTTTCCCATCAGATTCCACGCCATCAATAATCAACGAAACAAAAATACCACCACGTCTGCGAATACACAACTCCTGTCCCACATTTAAATTGGGTTGTCCAATAGCTTGAAATAAAACAAGATTGGGATCGCGATAGTATTCCGTTACTCTACCTACTTGCTCAGCATCCTTAATTTCATTAAGCCATTGTAGGCGAGGATCCCCCTTTTCCATATTGCGCCGTTCCAACAAAGCCCGCTCTTCTTCTGCTATAGCTTGACGTTTTCTAAGCTCTTCATTCTCTTTCTTTATCCGTTCCAATTCTGCTGTCGTATGTGCCAATTCTTCACTCACGACAGGATCAGCTACTACGGCTGGCTGAACAGCAGAAGCTGGGGCATGAGTTGGCAACGGAAGATAAGGAGAAGACTCAGCAACTACAGGATTAGTAATAACCTGCTGCTGTTGCTGAATCACATCCATTCTTGAAGAAATATTCACATAAATCACGCCCAGTATAGCCAAAGCTACTACAAGAAACGCTAAAATAAGAATCCGGAAATTACTCATAACGACAAAATAGTAGAAAACAATTTAACAAACTTAATAGGAATAGTTCAGATAGAACTGAAATTGTCCACCACGATCAATAGCATTGTTTTTCTCTACCGGAATAGCATAGTCCACAGCCAAAGGACCAATAGGCAGATTCAAACGCAGCCCAATCCCATAGTCAGAAACAATTTTTGACGTGCTGAAATCAAAAGCGTCTCCGTTTACAAAGCCGATGTCATAGAATACAGCCACACGAACTTCTTCAATCACAGGAATAGAATATTCGAACTGGCAGAAGAAAGAAGAACGCCCACCCATCGTTTCATCACCACTCAACGCAGAATCATACGGAGCGACATCTCGGAAACGGAAACCACGCATATTGTACGGTCCCCCTAGGTAAAGACGTTCAAAAATAGGGACATCATGTCCACTATAGGAATCCACTGTTGCAACCCCGGCATTAATGCTAAAAATGGTATCTCCCCGCAAATTCCAGAAATAAGACCCATTAACACCGAAATTATACGTATGAACATCACCACCTAAGCCAGAATAACCGGCAAGCACTTCAAACTTACCGCCCTTACGAGGAAATATCTGTGCGTCACGGGTATCAATAGTATAAGAAAGCTCTATATGGCTACGCAAGTAATCCCCCTCCTGCAACCAAAAGAAAATAGGAGCATTCCCTTCCGGATCAATCCGATATTGTTCCAGTCGATATTCCAACTTCACATAATCTAATTCCCCAATTGGTTTACGAAGAGAAATGGAAAAACCATAATTCTGTTGATCGTAATAATCTGAATAATAAGAAGAATTACTGTAAAAGATTTCTGTACCGAACGCTAATTTACGATGCAAGAACCACGGATCTACCCAAGAAATACTAGCATCCTGGGTTTCAAACCCAACACGAGCATTAATAGCAAAACGTTGTCCTCCACCCACAAAGGAAGACCAGTCATACATATCAAAGTTAGATTGCGTAATACCTGCAAACAAGTAAACACTTTCAATAGAAGAAAATGCCACGCCAATATTCAAAGAGCCTGTCCGTTTCTCTACAACTTCAATATTGACATCGCGATAACCGGGACGAGAGGACCCTACCTGAGCTACATCTACCATATCAAAATAGTTCAGGTTCTTAAGCCGTTTTTGAGCTGTTTCCAAGTCCACGGCATTCATGGGATCATTAGACTGGAGAGGTAGTTCCTGACGAATCACATAATCCTTTGTTCGGTTATTTCCCGTTAAACGGATATTACCCACACGATAAGGGCTACCTTCATTCACATGGTATACAATATTAATTTGCCCATATCCGGTTTTAGGATCCATACCAACCTCTTGAATATCTGGCCGAACGGAAGCATCAGCGTATCCGCGTGATCCATAATAACGACGAATCATCGTCACATCATCGGCCACTTTTTGAGCAGAATACACATCACCATCATACATACTCAAGCCAGGAATCAATTCCTGAACTGTAAACACCTTCGTGGGGCCAAATGCAACTTTGTTAACCTTATATCGCCGTCCTTCCGTCAATGTAATTCTCATCGACAGCTTCTGCTCATTACCCTTACCAGAGTCGAAGTATTCGACCTTATTCAACTTAACACGCAAATAACCTTTATTACGGTAATAAGTTACCAACTCAGCCAAATCATCTTCCACCTGCTCCCGGTCAATACGACCTGATTTAGTAATCCAAGTCAACCAACCTTTCTCCTTAGTCTTCATCACATTGCGAAGATCTTTAGAGCTGATATGCTCATTACCGACAAAGTCTATGTTGATAATATTGGCCTTTTTACCTTCGGTAATATCAAAGACCACATCTACAAAACCAGGACGTTCTGTCTTTTGGTAAAAATAACTGACGCGGACATCCGGATAACGAGCCTCCTGATAGTATGTACGCAACTTGGTGATAGCTCCACTCAAAGCCTTATCACTCAAAGCCTCTCCCCCCTTTAATCCGCATTCTTCAGAAAGATCACGATTATCAAATGCTGTATTGCCACGAAAACCTACACCGCCAAGCAAGTTCTGGGCTGCCATTTCAAACACTACGGAAACTCCATCACCTGAATGTTCTACCGCTACCGTTGTATTTCCCCCAACCAAACCACTCTCTAAAAGCCGCTCTAAATCCTTATTCACAACCTCCGGAGAATATTTTGTCCCAGGCTGAGTTGCCAACAGATTTTTCAACCGGTCTTCAGACACCGTTTTACCGCTACTTCTATACCGCACAGCAACGCTCTTCACCATCTTTCCCTCGTACGCTTGATCTCCAGATAAAAGCCCCGTACCCGGCCCTAACTCCCGCATCACTTGCTCCGGAGTCATAACGGTTCCAAAACCGTCATTATTACCTAAAGTTTTATCCTGTGCTAACGCCATAGAAGACACTAACAAGGGAAAAGAAACACACAAAAAAACAGGACGTATCATGAGAGCAAATATTAATGCTTGCGATATAAAGAGCATTTTCTTCAACCTAGTCAAGACGTGATTCGATTTAGAACACAGATATCATCCCGTTTACACCGTTTCTCTATTCGAAAGAAAAACATCAATTGTGTCATTCCCGCGCAAGAGCTTGCACTCCAAAAACCATCTCATTACATTACTCCCGCTCGTGTTTTGACCGCCACTGCTCTTTCGTGGCCGAGACAGAACCACTTTCTATTAACACTGACCGTATTATTTATGGAAATCAACGTTGATATTCAACCAGACTGCACAGCTACATTAAAAGCTTCCATTCCTGCAGAGACCACGGTTGCACGCCGCAACGCCATTGTTGACTCCTACGCCGGCAAAGCAAAACTTCCTGGGTTTCGACCCGGTAAAACGCCAAAATCAATCATTGAAAAGCGTTTCAAAAAGGAAATTGAAGAAGAACTTCTAGATACCCTTTTTGAAATGGCCTGTTCCTCAGCTCTAGAAGAAAATCCTAAACTGAAAGTGCTCAATTTCGGCAAGCCTGAGCAAACTTTGGATGATCAAGGCAACTACTCTGCTACTAGCACAATGACTGTAGTGCCCGAATTTGAACTACCTGAATATAAAGGCATTGAAGTTAAGGTTCCTTCTTCCGAAGTAACAGAAGCGGAAATCGAAAAATCACTGAACACACTGGCTGAACAAATCGCCGAGTTCACCACTGTAGATCGTGCCGCACAAAAAGAAGATGTTGCTATCATTGACTTTAAAACTACGCTGGACAACAAACCGGTTGCAGAAGCTGTAGGTAAACCCGTAGGCTTCTTAGAAGGGCGTGAAGGTCAATGGATGAAGGTGGAAGACGATCAATTCCTTCCAGGTTTTGCATCCGCCCTAGAAGGCCTAAAAGCTAATGAAAGCAAGGATATCACTGTCACCATCCCGGGCACATTCCCAATCACCGAGTTGCGTGATAAAGTACTTGTATTTCACACTACCGTTAAAGAAGTTCGTGAAAAACAACTTCCAACCATTGACGACGCTTTTGCTGAAAAGGTATTACCCGGCAAAAAGCTGGAAGAACTAAAGGCCACTCTGAAAGAAGATCTTGCACACCGCAAAGCTATGCAGATTGATGAAGCCAAAGCTGATCAAATTACAGAAAAATTAGCTGATATGCTTGATTTCAATCTACCCGAAGCTGTTGTAGAACGTGAAGTATATGGCATCCTTCAACAGAAACTACAACAAGCAATGTACAGCGGAAATGCCCCTGCAGACATGGACAAGTTTGTGGAAGAGGCACGCGAAGAAGCCAAAACGGAAGCCAAGCGAAATCTCAAGGTTTTCTTCATGCTCCAGGAAGTTGCCCAAGTAGAAAAAATTTCCGTAACGGAAATGGAACTATACAATGAAGTTGCACGCCAAGCTCGCCAACAGAAAAAGAACCTTAAAACCTATATTCGCGAACTTCAGCGCGAAGGCCGTGTTCATGGCATCAGAATGAGCTTGCTGACAGCCAAGGTTCTGGACTTCCTGACAAAAGAAGCCAAAGTAACGGTAGACGAGCAATAACCACCTCTTCTGCATATTAAACAACCTTATTTGGGGGAGTCGGTGCATATATTGCCCTGCTCCCCCCTGTTTTATATCCAGTAGACGGTGTAATAACAAAAAACAGTATTCTATTTTCTGTAACTATGTTTCAAAAACAACTTTCCCAAAACAACTCTGTAAACTCTTATTATGTTCCCATGGTTGTAGAACAAGACGGTCGAGGAGAACGCGCCTTTGACATTTATTCCCGTCTTCTGAAAGACCGCGTCATTTTCATCGGCTCCGCTATTGATGATGACGTAGCAAATTCCGTCATCGCCCAGCTTCTATTTCTTCAGATGACGGATCCGAAAAAAGATATTCACATTTACATCAATTCTCCGGGTGGCTCTGTTACAGCAGGTCTTGCCATTTACGATACGATGCAATTCATTTCCTGCGATGTGAATACATACTGTTTGGGAATTGCTGCCTCAATGGGATCCGTTCTGCTAGCAGCAGGCACTCCTGGCAAACGATTCTGTCTTCCGAATTCCCATGTAATGATCCACCAAGTTTCAGGAGGAGCACAAGGCACAGCTTCCGATGTAGAACGCACCATCGGATTTATGTTCAACCTCAAAAAACGCCTCAATGGAATCCTTGCCAAACATACAGGAAAAACAGAAAAGCAAATTGAAAAAGACGCCGATCGCGATAACTACATGACTGCAGAAGAAGCCGCAGATTATGGTTTGGTAGATAAGGTTTTATCACATCATTCCGAAGACCAAGGCAACAAGAAAAAAGCTAAAGGCTAACCTTATCTGCTTTACACACTCCGTCACTCCTCTCTACTTAAATAACAACACATGTCCGGTTCCAATCCATCAATTCCATCCTGTTCCTGCTGTGGCAAAGCAGGGAACAAGGTAGACAAACTCATCCAAATTGCGGAAGATTTTTACATTTGTAACAATTGCGTTGAGATTTGCGTTAGTATGATTGTAAAGGATACAGGCCTCCCAATGGCAACCAGATTCATTCGAGGGATCCTGAACATGGAGCCGTCAGCCTATGCCATGTGCCAGGCAGAAGCTCGTAAAGCCGCGGCAGCAGATATGCTTAAGGAAACAGCAACGTCCTCTTATAATGGACCGCTCCCTACTCCGGAAGAAATGTGCGCCACTCTCAACCAGTATGTTATCGGTCAAGATTACGCCAAGAAAGTTCTCTCTGTTGCCGTATATAATCACTATATGCGTTTACGTCAGAGTGAAACAATGCTGGATGATAAATCTCTAAACGATGTAGAGATTGAAAAATCCAACATTTTACTAGCAGGCCCCACCGGATCCGGAAAAACTCTACTAGCTAAAACGCTGGCGAAAATGCTTAATGTACCTTTTTGCATTGTGGATGCAACTACCCTAACAGAAGCAGGATATGTAGGAGAAGACGTTGAGAACATTATCCTGCGCCTACTTCAGGCAGCTAACTTTGACATAGCAAAAGCGGAACAAGGCATTATTTACGTAGATGAAATTGATAAAATAGGCCGTAAAACGCAGAACGTATCCGTTACACGTGACGTATCCGGCGAAGGAGTGCAACAAGCTCTATTAAAAATTATTGAGGGGACAATCTGCAACGTTCCTCCTACAGGAGGACGCAAACATCCACAACAGGAATACATTCGCGTCAATACTGAAAATATTCTTTTCATTGTTGGCGGTGCCTTTGTCGGATTAGAAAACATTATCCGCAAACGCCTCGGTTCTTCTCAAATGGGCTTTGGTGCAATTACAGAACAACGCAACAGCAAAGAGTATTCAGATAAAGAAATACTGGCACAAGCTATGCCAGAAGATCTTTTTTCATTTGGAATGATTCCTGAACTTGTTGGGCGTTTACCTATCTTTTGTCCGCTTTCTAAACTGGATGAAGGACAACTTGTCCAACTGCTGACAGAGCCTAAAAATGCATTAGTTAAACAATATTCCAAACTGCTTGCAATGTATGGCACCAAACTAAAAATACTGCCAGATGCCCTAAAAGCCATGGCAACGGAGGCCATCAAAAGAGGGACCGGAGCCAGAGCCCTACGCTCCATTTTTGAGACATTGATGTTAGATGTCATGTATCAAGTCCCCAGTATGAAAAATGCAACTACCGTAACCATTACGAAAGAAACGGTTACCGATCATCAACCGGCACAAATTGGCCAAAAGAACTAACTTTAGACCGCTTCCTCCTCTATATGACGGAATCTCTCACCGTTCTAGGAATAGAATCTTCCTGCGATGAAACAGCTGTCGCAATTTTGCGTTCTGCTGAAGTGGGAAAAGCTCCGGACGTTCTTTCATCCATCATTTCCTCTCAAATTCCTATTCATCGTCAACATGGCGGTGTTGTTCCTGAACTTGCTTCACGTAATCATTCTGCGGATCTTCCCAGAATTATTCGTGCTGCATGCAAAGAAGCCGGTGTAAATCCTACCGATATAGATGTATTTGGAGCAACAGGAGGACCAGGTCTGGTTGCAGCTTTGCTGGTAGGTAACAGCACAGCTAAAGCACTAGCGTTAGCGACTGGGAAACCTTTTGTATCCGTCAATCATTTAGAAGGTCACCTACTTTCCCCTTTTCTTAAACACACTACAGACCCCGTTCCTCATCTAGGCATGGTCGTTTCTGGGGGACATACTCTCTTCATCAATGTCCGCAAGGTAGGAGACTATCAGCTGTTAGGTCGCTCGTTGGATGATGCGGCAGGTGAAGCATTCGATAAAGTTGGTAAAATGCTGGGCTTACCTTATCCCGGAGGTCCAGAAATTGACCGAATGGCAATAAAAGGAGACCCAAATGCTTTTGCTTTTCCGCGGGCTCTCATTAAAGAACAATCCGCGAATGTATCTTTCTCAGGCTTGAAAACAGCCGTCTTGTACACTCTCCCTAAGCTAATTCCTGGAGGAAATCCACAAAACCTACCAGAACAAACTCTTTGTGATCTTTGTGCCTCTTTTCAGAGAGCTGTTACCGATATTCTAATACACAAAGCATTGTATGCTTTGAAGCTCTCCGGTCATTGTACACTTTCTGTCTCCGGTGGTGTTTCATGCAACAGAGAACTGCGTTCTCGTCTTAAATCCGTCTGCGAACAAAAACATATTAACTTAATTCTGCCTGACTTTGATTTAACAACCGACAACGCCGCTATGATAGCCTATGTCACTGTTCTCAAAGCTCGCAGAAAACTCTTCCATCCACTGACCGAAGACGTTGATCCCAACCTTAAATTAACGGAAAAGCTAAACAGATCAAAACATTCAACTCGCTCTTAATAAATAAATTACAGATAGATGTGTCATATTTTTATCGCAAAGATAAAAAAATATTCATGTTTTCGTTGACAACCGCTTTTTAAAAGCTAATATAGCGTCCGCTTTTCGTCAGACAACAACGGGAGGATGCTATATATCCGCTAGAACCGCAGGTTTGGGCGGATTTACAACTCTCTAAGAGTAACGAAAAGCGGAAGAAGTCTATGCTTCTGTAGCTCAGGGGTAGAGCGCATCCTTGGTAAGGATGAGGTCGCGGGTTCAATTCCCGCCAGAAGCTCCATCTTCAAAAGCTAGACCATAGCAGCCCAAACCTAAACATCATATTATGGCTAAAGAGCAATTCCAGCGCAACAAGCCCCACGTAAACGTGGGCACCATCGGTCACGTTGACCACGGCAAAACCTCCCTTACCGCCGCCATTACTTCTGTTCTCGCCAAGAAGGGGTTCGCCGAGGCTCGCGACTATAGTCAAATCGACGCCGCCCCCGAAGAACGTGAACGCGGCATCACCATCTCCACAGCTCACGTTGAATACGAAACAGAAAAGCGTCACTACGCCCACGTTGACTGCCCCGGTCACGCTGACTATGTGAAAAACATGATCACCGGTGCTGCCCAGATGGACGGAGCTATTCTTGTAGTTGCCGCTTCTGACGGCCCAATGCCACAAACCCGCGAACACATTCTTCTTGCCCGTCAGGTCGGTGTTCCTGCCATTGTCGTTTACATGAACAAGTGCGACTTGGTTGACGACCCCGATCTGCTCGAACTCGTGGAAATGGAAATCCGCGAACTTCTTAATGAATACGAATTCCCGGGCGACGACACCCCCATCATCAAGGGTTCTGCCGTTAAAGCTCTGGAAGGTGACGCCGCCGCCGAAGACTCCATTATGGAACTCATGGCTGCCGTTGATGAATACATCCCGCAGCCTGAACGTCCTGTTGACCAGCCCTTCCTCATGCCTGTAGAAGACGTGTTCTCCATCTCCGGACGTGGCACCGTAGCTACCGGCCGTATCGAACGCGGTATCATTAAAAAGATGGAAGAAGTTGAAATCATCGGCATCAAGGACACTCAAAAGACAGCCGTTACGGACATCGAAATGTTCCGCAAGTTGCTTGATGAAGGTCAAGCCGGTGACAATGTTGGCTTACTTCTCCGTGGGCTGAAGAAAGAAGACATTGAACGCGGTCAGGTGATCATCAAGCCCGGCACAGTGAAACCCCACAAGCACTTCAAGGCAGAAGTTTACGTTCTGACCAAAGAAGAAGGTGGCCGTCACACCCCGTTCTTTAACAACTATCGCCCACAGTTCTACTTCCGCACAACGGACGTAACCGGTTGCTGCACCCTTCCCGAAGGCGTGGAAATGGTGATGCCTGGTGATAACGTCACATTGGAAGTTCAACTCATCACTCCGGTCGCCATGGAAAAAGCCATGCGATTTGCTATTCGCGAAGGCGGTCGCACCGTTGGTGCTGGTCGTATCAGCGAAATCCTTGACTAGTTCTTTAGGAACTTGTAGAGGAATCTACACCTTATAGGCTCTACGAGGGGGTCACCCCATAGACCCCCTCGTTTCCTACGAAAGAAGGTTTTTACAGGCTAGTAGTTCAATTGGTAGAGCGTTGGTCTCCAAAACCAAAAGTTGGGGGTTCGAGTCCCTCCTAGCCTGCCACTTCTTTTTCAATATATCATCCCCCACCTTGAAGCATGTTTCGCAAGATTTCTCAATTCATCGCCGAAATTAAGGGCGAGCTTAAGAAAACCACTTGGCCTTGGGAAAGCGACCCCAAGGTGAAAGGGTTCAAAAAATTCCGCGAACTCTGGGGTTCCACTCTTGTCGTACTGATTGCCATGGTTTTCCTTGGCGCGTTTGTTGCATCATTCGACATCTTCCTTCACAGTGTGGTCAACTACCTCATCCAGTTGGCAATCTAGTTTTACTCTTTCCTTATTTTTTCCGATCATGCTCAATCCCCCAGAGCCACACGACCAATGGTATGTCCTCCATGTTCTTTCCGGTCAAGAGAATAACGTTCGAGATCGTATTGTACGTAAGGCTAAAGACGCTGAGCTCTCTGATTTGATTTACCGCGTGGAGATTCCTACAGAGCTCATCTCGGAAGTTCGGGAGGGCAAGAAAATTGTACGCCGCAACAAACTTTTCCCCGGATATGTTTATGCCAATATGTATCTATTGGAAGCAGATGGCTCACTAAACAAAGATCTCTGGTACTTCATTCAACAAATTGATGGCGTCATCAGCATCGCCGGTTCTCGCAATGCTCCTCTTCCTATGCGCAAGCGTGAAGTTAAAGATCTCCTACCTCTACTGGATACCGAGGCAATATCAGTCCGTCCTAAAGTAGAGTTCTCTGTTGGTGATCTTGTTCGCGTGTGTGACGGCCCCTTTGAAAATCAAGAAGGAACCATTGAAGAAATCGACCCAGAAAAGGGTAAGTTGCGCGTCAGCGTTTCTATTTTTGGACGCGCCACGCCAGTGGATTTAGAGTATTGGCAAGTAGAAAAAGCCTAAGTTTTCCGTTGTTTATTTATTCATATTTTCACGTTCACTTTCTCCGCTAACAAAGCAAAACCATGGCAAAAGAAATAACCAAAATAATCAAGCTCCAGATTAATGCCGGAGCTGCTAATCCCTCCCCGCCCGTGGGTCCGGCTCTTGGTCAGGCCGGTGTAAACATCATGGCGTTCTGCAAGGAGTTCAACGCTGCTACACAAAAGCAGGCCGGAGACCTTCTTCCAACCGTCATCACTGTTTACAAGGATAAGTCATTTTCTTTCATCACCAAGCAGCCACCGGGTAGCGTGCTTCTTAAGAAAGCAGCAGGCATTGCCTCTGGATCCGGCGAACCGAATAAAAAGAAGGTTGCCACTCTTTCCAAGGCTAAGCTGATGGAAGTCGTCAACACAAAACTCCCAGACCTCAACACGAAAGATCCCGAACGTGCCGCCCGCATCCTTGCTGGTCAAGCTCGTCAGATGGGCATTGAAGTTGAAGGTATGTAACACTCACCGCAGGAGGATTATACAATCCGAACGCACTGCCAAATACACACATGTCTACAAAACGCAGCAAGCGATATCAAGAAGCAGCTAAACTTGTTATACCTAACAAGAATTATAGCATCACGGAAGCCGTGGAAACTATGAAGTCTTTCCCGGCACCGAAGTTTGACCCAACAGTCACCGTTTCCTTCCACCTGACCGTAGATCCTCGCAAATCTGACCAGATGGTTCGTGGTAGCGTTTCCCTGCCTAATGGCACGGGTAAAAACGTTCGCGTACTCGTCTTTGCACAGGGTGACGCCGCCAAGGCCGCCCAAGAAGCCGGAGCAGAATACGTAGGTTTTGAAGACCTTATTAAAAAGGTTCAGGGAGGGTTTGTTGACTTTGATACGGCAATTGCCACCCCTGATGCCATGACGGAGGTTCGTAAAATTGCTCGTGTGCTGGGTCCGCGCGGTTTGATGCCTAACCCAAAAACCGGAACCGTTACGGATGATACGGCTAAGGCCGTTAAGGAAGTAAAGGCTGGTCGAGTTGACTACAAAGTTGACAAGAACGCCAATATTTCTGCCGCTGTAGGTAAGCTGTCTTTCTCCAACGAAAACATCTCTGAAAATATCGCTGCTTTGATTGATTCTGTTGTTAAAGCTCGTCCTGCATCTGCTAAGGGAGCTTATATTGAATCCGTCACTGTTTCATGCGCCATGTGCCCCGGTCTGCCGGTTGACACCGCTTCCATCGCAAAACTGTAACCCTTGAACCGAGATTTAGCACACCATGAATCCTGACAAGCGTATCATCATTGATGATCTGACCGCCCGAGTCAATACCTCCCCGTTTTTGATCGTTGTAGATTATACATCGATCACCGTACCTGAATTCACCAGTCTGCGCTCTGCATTGGCCGCCTGCGGTGCCCAATGCCACGTAGCTAAGAACAACTTCATGCGTACAGCTCTGACGGAAGCAGGTCTTCCTGACATTGGAGAGCATCTCGTTGGTCAGACTGCCTTCATCACCGGTGCATCTGACGTTGCATCTGCCGCCAAAGCCGTAAACACCTTTGCTAAAGCTTCTAAGAAAGCTGAATACAAGGTAGCGATTCTTGACGGAGCAATCCTCTCTGCAGATGAAATCCGTGCTATCGGTGAACTTCCTCCCCGCGACCAATTGCTTGCCAAGCTTCTTGGCACAATCAACGCAGCTGGGTCTGCTCTTGCCCGAGTTATTCAGGCATATGTGGACAAAGAAAACGGTGGCGACGAAGAACCCGCCGCTTAATATTAACCCCTTGACTGGACGACCCGATTGCACTCTAGCCAAATGTGTGAAAAGCGGGTCTGACTCTCCTACAGGTTCCTTGTCGGAACTCCGGCCGGAGAACTGAAATGCCAAGTTGGCTCTTGGCGCGACTCGAAACCAAAATAGAAAATAATACAATGGCTGATATTAACAAAATCGCTGAAGAACTCGGTACCCTTACCATCTTGGAAGCTGCCGACCTCGTGAAGCTTCTGGAAGAAAAATGGGGCGTTTCTGCTGCTGCTCCTGTAGCTGCTGCTGGCGCCGTTGCTGCTCCTGCTGAAGCTGAAGAAGAAAAGACTGAATTCAACGTCGTTCTGACAGAAGCTGGTGCTAACAAGATCGCTGTCATTAAGGCCGTTCGTGAAGTGAAGGCCGGTCTTGGTCTTGTTGACGCTAAAAAACTGGTTGAAGGCACCCCCGCCGTCATCCTGGAAGCTGTCTCCAAGGACGAAGCAAATGCCGCCAAAGCCAAGCTGGAAGAAGCTGGTGCCAAAGTGGACGTCAAGTAAGCTTTTTACTTCTTGCGCAACAGGAGAGAATATATTTCTCCTGTTGCGCTTACTCGTCTAAACATATTGCGAGCTCGACTGGAGACTCTTTAGATACTAAAACGTTTCCAGTCGGTCCCGCCAAAAGGAAGGATCGTTCAACCCGGCATCCGGGGTTCTCAGGATGCAAACCATAACATCTCCGCCACAGCAGCCCATGTCAAAGCGACTCTACTTCGGGAACATCAAGGAAGTCATCGAACCTCCGAACCTCATTGAGATTCAACTTCAGTCATACTTCGATTTTCTACAACAGGACACGCCGGCCGCGGCTAGAAAAAACATCGGGTTACAAGGCGTTCTGAAGGAAATCTTTCCTATCAAGAGCTACGATGAAAACATTGAGCTCGATTTCGTCTCTTACGAAATTGAACAGCCGAAGATGAGTGACTACGAGGCCATTCGTGCTGGTGAAACCTACAGCGCCGCCCTCCAAGTTACCTTCAAACTCAAATCCGACGAGGAATCTAAGGAAGAAACGGTTTACATGGGAGAATTACCCATGATGACCAACCGTGGCACTTTTGTCATTAACGGAGCTGAACGTGTTATCGTTTCTCAGCTTCATCGATCCCCAGGCATTTGTTTTGAAAGTGCCCAGCATCTGAACGGGAAACTGCTCCACTCTTTCCGTATTATTCCAGATCGTGGTTCTTGGTTGGAAGTGCAGTTTGACACCAACGACTTGCTCTACGTCTACCTTGATCGTCGTCGTCGTCGTCGCAAGTTCCTTGCAACGACATTCATGCGTTATCTAGGTTTCAAAACGGATCGTGATATTGTTAGTCAGTTCTACAACATCCGCACTCTTCCTCTAAGTGAAGACATGACGGAAGAAGACCTGCACAACCTTGTTTCCGTAGACACAATCAAGGACAAAGATTTGGTTCTAGCCAAGGCTTTCGAACAGCTCAACATGGGCATGGTTCGTCAACTCCTTCAATTTGGCATTAAAGAAATCGATGTCATTGACCAAAGTGAGGAAGACGTATTGATTAAAACCTTGAAGAAAGATCCTACTCATGATGAAGAATCTGCCCTTAAGGAAATCTACAAGCGTCTGCGACCTGGTGACCCAGCAACAGCAGCCCAAGCTCGCACCCTGCTTAAGCGACTCTTCGATGATCCTAAGAAATACGATCTTACCCGTGTGGGACGTTACAAGATCAACCAAAAACTTGGTCTAGATACCGATCTGGATCAGCGTTTGATGACGGCTGAAGACTTCTTGTGCGCACTTAAATACCTTTTGCGTCTCAAGAAGGGCGAAGGTATGGTAGACGATATTGACCACTTGGGAAGCCGCCGTGTACGTGCTGTGGGAGAACTCATGGCTAACCAATGCCGTGTGGGGCTAGCTCGTACAGAACGTTTGGTGAAAGAACGCATGACTCTTATTGATCAAAACATAGAAGGAGTCACGCCAAGCAAGCTCATTAATCCGAAAGCGTTGAGTGCTGTTGTGCGCGACTTCTTTGGGCGCTCTCAACTTTCCCAGTTCATGGATCAAATTAACCCCCTTGCAGAACTGACGCACAAGCGGCGTCTTTCTGCTCTTGGCCCAGGTGGTTTGAATCGTGATCGAGCCGGATTCGAAGTACGTGACGTACATCCATCCCACTATGGTCGTATCTGCCCGATTGAAACGCCTGAAGGCCCCAACATCGGGTTGATTAACTCCATGTGTACCTATGCCCGCATCAATGAGTTTGGGTTCATTGAAACGCCTTACCGTAAGGTAGAAAACGGCAGAGTTACCAATACCATTGAATATGTTACTGCTGACCAAGAAGAAGGCTATCTCATAGCCCAAGCTAATAACCCGCTGGACGAACAAGGTAACTTCACAACCGCCCGCGTAACCGCTCGTGAAAAAGGTGAGTTCATTGAAGTGGATCCTGCAGATGTACACTACATGGACGTGTCTCCCAAACAGCTTGTTTCCATTGCAGCAGGTCTTATTCCTTTCTTGGAACATGATGACGCCAACCGAGCTCTTATGGGCTCCAACATGCAACGCCAAGGAGTGCCTCTTATGGTGGCAGAATCCCCATATGTTGGTACTGGTATTGAAGGCAAGTGCGCACGAGATTCCCGTTCGGTGGTCTTGGCGGAAGCAGATGGCATCGTAGCTTCTGCAACAGCTGAAATCATTATCACGACTAAGGATGGCGAGCTTCCCGTGCGCTCGGAAGTATTTTTATCTGACCCTGACAGCGTCCGTTCAGATCATGCCAACGGTGTTTATGTCTATCCGTTGCGCAAATTCATGCGCTCCAACGCCGGTACGTGTATCAACCAGCGACCAATTGTACGTCGGGGCGATCACGTTAAAACCGGAGATGTATTAGCAGACGGGCCGAATACAGATCAAGGCGAACTGGCACTTGGCCGTAACGTACTTGTGGCATATATGCCTTGGAACGGATACAACTTCGAAGACGCCATTGTCATTTCTGAAAAGACTGTTAAAGAAGATACCTTCACTTCCATTCACATTTCTGAGTTTGAAGTACAGGCTCGCGATACCAAACTGGGGGCAGAAGAAATTACTCGAGACATTCCCAATGCTGGGGATGAAGCTCTGAAAAACTTGGATCACGATGGCGTTATCCGTATTGGAGCGGAAGTCAAACCCGGCGATATTCTTGTGGGTAAAATAACGCCTAAATCGGAAACAGAACTAGCTCCGGAAGAACGTCTTTTACGTGCTATTTTTGGTGAAAAAGCAGCAGATGTAAAAGACACATCTCTTCGTGTTCCATCCGGTTGCACCGGTATTGTAATGGATGTCCGTATTTCTTCTACGGGATCCGGTCATCATCGTGGAGATTTTGTTGTAGACAGTGCTGAAAAGAAAAAGCAGTTCAAAAAGATTAACGATGAGCACAAAAAGAAGAAAGAACAGCTCATTGATCAGCTAACCAAGAAGCTCTCTGACATTCTTCTGGGAGAAAAAATCCCGTTAGACGTTGTTAACGAACAAACCGGGGAAATCATCATCCCTGCTAACCGCAAGATTACCAAGACATTATTGCGCAAATTGGCTCTGGTTCATGACCACATTGAAATTGAACCCAGCCCGATCCGTAATAAGATTTTGGAAATCATCACCTCCTTCGAAGGACGCTTCACAGAACTGGATGAAGAACGTGAACACAGACTAGACCAGATGGAATCTGGAGACGAATCCGAACCTGGTGGTCTGAAAGAAGTCAAAGTGTACATCGCGGCCAAGCGTAAGCTTGGTGTGGGTGACAAAATGGCGGGCCGTCACGGAAACAAAGGCGTTGTAGCCAAAATTGTTCCGGAACAGGATATGCCATTCTTGGCAGATGGTACTCCGGTAGATATCGTACTGAACCCCTTGGGCGTACCTTCCCGAATGAACGTAGGACAGGTACTTGAAGCCCACTTGGGTATTGCGGCCAGAGCTCTTGGCTTCAAGGTTGCTACCCCGGTATTTGATGGTATCAGTGAAGAAACTATCTGGAACTATATGTCCGAAGCAAAGAAAGTGGACGGATTCACTTGGATTGGCGACGGCAAAGACGGAACCGTAGGAGGTAAGAGTACTCTCTATGATGGCTTAACTGGTGAACCTTTCCATAATCCAGTAGTGGTAGGCCAGACCTACATGCTCAAACTAAACCACTTGGTAGCTGATAAGATCCACGCTCGTGCCGTGGGCCCGTACAGTTTAGTTACACAACAGCCTTTGGGCGGTAAAGCTCAATACGGAGGACAGCGATTTGGGGAAATGGAAGTGTGGGCACTGGAAGCTTATGGTGCTGCTTACACGCTCCAGGAACTCCTCACCGTCAAGTCTGACGATGTTCAGGGACGTACCCGCATTTATGAGTCCATTGTAAAGGGAGACAACACCTTAGAAGCAGGTACACCAGAATCCTTCAACGTATTAATGAAGGAAATGCAATCCCTAGGACTGAATGTACGTCCCGGTTGTAAGGATGACAAACCTTCCCTACAACTTGGTGACACGGATCTTACTCCTGCAAATAGTATAACGGAAGGCTTTGACAGTGATGACATAGCTGGATTGGCCGATCTCGACCTCTCCGATCTCCAACTCTAAATATCCACCACAATCCGCTCTCGTATCGACACAATGCGGGAGCGGGTAATCAACAATCTTCAAAACTTTTAATATATGTCTGATACCCCCACCATCAGAGAAATGCATGGTCTGAGCGATAAGCCAAAGACCTTTGACCAGGTTGCTATCACCGTGGCGGATCCGGATACCATTCGTAGCTGGTCCTTCGGAGAAGTTGTCAACCCAGAAACGATCAACTACCGCACATTTAAGCCGGAAAAAGGAGGCTTGTTCTGCGAACGCATTTTCGGTCCAACTCGCGACATGGAATGCGCCTGCGGTAAGTATAAACGCATTAAACACAAAGGCATAACTTGCGACCGTTGCGGTGTAGAAGTAACTAATGCCAGAGTTCGCCGTGAACGTATGGGACACATTGAACTAGCTGTCCCGGTTTCCCACATCTGGTTTTATAAGTGTATGCCTAGCCGCATCGGTCTTATGTTGGACATGACGGCTCGTCATCTGGAACGCGTGATTTACTATGAAGACTACATCGTAGTAGACCCAGGCAACACACCTCTTGAAAAAGGAGCCATCCTGACAGAAGAAGAATTACGCACTGCAGAAGAAGAATACGGTTATGACAGCTTTGAAGCCGGCATGGGGGCAGAAGCCATCCAAAAAATGCTGGCCGCTATTGATCTGTCCGAGTTAGTTGCCGATCTTCAAGAACAACTGAATAGCACCAACTCCAAGCAAAATAAGCGTAAGATCGCTAAGCGACTTAAATTAGCTCAGGGATTCCTTCAATCCAACACACGTCCGGAATGGATGATCCTAAATGTATTGCCTGTCATTCCTCCGGATCTGCGCCCGCTGGTTCCTTTGGACGGAGGTCGTTTTGCAACCTCTGATTTGAATGATCTGTATCGTCGCGTCATCAACCGTAACAACCGTTTGAAGACTCTTCTGAGCCTTAAAACACCGGAAGTCATCATCCGGAATGAAAAGCGCATGCTCCAGGAAGCTGTTGACGCACTCTTTGACAATGGCCGTCATGGTCGAGCAGTAACAGGTGCCGGTAACCGTCCGCTCAAATCGCTCTCTGATATGTTAAAGGGTAAGGGTGGTCGTTTCCGTCAAAACTTGCTTGGTAAGCGTGTAGACTACTCCGGTCGTTCCGTCATTGTGATTGGACCGGAACTGAAACTCAATCAGTGCGGTCTTCCTAAGAAGATGGCTCTTATTCTGTTTGAACCCTTTATTATCCATCGTCTGAAAGAGCTGGGCTACGTTCACACTGTGCGCTCTGCTAAAAAGCTCATTGATCGCAAAACGCCGGAAGTTTGGGACATTCTGGAAGAAGTGACCAAGGGACATCCGGTCATGCTCAACCGAGCTCCGACCCTGCACCGTCTTTCCATCCAGGCCTTTGAACCGGTTCTAATCGAAGGCTCCGCTATTCGTTTGCATCCGCTCGTTTGTAATGCGTACAACGCTGACTTCGACGGTGACCAGATGGCTGTACACGTACCGTTGTCGGTAGAAGCACAAATGGAAGCTCGTCAACTCATGCTGGCTCCCAACAATATCTTCTCCCCTGCATCCGGTAAGCCCATTGCTACGCCTACACAGGATATTATTCTTGGAGCCTACTTCCTCACCCACACCCGTGCTGCGGAAGTTCAGAACAACCAGGATAACCACCAGCATCTTCCCCTTTTTGAATCCATTGATGAAGTGGAATACGCCATTGCCGCCCGCAAAATCGGCTACCATGATTGGATTCGTCTACACAATCCAGACTATGGCAAAAAGCCATCTGACGTTGTATACGGGGACGTAACCAAAAAAGTCATCATCACAACGGCCGGACGCGTTCGCTTTAATGAAATCTGGCCTCGTGAACTTGGTTACATCAACCGCAACGTGGGTAAAAAGCAAATGGGCGATATTATCTGGCGTTGCTACCAAACCGTGGGCAAAGAACGTACCGTACAAACTCTGGATGCCTTGAAAAACCTAGGCTTCAAAGAAGCAACTCGTTCTGGCTGCTCCATCGGTATTGTGGATATGGTGATTCCTTCCCAGAAGAAGACGGAAATTGAAAAAGCCTATGTGGAACTAGACAAGGTTACCCGTCAATATAAGAATGGTATCATCACAGATGGAGAACGCTACCAAAAAGTCGTGGACATCTGGACCCAGACTACAGACGTCATCCAGGCAGCTCTGTACCGTAAATTGGAACACAATGAAGGTTCCAAAATGGCCAGCCCGCTGTTTATGATGGTGGATTCCGGAGCCCGCGGTAACAAGGCTCAGATTAAGCAGCTCTCCGGTATGCGTGGTTTGATGGCCAAACCCAGCGGCGAAATTATTGAACGCCCCATTACGGCAAACTTCCGCGAAGGTCTCTCCGTATTGGAATACTTCATTTCCACCCACGGTGCTCGTAAGGGGCTGGCAGATACGGCTCTGAAAACGGCAGACTCCGGGTACATGACCCGTAAATTGGTGGACGTGGCTCAAGACGTCATCGTTCATGAAGAAGACTGTGGCACCAACAATGGTATCACTGTTCACGCTATCTATGATGGTGATGAAGAAGTCGCCTCCCTTGCCTCCCGTGTATACGGTCGCACTTCTTGCGAACGAATTGTTGATCCGGTCAGCGGTGAAATCGTTGTAGATATCAACGACCTCATTGATGAAAAGCAGGCAGAAAAACTGGAAAAAATTGGTATTGAACAATTGAAGATTCGTTCCGTACTTACCTGCGAACTCAAGAAAGGATGTTGTTCCAAGTGCTATGGCTTGAATCTGGCCACCGGACAAGAAGTGAAAATTGGGGAAGCAGTTGGCATCATTGCTGCCCAGTCCATTGGTGAACCCGGCACACAGCTTACCATGCGTACATTCCACGTAGGAGGTACGGCTACCACGGCATTCAAACAACCTATCGTGAAAGCCAAAAATGATGGCCGGGTTATTTACACAGAAGACCTCCGTACGGTAGAAAATGCAGATGGTAACTTCGTTGTGCTAAATAAGAACTGTGCTGTTCGCATTGAAAACGAACAGGGACGAGAACTAGAATCCTACCAGCCCGTCATCGGTACCATTCTATACGTGCCAAATGGTGGTTCCATCAAGAAAGACGACACCCTTGCTACGTGGGATCCGTACAACGTACCCGTCATTGCCGAAAAAGGCGGTATTGTCGAGTTTAAGGACATGATCGTTGGTATTACCGTTTCCAAGGAAACGGATCGTGAAACCGGGACATCCTCCCTCGTTGTAATGGAACACAAGCAGGAACTTCACCCGCAAGTGGTCATCCGCGATGCCCAAACTCGTGAAATCCTGGCACATCACGCTATTCCTGCAGGAGCTAACCTCACTGTGAAGGACGGAGAAACTATTTCTGCCGGTACCATGGTGGCTAAGACACCGCGTAAGGTAGCCAAGACGAAGGACATCACCGGTGGTCTTCCCCGTGTGGCAGAACTATTTGAAGCTCGCAAGCCCAAAGACGCATGCACCATTGCACGTGTTGAAGGTATTGTACGCCTCAGCAGCAAGAATACATCTCGCGGTAAGAAAGTCATCACTGTTGAAACGCCTACAGGCGAACTGGTAGACCACTTGGTACCCATGAACAAACACGTCATCGTTCATGAAGACGATCACGTACATTTGGGCGACCAGCTCACTGAAGGCCCCGTCTCTCCGGAAGAAATTCTGGACGTTTGTGGCAAAGAACGCCTTCAGGAACACCTCGTCAATGAGGTTCAGGAAGTGTACCGTCTCCAAGGGGTGGAAATTAACGACAAACACGTAGAAATCATCGTTCGTCAGATGTTGCGCAAGGTAGTCATCACAGAACCTGGTAATACGGAGTTCTTGTGGGGAGATCAGGTAGACAAGACCACATTCGATCGCATCAACGAACAGACGATTGCTCAAGGGGGACAGCCAGCCACAGCCAAACCGGTTCTGCTTGGTATCACCAAAGCCTCTCTGGAAACTGAATCCTTCATTTCCGCTGCGTCTTTCCAGGATACCACGCGTGTTCTTACAGAAGCCTCAACCCTCGGCAAAACCGATACATTGGAAGGCTTCAAGGAAAACGTCATTATGGGTCACCTCATTCCTGCTGGTACCGGGTTCTCTCGTTACAGCAAGCTTGAAGTTGAACCTGCTGAAGGAGCAGAAGAGATTGCCCCTGTTGTTGAAAAAGAAGAATCGGTTGAAGTTCCCGAAGACGTGTTGAACGATCCGATCAACTTTGATAACGACCGTTAAGCGTAGCTTATTCTCTCATCATTTCAAAGTCGCTCTCCGTTACCGGAGAGCGACTTTTTTATACATTCTTTACTATAATCAACCATAAATACTTGAAAATAAGAGCGTTTCACAGAGAAATAAAAGAATCAAGGAAGAAGTTACGCATCATAAATGCCCGTAAGGGGCAATTTCAGAAAATCGTAAGGGGTCTTTGTCCCATGTGAAACATCCCGTCAGCGATTGAAAAAGCCGCGGCCAGGATAAGAAATGTTAGATTACAACCGGAGGGAGGCATCTTGCGGAGAATGGCCGTTCAGATAAGCCTCCCGGCGCACGGAGGACCAGAACGCCGGGTCCGTCCGCGTCCGCTCAAGGAATGCGGCAATGTCCGCAAAGTAGTACATAGATTGAAAAGGAGACGGGCGCACCCGCTCAATGACGCCAATGTCCGCCAGGCGGGCCAGCACGCGGAGGCCCACCCTGAATTCTTTTTCAATTTCTTTGACGGTTCCCAGCTGGACAGGTTCCCCCATCCTTAGGGCGTACGTCCGTTCGTCGATTTTGATTTTCCGGACAGGCGCATACCAGCGTCCGCTGTCCGGGTAAGAAATGGGAAGGATGAGTTGCTTTGTTCATGGTTTTAATAAACGCGGTCGAGGATTCCGGGGCATACAGGCTCAAAGTAAAATCCGGTCATAAAGAGGGGTTCCCCGGTTTCCTGGTCCGGGACGTCCAGGGGGAAAACGCTGTCAGGGACGGCATTGATCCACCATTTGCGCCGCTCCTGGTCCGGCATGGCGAGATAGTCCTTCAAGGTCATCGTCGGGGCCAGGATTTCCAGGAAGGAATATTCCAGGTCGTCCGGGAACGTGTCAGGCAATTCCTGCGCGTCAAAGAGGCGGCGTATTTGCTCAAGTTCGGAGCGGGTTAAAATCATGATAACTGGGATTTAATGAAATTATAAAATTCGGGAGCCTGACGCTGAAAGTCAACGGGAGATTCCAGCATACTCTGAATTCCCATGGAAAGAATTTCGCTGAACCACACGGATGAAATGAATTGC
This sequence comes from uncultured Akkermansia sp., assembly GCA_964525305.1. GTDB lineage: Bacteria > Verrucomicrobiota > Verrucomicrobiia > Verrucomicrobiales > Akkermansiaceae > Akkermansia. The sequence goes on from CAZGGR010000001.1 coordinate 157,515, forward strand.
TCCATGCTGATGCTGGCATCATATCCGGGACAGTAAATTTTACCCGTGTAAACGTGCCCGCCTTTTTCAGCCCATTTGTCCTCCAGGGTTATTTCCTGCGGGCGGTAATTGTGGGTCGGAAACAGGGATTTTAGCCTTTTGGACAACTCTCCCCTTCCTCGGTCGTAGAGGAACGCCGCAGACTGGCGGAGAATATCCGGGTGGGCATGCTCGATGGCGAGAGCCAGTTTGTGGGCCACTGTGTATGGGGGAGCGGTTGAAGAAACTTTGATATTGCCATACAACTGGAACTCACGTGCAGAGGGATCTTTCAAGACATGGACGCCCAGGGACGGAGGCAGTTTGTCCACTGCTACGATTGAGCGGACCAGGTACAGCCCCTGCTGGACATTTGGGGATAATTTTTCGACTTGGCGGGCGTGATATTGTAACGGGCATCTATCTTGACCTGCGACAAGGCAACCATGTCGCGCTACTTAAAATCATATCACGTTGCGTTTAATTCTATCAGCTTTCACTTAAATAAAAGTCAAGGGCATTCGCAGCTTCTCAATCATTATCCATGAAATAGGCCTGCAAAATACAGATGATATGCAACACGATGGGAATTAAAATAAAAATAAACCAGCTCAGAATGCCATAAGATGAACTTACAACCAAAAACCAAACAACGGCCTGTATAAAGTGTCCCTTATACAACTGACCAAGTCCTGGAATAAACAAACTTAAAACAGCAGCTAAAAAAGATTTCATATTCTTATATCACAATAGTAAATACTCACGCCTCTGATGTTTACATATCATATGTCTACATTCCCTTATGTTCAATATTAAGATTTATACGATGTCATGAACGTTAAAGGTGTGAACGGGAAGCCAAGCAGTCAAGCTCCGCTCTTGACCATACCATAAGCTGTGTTACCCTCCCCGCGCACAAGGTGCTCACATTAGAAGGTTAAACCTCGCCATGTCTATTGAACTGACTCGCAATTTCTCCATTATCGCTCACATCGACCACGGGAAAACCACCCTTTCCGATCGGTTGTTGGAAAAGACACATACTATTTCCGAACGGGAAAAGCAGGATCAGCTTCTAGACGCCATGGATCTGGAACGGGAAAAGGGTATCACCATTAAATCTCACCCCGTTACCATCTTTTATAAAGCTAAAGACGGAAAGACATACAAGCTCAATCTTCTGGATACTCCGGGACACGTAGACTTCTCCTATGAAGTTTCCCGATCTCTGGCAGCATGTGAAGGTGCACTTTTGATTGTTGATGCAGCACAAGGAGTAGAGGCTCAGACACTCGCAAATATGCATTTGGCTATGGACCTAGATTTAGCCATCATTCCTGTCATCAATAAAATCGACCTTCCCAGTGCTAACTTACCCAATGTCTATCGCCAGTTAGAAGACATCGTTTGCATCCCTCACGAGGAAGCCATCCATGCCTCCGCTAAAATGGGAATTGGCATTGACGATATTTTGGAAGCCGTTGTTCAACGCATTCCTGCTCCTAAGACAGAACAAGACGGGCTTTTGCGTGCGCTGGTTTTTGACTCCGTGTATGATGCTTATCGTGGCGTTGTATCTTACGTACGCGTCATTTCCGGTAGCGTACAGCGCGGGATGAAAGTCAAACTATTTGCAACATCTGAGGTATATGAAGTAAAGGAAGTCGGCATTTTTACCCCCAAAATGACCCGCACGGAATCTTTGGAAGCAGGTGACGTGGGATACATTATTGCCAACATGAAATCTGCGGCAGATGTTAAAATTGGGGATACCTACACAGACTATATACGCCCCTGTCCAGAACCTCTGCCCGGCTTTAAAGAAATCCGTCCTATGGTCTTTTCCGGTATTTACCCGGTGGACTCCTCAGACTTTGAAGCCCTAAAGGCAGCCATGGCCAAGCTTCAAATCAATGATGCAGCTTTCTCCTTCCAGGCAGAATCATCTATTGCCCTAGGATTCGGTTTTCGTTGTGGTTTCTTGGGATTGCTCCACATGGAAATCATCCAAGAACGCCTTCGCAGAGAATTCAACATGGATATCATATCCACTTATCCATCTGTTATTTACGAGGTTACAAAGACCAACGGAGAGGAAATCCAGGTGGATAATCCAAGCCTGCTCCCTGAACCACAAGAAATCCAGGAAATTCGAGAACCCATTGTAAAAGTATTCATCATGATTCCCGGTGAATACATTGGGGATATCATGCAACTGGTCATGGAAAAACGTGGCAGTGTAAACAATACGGAAACAATCGACGACACGCGAGTCATGCTTACCTGTATCGTACCTCTGGCAGAAATCTTGGTGGATTTCAATGACAAGCTCAAGTCGATGACACGTGGCTACGGCTCCATGGATTATGAATACGCAGGCTATCAAGCTGCCAAGCTTATCAAGATGGATATGCTCATCGCCGGAGAACCAGTAGATGCCTTCTCTATGATCGTTCACCAAGACAAAGCCGCTTCCCGGGGTAGAGAACTGGCGGAACGCTTGAAAAACGTCATTCCGAGACAGTTATTCACCGTTGCTATCCAAGCATGCATTGGTGGCAAAATTATTGCCCGAGAAAGTATCTCCCCCATGCGTAAAGATGTAACCGCAAAATGTTATGGTGGGGACGTTACTCGAAAACGTAAACTTCTGGAAAAGCAGAAAGAAGGTAAGAAGCGCATGAAAGCTATCGGGAAGATTAACATCCCTCAAGAAGCATTCATCAAAGTTCTGAAAACGGGAGATTAATCAATTGCTTCATGCCTTGCCCTTTCGGGTTCTAACCTCTCGATAATGGATCGGTTTTCGTGCAGTCTTTCCATAATGGACCGGTACATGTAGGCTTTCCCTCTTTTCTAATCGCTATCCTCTACTAGCTAAACTTGCTAACTCCATCGGAATCATTAAACAATTCCCGATTGCACCATCACTCTAGTTGTGTTATCTGGTCGGGTATGCGTTTGCACAGGCTAATCACGCTCCTGCTTGCCTCTGTTGCGTTTTGTTCCTGCATAGGAATCTCGCCAGATGAAGAAAAACCGAGAGTAAAAAAAAGCATCTCGGAATATATGCAGGATAATCTAGCCAATTCTATTGCCAATGTCCCACCCGGGTTAATGGGAACAACAACGGGACAGCAAGTTGCTCAGCAACTCACCGCCACCACACAAGAAGAAATGACTCAAACAGACAGCGGTGCTGTTTACTTTACAGATGCCCATGACCCAGACGCTCCCATTCCAGGGCTGGAAGAAGCATTTGCCCAGCGTAAGGAAAATCAACGCTGGCTTCAAAGTTATCCCACAGCACTCCGCGAAGCACAAAGTACCGGGAAACCTATTTTAATCTGGTTCCACCATTCCGCAGGCAGTCCGCCCAGCAAAAAACTGGCAACAGAGCTTCTTCATACTAAAGAATTTGAAGAATGGGCTAAAACAAACGTTATCCGCGTTTGTTATGATCAAGCGGAAAAATTTGAAAATGAACCCGTTTACAAAAAGCGCAAAAAGATGTTGGAATATGTACAAAAAGCTCCTTCACTCTTTGGGGTAAGAGGCACACCGGTGCTTCTCATTATGGCACCTGACGGTACCAAAGTAGACACCATGCGCGGTTACTATACCGGACAAGGAGCACTTTACTTTGAACAGATAAAAAACAGCGTTCGTTTGGCAGAAAAACAATATGAAGAGTTTAAAAAGACACTAGAACCAAAAGGATACAGAATCTGGACAGGAACCAATGGGAATACTCTCTTTGCAAAACTCTCCCGTTACTCAGAAAAACAACATACCATCTGGCTTCAGGAGCCGGATGGTCGCTTGAGCAAAACAACACTAAAACGACTCAGCTCAGCAGACAAAAATTGGGTTTTTGAACAGAAAAAATCTCACGATCAGAACAAATACAATAAACGTTCCTCTTAATATCACGCTTTTCCTATTTCTAATCCGTATTTTTCCCATCATTCTTCGATAATCATTTTTATTTATCATATGAAATTACTCCTGTTCCTTACCATCCTTTTCGGCTCTCTCAGTTGGGGTAAAACTAACCCCTACAACATCATTCCGGAGCCAATTAAAGTAACAACGTCTTCAGGAACAACTAAAAATCTCAAGATAATCAATGAGAAAAAGGTTACCGGATTGGGCATTGAAGGGTACGCTATGAAACTGACACCGGGAGGAGTGGAACTCCGTTACACCACACCCAATGGGAAAGCCATGGCCATGGCTACACTTTTTCAGCTCAGAGACCATCTTTCAGATTCGCCTGACGGCATTCCTTGCGGCAGTATTCAAGATGCTCCGGACTTCAGTTGGCGAGGCATGATGGTAGATGTAGGACGCTATCACTATCCCATGAAAGAGCTTTATAACTTTGTTAATGCTATGCATTATTACAAATACAACGTCCTACACCTTCATCTGACGGAAGACCAAGGCTGGCGGCTCCCTATACCAGGGTATGATAAATTACGTACCATTGGTGCTGTTCGCCCGTCTGCACAGGGGGATCAAAATAACTCTCTGCTAGCCAACGAAGGAATGTACAGCGCAAAAGAACTACGAGACTTGGTTGCATATTGCAAAGCACGCGGCATTCAAGTGCTACCGGAAGTGGAGATGCCGGGACACAACATGGCATTGGCTGCCTCTTATCCTGAATTTTGCTGCAACACCAATAGGGCTCAAGTATGGACGCATGGAGGAGTCTCCTCCAAACTCATCTGTCCACAAAAACCGGCTACCAAAAAGTTCCTCAAAGATACATTCCATACCGTTCAGCAGATATTTACTTTTCCATACGTTCATATTGGTGGAGATGAATGCCCCATGGGAGATTGGAAAAAGTGTCCGGATTGCCGTGCGGCAAGAGCCAAGAAAGGACAAAAGGATAACGTAGAAGCACAAATGAGTGACTTTACCAAAAGCCTGACGGCCATGCTTGCCAAATATAAGAAAAAGCCCATTTTGTGGTATGACATCAATAAGAGCTACTACCACAAGGGCGAAACCGTCATGTCCTGGTTACCGGGAGAGTTCCCCCGTTGCATTGATAAAACAAAAGAACAAGGCATAGATCTCATTGTTACTCCTCAGTTTAAATATTACCTAGCTCGTACACAAATGAAGTTTCCCGAAGGAGATGTACGAGCTAAACCGGGAGGCGCACCTATCTTGCTAAAAGATTGTTACAATTTTGATCCACGTAATGGAAGGGATAAAAACGATGTAAAACACATCAAGGGTATCAACCTCTGTATGTGGGCAGAATGGATACCATCCGGCGAACTGCTAATGTACATGACATATCCCAGAGCCATAGCGATTTCGGAAACAGCGTGGGGTAACCATAAAGACCGACCAAGCTTAAACGAGTTTGAACAAAAGCTCGAAACCCATAAAAGACACTTCCAAAAACGCTTTGGTTATACATTGGAACGTTCCGTGGAAAACAAGCCTTACCGAGAAAATGCCATTACTGAAAAAGAGATAGAACGTATCAACGAACACTATCAAAAAGGACAACAGGATGCTAACAAATAACCCTTTGTCTTTTTCTCTATGTTCTCAAGGCCTTAATACCACAAACCCAGGCATCTGCCCATACCATGCCAGCTTTTCCCGCTTGACCGGGAAGAACTCTTATCTTCTAATCACTTCGACATGTTACACCTTTACGATACTCGCACTAGAACGGCACAAGACATTTCCCCTGTAGATGGAAAAACATTGCGTTTCTACTGTTGCGGTCCTACGGTGTATGGACCGGCTCACATTGGTAACTTTCGAACCTTTGTGATGCAAGATGTTTTCCGTCGGGTTGTAGAACTCGGAGGTATCCCTACCAAACACGTCCGCAATCTGACAGATGTGGACGACAAAACCATTCGTGATTCTCGTAAAGCAGGCGTTTCCCTGTCCAGCTTTACCGCAGAGTGGGTGGAACTGTTCCACCGAGACTGCACCGCTCTAAACTGTTTGTCTCCCCACGTGGAACCCTCTGCCGTAAGCCATATTCCTGAACAAATACAAATGGTTCAGATATTGGTAGATAAAGGCCATGCTTATGTTTCAGAAGATGGTTCCGTGTACTTCAAAATCTCCTCTTTTCCAGAATACGGAAAGCTTTCCCACTTAGATGAACGTGAGTTGGATCTTGGTAAAACCGCCAACGCCCGTTCCAATGCCGATGAATATGAAAAAGATTCTGTAGCCGACTTCGTGCTGTGGAAGAGCCGTAAACCGGAAGACGGTGAAAATTATTGGGATTCTCCATGGGGAGAAGGACGCCCCGGCTGGCATTTAGAATGTTCCGCCATGATTCATAAATACTTCGGGAATGACTTTGATCTTCATTCCGGAGGTGTAGATTTGGTATTTCCGCACCATGAAAATGAGGTGGCACAATCCTGCTGTGCTTACGGAGGAAGCTTTGCCCGTTTGTGGTTTCATATCACTCATCTGCTGGTGAATGGAGGCAAAATGTCTAAATCCTTAGGCAATATGTATACCCTAGCTGATTTAGATAAACTAGGACACAAACCGTCTGCTGTTCGTTATGTACTAGTAGGTGGATATTACCGCAGGCCTCTGAACTTTACCCTTTCATCTCTGGAAGACGCTAAGGCGGCTTTAGCTCGTCTATCCAAGTTTGATGCTCAACTTAAAGCAACAGCATCTTCAGACTCCATTCCGTCTTATGAAGATTTCTGTGTAACGCAACCGGAATTGAGTATATTCCAACCGGCTTGGGACAGCTTGAACGATGACCTAAATACACCAGAAGCTTTAGGGCACATATTCAGTGCCATAAAAAAAATCAATGTCTCTTCCCTGTCTCCGGATGAAGCCTGTCGTCTACGTCATGCTTTCCACTTCATCTTGGAAGCATTTGGCATTCTTCTACCGGAAAAAGAACAAGCGGAAGAGGCTCCGGAAAACGTACAAGCCATGGCAGAACAACGCTGGCAAGCCAAACAAAACCGCGACTGGCAAGAGGCTGACCGCCTGAGAGCAGAAGTAACGGCATTGGGCTGGAACATCAAAGATCGCAAAGATGGTTACGACTTAACACGTAACTGACGCTGGTAAAACGTTATCCGAGTTTCCAATTAGACAAGACTTGTTACTAAAACACTGTTTACAGAGATACCAAAGTTCGGAACAAACTAAAAAATAGTGCTACTGTTAAAATAGAGACGAAAGATGGAAAATCTATTTTAACTCATTGTCTGGTCTTGCGTTCCTTTATTTACTGTCATCTGAAATATTGTAGGAATAAAAACTCGAAAACATTGAAAATTACAAGCTTAAACCAAGGATGTATCATCCATATTAGATCCATAAAAAAACTAGCCCCCTTGTTTCTAATAAAATTCTGAACCCAAATAGGAAACACTTTCCAGTCAGTTCCCCGTTTGTAAAATAATCATCCGCTATTCTTTTAAACTTATACGATATAACATCGCCTCACTTATATCGTATGAGATATAAAAATCCTCATCCGCCATATATTCTCAAAATTTATTCAACGAATTCACAATCCGATGGCAACAAAAAAAATTGAACTCAAATAAGTTCCATCAAATGAGGAATACAAAAAAATCGCACGTGTTACAAGTTTTCTTGTTTGATGCGCCAATATTACTTATTCATTATATATGATTTATGTATAATCCAATATCATGTCTTTTATTCAGCGGATTGTGAATCCGCTAGCATACTTTTCATGAAGCTTCTCTTTCCTATTTCTGCTTTTCTGTTGTGTATTTCAGGAGTACAAGCCGCCACAACTCTATATGAAACCCAATTTCAGCAAACAACCATCTCTTCAGAAAGTGATTTCCTGAATAATGCATCTGTCTCTATTACTAACCCTTCAACCTCCATTTCGGGGGGCTTGGCGGCTAATCTTCTTGTCCCAAATCTCCAAATGAATGGTAATACTGATGGATGGACACTCACTTTTTCTTTCACCGCATCACAAGACATCACGATATCCGCACTTGAATTGGGATTTCAGTTTGTTAATGCTAGCGGGGCTCAACATAGTAATTCCGACCCTAAAGAAGGAACCGCAACCATCACACTGGCCACAGGAAGTAGTTCTTCTACAGCTGGTATGAGTTTTGAACGGCCTCAAGAAGATAAAGGAAGTAATACACCAACTGCTGATATACAAGAAGCATCTTTCAACGCTCCACTTACCGTAAAAGGAGGCGAAACGTTTACCCTTACGGTAAACGCTAAGGCTCCTAATACAGGTGGTACTTATCTGGGACTATCCCAATTATCTGTACAAGGAGATGTAGTACCAGAACCGGCTACAACCACATTGAGCCTGTTTGGGTTAGCCACATTGTTTCTACGCCGCCGAGTATAACTGAGAATACATTTCTCGCTTTGCTTTATTATAAAAAAGACCGGTCTTACTAAAAGAGCGGTCTTTTTTATAAAGGAGACAGAGGACTTTTCAACTATCAAGAGAAAGCTTCAGTTGCCTCGTCTTCAATCCGAGCAGACGTTTCTTCTATTTTCTCAGAAAGCTCTGCCCATTGAGTAAAGAAAGTTTCCAATTGACGATCTGTCTGTTGGAAACGGGAAGTAAGATCCATCACGGCTTCCGTATCAACGGCCACATCCGGACATTCCAATTGAGAAGTAATATCTGATTTTTCTGCTTCAAGCTTTGCAATTTCTTCCTCCAATTTCGCTAGCTTTTCCTGAAGAGGCTTAAGCAAGCGCGTCTTTTTCTGCCGGATCTCCGCCTCCATACGTCTGCGTGCCTTGCGATCCATAGTTCCGGATTCAACGGTTCCAGAAGGAGTAGGAGCAGATGTAGCCACAAGAGCCTGATCCCGTTCCACTTTTTCTAAATACTCGGAGACATTTCCTATGTAAACCTTTGGCTTTTCCCCTGGCACAAACTCCAACACTTTAGACACAATAGGATCCAAAAAACTACGATTGTGCGAGACAATACAATAAGACCCCGGATATTCTGACAAAGCCTGTTGAAGCACCTGTTGAGACTGAATATCCAAATGATTAGTAGGTTCATCCAGTATCAAAAAATTGGCAGGATGTAGCAACATACAGACTAAAGCCACACGAGAACGTTCCCCACCGGATAACACGCCAATACGTTTATATACATCATCCCCACGAAATAGGAAACAACCCAAAAGATTTCTCACCATAGGAGCAGATTCACGTGTTGCTGCAGCTTCCACACATTCAAGAATCGTCTTATCCGGATCCAAATCATCAGCATGGGTCTGAGAAAAAAAGGCAATTTGCGTATGTTTGCCCATCATCACTTTGCCGGAACTTGGTTCCTCTCCTCCGGAAATAAGCCGAGAAAAGGTAGACTTCCCTGCCCCATTAACTCCTACAATAGCAATACGATCACCTTTAACGACTTCAAAGTCGACATTCTCAAAGACGGAAATATCCCCATACCGCTTGGAAACTTTTTCCAGCTTAACTACAGAGTGAGCACCAGGAGGAGGAGTGGGAAAGTGAAAGTTCATTACAGCGTCATCTTCTTCCACTTCTATCAGCTCTATCTTTTCTAACTGCTTAATACGAGATTGCACCAATGAAGCTTTAGTCGCTTTAGAACGGAACCGATCAATGAACTCCTTAGATTTGGCAATTTCGCGGTCTTGCGCTTTTTTCTGACGTAAAAGTATCTCCTTACGTTGAACGCTTTCTTTCAAAAAATAAGAAAAGTTCCCCGCATATTCCTCAGCTCTCCCATGATAAAACGCAATCGTACGGGAAACCAAGGAATCCAACAATGCAACGTCATGAGAAATGAGGATGATAGCACCACGATATGTACGCAGATACTGCTCCATCCAGCGTTGAGATTGAATATCTAAGTGGTTCGTAGGTTCATCCAACAACAAAACTTCCGGTTCCCGAAGCAAAAGCTTGGCCAAAGCAATACGCATTTGCCAGCCACCGGAAAACTCCCCGCAATCCCTTTCAAAATCCCTATCCTTAAATCCAAGACCACGCAAAATAGATTCTGCACGGGGACGTAAGCGGGCAGTATTATGGGCCTGCAGAATCAATTCCAATTCCCCTATTTCATTAAGAACTTCAGAATAAGCGGAAGATCGAGGATCTAGTCCGCCCAAACCCTGGCTCAAAGAGTCTATTCGTTCCTGAAGCCCCATCAAATCCGCAAAAGCAGACAAAGCTTCATCTATGAGTTTGCGCCCGCGAATGTGAATCCCCTCCTGCGGCAGATAACCAACCTGTGAATGCTTAGACTTAATAATCGCCCCAGAATCTGCCTCATTTAACCCGGCAATGCACTTCATCAGCGTAGATTTTCCAGCACCATTATGCCCGGCTAGAGCTATTCTTTCCCCGTCTTCCACTGTAAATGAAAGATCATTAAACAGAATACGTGCACCATACTGCACGCGCAAGTTTTGAACGGCCAATACCATGAACTACAGGAGCAAAAATAGGAGAGCAGCGGAACGGGATATTTGCCTTACCCAATCCGCTGCTGACATAAACCCAATAAGCTTACTTGTCTAAAACCTTATTCCAAGCACTAATGCGATCTGCCTGTTCAGCAAACAAGTCATCTACATTATCTTCTATCGTGATGCCTGAAATAATATCTCCCTGCTCGATGGAATTCACTACGCTCTGACCTTCTGTTACCTTACCAAATACCGTGTGTTTTCCATTCAACCACTCCGTAGTCACATGAGTAATAAAAAACTGAGAACCATTAGTACCAGGACCAGCATTTGCCATGGAAAGCACACCGGGGCCATCATGTTTCAAATCTGGACGGCATTCGTCTTCAAACCTATATCCGGGACCGCCCATACCGGTACCAGTAGGATCTCCCCCCTGAATCATGAAATCCGAAATTACACGATGGAATTTAATTCCATCATAAAATCCTCTGGAGGCAAGGTTTAAAAAAGAAGCTGCCGTAACAGGCGTCTTAGAAGCAAACACCGTCAACTTAATGTCGCCTTTAGAAGTATGAATGATGATATTCTTATCAGTTGCCATGCAGATATGTTAAACACCCAGAAAGATATGGTAAAGGATGGATTGTGTGCAGTTCTTATACAAACACGTTATCTCTCCGTACCAATGAAAAAATAGCTGTACCCGGTTGTCATGATATTACCTCTACTGACAAGAGGAACGATTGATTTTCTTCTCAATAAGATCGAATGTAAATGGCATGAGTAAAGAATTGGTAGAAGAGTTCATTACGGTTGAATCCATTTTTGTGCGCGAGCGCAACTGCCTGGTGCTCAGGTCTAGATTTTCTCCTTTGTTCACAGACTATTACCTACATCTCATGCAGTATGGACTTCGCAACGAAGAACCTTTTGACAGTCTTTTAAAAGAGCTCATGGCATATTTTACTCTTTATATGGTGTCACGACCTTGGGCTGAACAACATGCTTGGACAGTTAATCTTAAAACACCAGCCCCAGCCAACTTGTTTGTTACCGGTTCTTCTCTAACGGAATCCGTTGTAGGACGTTTATTTACACAAGGCATTAAAAAACCTGAAGAAAACACGTTGTATTCTACATTGTTACGCAAAGATGCCGAACCGCGTTATTCCGTTGTTCCTATTCCGGGGGAATCTCCAGCACAATGGGTTGAAAAGTTTTATAAACAAAGCGAACAAAGAAACGCCCGTTGTATTGAACTGCCGGATGAATGTTACACTATGGTAACCGCACAACCGGATGCAGATGAAGAATGGCTGAGTTCTCTCACAGTAGAAAAAATGGCTCGTCTGGAAGAAGAAGAAAACACCCGAATCTTGGAAACACGTCGCTTCCATTTTTACTGTGGATGTACACTGGAACGCATTCTACCAACCCTTAAAACACTGCAAGAGAAAAAGGAAGACTTGTTCCAAGGAGAAGAATATCTGGAAGTCACGTGCCCCAGATGCGCCGCCATTTATCATGTAACGAAAAAAAATCTAGAAGATTGAGACATACATTATTTCTTTTTGGCAATTAGTCTTTTCTGCTCCGGCATTACTGCTTAAACTCCCCCTGTGCCGACTTGTCCAAAGTGTTTACATAATTTCCACCGTGGAGCGGAATCATTGTGCCCTCACTGTGGGTTCTCTTTGGAAAATCTGGACAAAATATATGGTAAAGAAGTTATTCCATACCGCCGGGTATGTGATAATGCCGGAGCACTTCGCCAACAGGATCGTATTAAACTCAATGAGCTGCTAGAAAAGCTAGAACGACGCATTCCTCCTGTCCTTCTTTCTGTTTATTTCCCTAATATTCTAGAGCCTTTTTCCCTCATCCCTCATAGTTTTTGGACTCTGAATCACCTAACGGTCAATGATGCCGGCTTTCCCAATCATCAAGGTCCATTAGATCCTCAATGGTTGTTAATTCTGGTGTTGGATGTGCGTACCGACACCGCATGTTTCATGTGGGGATATGAATTGGATCCTTACATAGAACCGGATCTGATTAACAAATCTATCAGGCGGGCTCACATCCCATTACGAGAAAGCATGCTACTGCAAGCTGTTACGTCTATCATGAAAGATGCTGTTCAACTCATAGCCAGAAAAGCTCGAGCCAAAGTACGGCATCCCCTGCGCTACGGCTTAACTCCACCAACAGACAAGAAAGGAGACCAGGCATGAAAATCCTTTGGGGAATCATACTGTTATCCATTGTTGGCATTCCAGCCATAGCACAAGATTTTCCTAACCTAAAATGGGCCGATAAAGATCTACAAACCCTCATGAAAGGCTCATGGTGGAACGCCAACCCCACTCTTCTGCCTTCCTCTGAAAAAACGACACCCCGCACAACTATCCCAGGGCCATCCACCGACACGGATTCTCCGGCAGTAGATCCCATTCCAGAAGATTTTACGGATGTTAATGAATACTTCCTGCCAGACTACATTCGCACAACAACGGGACTCATAGACCCCCAGAAACTCTTGGCAGAAGTAGAGAGCAATGATGTCATTGAACTTATCAAACTCATTAAATCTCAATATAACGTTAACTTATTTGTCAGCATTTTTGCAGCAGAACAAAAAGTACCACCATCTATTAATGCCCCTACAATCGCCCGGCAAATTTTTAAAGATAACGAGCGTAACCTATTGCTTCACTTTCACGTTGGTAACATTAAAAGTGCGCAAATCGCTTTGGATTCAGAACTAAGTTCTCGACTAGGGGATACTGGACGACGAGATCTTCTATATCAGATAAAGCAAGATGCCTCGCGCTTCACTAATCCTCAAGATGAGCTTATTGAAGCAATGATTTCTTTGGCTAAAAGAACAGAGTCAGTTATAACGACCACGCCCAAATCCACTATAACAGCGTTAGCGACAGATAATCCAGATGGCATTCCGGAAGCCAATATCACTATTTTGGAGCCGGAAGAAGCTAAGGAATCTACTTTTCATACCATGATAAAAGCATGGATGGACTTTGCTTTGGCCAATGTAGCTGGAATTATTCTGCACATTTCTATACTAATAGCCGTAATCGTATTCTGGCTAATCTGGAAAAATAAAAGAATAGTACATCTGCTTCCATCTGAACCGGATATCCGATTGGGAGCTCCGAATGGTGCCTCTCAAAGTCGCCCCGTAAACTACTGCATGCAGAACGGGCAAAAACCAGACTCCATTGGTCGTAGGCAAATACGCCAACATATGCGAGACGTCTCATGAACAATCTACCGGCAACGCCAAAAATCCACGCCATTCTAAATACCGACAAAGAACTAGAGCTTATTGCTGAGGGAGCACCATTCGGAGCCGTGATCCGAATAGATATTAACGCCACCTCGCCTCGTATGCTCTGCACTCAAGGTTGTTATCTGGCACCAATTCAAGCTCCTCCCGGCACACGAATCCGCTATCGTTTATTTCAAGGGAAACGCAGTCTTACAGAACCAGAGACTTTCATCATGCCAGGCGAAGTCTCGCCCTGTCAAATACCATCAACGCTTATTCCCTGTACGCAAAATCGAGATTTCATGATTTATGACTGGGTAGCTCGTCATGAAGCCATATGCCAACTCGTAAAAAAAATACATCCGGAAATCCTTTTTATCGGGGATTCTATCACACATTTCTGGGGAGGCCCTCCTATAGATGAACCGCAACGAGACATCCTTCAGAAATCTCCAGAAACATGGAAACAATGTACTGCCGGATTACGAGCTGTAAATCTTGGCTTTGGTTATGACCGAATAGAAAACGTTCTGTGGAGATTACGTCACGGAGAATTGGATGGAGCCAAAGACGACGCTATCTGTGTTCTCCTCCTAGGCACAAACAATATCCCTGTCAATACAGATGAAGAAATCCTGACCGGTATTGCTACCGTTTGCAGAGAAATTACAACCAAGCTAAAAAATGCGCATATTATCCTCCAAGGTTTTTATCCACGCAACAATCCCCGCAAAGGATCAGCAGAACGCCTTTCCTTCATCAATTACCGTTTACAACACATGGCATCCGAACAAGGATTTATTTACACAAATCCAGGACGAGTTTTAGCAGATGCCTCCGGCTATGTCCCAGAAAAGCTTTCTGCCGATGGTCTGCATCCCTCAGCTGCAGGGTATAAACTCATTGCAACGGAACTAGCTCCTGTTATTAAAATGGTGATAGAACAAAAAAATAATATTTAACAAGCAACGGAATCTTTTTTTCGGTGTTTACCTCTACAGAGATAATTCATCATACACGGTCATGAACAAACAGGACGATACAAAACTCTGGCAAATACTGGGGCACGCCTCCCAAGCTGTACCGGGGAATGATTTTGCCCGTAAAGTCATGATGCGTATTACGGAAGAAGAACAAACTCCTATTGTTCTAACAGAATCTATTCACCCATTTAAGAGGCATTTTCGAATCTGGGCCCCAGCTCTCGCGGCCTTAGTTGTGGCAGTTATCGGCATTACATCTCTGATGTACACACCTGCACCAACGGCAGATGTCATTCCCTTAACCTCTATTAATATTGATGATGTGCTGGTAGAAGAAGCAGGGGTAGCTTTAGGACAAGAAAACCTAGTAGATGCCCTGTGTGTACTTTCTTCCACAGAAACAGGTGTGATCTCATCTGATAATATCCAAGATTTTCTTCTATAAACGATGGTTGAAATTTGAACAACGGAGTAATCTAACGGGAATTTATTTATTTCCGAGGAGTTCCCTTTGACGAGTACGCCCAGATCGTTTACAAACGGATTTCTATTCCATGCACGACTTTCTTTCTACCGTCATTCTTCTGTTTATCGTCATCGACCCCATAGGTCTGGCACCTATGATTTTGGGGATGTTGAAAAAATACCCGCTAGCACAACAAAAAGCAATTCTAACCCGGGAATTGATTTTTGCTTTAACTATATTGCTTCTATTTTTCTTCTCGGGCAGATTTCTTCTAAACTTGCTTGGATTAGAAACCTCCACATTAAGCATTTCCGGCGGTATCTTATTGTTCCTTGTAGCGTTAGGCATGGTTTTTCCTGCGAAGGATATGTTGGCTTCTTCAGGAAATGCAGACGGCAAGGACGAACCATTTATTGTTCCTATCGCCATGCCCTTAATGGCCGGCCCTTCGTCCTTGTCCATCATTATGCTACATGCCTCTCAGACTCCAGACAGTATCTCTCAAATGACCTATGCAGGTGCCATTGTCACTGCATGGGTTCTCTCAGGTATTGTACTTTTCATTGCTCATAAATTTTTGCGTTTGTTAGGAGTAAAAGGAATGATCGCAATGGAACGAATGATGGGTATGGTTCTCATCATGATTTCTATTCAAATGTTTATGAATGGTCTAGCCGAATACGGATCCAAATAACTATTAGACTTCTTCATGATTTGGCTTTTACACGGCAACTTGGGAACTCCTGCAGATTGGAAGCCCATCATGAATATCCTGCATACTGCCGGATTACAGACGCGGGCCTTAAACCTCTGGAAATACCTAGAATGTTGTCCTAAGAGTCTTACGGAAATGGGGCACTTGCTATGCTCTGAGATAGCCTTACAGGATAAACATCCCTTCCTTTGTGGTTATTCACTTGGAGGCAGGCTTGCAATGCATGCGGTGTTGGCTCATCCGCTTCTCTGGAAAGGAGTGCTGTTTATCAGTGCCAACCCCGGATTGGAAAACGAAACCGAAAAAGCAGAAAGACGCACTAAAGACGCAGAATGGGCCGTACAATGCCTTTCAGGGAATTGGGAAGATTTTTTAACGAATTGGGACTCTCAAAATGTATTGAAAGGTAGTCCTCCTGCAACAAATCGCAACTCGCTCAGATCATGGCGTAAATCTATATCACGAGCATTCATTGATTGGTCCGTAGGTGCTCAACAAAATCTAGCTCCGTTACTAAAACAAAGCCCAATTCCCATGTTATGGTTAGCTGGAGAAAAGGATGCAAAGTTTTGTGCTTTAGCACGCTTTATGGCAGGCGAAAACGCTGTCATTATTCCAAATGCCGGGCATAGACTTCTCTTGGATGCACCGGAATTATTAGCTGATTATCTGCAACGATTCATATGCCAAGAATCATGAAAGAACCTAACATACCAAATGCAGAAGATTTGAGGAAACTAGTGGAGGAAATTGCACAAACTCATGTTCCCTTTGGGATGTACGGTCCTGCTAAATATCCCCCCAAAGGGTGTCCTCTAATGGACGTACCTCAGGAATATTTGGCATGGTTTCAAGCAAAGGGATTTCCCAAAGGAAAACTGGGGCGTTTGATGGAACAATGCTTATTATTAAAAGGAAGCGGATTAGACGGGCTTTTTGCCCCCTTTCGAAAAGCCAACGGCGGCAGAACAAAGAAAAATGTTCGCCGCCGCATTTGGAATTTTGAAGAAGAATAACCCCTCCTCTTTTATCGAATTAAAAGATAATAGAGCACTGGTACATCCATCCTTTATACTACAGGGGGTATCTCTCAAATAAGAAAATACCCCCGAAACATTATTACAGTTTTTTCACGTTCAATTTTTTATCTACAAGCATACCATCTGTGATTCTTGGCTGGAACTTCACATCACGACGAGCCTTAAACTTAAGCACAAACAATTCGGAAGCCCCCTCAACGGGAGCCTTATTCCCAATATTAACGAATGTGGGGTACAATACCTTAGAACCATTGGTATGAAGCCTGTCATTTGTCAGGTTCTCCATTTTCTTCACGTTCTTAATTTCTACGCCAACGTATTCCAAATCCTGAGGGTTATAAGGAAGAGCAAAACTCAATGCATTAACCAACCGAAGATTCCGTCCTTTCACGATTATTTTGACAGGTTCTCCTTTAGCGTACTTCTTCTTATCTGAACTAATCAGAAGCTTACCATCTACTCGAGCATTTTTCTTTGCTTTTTCATCGGCAGATTGTTTATCGTTATCAGCTTCTTGCTGTTCATCGTCTTCTAACTGAGTAGCTACAACAGAAATATCGTAAGCATCAATAAGACCGTTTTTATTAATATCCCCGTTGCTAATGTAGCCTTCAAAGTCAGAATCCCCCTGACGTAACCCCGTATAGTTAATATAAGAGGTAAAGTCATTATGGTCAATCTTGCCGTCATTATTGATATCACCCGGCAAATAGCTTTCCGTTCCCGGAACCTTGAAGATATAGATTTCTTTACCGGAACCGTAATCACCCACACCCTCTGTGACGTGCAACTTGACGTAGCGGGCCGTAGGAGCATCCTTAAAGTTAAATATCTTCATGTCGCTATTCTTATCCCATTGGAAAGTTCCGGCTTGTGTCCAGTTTTCCTTATCCATGCTGTAATAAACAGCACCCTTCAGCAATGTGCCGTTACCGGCGTCTTCCCGTGGTAAATAATGGAACTTCTCAAGCTTATTAACGGTCTTCAAATCCATGACCAAATCAAACGGTACAGCCTTAACCCCGTACTTCGTATGCCAAGTATCTTTTTCTGTAAAGTCAAACAGCTTCACCAAAGAATTACCTTGATTTTCAACGCTCGTTTCACCTTCGATCCCAGGAATAGCAAACTCAAGAGGATTGGCCTTAGTCTTCGTGCTAATGACAGACCATTCGGAATGTCCTTCGCGATTAACAGCGCGCACTTTAAAGGAATACGGCGTCTCTGCTTCCAAATCTTCCAAAAGGAATCCCGGTTCCTTAATGGTAGTGTACAACATCCCTCCGAACTCAATTTCATAAAAATCAGCATTCGGAACGGCATCCCACGTAGGCTTTAAAGTATAAGCTGTCGTATTTTCTTCCGTCACAGTAGCATGAGCAGGGGCACATAATGAGCCGGAAGAAAGGCGATACTTTTCATCAGGTTCGAAACGAAAACCTTCAACGGTCAGAATAGTAGATGCAACTGTAACATCTATTGCATTCAACTTCACCATCAATTGCGGATTTCTCGTAATTACTTTCTTCTCAAAATCGCTTCCCTTTGTTGCAAATCTATTCAGGTTGGGAGCTTGATTGTAAAAATACACATTCGTGCGAGAATCAAATTCTTCCGGTGTATTCACTTCCGCCAAATCGACATTATTTTCTCCGACCTTGACAGAAACCTTAGATGGCTTATGAGTTACATTGATGCGGAACTCCGTAAATTTATTTTTTAGGAATCCGTCAAAGTCACCCACTGTTGGATGCACGGTAACAGTCGCATTATTATGGGCATCCACCTTGGATTCGATCAACGTGCGCACTCCCTTACCGGCTCTGTATTCTTCCGTTACTCCATCATCATCATATGCGGTAAAGGAAGTATTACCATATGGATAAATCTCATAAATGCGTAAATCCGGCTTGATTTCTGAAACATTGTTACTCGGATTTGCCACGGGAATAATTGCACCATTTTTAACGAATACAGGCAATTTCCACAAAGGAGCATCAAAATCATTGTAAATCTTACCGCCCTCATACAAATCCCCGGTAAAATAATCAATCCATTGTCCTTCTGGCAAATAAATGCCGTGACGAACATCATTACCATCCTTATCTGCACAAGTTTCACGATATACAGGAGCAATTAAAAAATAAGGCCCATATAAAAACTGATATTGCGTAGCCTTGCCAAGCGTATAAGCATTGGGATATTCCAAGAACATGGCACGAATCATTGGTAACCCAGCAACAGCTTCTTCCGCAATACTGTAAGTATACGGGAGCAATTCTGATTTCAACTTAAGATACCAGCGATTAATGGATGTATATGGTTCCCCGAAAACATGAGGATACTTTTCATTAGCGCCCCAGCCGTCCATGTTCAATTCCATGGTAGAAAATGTCTTCCATTGGAAATCTCGAACATTTACCTGCGGATTCTTACCGCCAAAGATGCCGTCCATATCCGAACAAATGTTAGGCTGTCCGGAAAGACCAGCACCAATATAAGTAGGTATATGAAATCGGATGTATTCCCATTCACCACCGGTTTGATCCCCCGTCCAAATACCGGCATACCTCTGAGTCCCAGCCCAACCATCCAAAGAAATAATAAACGGACGGCTATTATTCCCATAGTAGGTCATAATTTGAGCCACATCTGTAATACCGTTCAACCCGAAGGAATATCCAGCCCCCACCCAGGCAACATCCGTCTTCAACACACGAACACCCGCATCTCTCACTTCTTTCACAATATCACGTTGTAATAATGCACTGATCTCGGGCTTGGGGTGCAAATCAGACTGCGTCCACAATCCAATTTCCACACCATTTTTTCTAGCATAATCTGCCAAACTCTTCAGATTGGCAATATTGCCATCTAAGGAATCTGTTTGTCCATAACCGGCACCATACCCGTCATTAGGCAACAGCCATCCCAATGGCATATCATGCTTCTTATAGCGATCCACTACCGCACGTCCGGAGAACTGGTAATTATTCAATTCTCCGTTTAAAGACTCTTGGATACCACCGTTATCCTTTTGGCTTTCCTTATAACGTTTACCGTCTTCAAACAAAATGCCCTTTTCATCTTCCTTCCAATAATCTCGGTTATAAGCATTCAAATGCCCCTGATAAAAAGCAAACTTAGGTAACAAAACAGGATTTCCGGTAAGCTGGTAAAAATCTCCCAATAATCCAATTGGAGAGTCATTTACCATGAAAAAGACATCCAAATAACCTTCATCATGGGAAAGCTTAACCACATTTTCATCCTTAGAACCAAAATCATATTGTCCCTTTTTAAAGGTATGCCACATAACTCCATACCCATTAGTAGACCAATAGAAAGGCGTAGGAGAAGCAACTCCTCCATCCGTCCAACTGTTTTGATTTTCAATAGCAATTACTTTTCCCTTATGAGAAAAACGTCCATTCTGTACACCACCGCCATAGAAATATTCATTTGGATGTGCCTTCAGGGCAAATCCAACGTTGCCTTTCCCCAAAAGAATAGGGGCTACCTGTTCAACGGCAACAGTATTATTTTTCAGGTTGAAAATTTTAAAAAGAGAAGTCTTTTTATTTATTTCAATTTTAATTTTTCCCGTAGTGATTGTAATAACATCGCCCTGCTGTTCCACGTTTAAACACGAAATAGGCTTACGGGGGTTGCCAACTAAAATGCGAGCTTCCGGCTCTGCCTTGGGATCACGAATAATACCACCATTGTCATCCCGGAAAATCCGGAAAATATTATCACCGTAAAAATCAAAGGTCATGTGATAATCTTTTCCTATCAACACCTCCACTGCAGCAGGATTAATTTTTCTGATGCCATCTATGGATTGAACCTGTTGTTCTGTTACTTGCTTGCCCGATGTCGCAAACGCAAAACCAGATAAGGAAAAGGATAAGCCGAAAGCCATTAAGACAGACTTTCGAAACATGCCATGGTCAATTGAGTTTCCCATTATTATAGTCTTTTTATGATTCAACCGGGATATTTCACAAAAAGAAAGCACTTGGTTACGTTCAGTCAGCTAACTAACACCCTTTCTCATGTGATACCCTTTGGAGAAGATTTCCTCGCCATACCATACTCTTTATACGCCATCGTCTCAAGACCAAAGACGTTAAAAGCCATGCTTTCAAGATTCATGACACAAAGCAAATCTCTTAAAAGATATCGCTACACATGTTCCTTTTATGCAGAAGCTCTAAACTCATTAGGTGACAATCCAGTATTTTTCTTAAACATACGACTCAAATGATGAGGGTACTTAAACCCTAAAACATAAGCGATTTCACTAACAGACTTGTTGGTACTGCAAAGAAACTCCTTAGCCTTATCCACCAACTTGATTTGTATATGTTCTTGTGGAGTTTTACCGGTCTCTTTCTTAACAAGATCACCAAAATAATTAGCCGAAAAATGGAGTTTGTCCGCAAAATACTGTACACAAGGTAAGCCTAACTCCTGTGGTCGATCCTCCTCAAAATAAGAATCTAACAATCGTTCAAACTCCGTAAGAACGTCTTTATTCACATTCTCTCGGGTAATGAATTGACGGTCATAAAAACGCAAACAATGGTTAAGAAGAACTTCTATATTGGCCGTAACAATGGACTTAGTATGTCGATCAACACCCCTTTCCAATTCCGCATGAATCTCCTTCAAAATATTTAAAAATAAATGTCTTTCTTTTTCCGACATATGAAGAGATTCAGAAGCATCATAAGAGAAAAAGGAATACTTTTTCATCTTATGAGCCAAGGATGTTCCACGAAGCAAATCAGGATGAAACAAAAGAGCATAGCCTTCTATGCGAAAATATTCCCCGGTATCATCATTACCCAATACTTGACCGGGAGACACAAAAACAAGTGTTCCTTCTTGATAATCGTAATAATGCCTACCATACCGTAAGGCTCCGCATTTTAAGTCTTTCAGGAAAACAGCATAAAATCCGTACATTTTACGAATATGTCGTACCGGAGGCACCTGAGAAAAATTAATAACGCTAACTAAAGGGTGCAGTGTTTCCTGCCCCAAAAAGGAGTTGTAGTCTCCTACAGAGTCCATATTCAAAATCAAGCTCATATCTGTTTCACGGCTTTTGATCAAAACATAACAATGAAAAGATAAGCTATCCAGTTCATTCCTCATCACCTGTAATAATGGTAGTGAAATCTGTAATCCATCTATCGACAACGCCATCTCCTTTCATGATAGGATATGAGGACTGATAAAAATAACGTACATCAGATGAACACCAAAGCCATTGTTCCTATCATCATTCCCATAATTCTTTTTAATCAACCATTAACCGCGCAACAAATGAATATTACCAATTCCCCGAATTTCACCACTGTTCCATCTAAAGAAAGCCATAATGACAACCCTTGGGGCCTAGTTTATCAAGGAGCCATCTCAAAAAATGTTGAAGGCCACGTCAATATCCACCCAATAACCTACAAACTAAACGGTTTAAATATTTATGCAAACGTTTACACTCCGGCTGGATACGAGACCGACAAGAAATATCCTGCACTCGTCGTAGCTCATCCCAACGGGGGAGTAAAAGAGCAAGTAGCCGGCCTTTATGGGCAACGCATGGCAGAAAAAGGATATATCTGCCTAGTCTTTGATGCCGCTTATCAAGGAGCTAGCGAAGGAACGCCTCGGCAAACAGACAGACCATCCAACCGCATTGAAGACATACGCCGTGCAGTAGACATTCTATTACAATATCCTGGTGTAGATAGAACGCGCCTCGGCATCTTAGGCATCTGCGGCGGCGGTGGGTATACTCTAAAAGCAACACAAACAGACAAGCGGTTCAAGGCTATTGCCACACTCAGCATGTTCAATACCGGTCTAGTTCGCCGCAACGGCTTTCTTGATTCTCAAATCGGCAGCATTCAGGAACGCCTGGAAGACGCAGGCGCAGCACGTCAACGCGAAGCTGAAGGAGGACAACCAGAATACGTTGGAGACATGAAAGGAGTTACTCCGGAACAAGCGGCTAAACTACCATTTGATCTTTATCGTGATGGATATCATTACTACTTACAGACTCATACACACCCCAATTCCACCTTCCGCTACACAAAAAGCAGCCTGATTGAACTCATGTCGTTTGACGCAAACGAAGGAATGTCATTAATTAACCGACCTTTGTTAATGATTGCGGGTAGTATAGCTGATACATTTTATATGACCGAACAATGTTACAACCACGCTACCGGTACACAAGACAAAGAATTGTTCCTAATTCCCGGAGCTACACACATCAAAACCTATTACATTCCGGAATACGTCAATCAAGCGGTAAATAAATTGACAGAGTTTTTCGGTAATAAGCTCTAATATTTTCAATTATTAGCATGATAAAAAGAATCATACAAATAGCTACTATTCTAATGATGGTTTTCACTTCAAACGCCATGAATAATAATACACCTACACAAAACCGGGCAAAAAATGGGAACACGGATATCCTTATTGCCTACTTCTCCTATTCGGGAAATACTCGTAAACTAGCACGGAAAATCCAACAATTTACAGCCGGGGAATTATTTGAAATACAAACGGTTCACGCTTATCCAAAAGAATACGAACCATGTACAGAATTAGCTAAACAAGAAAAAGAAACAAATGCTCGCCCCAAGCTGAAAACAAGCGTTGACAACATCGATCAATATAAAATCATCTTCATCGGTTGTCCCAGCTGGTGGCATACAGCCCCCATGGCTGTTTTATCATTCTTAGAAAGTTACGACCTATCTGGCAAAATAATTATTCCGTTCTTAACCCATGAAAGCCGGGAAGATGGTGCTTTTGACGCCATCAAAAAATTAACACCCAATTCAAAACATCTAAAGGGCTTTGATATTCATGGAGATAACGTAGAAAATGATACTCCAGCCGTTCAAGAATGGCTCAAAAATATCGGCATCATCTAATTTGCTTTATTTGAGTATGTGTCTTTGTAGTGTCATTTTCTCAGCGATACAAACTAGACTAATAATGGCATTTTACGCCTAGGAAAGGATGAATAGTTTTCGATAAACAGCCTTGTTACATCTCGTAAAACATGCCTCCAAAATGTATCTCTGGATATGAAATACCATGCATTTTCGTGAAACCAAGAAACACGAAAACCCTTGAAAACAAGGGTTAAGAAAAGTCCTACAAGGGATGAAATGGCGGACAGGGAGGGATTCGAACCCTCGGTACTGTTTCCAGTACACACACTTTCCAGGCGTGCTCATTCGACCACTCTGACACCTGCCCGTTAATAGAAACGTCAAATAGGAAAGCAGAGGCAGTATAGACTCAGAATAATAACTTGGCAATCTTTTTTTCACACGAACATTGTTTTCTTATTTTCTCGTTCCTCATGAGTCAAAAGAAAGAGCATGAAACGAAGCATCTGAGCAAACTTACACCTTGACGGATGCCGTAAAGATGTTTTTGCTAGTCTTGCACATGGGAGAATCCTTTTATACACGCACGACGGAAGCACCGGCATCCGCCTTTGATTTATCCCTCAGACCACCGGCCTTTAGTGAATTTTGCGGGCAAGAGAAAATCAAAGATCGCCTTATGCTGATGGTGGAAGCAGCCAAACAGCGTGATGACGTGTTGGATCATATCTTGCTGAGCGGTCCACCCGGATTGGGTAAAACAACACTTGCCAACATTATTGCCAATGCTGTCGGCTGCCACATTCATACGACATCAGGCCCTCAGATTGAAAAAGCCGGAGACTTGGCAGGCGTACTAACCAATCTGGAAAAAGGAGACATTTTGTTTATTGATGAAATCCATCGTCTCCATCCGGCTATCGAAGAATACCTATACCCAGCCATGGAAGACTTCCGACTGGATATTATTATTGACCAAGGTCCTAACGCCCGCTCGATTCAGCTCAATTTGCCTAAGTTCACCTTAGTGGGAGCCACTACTCGAGCCGGTATGCTAACAGGGCCGCTACGCTCTCGTTTCGGACTAGTTAATCGTCTGGATTATTACACCAAAGAGGAATTGTGCGCCATTATTGAACGTTCTGCAGGATTACTGAATGTTCCGATCGAGCAAACGGGAGCACTCCAAATTGCATTACGTTCCCGAGGTACGCCCCGTGTAGCCAATTCTCTGCTACGCTGGGTAAGAGATTACGTTCAGGTACGCGGTAACGGCGTTATAACAGAAAAGTTGGCACACGATGCCCTGACCATGATTGAAATCGATGACGATGGTTTAGATGAGATGGACAAACGACTATTGGAAGCGATGATTTATAAGTTTAATGGTGGTCCGGTTGGTCTCTCTTCTTTAGCAGTAGCCGTTGGAGAAGATGCGTCCACATTAGAAGACGTACATGAACCTTTCCTAATTATGCAAGGGTACATCAACCGAACGCCCCGTGGGCGCATAGCCATGCCATCTGCCTACCTTAAGATGGGAGCCACTCCTCCTGCTAACGGACAAGGATGGCTGTTGTAATCCATTCATTTATACCCTAAAAAAGGGAGTGTGTTTTGTGCTAGCCATTGTATCGGCTTTCCATTATACTATCCCCACATAAAACGTCAGGACGTTTTTCTCTTCATCATACGCTTAAGCTATGGCTTCACATTCTGATATTGCCTTTAAAAGACTGCCCGTCAAGATTATCGGTACGGGCTCCTATGTTCCAGAACGCCGTCTGACCAATGCAGATCTGGAAAAAATGGTGGACACTTCCCATGAATGGATCATCGAACGTACGGGGATCGTAGAACGTCGCATTGCCGCACCTGACGAATATACATCCCACATGGGAACCAAGGCTGCACAACGAGCACTGGAATCCTGTGGGTTAAAACCAGAAGACATTGATCTTATCATCGTTGCTACGATTACGCCTGACACATTTACTCCCTCTACATCCTGCTATATTCAAGATGCTTTAGGGGCTAAAAATGCCGCAGCCTTTGATATTTCCGCAGCATGTTCCGGTTTCCTGTTTGCTATGAAAACCGCTGTTCAATATATCGGCACCGGTCAGATGAAAACAGCCCTTATCATTGCCGCAGAAAAACTTTCCACTGTTGTCAACTGGGAAGATCGCAGCACTTGTGTGCTGTTTGGTGATGGAGCAGGCGCTGCCGTACTTCAAGCTTCTACAGGAGAAGAAGGAGAAGGATCTGTCCTTGCCACAGATATAGGCTCTGACGGATCTCTCCATGATCTACTTCAGATTCCTGGCGGTGGATCCCGTTGCCCCACTACAGCGGAAAACGCCCACGAACGCTTAGCTACGTTAGCTATGCGAGGCAATGAAACTTTCCGCCATGCCGTCACACGCATGAAAGCCTCGGCCGCCAGTGTTATCGAACGTGCCGGACTTACAGCAGATGATATTCAACTCATCATTCCGCATCAGGCTAATCTACGCATCATCAATGCTGTTGCACAACGTCTCTCTATTCCAGAAGACAAAGTGTTTGTGAATATTGAAAAATATGGCAATACGTCCGCAGCAGCCGTTGCCATTGCTTTTGATGAAGCTCGTCGTTCTGGTAGATTCGGCAAAGGAGACAACGTTGTCTTGGTCACATTTGGCGCAGGTCTCACTTGGTCTGCTGCCGTTATACGCTGGTAATTATTTATTCTTAACCGATTTAATCATCATGTCTACTGAACCATACGGCAAAAAAAATCCGTTCCCCGCTCCCGTTCTTTCCGTCAAACACATCACTGGAGAAGGTAGCCCTAAAGAAACTATCCACATTGAATACAGCCTGGAAGGTTCCGGGATGGAGTACACGGCCGGGGATGCCTTGGCCGTTATCCCTACTAACGATCCAGCTTTGGTGGACGCTTTGATTGCAAAGCTCAACCTAAACCAGGATTCCCAAGTTTCGACACCCGACGGAGAAACGGTTTCTCTGCGTAATGCCTTGATCAACAACTATGACATAACCACGATCAACAAAGCATTGTTGACTAAGTGGTCAGCATCTTCCGGCAGCCAGGAATTAGAAACCCTGTTAACTGGAGATAAAGAAGCACTTAGCAATTTCTTATGGGGAAGAGACTTACTAGATCTGGCTACAGAATATCCTGTATCTTTTGAATCCGCTGAAGCATTTGTCGGTATGCTGAAAAAAATCATGCCGCGCCTTTATTCTATTGCCTCAAGCCCAAATGCACACCCAGGAGAAGTTCATCTGTGCGTTGGTGCCGTTCGCTATACTGCACGGGATCGTAAACGAGGAGGAGTATGTTCCACCTACATGGCAGACCGTTTGCACCCGGGACAAACAGCTAAAGTATTTATACATAACAATAAAAACTTCTGCCTTCCAGAGGACGGCAACGTGCCCATTATTATGGTTGGTCCCGGCACAGGCATCGCACCTTTCCGATCCTTCTGGGAAGACCGCATCGCAACAGGCGCTAAGGGGGGGAACTGGTTATTCTTCGGCAATCCGTATAAAGCCACGGACTTCTGCTATGAAGACGAACTGACTCCGCTAATCGCTTCTGAACAATTAAAGCTGTCAGTTGCCTGGTCTCGAGATCAAGAAAAGAAAGTCTATGTCCAACACCTCATGGTTCAGGAAGGACAAGAACTCTGGAAATGGCTAGAAGCCGGTGCTTGTTTTTACGTCTGTGGCGATGCAGCCCGTATGGCAAAAGATGTCGACACTGCTCTCCATGAAGTCATTCAAACTTGGGGGAACAAAACGCCGGAAGAAGCGGCTGAGTACGTAGCTAATATGAAACAACAGCGTCGCTATCAACGAGACGTTTATTAACGCATCCTTTCCCTCAAGTTCAAAACCTTCATTTACTTACAACGCCTTTCCTCGTATATGGGGAAAGGCGTTCCTTGTTCATCATTAAGTAAGAATCGGGGGGACATTCAATAATGCTCTTCTTGATCAACAGAGCCCAACCAAAATTGATTTGTAATATCTCCTTGGTATCATGTAAAATGATCTTTCAAAAAAAGGGACTCAAACACCAAACCGGCTCCATCATAATAGCTTAGTCTGCCATATTACTTTAGCATCATTGAGCCTTGAACTCGTTAATAACTTTGTATTAGAAAAATGTATTGTCAGCAGATTAGCAATCCGATATCACTTGTTTACTGCTTCATAAATAATCCAGTCCGAAGATAATCAAGTTTCAATCATACTTATTCTAACCACTCTATTGGAATAAAATCAGGTCTAAGATCATTCTTTTATACCAAATATTTAGTATTATCTCTTTCCGCCCTTTTTTATGCCAAACCCATTTTTCAGCGTTATTATTCCTGCTTATAACTTAGAGCAATATATTGCGGTAACTATTCAATCCGTACTGGATCAAACATTCAAAGACTTTGAAATCATTATTGTAGATGACGGTTCTACTGATAAAACCGCTTCCGTTATCCAATCCTTTCTCGACCCAAGAATTCGATTGATTTCACAACCTAATGGTGGGGTTTCAAAAGCTAGAAATACTGGAATACAAATTGCAAACGGGAAATATATTGCCTTTTTGGATGGAGATGATTTCTGGTATCCTGAACATTTAATGTTAGCTTTTGAGTTTTTCAAAAACCATCCGAACATTTTAGTCTATTCGAACCGCTATATATTGAATGAACTAAAAAACATTCCAACCCGACCATGTCCCATCTCTATATCTGTTAAACAACTGGGAATCAGGGGGATTCTATTCATGCATTCCAGCAACGTAATTATGAACTCCATTCTTATATCTAAACTTCCTCCCTGGGAAAATGGAATGAAATATGGAGAGGACCTACTATATTGGATTCGTTGTATTCGAAAGACACACTTAATCGGGTTAGGAGGAATTGTTACTGCCATTTATAGACAACGGAAATCATCTGCCATCAATAGCGAACATTACCAACATACACCTTTATACAAAATTATCTCACCCCTTTTAGACGAACTTGAATCCATGTACAAATCGAACTGGCAATTTGCCGTCCATTTTCTAATTCTTCGAGAACTGCACCCTTATAGATTAGATGCTCTCAACGAAGAAACACGTCATTCCCTCATCAAGCGTATTCGCCAACTTCTTCATCCCTATCTAAATCGACCGACCTTTGACGCTTATATTAACGCATATTCATCAAAAATAAAAACCGAACAAACTTTTAACAGCATGAAGAACAAGACCATGTTGTTGTGTAAATGGCTGGATCGTCTGGAAAGAAAAA
The DNA here is from genome assembly GCA_964525305.1 of uncultured Akkermansia sp. Taxonomy (GTDB): domain Bacteria; phylum Verrucomicrobiota; class Verrucomicrobiia; order Verrucomicrobiales; family Akkermansiaceae; genus Akkermansia. The sequence continues at coordinate 186,733 of CAZGGR010000001.1, forward strand.
CAAGGTGGTTGATTCATAAGTTCAAATAACTTTAAAACAAGGTCTACAAATGATTTTCTTTATTTTCCTGATTTTAAAAAAGAAAACCATACAAAATAAATACAATTTTTGCGGCAAACAATGAAGCACCCCCTGCCATCCGCGCCCCCGCAATTTCCACCTTTTATAAAAAGAAAAGCTCCACCAGTTCAATTGCTTGTCAATATTTTTTATATCATCCTCGCGCTTTTTTATTTCCGCAAGTAACTCTTCCCGAGATCGGAAAACAGGTATATTTTTGCTCAATATATCCACACACAATTCTAAACCTGTTTCTTTACTTTTTTTTAATTGATTGAGTGTTTCTACTTGTTTTTCTTCAAAAATAAACGCCGACTCCATATTGGCAAAACGAACTGCACTACTCACAGCACAAATGTTCTTTCCGGCAAAACGATAATAATACAACGGAATATCCGGTATTTCATAAATTTCCCCCTGTAACCATATGTGAAGTCCCATCAAGTCATCCTCAAAACTAGCCATCATTGGTAAAGATCGAGATTTTTTTAACGCAGTTTTCTTAATCAACATTGCTCCTCCATAATGGGAAGTATTTGAATATGCTCCTTTTTGATAGACTATCTGGATTTCTCCTTGAGGTTCTTCCGGAAATGATGGGAACTCAAACCCCTCCCCCGGTTCTTCATAAACGTTAATAAACTTATTGGCCACAACCATCACTGCGTCCGGATGTTTCACTACTGCTTGTGCAAAAAAACGACACCTCCAAGGAAACGAACAATCATCTCCATCCTGCCTTAAAATCCATTCATAAGAAGCCATATCAGCAAGTTGTCGGATGTGAAATCCGAGCCCTAATGGTATTTTATTCCGATTCAACAATATCCGATACGGACCTCTATACTGCACAGCCATTTCCTGCATCACGGCAAAAGTTTCATCAGTTGAACCATCATCTGATAAAATAATTTCTACCGGACCTTCATAATCCTGATTAAAAACACTTCTTATGGCATCTCTAATACAGTGAGCCTCATTATGCCCGGTTAAAATAATGCTAATGGAAGGAAGTTCTGAAGGATTCATAACAATACCGCAATTGCCAATTTATAAACAAGGCTTCACGTTAATAGCGGATTACTAGTCCAATGACAATACATTTTTCTAATACAAAGTTATTAACGACTTTTCAAACATCTCTAATACAGAATAAAGAGTTCTACTCTTAAATCAATCAAACAGATAACAACTCTATATCATCAACTTTTATTCCATTTCTCACATAAATATTGTATTATCACTAATAATAAATTTGAATGTGCATAAAAGTCAGATTTATTTTCCATTAAAGAAATTCCATTTACATCACCATACATATCTATCCTGTATAATAAAAAAATCCAGAACGAATACTTTGACAATCAAGTTTCATCTTATGCAAGATCAAACATTTATCACCCATCTTGGCAAGATCAAAATATTTTAAATATGTATTATTATCAGCACATCAGGCAACTTCATATCATATGGAATATTTTTGACGGCACTATCTACCATATTATCTGATATAGAGTTAAGAAACAGATTTATTACAATATGCTTCTTAACCCGGAAGTATTCACTACTGAGGACATCCTAAGCCCTGGCATCCCAACAACATACGCCAAGATTATGGTTTGTTTTTCAAATACTGGGGAAAATATCCGTTGAACGATAAAATTATATAATTTAACAAACAAATTCTTTTCGAATGCTTATAAGAAAAACAAGTTATCTATTATAAAATGCAAACGTTTGATACTCTGCAAACATAGATAATGCACATATATCAATTATATCAAATTAAAACATATACAAAAATATTCATACTAGCAAACACAGGCTACAGAAACAAAATAAAAACATATCTGACATTAATTCCAAAAAGAATCATCATTAAAGATTTCTTGTATTCTAACCATATTTCATTTATACATGGTTCATGAGCAAAGGTCGAGTTCTCATTGCCACGTATGCATTTCCACCAGAAGAAGGAGGAGTCAGCATGGCCGCCTATGAAATGGCGTGTGATTTAAAATCTTTAGGCTGGGATATTCACGTCATTACCCAAGCAACACATCTCCCCAAGGCATCCAATCTTCCTTCATATTACCCCATCACCACCATTCCTGACTCTTTAACAAACGATTCTGAACGCTTGAAAGAATATTTAAATACATTACTAAAAGAAGTTCAACCAGATGTTATCATTTACCATGCTTGGGCAGATTGGTGCAGAGAAGAATTGCTAAATGTAGCACAAAAAATCAACATTCCTTTTATTCTTCGTTCCCATGGAGTCGCTTCCAATTTTCGGTCCTTCTTTCGCTGGGATTATCCGCCTTGTTTCGGCATGAAAAAATGGCTCTGTTCTTTTTTTAAAATACGCAGAAATATACTTTCTATATGCAAACAATCACCCTTAAACCATATCGTTTTTTTAGATCCTTACGGATCACTTTTTAAAAGTTTTGATTATTTTTATGCCTCCAAGAACAATATTCCCGGTTATACATGTATCCCCAATACATTTTCAGCCATCAAGAAAAAAACGCCATTCTTTAAAGAAAAATACCACCTTAATTCCGCTCTCGTTTTCACTTATATAGCCAGTGCTTGTAATAGAAAACAACAGCTTATTTTCATTCGGCATGTAAAACGAATCAAACTAAAAAATATTATTTTTCTTTTCCTTGTTCCACATCATAATTCTTATGCAGCACAAATGGAGCAAGCTATTGAAAATGATCCCAGATTTAAAATACTTTATAATCTCCCCCGTCAAGAGATAGAAGCCGCTATTACGGAAAGTGATGCCGTGTTCCTTTACTCTTTTCAGGAACAACAACCCTTATGTATCCTAGAAGCCATGTCTTGTGGCACTCCTTGGTTTGCACCAAACGTGGGAGCTATTTCTACACTCAAAGGAGGAATTGTATTACAAAAAACATCTACAAGTTGTCTGAGAAAAGCAGTAAAATCTTTACAAAACAAGGCCAAACGCGAACAACTAGGACAAGAGGGGCTTAATCTCTGGAAAACTCGCTATGCTCCTGAAGTTGTATACAAACAATGGGAAAAATTGCTTTCCTCTTTCTCTCGACATTAGAATAAATATTTTTATCCTACCTCATATCATGCTTTCCATATCCGGTAAATCATCCAATTTGCCTGTCATCGCTATTTTGGCAGATATGCCTTTGGGTCGCTTACTAAAACACTTCCAAGACAAAGATCAAAGAACAATTCCATGGATTTTTGCTCTGTTTTGTGCGCTTGAACAACAAGAAGAATTTAATATTCACTGGATTACTCTCAGCAAAAATGTTTTTAAGGAACAAACTATCGAAACACACAACCAAACCGTCCACATTCTACCGCTAGGCAGTATGGGGAAAAATATCCTAACTGGACATATCCTAACAATCCACAGGATACATAAAACACTAACTAATATTAATCCTGATTTTTTACATATATGGGGAGTTGAACAAGCTTATGCCCTAGCAGGTGCAACCTTCAGTGGGAAAAAACTACTTTCCTATCAAGGGGCCCTCACGGCTTATTGCAAACGAGCCCCACAAGCTTTATTCCTTAAAATACAAGCATTCTGGGAAAGATTAGCGGTAAAATATTATAATTATATTACATGCGAATCACCTTGGGCATGCGAACGTATAGCAGAAATTGCCCCTCATGCCCATATATCCTGCATGGAATATGGCGTAGAACCATCCTTTTATGAGTTTAAGAGGGAATTAACTCCTACACCTTCTTGCCTTTTTGCAGGAACTCTTTATGAATTAAAAGGGATTTCATACTTAGTAGAAGCCTTTACTCATCCAGATCTTGCACACATCCAACTCTACATAGCGGGACAAGGCGCCCTTCGCGAACGATTAGAATCTTGCTCCACTCCCAATATACACTGGTTGGGAAACCTCAACAGAAAAGAACTTCAAAAACAACTTACCTCCGCATGGTTTTTAGTACATCCAACGTTAGGAGACTGTTGTCCCAATATTGTAAAAGAGGCCAGAGTTATGGGAATCCCAGTAATCACTACACCTGAAGGAGGACAAACTCAATACGTAAAAAACAACCAATCTGGGTATATTGTTCCTGTTCGTAACAGTGCCGCCATACGCAATGCCGTATTAAAACTTTCAGCCAATTCAAATATAGCTCTATCAATGGGAATGAATGGATGGCAAGAATGCCGGGATTTGCTTGATGTTAAGCAAACCGTGTCCCAATGTTTATCTCATTATCATACCATGTTACGTCCATAATAATGAAGCTCTTTCTCATTCATTTACTTTCTACTATAGGATGTATTTTTCTCAGAATTCGAGGAATACACACAGGAACAGGAATTATCCTTTCTAAATTACCACGAATTAAAAAGTTCCCGGGAGCAACTATCATTATTGGTAACGGTGTTACTATACACTCCATGCCGAGGATGAATCCTGTACTTTCCCATCGTTCTTGTTTAGCAGCTCTTTCCCAACAAGCACATATTAGCCTAGGTGAAGGATGTGGTCTTAGTGGAGCTATTTTAATTTGCGTTAATAGCATTCACATTGGAAGTAACACTTTGATAGGAGCCGATGCATTAATTATGGATAACGATATGCATTATCCATTAGGTGGTACCCAATGGGGTAATACTTGGGGGCATCCCGAACAGGGGAAGCCCATTTTCATTGGAGAAGGTTGTTTTATTGGAGCCCGATCCATTATTTTGAAAGGTGTCACCATTGGCAATGGTGCAGTAGTTGCTGCCGGAGCGGTTGTAACTAGAGATGTCCCTTCTGGATATCTGGCTATTGGTAATCCCGCGACCAACAGACCTCTTCCCGAACGCCTCAAACATCCAGAGAATAAACAAAGCTAAACGCCTTTATCTTCTATAGATTATAGCTAAAGCGCTTTCTTTTAAGAATATGCCAAGTTTTTTATTTCTAGCAGGCCCTACAGGGTCAGGGAAATCAGCTGTCGCTGTGGAGTTAGCTGAGATGTTGGGAGCAGAAATTGTCAGTTCTGATGCTTACCAAGTATACCGCGAATTACCCATCTTAACCGCAACGCCATCTCCGGAAGAGATAGCTCGAGTTCCCCATCATATGATTTCTATCATTTCGGTAAATAGGAATTGGGACGCTTCCGAGCACTACCATCGTGCCATGCAATGCATTGAGGACATTCATTCACGTGGTAAAATAGCTATTATCACAGGAGGATCCGGACTATATTTTAAATTCCTTTCTCACGGCATATCGGAAGCACCACCGGGAAATTCAACAATCCGTGCGTCTTTTGCAAATTATTCTACGGAAGAACTATTCGCTCGTCTTACCTCTTTAGATCCGGAGGGAGCAGCTGCAACGTCTTCTGTAAATCGCCGGTATGTAGAACGTAATTTAGAAATTGTGCTCTCCGGAGGTAAACCTCTCTCCCATTGGAAACAAAACTGGCAAAGACCACCACGTGGCCCCGGTTGGGTTATTACCAGAGACGTACAAGAACTCGATACCAGAATTGCCCACCGTTCTGCACTAATGCTGGAGAAAGGTGCAATAGAAGAAGTAGAAGCTCTGGGAGAATGCTCTGCTACAGCAGAACGCACCCTGGGCTTATCTATAATACGCAGTATGTTGCGCGGAGAAATATCACAAAAGACTTGCCGGGAAAATCTGGCTCTTTCCACACGTCAATACGCTAAACGTCAGCGAACTTGGCTAAAAAGAGAATCGTGGCTTCGTCAACTCCCGGCCACTTCTGCTGATTCTCCCCGTAAACTAGCAGAACATATCATAAAAGACTTGGCACACTAATCACACACCCTACTTCCATATAGTCTTACCCGATTGAATATAAGCTTGTCATCATTTTCCCGACCCTGATTCACATCTTATGAAACAAAAGGAGCGTATGCCATAAAATCTTCAAATGCCCATCCCTCCACGCTTTTTTGTCTTGGCTTGTGAAGCTATCTTTGATTTACAGGATGGCAGATAAAGGCACGCCCCTTAAAGAAACAAAGTTCTTCCAATCACTTCATCCCATTCTCTCATACCGTGGCACGCATACTTGTAGGTTTATCAGGCGGGGTAGACAGCTCCGTGGCAGCAGCCCTGCTCTTAGAACAAGGGCATGAGGTGGTAGGCGCCTATATGAAAAACTGGGTCAATGATGAAGGTATCCCCGGAGAATGCCCTTGGGAACAAGATATTCAAGATGCACTGGGAGTAGCTAAAACAATAGGTATTGAGTTCCGAGTTATTGATTTGGTGGATGAATACCGTAATCGCATTGTTAATTACTTGATAGAAGGTTATAGGGCAGGATACACCCCAAACCCGGATGTATTATGTAACAGAGAAATGAAGTTTGGTGTTTTTTTGGATTACGCCTTAGAACAGGGGTTTGATTACGTTGCTACCGGTCATTATGCCCGCAAACTGGATACACCTCAGCGTTCCTTTATTCTACGAGGCAGGGATCCCAACAAAGATCAATCCTATTTTTTATCCCTGATGCGGCCTGAACAAATCGCCCGTGCTATGTTCCCTCTGGGAGACTTGCTTAAACCGGAAGTCCGAGTGCTGGCAGAACGATATGGTCTGCCCACAGCCCGCAAAAAAGACAGCCAGGGAATCTGCTTCATCGGCCAAGTAAAAATGAGCGATTTTTTACGCCATTACTTACCGGACAAGCCCGGTAAAATTGTGGATACGACAGGACGAATACTGGGCACACACCAAGGATTACATCTATTTACCATGGGACAACGTAAAGGGCACGGCATAGCTTCTCCACGCGAAGGCGTTGCCTACGTAGTTGTTGGTAAAGATATTAAACAAAATCGTCTAATACTTGGATATGAAGATGTAAATACACAAGGCCTGTATGCAACGCACGCTATTGTAGGAGGAATTACCAATACATCCACCCCACTACCTCCCCGAATCATGGCACAACCTCGCTACCGGGCCAAAGCCGAATGGGCCTCCTGCGAATATTTGGAAGAAGAAAAAATACACCTAACCTTTGATACTCCGCTTCGGGCTTTAGCTGTAGGCCAAGTCTGCGCTTTTTATGACGGTGGCAAATTGTTAGGCGGCGGCTTTTTTGAATCTATAGAATCATGATTGACCCGGAACGAACCATCGCCGCTCAGGCAACCGCCGTAGGACAAGGAGCCATAGCTGTCATCCGTATGAGCGGTGAAGCTTGCATGGCTATTCTGAAGCTATGTACTCCCCCCTCCTTTACCAAACGCCTTATTCCTCGCAAAGTAACACTAACTCACATTCTGGATAACAAGGGAATAACAATTGACCAAGTTCTCGTCACCTGGTTTCCCGCTCCGGCAAGTTACACGGGAGAAGATACAGTGGAAATCTCCTGCCATGGAGGAATGCTGGTAACAGATCGACTGCTGAAACGTCTGTATCAATGCGGTGCGTCCCCGGCAGAACCAGGAGAGTTCACCAAACGGGCTTTCCTGAACGGGAGGATGGATCTCACCCAGGCTGAAGCCGTCATGGACATCATTGCCGCAGGAAGCGATCTTGCGCTAAAAGCGGCACAAAACCAACTAGAAGGAGGTATCGGAGCCCGAGTCACTATTTTAAAAGACAACTTGATTCACGTTCTCGCTCACATCGAAGCCTATATTGATTTTCCCGATGAAGATATTTCCCCGGATACGGCATCTGCTCTCCTAGAACGTCTGAAAGACATGGAAGACAAGCTTTCCTCCTTATTGCAAACAGCTGAAGGGGGGCGCCTATTAAGGGAAGGCGTTCGCACAACAATCGCCGGAGCCCCTAACGTTGGAAAATCCAGTTTGTTAAATACCTTACTTGGCTATGATCGCGCTATTGTCAGCCATATTGCCGGTACCACCCGAGACACGGTAGAGGAATCCATCCAACTTGCCGGCCTAAACCTACGACTGATTGATACAGCGGGAGTCCGCGAAGCTTCTGATATTATAGAACAAGAGGGAATTATCCGCACTAATCGAGCATTGGAAACAGCAGATCTGATTTTAGAAGTTGTTGATGCTTCCATTGCACAAACAGAAAGATTCTCTGCCCCAACAAGTAACACCCCCAGCCTTCTTCTTCTGAACAAATGTGATTTAGGCATTCATTCAGACTGGGAAAACGTACCCGGCATCCGTTTTTCCTGTGTTACGGGGGAAGGTAAAAAAGAATTGGAAGAAGCCATTATTCGTACCTTTGCCTCTTCCCTGCCCCAAGAAACAGACAGTTCTTCGGTAGCTATCAATGCCCGACATCAGCATGAACTGGGGTTGTGTTTAAAACATATCCGCCTGGCATCAGAATCCATATCTCAACAGGAAAGCCCAGAGTTTACAGCTCTGGAATTACGAGAAGCTCTAACACACTTAGGCGAAATCACCGGAGCTATAGATACAGAAGATGTACTGAGTGCTATTTTCTCTTCTTTCTGCTTGGGAAAATAAGTGCAATCTATATAAATCTCAATATGGAATAATGTTTATTACGATTTTATAATAAAAATCGTTCAAAATAAAAACACGAACAGCTAATGATAGTTTTTGATATTTCCATTATACAATTATAAACCAAAAATTATACCAAAAGAACCATCAATCAGAAATCACCATCAATTAAAAAACTTTACGAGGTATTTTACATTGATTCCTTTCAAATTATTCGTTATTAGTATCAACTATGCTGTTGCGTGCACTTTCTCTTTCTGTACTATTTTCATTGATCCCTGCTCAAGCGGCCGTTCATTTTGCTCACAACGTTTCTGAATCCGGCGGATTTGTTAACACCAAGAAATACTGGGACGGTGATGATAAATTATGTTGGGCAGCAACAACCAGCAATATGTTGCAATGGTGGCAAAATAATTCCACCGGTATTCCAGATTCCGTTCCCAATGGAATAAATGACAGCGGCCGAACCAAAATTTACGATACTTTCTGTAATAACTGGCAAAACAAAGGGCTAGGAATAGACATTGGACTGCGCTGGTATTTGGGAGGTAAACCTCTCAACCCTAATAACTATCTTTACGATTTTAAAAATACCGTTACTGACCCCCAAAAAACCGGACAATACTGGGAAAGCTATATTACGTCATTGGGATTTGCTTCTTCCACCTGGGAGGGAAGTTGTCCATTCATCAGCAGCAAGTATAATACGGCTGACGGATTTGCTCTCCAACTGGGATCAGATTTTATTTCATTCTTTGGTAACGGGGGTGTGGTGGGGCTAACGATTGCTCCCGCCTCCGGGCAAGGACACGCCATTACCTGCTGGGGTGTAGAAGTGGATGATTACACAGGAATGGCCAAGGCTCTCTACGTCACAGATTCTGATAATTCTCAAGGTTTAGAGAAACGAGACGTCTATTATAATGAGTCAGAAGGTTCATTGTATCTCGGAAGCGCAAATGGCTACAAAATAACAGCTTATGATGCTTTACTCCTACCTTTTTATAATGTACCTGAACCCTCAGTAACAGGATTCTTTGCTTTAGCAGCTACAGTAGCTTTCTGGCGACGGCGGCGTTCCTAATACGGAGGTTTTGTTCAAAATCATATCAAAGCACCTTAGGCGTCCAAATCATCTGAAGGCGTATCAGAATCCGAAGTAAATAACGGAATATAAGATGGCAAGTTCCAATTCCAGCGAATAGCAGCTAAACGGACAGAAAGAGTCACTACAAACCCCATTACAAAGCAAGTAGAAGAATCCACACCAAAGTAATAAAGTGCGGCATATGCTGCACCACCAAGCAAAGCAGCCGTAGCATACAATTCCCCCGGACGGAACACATAAGGTACATTGCCGGTAAGCACATCACGCAACAGTCCGCCAGCCACGCCGGTACAAATCCCCATAATAACGGAAACCGTAGGCAAGTAACCATGAATATAGGACTTTTCCGTACCAATCATACCAAAAAGAGCCAATACTATCGCATCTGCTACGCGGATAGTTCCCATGGGCGGTGGATATTTCTGTGCCAAAAAAAAGGTAGCTAAACTCGTAACAACAGAAGCTAAAACAAAAATTTCTCCGGAAGGAAGCGTCCAGTATACCGGAATATCCAACAAGACATCACGCACCGTCCCCCCTCCCAAAGCAGCCAGCGTTCCACAAACGATCACACCGAACAAATCCATTTTCACCCGAGAAGAAGCAATAGAACCGGCTAAGGCTCCAATGATTGTGCTCATAATTTCGCAGGTAGAGAGAAACATATTATCAGAAAGAAAAAAGAACTAATCGTAGAGGACTCAACAAACCTGTATCCATGGAAGACTGAAATCTTGTCCAGCACAGCACAGGGAAGTAGAAGCAAGCCCCACATCGCACAAAGTAGCACGCATCAGTTCCTCTGCCAATACCGGAGAATTGCTTTCTGAACTTAAGTGTGCCAACACCACGTTTTTTAAGGAATCATGAGCAATACGCCTTAGCAAATCGCAAGCTTGTTCATTAGATAAATGGCCATGAGCAGAAGCAATACGTTGTTTCAATGGCCATGGGCGCTTGGGCGTAGTAGCTAACATCTCCGGATCATAATTGGATTCCAACACCAAACTGTCTACCTTAGAAAGATATTCTGCTATGCAAGCAGGGGCTTGCCCTGTATCAGACACAAAACCCAAGCTGGATCGGTTGGTTTCAAATTTAAAACCGACCGGATCTACGGCATCATGATAAGTAGGGAATGGAGTAATAACAATATCTCCTATTTGGAAAGATTGTCCCTTTTCAAAACAAACCCAAGAAGCTTCTGGAGCTTTTTCCTGAACACACATGGCCGTATGCCTGGTAGCATAAACACGCACGGCATGTTTTTTGGTGAACTGATGAACCCCTTTCACATGATCCGAATGTTCGTGGGTGATCAAAATAGCATCTAACTCATCCGGCTCCACCCCGACAGATTTTATTTTATCTCGCAGCCTTGTGGCACTGAACCCGGCATCCACCATCAGGAGAGTATTTCCGGACCTGACTATTGTGGCATTTCCACCGCTACCGCTACCCAACACGCAAAACTGCATCATGCGCGGAATATAATACCGCCCCAGTAACGGAGCAAGCGCAGATACATGCTTTTTTTACGACATGAATATAAGAAAAAATATTTTTCGACAGTACGGAGTTGACATTTCATGTGCATTCAAGTGTATTGGAAGTACTACGTAGTGTACTCGCAAACGATGAGTAGTGTATCTGACAATCTCTTTGGTGCATACACGCACAAACTGGACCCCAAAAATCGGATTGCAATTCCGACAGAATGGCGGCCTTCAGAGGGATGTGCTCTACTCTTATTATCCGGACAACGTCTTGAATTACCAACGGTTAAAGCCTATACGCGAGAAAAATTCCAACAGATCATAGATAAGATAGAATCCACAGCTGGTTACACAGAAGCGCAAATTGACTTATTTATTGGTAAACTATACGCCAATTGCGTGGAAGTCATTATTAACAGCCAGGGGAAACTACTCATACCCAAACATATGTGCGAACACGCACATCTCAGTTCCTCCGTTCGACTCGTTGCACGCAGAGGGTATTTCGAATTATGGGAACCTTCTCTCTACGAAGAAGTTTCCCAACGAGAAAACGCCAGCATCTCCGATATTAACAAATCCTTCGGCATTCTTTGATTTCTCTCTTCATGCCTCCAGATTCCGCCAATCCCATACATCAAAACCATCCCTACGCAACGCTTGAGTTGCGCCCGGGTTGGTTTGTTTCCAATCTGGGCATAGGGGCTAAACACGGATTAGGTACGGGAGGTACGGCATATTCCATTGTTTTCTGGGGAAAAGATGCTCTCCGGGAGCAGAATATGCAGGCATGGCAACAAGAAAAGGTACGTTTGACAGCAGAAATGTCTTTAGCCGGACAAAAAGGTGCTTATAACAAACTGTCTACATTGTCTTTAACCCTGAACAGAGCCTTTGACAGTCATGTTGAGCTTTTTTTACGCGCGGGCGCGGGCACGCATATCCGCACGAACGAAGTACAGGCTTTGGCAAACCGTCTGGAAAATGAAGATTCTTGCCACGTTCTCGCATGGAGCATCTGCCATAACCACGTGCACGTAATCGCAGAATTGACGGAAGAAAAAAGCGTTGATGAACTGGTTCAATCATGGGAAACCTTGGCTCCCTCCATCAACTGGGAATCCGTGTATCATGCGGAAGCTCTGAAAACGCCGGAAATTACGGCTCAACAAGACCTCCTGATCACAGAACTGGGAAATAACCTCATCCCTATCACAGCTACTGCAGAAAACAGCGAAACCAACTCAGAAAACGCCTTCAAACACATTACCGTTTTGTTACATGAAACGGTAGATATGCTAAAAGCCGGCCCCGACAAACTCATTGTAGACTGCACACTGGGAGGAGGAGGACATACAGAACTTCTGCTGGAACAAGGAACAACGGTCTGGGGAATTGACCGAGATCCGGATGCTCGCAAGGCGGCCATGAGCAAACTAGCCCGATTCGGTTCGCGCTTCAAAATGCTTGCTGGTAACTTTCAAGATGTAGAAACCATCTTGGCTCAACAAGGCGTTTCTCAAGTAGACGGACTACTGGCAGATCTAGGAGTTTCCTCTCATCAGTTGGATACTGCCTCCCGTGGATTTTCTTTTCGAGAAGACGGTCCCCTAGATATGCGGATGGATACTCATGCCATTTTCTCTGCTTTCAACTTGGTCAACGAAACACCGGAATCAGAACTAGCCGACATCATCTGGCAATTCGGAGAAGAACGTGCTTCTCGTTCCATAGCGAAAGCCATTGTTAAAGCCCGAGAACTATCCCCTATCACCACAACCTCCCAGCTCGCTCACGTGGTGGAATCTGTTTTGCCTCGTAAGGGAAAACAACATCCAGGAACACGCACATTTCAAGCACTGAGAATAGCCGTCAACGGGGAACTAGATGCCTTAGATGCTCTGCTGAACTCATCCGTGCGATTACTTTCACGGGGAGGTCGTATGGCCATCATCACTTTCCACAGCCTAGAAGACCGTCGGGTCAAGCATTTCTTCGACCTTCGAAGTCGCCAAGAAATCGACCGTCCGGAATGGCCGGCACCAAAGCCCAACCCAAACTACTGCTTTCGACTACTTTCTCGCAAGCCCATCACTGCGGGAGAAGAAGAACTTTCAACCAACATCCGTTCCCGTAGCGCTAAATTGCGTGGCGTGGAAAAAATTATCTAAAACATATCTTTCCTCCACAATTCATGAAAAGATTCAAACAGCGTTTTACAGGCCATCAGATCAGCATCGGCATGATCATGTGGCTCATTACTTTTGCCTCCCTCATATGCGGAGCCGGCATCACTTATGTTGTATTAAAAAACGAGCAAATCCAAGTTGCACGGGATATTAAGCAAATGAATGAAGAAATAGCATCTTGCGAACTAACCAAGGAATATTACCGATCCAAGACTTCATCCCTGACCGGTCGCTGGGCCATACGAGACAGGCTGGCGCAGGATAAATCCAATTTACAACCTATTGAGCCATCCTCTGTGGAATATATTTCTTCCGAGCCGCCTTCTCGTATCGTATCGGCAACCCATTAAAAGTATTGAGCCATTATTAACCATATGATTACCAACTCCAGATTTGCCAGAAGAAGCCTCGTCCTATGCGGCGTGGCCGGAATGGCCGTTATCTGGTTAACATTATCGTTGGTTAATATTCAGCTGGTTTCTCCCCGGAAAACAAGCGCTATACCAAGCGGAGGAATCATTGAACGTGAGGTTCTTTTACCCCAACGGGGGCGTATTATGGACGCCAATGAAGAAATCCTCACAAACAATATGCAAAGCTCTGAGCTCATTGCAGATGGCTACCATCTGAACGATCCTAAAACCATCAGTTGGGCACTGGCTTATTCCAAAGCGGTTCACTCTCCATTCTGGGAAAAAGCAAAAACGGACAAAGAAAGAGAAAAACTTGTTTCTGGATTCCGAAGCAAGATTCTAGGCCAAGCCGCCAGCAAAAAAGATGGGAGTAAGGAACATAATTTAGCTAAAATCCTGTTGGAAGAATCAGAATCCGCGCCTGAAGGAGTAGATATGGCACGGAAAAAACTGGAAGAACTTTATGAGCCGGAAATGGTAAAAGAATACGTTCGAGCTCATCTGGAATACGCAGCTAAAGTTATTGCACCTTTCCTGCCAGACATGAGCGTGCAGGATATCATCAGCACCGTAGAAAAAAATGGGGCTATTCCTAAAAAACGTATCGTTATTGCAAAAAACCTGTCTGAGGAAAAAGCAGAGTTACTCAAACAGGCTATTCAAAACGCCAGAGTTCAGGGATTCCGTTTTGAAACTTCTTCTAAACGGATTTATTCCGTGCCGGAATGTATGGTTCACATTCTAGGCTACATAGCTCAAACAAAGGATAGTGGTCCCACTCCCGTAGCTCTGGCCGGACTGGAAAAACAGCTGGATGACCAATTACTGGGACATAATGGGATTAGAGAATACAGAAAAGACAGTCGCGGACGCATCATTCCCTCTGCAGACTCACGGTTCAAAGATGCCGTAGATGGCCTGAATGTACGTCTGACTGTAAATATGGAATATCAGACGATTGTAGAAGAGGAACTAGATGCTGCCATATCATTTTATACAGACCAAACGCATCAACCACGAGGTTGCATCATCGTAGTAGAACCCAAAACCGGAAACATTCTGGCAATGGCAAGCAGACCTCACTACAATCTAAATACAAGAGAAGGGCTTCAAGAAGGAGCTTACCATTTTGCTGTACAGTCCCTATACGAACCCGGATCTACCTTTAAAATCGTTTCTGTCACGTCTGCCGTAGACAGTGGCAAAGCAACGTTTGACACGATGGTCAATTGTACCCCATACCCGGTCCCAGGATCACGTCCGGTCACAGATGCCCCTCGCTTTTACAGCGGACTGAGCGTAGCAGGCGTATTAAAAAAATCCAGTAACCCGGGAGCTTTCCGTATTGCCTTAAAATCAGGCTGGCCTACCTATAAAAAGTATTTTGATTTGTATGGGTTCTCATCCAAAACGGGGATCGACCTGCCGGGAGAAACCAACAGCCAATGTCAAGATGGTAGTAACTTCGTTAATTTCTCTCGTATCAGTTTCGGTTACTCCCTCATGGTTTCTCCTCTCCAAGTAGCCATGGCATATGCAGCCATTGCCAATGATGGCGTACGTATGCGTCCCCGTCTAATTGATGGTATTTATGTGGATGACAAAAATTTTCAACCGTCTCCGCCTGTAGAAGTATGTCGGGTCATGAGCATTAAAACAGCGCGAGGTCTCCGAGAAGCCTTGTTTCATGTTACAGATTTAGATGGGACAGCAAAAAGAGCACGGATTGATGGTTACAACGTAGGCGGGAAAACTGGTACAGCCCATAAGGTAAAACCAACGGGCGGATATTTTGATAATCGCTACACAGTATCTTTTGTAGGGATGCTCCCTGTGGAAAATCCTGCGTTTGTTTGCCTCATTGTTATAGATGATCCAACCTCCAAACATTGTCACCCTGGTGGAGGTAGCGTATGTGCACCGGTTTTCCAAAAACTAGCCACTCGCCTAGCAGCCGCCATGAACATCCCTAAAAATACTTCTTCAACAGAATCAGAGAAAAAAATCGCTCGGTCACAAACCACGACTTCTTCATTCAACCCGTCGCGAAGATAA
Source organism: uncultured Akkermansia sp. (assembly GCA_964525305.1). Classification (GTDB taxonomy): domain Bacteria; phylum Verrucomicrobiota; class Verrucomicrobiia; order Verrucomicrobiales; family Akkermansiaceae; genus Akkermansia. The sequence continues at coordinate 202,542 of CAZGGR010000001.1, forward strand.
CCCGCCATGAAGCTATTTACCTTACTCAAAGATCTTCCATCCCATACACTCACCGGATCACCTCAGGTGAAAATTTCACATTTGGAATGTGACAGTCGAAGCGTTATGCCCGGTACCTGTTACATTGCACTGAAAGGGAATCAAGTAGACGGGCACAAATACATCCCTGAAGCCATTCGCCGAGGGGCTTGCGCTATTGTTGCAGAAATGCCATGCACACAAGAGGCTAAAGACGCAAATATCAGTTGGGTAGAAGTGGATGATTCCCATTTAGCTATCAGCTTAATGGGTTCCATCTGGAATGGGCGACCTTCTCAACACATGACGATGATTGGCGTAACAGGGACAAATGGGAAAACCACAACGGCCTATATTGTTCATTCCCTGCTTAAACAAGCTTGGTTACGCGTCGGATTACTTGGAACAATTGCTTATGACAATGGGGGAAAAATTACTCCCTCCACCCATACCACACCCGGCCCATTGGAATTGGAACACATGCTAAAAGAAATGTCAGAAAATGGATGTCGTGGCGTTTCTATGGAAGTTTCTTCTCACGCCCTAGATCAAAAACGTGTAGCCGGCATTAATTTTAACGTTGGTATTTTTACCAATTTAACTCAGGATCATCTGGATTATCACCACAATATGGAAAACTATTTCCTTGCGAAGGTGAAAATGTTTGAACAGATGATTCATGATACTAAATCCCGACGTAAACCAATAGCCGTTATCAATATTGATGATGCCTATGGTCGCAGACTAGTAGAAATGTTCTCCTCTCGCATGACAGTAAAGACATACGGTTCTGCTCTCGGTGCTGATTTCCGTATGTTGGTTCATCATGTTTCATCCAAGGGCAGCGAATACGAGCTAGAATATAAAGGGAAAAGTTACTTGGTTCGCGTTCCTCTAATCGGCAAGTTTAATATGTATAACAGCCTGGCTGCTCTGGCCGCTGTAATTTGCGCCGGCATTCCTATTCGAGACGCTATTGCCAACCTTCAGAATATTCCACAAGTCCCCGGACGACTGGAACTATTTACGCACCCAGGTGGAGCTCAAATTTTTATTGATTATGCTCATACGCCAGATGCCTTAGAAAACGTTTGTAAAACACTTAAGGATCTTTGCTCTCGTCGCTTAATTACCGTATTCGGTTGTGGCGGAGACAGGGACAAAAGTAAACGGCCATTGATGGGAGCCGTTGCAGCACGCTTATCAGACGCCATCATTGTCACTTCGGACAATCCCAGAAGTGAAGAACCCCTCTCCATTATTAATCAAATCACAACCGGTATTCCAGAAGGTAGATACGCCATCATTCCGGATCGAGCCAGAGCTATTGCTACAGCTATAGAACAAGCTCGTCTGGGAGACATCGTTCTCATTGCTGGCAAGGGACATGAAAACTACCAAGAACTCTCCTCCGGACGAATCGACTTCAGTGATGCCAAGGAAGTACGTCGCAATATGTTCATAAAAGAACGGGAAGATTTTACGCAACCATCATCCACTGATTCTCGCTCATGATTTCCATTACGGCACAAGGTATTTGTAACGCCATCGGCGGCGAACTGATTAGCGGCCCATTTGACAGAGTCGCTTCCGGAGGCGTGTGCACAGATAGTCGCAAATTACCGCCACATGCCGTATTTTTTGCTTTGTCCGGAGAAAATTTTGACGGTCACATTTTTACATCAGAAGTTTCTCATACGGCAGCTGCTGTAGTTGTGAACCGTATAACAGAAGGTATCGATCCATCCTGTGCCGTCATTCTGGTAAAAGATACACTGAAAGCACTTCAACAACTGGCTTCTTGGTGGCGTTCCAAGCTGTCTCTTACAACCATCGGATTAAGTGGGTCTAACGGGAAAACATCTACTAAAGATCTAATTGCCTCCGTCCTTTCACAAGGGAAGCGGACTATAGCCACCAAAGGTAACCTCAATAATCACATCGGTGTGCCACTCAGCATACTTTGCGCTACACCATCAGACGAGGTCGCTGTCTGGGAAATGGGTATGAACCATCCAGGAGAATTAGCCCCATTATGCGCCCTAACACAACCGGACATTGGTATCATTACCAGCATTGGGACATCTCATATAGAATATCTGGGATCTCGTGAAAACATTGCACGGGAAAAGTGTACAGTAGCTCGTTGTTTACCAAAAAATGGCTTCATGATTTTCCCAGCAAAATGCGATTTTGCCGACATGATCCGCCAATCCACCCAAGCAACCTGCATTGATTGTGGCATCGGAGAGGGAATCGTTCGCGCTGAAAATCTCATTACTACAAAGGAGGGAACTCGTTTTACCCTCTTCATTCCTGATTTTTGTCAAGAGGATGTAATTTTACCCATTCACGGACGTCACATGGTCGTCAATGCTTTGCTGGCCGCTACAGTCGGATGGGTGGTTGGCCTTAAGAAAGAACAAATTATTTCCGGACTTAATCATGTTCGACTTACAGAAGGCAGACTCCATTGCTTCCATACTAACGGTATACTTGTAGTAGATGATACCTATAATGCTAATCCGGATTCCATGCAAGCGGCATTGCATACTGTTGCAACGCTCCCCTGTACTAGTAAACGAATTGCCGTTTTAGGAAAAATGGGAGAACTGGGGACATTTTCTGAAGAAGGGCATCGTCTTGTAGGTCTCACTGCGGTAGAACTCCAGTTTGACTGCGTCGTCAGCGTGGGAGAAGAAGCTACACGCATTACTGCAGCTATTCCGTCCAATTCATCTACCCATAGACAAAGCTTCCTCACGGCTGAAGAAGCTGCAGTGTGGCTTCGCAATTATGTAACGGCAGGAGACGTCGTTCTATTCAAAGGAAGCCGCCTTGCTCACATGGAACGAGTCATGAACCTCACCTTTTCTCCACGGTAACTCTTATGTACTCTCTCATAGAAAATTGCATCCATACAGAAGCGCTTTCTAACTTAGTTGGAAGGGCACTTCTGGCCTGTCTTGTTTCTTTTGTTTTGACTATGATATTTGCCCCAAGAGTCATTCGGGCATTGATTTCCCTGAAAATAGGGCAACCTATCAGAACAGCAGAAGAAGTACACAAGCTTGCAGAACTTCATGGAGCAAAAGCTGGAACTCCCACCATGGGTGGAGTACTCATTGTCGGATCCATGACAATAGCAACCCTTCTATGTGCCAGAATGAACAACCCGTTCATCATTTCTTGCCTTTTTGTTACGTTAGCCCTAGGTCTGCTGGGATTTCGAGATGATTACTTGAAAGTAGCCAAAAAAAGTTCTGACGGTATTTCAGCGCGTAAAAAACTCATTTTCCAATTTTTAGCGGGGCTGATTGGTGTCCTATTTTTATATTTGTATCCAGAAGATAGTCCCCGAGTAGAATTACATGATTACGTTTCTTCTCTCTTTGTTCCTTTCTACGGTCAAATAAACCTTCCGTTATACGTATACATTCCCTTTGGGACATTGGTAGTTATGTCTGCCTCCAATGCAGTAAATCTAACGGACGGACTGGATGGTTTAGCCTCAGGTTGTTCTATTACTACCGGCATTTCTTATGCTATTATTTCTATCATCTGTGGGATTTTTCCCATGACGGAGTCTCTGAATATTCCCTTCCATCCTGAAGCAGGAGAAATCAGCATTTTAATGATGGCTTTGGTAGGATCTTGTTTAGGTTTTCTTTGGCATAATTGCTATCCTGCTAAAGTGTTTATGGGAGACACTGGCTCCCTAGCACTGGGAGGGACATTCGGCATGGCTGCAATCTGCACAGCTCAAGAACTGCTTTTCATTATCATAGGAGGGGTGTTTGTTATGGAAGCAACATCCGTCGTCCTACAAGTAGGTAGCTATAAACTACGTCATGGCAAACGCATCTTTGCTATGGCACCCATCCACCATCATTTTGAACTTAAAGGATGGAAAGAAACCCAAGTAATCGTACGCTTTTGGATGATCAGCTTGCTACTGGCGTTCTTAGGTTTTTTCCTCATCACAACTGCTTAACACCTCAACGAATATGCAACTCCATAATCTTAAAATCGCCATTCTGGGAGCGGGGAGAAGCGGACGAGCTGCAGCTCGTCTCGCTATGAAGCATGGGGCGAAGGTATGCGTATTTGATACATCTGCTACTATTGCTAACTGGCCAACAGATATTCCTTTGCATACAGCAGCCACAGAAAAAGACGGCCAAGCCTTTCAAGCGGATCTGGTAGTAATTTCCCCTGGGATTGAAACAAACTGTTCTTTCGTCAAAGCCTTTGGGCGTGATGGTGTAGAAACTATCGGAGAAATGGAACTAGCATCACGCTTTTATCATGGTAAAATTATTGCCATTACTGGGACTAATGGTAAAACGACCACAACATCACTTATAGAAAAAATCCTATCACACGCCGGAAAAACTGCCATAGCTTGCGGAAATTATGGCGTTCCCATGGCTGAAATCCTGCTCCAAGATTCCGTCCCAGATATACTAGCTCTTGAAGTCAGCTCTTTCCAATTAGAAACTATTCGTGACTTTCATCCGAATATAGCTATATGGCTTAACTTTGCCCCGGATCACATGGATCGTTATCAAGCAGTGAGAGATTACTATCAAGCTAAGCTTCATATATTTGATAATCAGACAGAAAAAGATTTGGCCATCATTCGTGACGGAGAACGACTCCCCTTATTAAAAGCCACTATTCGCACCTTTAGTTCAGAACAAGAAAACGCTGATCTTTATTACAACGAACCTCAAATCATAGAAGGAGGTGTTCCTTTGCTAAATCTGCAAGGAACAAATTTACTACAACGCCATAATGCTGAAAATGCCATGGCGGCCATTTTAGCCTGTCGCCATATAGGTGTTCCCATAAAAACTATTGCGGAAGTATTAAAAGAGTTTACCCCACCTGGTCACCGGTGTGAAGCTGTCCGTACACTAAACGGAGTTCTGTGGTTAAATGATTCTAAAGCGACCAATCTTCATGCTCTGGAAGCTGCTCTGAAATCCCAAAACACACCCGTCATTCTGATCGCAGGAGGTAAAAATAAAGGACTAGACTACATTCCCCTTCAACCCATACTAAAAGAAAAAGTCCGATACTGCATTGTTTTTGGACAAATTGCAGAGCAACTTCAAGAAACTTTTTCTCCGATTGTGCCTACTAAAAAAGCAGTAGACCTAGCGGACTGTGTGGCTCAAGCTCATGCCCTAGCACAACCAGGAGACACCGTACTATTTTCTCCGGGGACGTCTTCCTTTGATATGTTCTCCGGGTATGTCCAACGTGGACAAGCTTTTAAAGACGCAGTAAATGCTCTCATCCCACTTTCTTAATTATTCACTAAAACAGCCATCATGAAAACGACCAAAACACCAGATCATAATCCCACGGGACGCACTCGTCCAAAGCGAAAAATGGGCACAGTACTTCGTGCCAAACTAAGCAAATACCGCGCACGAGTATCTGAATTTGAAGATGACGCACCCAGCAGCACCGTTGTACGCTGGCTTGTCGTCCTTCTTCTGTTACACCTTCTTATCATCGGCGGCGTTTATATTCGCAGCACTTGGTTCAGAAGTACCACGGGAACCATAGACATGGCAGTAACGTTGCCTGCACCGCCTTCTGTACCTCAACAACCAATTCAACAGCAACCTATTCTAACTACAGCATTGCCAACAACTCAGCAAAATCCGTCCCAAACATCTCCTTCTGCACCAATCACCATCACACAACCTGAACAGGTTGTAGACGTTCGACCGGATAAACAACCCGTTCCTACCATACAAACTCCGCCCAACAACGTAGCGCCCGTGGCAGGTACTGCTCGACACATTGTACGTACAGGAGACACATGGGACAGCATTGCACGAGACAACCGGGTAAGCGTCCAGGATCTAAAAGCAGTTAATCCTAAAAATCAACGGCTTATAAGTGGAAGCACTCTAATCATCCCCGCTCGTCCTGGAGACATCCCAACTACTACAAAAATTGCTGTTACGGACACCGCACCGGACGCTACAACTCACGTTGTTAAAAAGGGAGAAACTCTTTCTGTCATTGCTCGTAAATATAAGATGAACTGGCGATCTCTCCAAAAATTTAACAAGATGTCCGATCAAGATGTGGCACGTCTTAAAATCGGTCAAAAAATATTAATACCTAAAAAATAAGATTTTTTATCTACTCTCTCCATGTCTTCCAAAGTCTGCATGATTCTGGTTTGGTTTTTTGTCATCTGCCTTCTGGTCGTGGGCTTGGTGATGGTATCCAGTACTGCAGCATGGTCGGAAGAAACCAAGCATCCGTACGAACCACTGTTCAAGCAAACTTCCTTTGCTCTTATCGGACTGATTGGCGCTATGATCCTCTCCCGGATTGATTACCGAATATGGCGAAAGTACATCTGGTGGATTCTTGGAGGAGCCTGCTTTCTGTTAGCTCTGTGCTATGTACCTGGGATAGGGAAGGAAATCAATGGTGAACGTCGTTGGATCACTATTGGAATGCAGTTTCAACCCAGCGAATGCGCTAAACTCTGTATGATGATGGCACTAGCTCACTGGCTAGCTCAACACAGGGATCGAACAACATCCGCTTGGCATGGTTTTATAGCCCCTTCGTTTATTTTTGGAGTCCCCTTAGCTTTGATTCTTTTTGAAAAAGATATGGGGACATCCGTAGCCCTGGCTCTAGCAGCAGCATGTGTCATGTTTGTGGCAGGCACACGCAAAATTTATTTGGGTTGTGCCTTTGCGTTAGCAGGGGCTGCTCTTTATTTCCTGGTGGAAAGTAACGCTAACCGCCTGGAACGTATTCAAGCATGGAAGGATTTGGAAGCCTATCGTTTGGGAGCAGGACTCCAACAATACAGAGCATCCATTGCTCTATCCAGAGGAGGGCTGGACGGGGTAGGACTGGGAAACAGCGCAGAAAAACACGGCACTTTACCTTTTGCGCACACGGACTTTATTTTTGCTCCTCTGGGGGAAGAGTTCGGTTTTTATGGGACCATGTTTGTTCTACTCTGCTATTTTCTAATGACCTACGCAGGAATCGGCGTAGCAATACAATGCAAAGACACCTATGGAAGATTTTTAGCAGTTGGAATTGTTGCCATTATTTTTTGTCCCGCTATTCTGAATATTGCTGTGGTAATTAACGCCGTTCCAAACTCTGGTCTACCCCTTCCTTTCATCAGTTTTGGCGGTACTAATTTGGTTTTCACTCTAGCGGCTTTAGGTATGCTTACCAGTATCCAAAGATTTTCAACCGGGACACAACCCAATTGTGAAATCACCCGTAAAGACGAACGTTCTATAGACATAAGGCTATGACTTCCCCCATTCATGAACAAACCTCTTTAAATATTGTGATTGCCTGCGGTGGTACCGGGGGACACCTCTTCCCTGGCATCGCCGTAGCTCAAGAATTAAAAACACGCGGGCATAATGTTACCTTGCTTATTTCTCAAAAAAAGGTAGATGCACAGGCTTGTAAAAATTACGGTGATTTGGATTTTCGAACGATTGAAGCCATTGCAATGCCAAAGATTCCTTCTCTAGCATTGTTTGGTTTTATCATTAAATTATACAAAGCCATTCGTTTTAGTAGCAATTTGCTTGACTCAGTAAATGCAGACGTCGTGATCGGCATGGGGGGATTTACCTCATTTCCACCTGTTTATGCGGCTCACCGTAAAGGCATTCGCAATTATATACATGACTCCAATGCATTACCGGGCAAGGCCAACCGCATGACCGCTAAATGCTGCACAAACGTACTATTAGGTATTGAAGAAGCCAAACACTATTTTAACTCAGCTAAATGCATTGTCACCGGAACTCCGATAAGGCAAGAAATGGTTATACGGAAAGATAAAAATGAATCTCGCAAAGAACTTAATCTTCCTTTGGATCGCCGTATAACATTAGTAATGGGAGGTTCTCAAGGAGCAAAAAACCTTAATTCTCTAGTTATTGAAGCGGCGCAACATTGTTCGAAACTGTGTGACTTTCTTATCATTACTGGATCGGCAGACTTTGAACGAGTCAATCAACTGACAGCAGATATGCCTCATGTACACGTCATTGAATTTTGTTCTGCAATGGCTACGGCCTATGCCGCAGCAGATGTAGTTATTTCTCGTTCTGGAGCCTCTAGTTTAACGGAATTAGCCCATATGGGAAAAGCAGCCTTACTCGTACCTTATCCTTTTGCTGCAGATGATCATCAAGCGCATAATGCACGAGTTTTTGCAGCTCACGGTGCTGCACGAATGATGAGGGAAAACACCTTAACTCCAAATGATATAACAGCTTTCTTAAATGAAGTCTTTAAGGACTCTTCTCTGTTAGCTAGCATGAATGAATGTGCTTTACGTCTGGATACACCTGATGCAGTATCCCGTATTGCCAATGTTATCGAAAACACGGACAACATACCAGCTCATGATTGAGAATTTACGCAAACGATTGATAGACAGGGATCACCCGGCAAGGCTTCACCTCATAGGAGTAGCAGGATCCGGTATGTCCGGATTGGCGCTAATGCTGATGGAAATGGGGCACAAAGTAAGCGGTTGTGATCGGGTTACCAGTACAGAAACAGAACGCCTTCAAGGCTTGGGATTGGCTTTTTCTTGTCCGCATTCTGCAGATGCCGTTTCCGATGCAGAAATAGTTATTTATTCCAGTGCTATCCGTGAAGATAATCCTGCCCTTTCCGCGGCACGCCAACTAAATATTCCTTGCGTCCGTCGAGCAGAATGCTTGGCAGCCATACTTAATGGGAAAAAAGGTGTTGTAGTTTCCGGTACACATGGAAAAACTACTACTTCAGCCCTCTGTGCTCACCTAATGAGAGAAGGTAGAATGCGCCCATGCCATTATGTAGGTGCAGAAATACCGGTGCTCGGCTCTAATGCACACTGGAACGAAGACAGTGAATATTTAGTAGCAGAAGGGGATGAGAGCGATGGGACACTGGTTAATTACATTCCAGAACACAGCATTGTTCTCAACATTGAACCGGAACATCTGGATCATTACAAAGATTTAGATGAAATCAAAGCCGTGTTCAACCAGCTTTGCACTCAAACAAGAGGTAAAATCATCTATTGTCGAGCGCATCCGGGAGCAACGGATGTTTGTGCCAAATACCCTAATTCTATATCCTATGGTTGGATTGATGCAGATTATACAGCAGCAGACGTCCAAGAACGTCGAGGGCGCACTCTATTCACTGTTTTCAAAAGAGATGAGGAATTAGGGCGTGTGGAACTAGGTATACCCGGACGTCATAATGTTTTAAACTCATTAGCAGCAATTGCTTTGGCTACAGAACTAGGTGTGGATTTTCAAGCGATAACCCGAGGGTTAGCTTCCTTTGCCGGAGCCAAACGACGATTTGAAACCAAATACCTTTCCTCTTTCGTTCGTATTGTAGACGACTACGGTCATCATCCCTCAGAAATAGCAGCGACACTTCAAACGGCACGTTCTCTTCAACCCAAGCGCTTAGTTGTTTACTTCCAACCCCATCGTTACACACGAACACAATTGTTGGCAGATGACTTTGGCAAGGTGCTTCAAGCAGCTGACCTTGTTTTTGTAGCAAATGTTTATCCCGCAAGTGAACTACCTATTGCAGGAGTCAGTGGCCAAACCATTGTTGATGCTATACATAAACATGGATCGGTAGAAGTCTGTTATCTTCCCGATTTGACCACGGCTCATCATACTATAGGCAATGCTTTAAACGATGGTGATTTATTTCTAACCTTGGGAGCCGGAAATGTTCACGAATGTGGGATGAGAATTGCCCGTGATTTGACTCTGTTGGAAGATTTGAAACGCTCCACAGGAGAACCGCTACCTGGTAAACTATATGAACCCATGTCTCGTCACACTACTATGGGAGTGGGAGGGTGTGCCCAATACTGGTTGGAACCATCTACTTTTCTTGCCATGCAAGCGGCAGTTTGCTATTGCCGCGATAGAAATATTCCCGTACATCTCATCGGCAGAGGTTCTAACGTTATTGTTAGAGACGGAGGGTTACGAGGTGCCGTTATCCACCCAACCGGAGGCGAGTTTGATACATTGAATATTCAAGGGAATCGCTTAACTGTCGGAGCCGGCGTGCGATTGAAAAAACTAGCTTCCGTAGCTGCTCAAAATGGTCTTGGAGGAATAGAATGGATGGACGGCATTCCCGGAAATGTTGGAGGAAGTCTTCGCATGAATGCCGGAGCAATGGGATCAGATATGGTTAAAAATCTCGTTTCTGTTCTTTGCCTAGATGAAGACGGTGAAATACGTAAACATACCAAAGATGAACTAAATGCTCAATACCGCTCCATTCCGGTTCTTATCAATAATTTTGTGCTTCAAGCCGAATTTGAAACACAACCTACCACCGCAGAGGAAATCAAACAAGGTATAGAAAAAACACGGAGCAAGCGTAAGCTTTCCCAACCATCCGAAGCCAGTGCCGGATGCATCTTTAAGAATCCACCAGAAATACCAGCGGGCAAACTTATTGAAGAACTAGGCCTCAAAAATGCCTGCGTAGGAGATGCTTGCGTATCAAACATACACGCTAATTTCATCATCAATCGAGGTCATGCCAAAGCCCGGGACATCACCATCCTAATTGACATGATACGTAAAGAAGCAAAAGAAAATCGTGGAATAGACCTCAAAGCGGAAGCTCAAATTATCGGCGATAGAGAACCTCAATTCTAACTCATTTACTGAATATTAAAATGAAAACTCTCAAACGCGACCTTAAAATCGCTCTTTTGGTAGGAGGACCAGGAGCAGAACGAGAAGTATCGCTCGTTTCTGGTAAATCCGTTTATGAAGCATTAACTCAAGCCGGATTTACCAACATTACGCAAGTAGATGTACACGGCCCTGATTTTCAACTACCAGAAGGAACAGAACTAGCCTACAACATCATTCACGGGACATTTGGTGAAGATGGATCACTCCAAACTATTCTGGAAAAACGCGGTATCCCATACACGGGAGCAGGCTCCCATTCCAGTGCCGTTTGCTTTGATAAATCGAAAGCTAAAAAGGCATTTTTAAATGCTGATGTCCCCACCCCGCGCGCAGAAATCCTAGATTGCTCTAATGGAATCATCATGCCAAGCATTCCTCTGCCTTTCGTTATTAAACCGCCATGCGAGGGCTCTAGTGTAGGCGTTCACATCGTTCACAATCAAGAAGATGTAATACCTGCTATGGAAGAAGCCATCACCCACGGCTCTACTGTACTCGTAGAAGAGTTTATACAAGGCAAAGAACTTACCGTTGGCATCATTGACGGGGAAGTATTACCTGTTATTCATATCTGTCCTCGCTCCGGATTTTATGATTTAAGCAACAAATATCCCTGGATGAACATGGGAGGAGGAACAGATTATATTTGCCCGGCAGATATTCCAGAAGAAACAGCTGCTAAAGTGCAAGAAGCAGCACTAAAGGCCTATAATGCCGCTGGCGTTGAAGTATATGGTCGTGTAGATGTACTATTGCGAGAAGAAGATAACGCTCCATTTGTATTAGAAATCAACACGATACCAGGAATGACTCCATCCAGTTTGCTTCCGAAGGCAGCAGCTGCTGCCGGATGTCCTTACGAAAAGCTTTGTGAAAAAATAGCGGAACTATCGCTAGCAATCCCTCGCCAATAACGTAATATCTTGACAGAGGGAGGGGAGTTGCTCCTCCCCCCAAACCCCTACCCGATGTCACACAAAACAACAACGCCGGTTCTCCGCTCTGCTAAAAGGCCAGAAATCCTTTTATTGGAGCAGGAGGCCAGAAAAGAAACCATAGAACGCAAGGGCAAAAACTATCGTTTTTGGCTTTTGAGGCGTAAATTGTATCATCTCATTACCGTTTATTCTCTCATCTTCGGACTGATTGCAGCTATCGTCTTTTTATGGAAAAATTACATTCTGAAGTACGATTGGCTCTCTATAGACACCGTCACTCTAAATAGTAATGGCATTTTTAATTCCGAACAGGTGTTTGACGTCATGGGGATTGGTCCCCATGACAATATTTTTTCCATAGATACTTCCAAGCTAGAAGAACGCCTAAAAAATTGTCCTGCCATCAAACGGGCTTCCGTGAAACGCCGAATCTCTTCCAATCCCACATTGCTAGTAGACATTGACGCCCGTATTCCTGTAGCTTGGATAGACTGTCCAGAACTTGGGATTCACCCGAAAGATTTCAAATATGGAGCATTGATTGATAAAGAGGGAGTCATTTTCCCCTGTATTGCCAAAGTTCACCTCCCCTACATTCAGGGTAAAGCCATGCCTTCTATCGCCCTCAGACCTCCAAGTTCCGGACAACTCAGCTATGGTGTTAGTATACGAGATTTGGAAGCACCTATGCAACTAATAGAGCTCCTTTCCGGCCCCATAACAGAATATTTACCCGGTATTATATCTATTACAACCCCTAATGACTGGTCATTCTGTGTACACTTCACCAATGATTGCCGGGCTACATTCAGTCATTACGGTCTAGAAAGCCAAGTAGAAAAATTGGCACGTGCCCTTCAGCACGCACGCCAAACACACCGTAAAATCAGCTCTATCAATCTCATTCCGGAACACAATATTCCCGTCATTTTTGACAATTCTTACGAAACCATACCCCTTGCTGAACCGATAGCCGAATAACCCCAACTCTTCTTTCGTTTATTCCACACGATACATCAGTAAAGACCTACTGAACACTTGCCATCAACACTGCACCGGCTATACTTTTCAACGATATTATGAGCAACGAAACACCCTTATCCCCCGAAGCGGAAAAACTGGCTGCAGCCCGCAAACGCAACCTTGATCTAGCTCTCTCTCAAATTCAAAAAGACTTTGGTGAAAATGCCATTATGCGCCTTGGAGACAATGTCAAAATGGAAGTTGACGTCATCCCTACAGGCAATCTTCTCATTGACAGAGCACTGGGAGTGGGCGGTTTTGCTCGTGGTCGAATCGTAGAAATCTACGGTCCAGAATCCTCTGGGAAAACCACCTTAACACTGACAGCTATAGCTCAAGCTCAAAAATCCGGAGGACTGGCTGCATTCATTGACGTAGAACATGCATTGGATCCTCAGTATGCTGCCCGACTGGGCGTTAATTTGGATGACTTGCTGGTTTCACAACCGAGTTCTGGAGAAGAAGCCTTACAAATCTGTGAAGCATTGGTACGTTCCAATGCCATTGACGTCGTTGTCGTAGACTCAGTTGCCGCATTGGTAACCAAACAAGAACTGGAAGGAGAAATCGGAGACTCCACAGTGGGAGCACAAGCACGCCTTATGTCTGCAGCTCTCCGCAAACTTACCAGCTTTATCTCTAAAGCTCGTACCGTTTGTATTTTCACTAACCAAATCCGTGAAAAAATAGGGGTCATGTTCGGTAACCCGGAAACCACTCCTGGTGGCCGTGCCCTGAAGTTTTACGCATCTGTACGCGTCGACATTCGCCGTATTGGTCAAATTAAAGGATCCGATGGTTTAGTAGCAGGAAACCGCACCAAAATTAAAGTAGTCAAAAACAAGGTAGCTCCCCCCTTCACAGAATGCGAGTTTGACATCATGTACAATGAAGGGATTTCCTCTGTTGGCAGCTTACTGGATTTGGCTTTAGAATATGATATTATTCAAAAACGTGGTTCATGGATCAGCTACAACGGCACTCAAATAGCCCAAGGACGAGATGCCGCAAAAGAAGCTCTTAAATCCAATCCCGAGTTGTATGCGGAAATTGAGGAACAAGTCAAAATTAAAATGGACGACGCGTCGTCCAAATAATTACCGTATCTCATTATTCCCCCATCTTTCAAACGGTTCCCTGTACACAGGGAGCCGTTCTTTGTTCTCTAAACAAGATTCATTAAAAAATCTCACATGGATTTTTCTCTTGTCGGGCATAAAAAATCCGTTAGTCTGAACGTGATATTGTCTATGTATCCGGTCTCTCGTACATCATTTATGGTAATGTTCTGCGTTGTTAGCATGTTTCTGCTGACGCTGACCTCGGCCTTTGGATGGACTCCGGAAATCATCAATGGAGTGCAGTATATACCTATGTCAGAAGTGCGTACGCACTATAAGCTGACTAGAGAACGTACAGAAGGAAGACAAAAAGTTTACGAAGTCCCGGAAAAAATTATCATCCGCGTACAAGCACACAGCCAAGATATGTTTATGAACAATATGAAGTTCGTACTTTCTTACCCTGTAGCTGATCATCCAACCAAAGGATTGATGATTTCCAATATGGATCTTCATAAAATCATTGATCCAGTATTACGTCCCACTTATATCGCCAACAGACGTAGTTTCAATACTGTAGTTATTGATCCCGGCCACGGGGGGCATGATAGTGGGGCACGTAATCGTATCAGCAGAGAAGCGGATCTCAACCTCTCCGTAGCAAAAAGATTGCGTACTCACCTGAAGTCCATGGGTTATCAGGTAATCATGACACGTGATACAGATAATTTCATTACGCTTCAGGAACGTGTCCGTATCGCCAATAAATATAACAACGCCATCTTCATCAGCATTCACTTTAACTCTGGAGGCGTCTCTGCCCGAGGCGTAGAAACTTTCACACTAGCACCGGCTGGGACATCTTCCTCGATGTCTCACAATATCCGCCACGATGCATTGCAAGGTAACGGCCAGGACAGCATGAATATTGCCTTGGCTACAGCCGTACAAGGCCATATGCTACGGGGACCGGTTGCCAGCAAAAAAAATATCTCCATGATTGACAGGGGAATTAAGCGGGCTCGTTATTCCGTACTATGTACCATTAAACACCCTGCCATTTTAGTAGAAGGAGGTTTTATGTCCAACCCTCAAGAAGCCTTGTTAATCTCTACGGAACGTTATCAAGATTTCATGGCCGCATCTTTAGCTGCTGCCGTACGACAATACCAAACTGCCTTAAATAAAAAATCGCGCAGAGCTCGCTAAAACTCACAATTGCCCCTGTACTTCCCCCTCTCTACATGAACATCATCCGCATTCCTGGACTGGCAGATTATCAGGAAACTTTACGTCTTCAAGAGCAATTGGTTCAGGCTCATCAGGAAGACCCAGAGCGAGAAAATGAGTTATTATTACTAGAGCATGCAGGGGTGTACACCATCGGACGCACTCGGGATCACGCCAGCTTGCACCCTGGCTCCGTGCTCCCGTTCCCCGTTCATGAAATCAATCGCGGAGGCCAAGCCACCTATCACGGGCCCGGTCAACTGGTCGGTTATCCCATTACTGATCTAAACCGTTATGGCAGAGATATTCACCGCTATATAACCTCCATAGAAAATGCCATCATTGAAACCTGTGCAAGATTCGGCGTTCAAGCTCATATACGTGAAGGGTTAGTGGGTGTATGGGTAGAAGATCGAAAAATAGCATCCATAGGTGTTGGAGTAAAAAAATGGATTGCTATGCATGGCTTTGCTCTCAACGTAACAAAAGAAGCTCTCCCTCCATTTCATGCCATTACCCCATGTGGTATTCAAGGGGTACAAATGACCTGCCTTCAAAATGAAATGCCAGATACAGCATCAAAGGACGCGTTGTTAATTCGGGTCGGGAATGCTTTTGGAGAAATTTGGTCGGATAAAAATTCTAATCTTATTTTTTCACAACATACCTGATACATCCTGCAATCGCCATCCTTGAAGAAGAAATACACTCAGGCAAAAATGCTTCCTCCTGATATAAATATATAGGAAATGTTCAAAAAAATCCTTCTGTAAGACACAGACCGCATCAACAATACACCCTTGTATCTTGACGCAGTTCCCAAACCGACGGATGCTTATGTCAGTTATGGGGAAAACGCTTTTCCAAAAAATCTGGGACGCCCATTCCGTCTGTATTCTACCGGATGGAAGGACGCAATTGTTCATAGCAACACATCTGCTACATGAAGTTACCTCACCACAGGCCTTTGGCATGGTTCGCGATTTGGGACTAACCGTACGACATCCTGAACGCACATTTGCCACGGTGGATCACATTATCCCCACAGATAATCAAACAGAACCTTTTGCAGACAGTACAGCAGATTCCATGATCAAAGAACTGCGAAAAAACTGTGCAGAAAATGGAATCCGTTTCTTTGACCTCCCCACTGGGCAACAAGGCATCGTTCACATGGTTGGTCCAGAACTTGGAATTACCCAGCCCGGAATGACCATTGTATGCGGAGACTCCCACACGGCCACTCATGGTGCGTTTGGTTCCATTGCTATGGGTATCGGAACGACTCAGGTACGTGATGTTCTAGCTACACAAACTTTGGCGCTCAGTCCGCTTAAAGTACGGCGTATCAACGTTAACGGCAAACTAAACCCCGGCGTACGAGCAAAAGATGTAGCCTTACATATTATTGGCTTATTAGGAGCCAAAGGGGGCTTAGGATTTGCTTACGAATATGGAGGAGACGTCATTAAAGCCATGAGTATGGACGAACGCATGACCTTGTGTAATATGTCCATTGAAGGCGCAGCTCGTTGTGGTTATGTAAACCCGGACCAAACTACCGTGGAATACTTAAAAGGACGACTGTTTACACCTACTGGAGAAGCATGGGAAAAAGCAGTAACGCGCTGGCTAAGCTTTGCTTCTGATATAGATGCGGAATACGATGAAATCGTGGAAATAGATGGAAAATCCATTGAACCGACGGTTACATGGGGCATTTCTCCGGATCAAAATATAGGCATCAACGACAAAACGCCATCCCCAGCTAATGCTGCTACTGATGACGCTCGAAAAATGATTAATGAAGCCCTGGAATATATGCAATTCTCAGCAGATATGCCTATCAAAGGACTTCCGGTACAAGTATGTTTTATAGGGTCTTGCACCAATGGACGCATTTCAGATTTTCGAGAAGTCGCAGCTTTGATCAAAGGACGGCACGTATCTCCAGGAGTACGAGCACTGGCAGTACCGGGATCTCAGATGACAGCTAAACAATGTGAGGATGAAGGCATTGCTGACATTTTCCGGGAAGCTGGATTTGAATGGCGTCTACCGGGATGCTCCATGTGTTTAGCCATGAATCCAGACAAGCTTCAAGGTGATCAAATCTGCGCCAGTTCCTCCAACCGAAATTTCAAAGGTCGACAAGGTAGTCCAACCGGACGTACCTTATTAATGAGTCCTGTCATGGTAGCTGCAGCGGCTCTGACAGGAAAAGTTTCTGATGCACGTGAAGTGTTTTCCCTAAATTAATTTACAAATTTTCCCTTTATATGTCTCTGACTCAATTCACCACCATTACCGGAACCTGCGTTCCTATTCCGGGGCCCGATATGGATACAGATCGTATCATTCCTGCCCGGTTTCTCAAATGTATTACGTTTGATGAATTAACAGGCGTTATGTTCTGGGATGAACGTTTTGACGGAAATGGGCAATCCAAATCCCATCCTATAGATGATCCCCGATTTAACGGAGCCTCTATCATTTTGGGAGGAGCAAACTTTGGTTGTGGTTCCTCTCGCGAACACGCACCGCAAACCATCAAACGTTCTGGGATCAAAGCCATTATCGCAGAATCATTTGCGGAAATATTCTTTGGTAACAGTACAGGTATAGGGTTACCCTGCGTATGTTCATCTGCCGCAGATATTGCCGCACTAACTCAATACGTTTCCGAACATCCTGAAACACCTATTACCATTAATCTTATAAACATGACAGTCAGCTGGGATTCAGGCTCCTTTCCTATCCGAATGCCAGCAGAATCTCGAGAAGCCCTTACTCATGGTCGATGGGATTCCATTGCAGAACTACTTGTTAATATGGAGGCGGTGGAAAAGAAAAATGAGGAACTGCCTCATATTAAAGCATCTCGTTGATTTAATTATTACCTAATTTACTCCATCTGCCCCCTTCTTCTCCCCATCTATGATTTTCAGAATTACAAACTACGTCCAACACGGTACGCTGGATAATCGTAAACGCGGAATCGTCAAACTTAAGCTACAGCTTATGGGAATGCTGTACCCGGTAACCATAACTCTGAATGGGGACTGTCTTCAAGACTTAGCCGGCAGCATAACCGAGTTCAGTAATCCTGCTCCTCAAATGCTTCCAGAAGAACTCTCCCAGCTTCCCAAGCACATCTGCGGAGTAGTCGGAGATATGACAGCTAGTCACCGAACACTCAGCAAAGATAAAAAGAACATGGAAAATGTTTTGTACTTGGAGTGGTTTACTGACAATCACGAAATGGTACTACTGGAAAGTACGGCTTTTTCCATCAATGTATCCCTTCCCGAATGGAATATGGACGCCTGTGAAGAACAGGTTCAAATTATGGCTAATCAACAAATGTTGCGTACCCAAATAAAGGAATGGACTAAGGCCTACTCTCTCTTTCACGAGGATGGCAATCTACCTGACCACCACTGGGACAAACGACTGAGAGAAGCAGAAGCTATCGCTATTGCATACCAAGAAGTATTCCAAAAATATCGCCTAAACCCCAGCGGAGATATCAGTGTCGCTTTTGTTATGGGATGGGATGAAATGCTAAACAACATCGCCCAATCGGAAGAAACGGGATCACCCTATTCCTGTAAAAGTACCGGCATGCTTAGCTTGTTTGACATCCTCAATGAACAAGAGGCACAAGAGGTACAATCTTGCATGTTTTCCCCAATATTTCAACAAGTTATGGAACTGACAGATTTATGTCAACGTCAGTTTAGTAAAGAAATCAACAAGGCTCAGCAAGGAAGAATAGAACCACCAGAACCATTAAATCAGATTTTCTTCTGTATCCGTTACATTACTCCACGTATCCTTTCCTGCTTACTTCAAGAGAAAGAATCCGTTGCCGACTATCGTACTATGTCTGAACGAATGGCTTTATGCGTAGAACAAACCCGGCTAACAGTTATTAAATTGAACCATGAGGGAAAACGTATTAATGCTAAGGTAACAGAGCTTTTCTCTTCACTTTTGGAAGAAATTAAATCTTTTCAAAAAAACTTAGCAACACAAAGCCGTAAAAGTAGCTTGTAACGTACTAATTTTTATTTGGTATCACTATTATCATTTTTAAATATGAGACCTTTTCAGATATATTCATACAGTATGGGAATCCTCTTATCCGCCATTACAATCGTTCATGCGGATAAACCGGCCGTTTCTAATCTCAAAACAAATAAAGTTATGTCTGCTCCCGCAATCTCTATCAACGACCAATATAAAGGCGTTGTAAAAATTGAGGTTGACTCTCTAACACCAGACTACTCAACACCTTGGGACACAGGTCGTTATACAGGAGGAAGAGGAACCGGTTTTCTAATTGGAGAAAACGCCTTCATGACCAATGCTCACGTTGTCAGTAACGCAGAGCGCATTTACATTTCCATGTATGGAGACTCTCGTAAAATCCCCGCTAAAGTTAAATTCATTGCTCATGAAGCAGATTTAGCATTGCTAGAAGCAGAAGATCCCAAACCATTTAAAAATATTAAACCCTTTGAGTTTAATAAAAATTTACCCCATCTGGAAGATGAAGTCAGAGTCATTGGCTATCCTATCGGAGGGAACCGACTTTCCGTCACACGTGGAGTGGTATCACGGATTGACTTTACGGCATACGCGCATCCGCGAGATACAGAACACTTAACTATCCAAGTAGATGCGGCAATTAATCCGGGTAACAGTGGTGGTCCTGCGCTAATGGGAGACAAGGTTATTGGCGTAGCCTTCCAAGGGCTAAACAATGCCAACAATACAGGGTACGTCATTCCCACACCCGTTATCCGTCATTTTTTGGAAGATATTAAAGACGGCGTTTATGATGGATACGTAGATATGGGTATTCAAGCCACTCCCATTTTGAATCCGGCCATGCGGAAAGCATTTAATCTACCTGACGACGAAAAAGGCGTGCTTATCGGCAAAGTGCTTAAAGGTTCCTCAGCGGACGGCGTACTACGTAACGGAGACTTATTAATGAAGGTAAATGGTTATGATGTGGACAGCTCCGCAATGATAGAACTAGAAGGCCAGAAAATCAGCATGAAAGAGCTTATTGAACGCTGTTTCAAAAATGACCGATTGCCTTTGGATATCATTCGCAATGGCAAACCTATGAAAGTGGAAATGATCATGAAGCCCTCACTTTCTAAAGATTTATTAATGGCAGAATATGATAAAATGCCCCGATATATTGTTTTTGGGGGCTTGGTCTTTCAGCCTATTCAGCGCAATGTTCTTGCAGCGGCGGATTTCTCTATGATGGACGTAGCCTTAGATATTCGAGATTATCAAGAAAACGGAGGATGTGTGGAATATGAAGATATGGTAATTATCACCAAAGTATTGGATGATGAAATCAATGCTCGCTTGTCGGATTCTATTTCCAATTCTGTTGTAGAAAAAATCAACGGTATTAAGGTTAAAGGGCTTTCTCATGCCTATGAACTTCTTTACCCCAAAAATATGCCGGAATACATCGTTATTGAACTAAAAGATGGTAAACGGCCCCTTGTCTTTGAAGGAAAATCTATAGAAGCAGCCAACAAACGAATCTCTCAGACTTACAACATTTCCAAAAACGCACGTCTGGACAGTACCATTCCCAGCCGTCAGACGGATACTAACATCGCACATTAACCTCCATGAATATTTTTTCTTTCTCCTTTCTAGCTTCTCTACTATTGCTCAGTAACTTGCAATCGTACAGTTCTGAGCAAGTAGCATATACTACCCAACCGAAACAACGCTCGGAAGAATCCCAAAAGCAATCCATAAACAGGCTTCCGTCAAATTCTACTCCATCCCCTACAAACTCCATGGTAGGCATTCACGCTACCAATCAAGGCTATTCTATGATTCAGCCATGGAGTAAAGAAAATCCATCTTACAGCCAAGGGTTTGGTATTTATCTAGGAAACGGTAATATTTTAACAACTGCTAATATTGTTTACTCTGCAAGTTTCATTGAAATAACTTCTGCAGATAGCTCTCAGACGGTTCCCGTTACAGTAACGGCCTTTGATCCAGAGGCCAATCTTGCCTTGTTGCGTCTAAAAAATGAAAAGGATGAGACTTTTTTGAACAAACTAATTCCCGTTACACTGGGTAAAGCTCCGCGCTTAAATGATCAGGTAACGTTCTGGCAATTTAATGCAGATGGTCTCCCCATAACAACCTCTGGAACACTTCAGGCCACAGAAAGCACCTGTCCATTTACGAATGGAGAACCATTCGTACTGTACAACGTAAAATCCTCCGTCACTCCCCTAAAAGGTGGCGCAAGTAACCCCATTATGAGAGACAATGAATTGGTAGGCCTCAGCAACAACTGTGATCCATCTGCGCAAAAAGTTCTGGCCATAACTCATACCATGATTTCTCGGTTTCTTGAACAAGCTCGTTCTGGCCATTATATTGGTTTTCCAGCAGATGGGGCAGAGGTAACAGAACTGACAGATCCTGTTTTTCGTAAATTTCTCGGACTTTCGGAAACAGGCGGAGGGCTTTATATAGCCAAGCTTCCGAATTACAGTTCCTTTTATAAATCAGGGGTACGCCCCGGCGATGTTGTGGAAAGCGTTAACGGCTTTTCTTTGGATAGCAAGGGACTGCTCAAAGATCCTGCACTTGGTCCGGTTTCTGCAAACTACTTATTCCGGGATTCTGCCATGCCGGGGGATAACATTACACTAGTTATTCGTCGTAAAAACAAAGATGGCATCAGTACACCCAAAACTTTAACCGTAAAGCTAGACAGAAGTGTCCTGGATGAGGATCTGATTAATCCAGAGCCTTTCATTTCTAATCCGTCTTACCGTATTTATGGTGGACTGGTGTTCGTTCCTTTAACAGGAGCACTGCTGGAAGAAATCAACAAAATCAGCAAAAATCGTCCACATATTAACTTAATAGAAGCAATTCAGAAAAAAGAAGATATTCGTAAAAAGGGCATAGATGAAATCGTGGTTTTCCTAGTAGCCCTGCCAACCCAAGCTACTTTAGGATATGCTCAAATGAGCCCTGCCATTGTGGAAAAAATCAATGGAGTACAAGTAAAAAACTTTAACCATCTGAACCAGCTTTTGGATAAACCCTCTCCTGATGGAATGCATCGCATTGAAATAACGCAACAGCCATATACGATGTATATGTCCCAAAAAGAAGCAGCCAAAGCAGATCAGTTCATCCAAATGAGGGCCGTCCCTGTATTACGCAGGAACTAAAAGACAAGTGTTTGCACCTCTCCATATTTCCTAAAATGCCCTTTCATTCACAAAATATCTGTCTGAACTTTCCCTACAGAACGGGTTTTACTCACGAAGTTTTCAAACCAGAAAACTCCACACTTGCAGACATTCTGGAACAGAGAGACGGAGGACGTATTTTGGTACTGATAGAAGATGGATTAGAACAGTTTTATCCGGAACTCCCAACAAATATTGACCGATACTTTAAAAAAAATGCAGGAGCACTGATTTATACCGGGTATCGCTTTGTGCCAGGAGGAGAAGCCTCCAAGACCGGATTTTCTGCGTGGGAAACAGCCTTAAGCCATATTGTAAAAGCAGGAATTGACCGACATTCCTACATCATCGCTGTAGGAGGTGGTGCATTCCTAGATATAACAGGTTTTGCCGCAGCAACAGCACACCGAGGCATCCGTTTGGTACGTATACCTACCACTACCCTATCCCAAGCGGATTCCGGAGTTGGTGTTAAAAATGGCATCAATTTCATGGGACAAAAAAACTATTTAGGAACTTTTGCTGTTGCTTGGGCTACCCTTAACGATTTCTGCTTTTTACATTCTCAACCGTTATCCTTAAAACGAGCAGGCCTTGCAGAAGTCGTAAAGGTTGCCGTTGTAAAAGACCCCGATTTTTTCTATTGGTTGGCAAACAATGCACCTGCACTAGCAGCCTGCGAAGAAAAGACTTTAGAATACGCAGTAAAACGCTCTGCCTTACTCCACGCTTCCCATATTGCATGCGGTGGAGATGCCTTTGAACTAGGCTCCAGTCGCCCACTGGATTTTGGACACTGGTCAGCTCATTACATGGAAACAATGTCCGGCTACACACTTGGTCATGCTGAAGCTGTTTCTGTAGGGATGTGTCTAGATATTCTTTATTCTGTCAAAAAAGGCTGGCTCTCTGCTACAGATGCCGAAAAAATCACCTCCGTATTAAAAACATTGGGCTTACCCGTATTTCACCCTCTACTTGCTCACAAAACAACCAACAACACGTACGAAGTACTTAACGGACTTGAAGCATTCCGGGAACATTTAGGAGGGCATTTAACAATCTTAATGCTTACTGAGATCGGTCATGGCCAAGACGTTCATGAAATAGATACCGTTTTGATGAGCAAATGTATTCAAGAAATGCAGACGGTCGCATCTTGATTCTATAATAGAAAAACTCTTATTCCTTTTTCTAACCAAGGTACTTAGGTTAACAACATCAAGCTAAAGATGAGGAATCGCTGCTAATAGAGCATGAGTATACTCATGCTCCGGTGAAGAAAACACTTTATTAGCCTCGCCATATTCCACAATGCGACCTTTACGCATCACAGCGATACGATCTGCAATATAATGAACTACAGACAAGTCATGCGAAATAAAAATCATTGTTAAGTTCAAATCTCTAACTAAAGAATCTAAGAGGTTCAATATCTGTGACTGGATAGAAACATCCAGAGCAGAGACAGGCTCATCTGCTATAATAAGCTTAGGTTCAGTCGCTAACGCACGAGCAATAGCTATACGTTGCCGTTGTCCACCAGAAAACTCATGAGGGTATTTGTTCATGAGAGAAGGACTTAACCCTACCCGTTCCATCAATTCCGCAACTTCATCCCGCATCTGTGTCAGGAGTTTCTTACGACGGCATCGCAACGCTTCCTTTAATGTCGAATAAATGGTAAATCGAGGATTCAGTGAAGCATATGGATCTTGAAAAATCATTTGAAAATCCGGACGGCGTTTTCTGACTTCAGCCACTGAAAGATTTGTCAAATCCTCTCCCTCCAATATAACACGGCCCTCTGTAGGTTTCTGAAGCAACATGACAACACGAGACAAGGTAGACTTTCCACATCCGGATTCACCGACCAGTCCTAAAATTTCGCCTTTCTCCACAGATAAAGATACTTCATCCACTGCAACAACGGATGTAGATTTACGGGATAAAAAAGCATCCTGTGTAGCAGGAAAAATAACGCTCACATGCTCCAATTCCAGAAAAGCCATACATAACGATTTTACAAGTACCTAAACTTAAAACAAGAGAACAATCATGACAGCATGCGAACTACAAAAAGAGCCGATCCTGTTAGAGGAACGGCTCTTAAAATTAGTGCCAGCGTAAAACTTATGCACCAAGCTGATAACGAACAAAGGATGAAATGAGGATTTCATCACCAAGTTCCTTACCTACTTGCTTAAGCAAAGCTTCTACTGTCAAAGAAGAATCCTTAACAAATTCCTGATTCAATAAGCAGGACTGGGCATATAAAGCCTTCAACTTGCCAGGCAAAATCTTTTCCAACAGATGTTCGGGCTTACCGGCCTGAATAAGCTGTTGTTTTGCAATTTCTTGTTCTTCAGCAACAAAAGCAGGATCCAAGCTATCAGAACTGACACTCTTTGGAGCTGCAGCAGCAATATGTAATGTCAAATCCTTGGCAAGGGTCTTGAATGCATCAGACTTAACAGTCTCTTCCTTACCGGCTTTAAGAGACAGCAGGACACCAACCTTACCACCCATGTGGATATAAGAGACAACGGAACCGACTCCATCCACAGTCAGGCGAGCAAACTTACGTAAAGCCATGTTTTCACCGATAGAGCTACACATAGCCTTAATGTATTCCTCTGCAGTCCCCTCAGCCATAGAAACTTGAAGAGCTTCATCGAGGGTCGTAGCTTTAGAATCCATAAGAGCATTGGTAACATCATTTACCAACCCCTGGAACTTATCGCCTTTAGCGCAGAAGTCCGTCTCACAATTAAGTTCAAGAATGATACCGGAGCAACCGCACGAAGCCACAGTAGCGCGAATTACGCCTTCGTTGGCATCACGATCAGCTTTAGCAGCAGCCTTAGCAATACCCTTTTCACGAAGGTACTTTACGGCTGCTTCCATATCCCCGTTGCATTCGTTGAGGGCCTTTTTGCAATCCATCATGCCGGCATCCGTTTTGTCACGAAGAGCCTTAACGAGAGCTGCAGTAATTTCTGCCATAGTATTTCTAGTCTTTCTAAATGGGGTTTATTTAGGCTTCAGAGACAGAGCCCTTACCTTCGTTAATAGCCTTAACCATGCAGTCCAAGATCAAACGAATGGAACGGACAGCGTCATCGTTTCCGGGAATGGGGAAATCGATATTCTTCGGATCGGCATTGGTGTCAACCAAAACGCAAACAGGAATATTCAAGCGATGAGCTTCGCGGATAGCGATATCTTCATGATCGGCACCAATCGCCACCATAGCGTCCGGAGCGCCACCCATATTACGAATACCCTGCAAGTTGCGTTCTAATTTCTGACGTTCGCGATCGAGAGCAGCCAATTCTTTCTTGGACATACTCTTGAAATCAGGAGTCTTTTCAATGCCTTCCAAATAAGCGAGACGCTCAATGCTCTTGCGGATCGTAGTCATATTGGTGAGCATACCACCAAGCCAACGATGGTTGACGTAATACTGACCGGTAGCTTCAGCAGCTTCACGGACAGCATCCTGAGCCTGGCGCTTGCAGCCAACGAAAAGAATCTTCTTGTTACGACGAGCCAAATCAGCCAGGAAAGAACAAGCCTTATCCAAGCATTTTTCTGTTTCTTCAAGATTGATAATATGAATACCAGCCTTATCCTTAAGGAGGTATTTCTTCATGCTGGGATGCCATTTACGAGTTTGGTGCCCCAAATGAACACCGGCTTCAACCATCTGGTTAATCAGATCATTAATCATATATGTATTGTGGGTGGCTTTCCTTGCGGCAGGAAAAGCTGTTTTGGAGACTTCGACGCTTTTTACCCCTCCGATCTCCATTGTTTAGACTGCGCCGAATTACGCGAGGGAGAAGTATGATACACTATCCTCCCTTGTTTGTCAAAGCATAAAACACTGATTTACGACACCATTCCACTGTTTCAGGATTCTGACGAAAGCGGAATTTATGAAAGACCTTGTTAGCTCTACAACATGCTTATTGCGTAAAAATACACTTTGGGAAAAGACAACAAAGATAACGAATTATCAATTTCAAAGTAACACTAAACTCTATAGCTATTCGAAAATTCCACACCTATACATTCAAAACAATTTGAACTTACCTTTCTTTCTATCTTATTTAGAAAAACACCGTTTATGTAAAAAGTTCGCCTATTACCTTTGAAGTATAGGGCCAAGTTCTCAAAATATCTTTTTGAGAACATACCATCCAATAAAACACCCTTTACTATTCCATTAACAGAAACAAACAATATCTCACAACAATCCATTAATCATTGCGTATTTACAACAATACCCACATCATAAACATTCATTCATTTGCTCCTTCTTGAGATCGCCATGCCACAAAACCACTCAACAATAAATATCTCTTTTTGATATTTATTGTTGACTAAATTCTCTAAAAGAGATACATCACTATCATTGCTGACGCCTCAGTCATCTACTTTATCCTGAAAGTGTCAGCAGAGCCTACAACATATTCACATCAATACAATGAAGACATTATTACTTGGTATAGCCTGCACAACACTTCTGTGCAATTGCGGGACAATACAGCCTATAGGCATCATCTATTCGGATATCAACCAACCTCAGATGGCAACATCCGCCAGTGGCATCAAGACTGGTCAATCTGAATCTAAATCCTACTGCGGATTGGTCGCTTTGGGAGATTCCTCCATTGAAGCAGCCAAAAAAAACGGAGGTATCAAGACTGTCTCAGCAGTAGACACCAAGGTTTATAGCATCCTAGGCATTTATAATAAGTATACAACCACTGTTTCCGGAAACTGAAAATACTCTGTCACATATTCCACACATAATGTAAAAACAAATCACCAAGTACCCTATCCGGAGAGTCTTGGTGATTTGTTATATACAAGGAATATGTAATACGAAAAAACTTTTCCTATTAAGGAAATAGAAATTAACGGAAACGATATTTCAGCAGAAATAATCATCTTTGCTTGTTACCTTTCCTAACAGAAGACTTCTTTTATTGAGGCAAATAGGGAAAAGAGAAAAAATGTTGCATATTCATCTCGATACAAAGAAGACTGTCATCTTTTCTTACAAGTTCTGCCTAACAGCTAACCTCTGTTATATCAAACGCCTACATCTCCCAAGCCAGCTTTCATGTTTTCCCGTTCCATTTGCAAATAAAACACACCGAACGGAGGCAATATTTTTAACGTTTTCCCATATCGTGAAGCCAATTCCGGAGTAGGCATATCTTCCAGCATATGCTTTCCTTTTCCGATCAGGAAGGGCAACACTATTACCTTTTGCCACTTTAATTTAGGTAAAACATCTTCCACTGAAGGAGATGCGCCAAAGTATGCAAGTGCCATATCCGTTCCTTCTGGAAGTAAGGTCTCCAAATGCTTAAGAAATTGCACCGGCTCGGGAGCAAGCACCATTTCTGTTACTCCATGGGCTACAACCAACAGGGATACCGCCCCTTTCAATTCCTTTTGCAAGGTGGGCACTACCCTAAAAACAATATCATTGAAACAGGCACCCCATACAGGTTTAAAAACAAGTTCCGGATACTGACCGTTCTCGGCATACAGCGTACGAAGCAATTCCGGCAATGTCACAGTCACGGTCACGCCACTCTGCATGAAAACAGGGTAAACCCAAATTACACCATCACCTGGAGGCAAATCCTCCACAGTCAAACCACGAAAAGACGCTTCCCAAACACGGTTGTTTGAACATTGATCCTGCTCTACCATATGCTTCCGCAATTCAGCTCCGGCTTCATCATAAGAAATAAAAAGTTTATAAATCTTCCTGGGCATTTCGGTAAGACCACTAAGGGGAGCATCCTGTCATTTATTCATGCAGAAATGTTGCATGATTGCCACTTATAACAAAAAGTCCGAATAGCGGCAACTCCATACGCTTTCCCGATCCATATTCCCTCCATTTAACGTACCGTTTAAAACATTTACCATATTTGGACAAAATCGATTATAGAGAACTCAAAAAGATACTTCTCGTAGAAATAAATCTTCATCGCCAAATCTCCTAACAGAGGCAGGATAGTGGCTTGACCGAATGACTTGCTCCCTCCATAATATAAGGACATACAGGTTTTGTTTTATGTCGTTTTACATTCAATCCGTTGAAATCGGCGGTTCACAACCGTTCTATCTTCTGGGGCCATGTTCACTGGAATGCGAATCCTTTGTTTGGGAAATGGCTCGCTCCATCAAATCCATTGCACAAAAGCTGAATGTTCCCCTCATCTTCAAAGCCTCCTATGACAAAGCCAATCGCACATCTGTCACCTCATTCCGAGGCCCCGGAGTACGAGAAGGTTGTCGCATTTTGTCAGAAATCGGCAAAGAACTAAACCTCCCCATCGTCACGGATGTACATACCGCTCAAGAAGCTGAAATTGCAGCCGAAAGTATAGATCTATTACAAATCCCAGCTTTTTTGTGCCGGCAAACGGACCTTCTGGAAGCCTGTGCTAAAAGCGGACGCCCCGTTAACATTAAGAAAGGACAATTTTTAGCCCCATGGGATACCATCAACATTGGGGAAAAAATGCACGCTTTCGGTTGCGATAAGTTCATGATGTGTGAACGAGGAACTACCTTTGGTTATAACAATCTGGTAGTAGATATGCGCTCTCTGTACTGGATGAAAAAAGAGGGCTTTCCTGTTGTGTTCGACGCTACTCACGCCGTCCAAAAACCTGGTGGTTTGGGAGGGACAACCGGAGGAGACAGCGAACTAGCCCCTGTACTAGCCTCCTCAGCTATGGCAACGGGCAGTATAGATGGAGTCTTCATGGAAGTACACAAAGACCCTTCCAAAGCACTATCCGATGGACCCAACCAAATTCCTCTACATCAACTTGAAAGCGTACTGAAACGTTTACAATCAATTCATCAAGCAATTATTCAATCATCATGAGATTGCTGTCCACATGTTTGTCCACAATCATTCTGTGTGGTATGGCAGCACAGGGCGAAAGTAACCTACCGACCTCTTCTCCCTTTGCCGGAGTAGACAAGAAGTTGCCCATGCTAGAACTATTACCTGTAGGACGCGAACTTCCTAGGGTCAGTCTGACACGCTATGAGGGACCACGTTTGTCTATGTTGTTGACAGCGGGGCGCGTACTCGTAGCCTCACCGCAAGAAATTGCAACAACTATGCTGAATGTGTATCTGTATGGGAAAAACAATCAGCCATCCCATTTTTTCACGAAAGACGCCTCTTATTTTCTAAACAAAAAGCTAGTGATTTCTCGAGAAGAGACTACTCTAAAAGAAGAAAACTTCTCTGCCAAAGGCTCAGGCCTTTATATGGATACCGACATTAAGAAAGGTATTATTTTAGGACCCGTTCAAACAACCATACGCATTGGCAAAAACAACAAGTAACCATTTCTTTATGAACAAGCTTACCTTTCTGTTACTAGCGCTGACAGGCGGACTTACCTACGCTTCTGCCGATAACGTTCCTGCTCATATTGTTCAACCCCTCCCCAAAGAGTTGAATCCACAACTGGAGCCACCACTCACACCACCTGTTGACATTGTTCGCCCACTAACAACAGAAGAAGCAACTCAACAAAAAAAAGCTTTAGCTCCTGTTTCCACGGCAAGAGAAACAGAAGAAGGAAAACAAGCTATTGCAGCTTACCAGGCGAAGGAGAAAAAAAACAACGCACAAATTCAAGAGTTCCGACAACAACACGGGATACAAGAAAACACACAAACTCTCACTACACATCCTACGGAAGAGTCATTCTTGCAAAACGGCTCACCAAATGAGCTGTATTCAACAGATTGTGATGGAGATCTGTACTTTGATATGGAAGAAGGAGTGCTGGTATTCATTAAAAATGTTCGGGTACGCAATGCCAACCTATCCATTGACTGTACAGAACACTTGAAGATTTATGCGGATATGGCATCCAAACCAACCGAAGAAGCCAAACCCACCAATCGCCCAAAGAATACCCAAGCGAGCTTTACAATTCCTAATAATGGCAATTTCAATTATGATTCTATTAAAATGATTGCTGCGTCGGGCAACGTAAAAGCCAGTTACACAGATAAAGAAGGAGCCACTAGTACTGCGCAAGCAGAGAACGTTACCTACAACGCTAAAACAGGAGAAATCATCCTAACAGGCTCCCCCATCATCATTACTCCCGATGTCATCGTAAAAAATCCGAACAAAGATGCATTTATCCGTATATATTCCAATGGGAATATGTACAGCAGTCGCGGGACAAAAACCACGTTCCGCCATGTAGACAAAAAAGTCTCTATCCAGAAAAAATAGAAAGACGAACACCAACTGTGAGTTCTTCCCCCACATCTCCCTTATTAAACGCCGAGGGTATTTGCAAAACCTATAAAACACGTACTGTGGTAAACCAGGTCAGCTTAACAGTAGGCCATGGAGAAATTGTAGGATTGTTGGGACCAAACGGTGCAGGAAAAACAACCTCCTTTTATATGGTAGCAGGGCTAGTACGCCCAGATCAAGGGCGTGTCATTTTTGCTGATGAAGACATCACAGAATTGCCGATGAACCTGCGAGCCAAACGAGGAATGGGATATCTTCCGCAAGAAGAATCCATCTTTCGTAAACTTTCCGTAGAAGACAACCTTCTAGCCATTCTTCAAACCCGCAAAGACATGACCTCCCGCCAACAAAAAGACCGAGCTGTTGAGCTAATGGATCGCTTTGGCATTACTAAATTGCGCCGATCCATGGCTATTCAGCTTTCCGGGGGAGAAAAGAGACGGTTAACCATTGCTCGTGCGCTGGCAACCAGTCCAAAATTGCTCATGTTAGATGAACCATTCAGCGGAGTGGATCCCATAGCCGTATCAGACATTCAAAAAATCGTCATGGAACTTCGCGATACAGATGGGCTTTCCATTCTAATTACGGACCATAACGTGCGCGAGACGCTTCACATAGTAGACCGTGCTTATATCTTATTTGAAGGAAAAGTGATCAAACAGGGCACTTCCGAAGAAATCGCCAATGACCCCATCGCCCGCAAACAGTATTTGGGCGATCAATTCCGTATGTAATCCACTTTCTACTCTTCTCATGTCATCTCCTCAAAATACAATCGCCTTGGTTTTTGATTATGATCAGACTCTGAGCCCTTCCTACATGCAAGATCAGGCCATTTTCCCGGAGTTCGGCATCTCTCCACAGGAATTCTGGACAAAATGTAATGCTACAGGGGAAAAAGAAGGCTGGGACGGAGAGTTGATTTATATGAAAAGTTTACTAGACGCTCTTTCTCTGGATCGCGTCAGCAATGCGAAGCTGACCCAACTGGGCGAACGTCTTACTTTTTATCCAGGACTTCCGGGATTTTTTAATGACTTTCCATCTATGTCCTTATCATCCATTCATACGGATTTAGGTATTAGCATAGAATATTACATTATCTCTTCTGGCTTAAAAGCCTTAATAGATGGTTCAGCTCTGCGACCATATTTTAAGGCTGTATTTGGGTGTGAGTTCAGCGAAGAAAATGGACATATCAATTTTCCTAAAAGAGTCATTTCCCATACCACAAAGACCCAGTATCTTTTCCGCATCAATAAAGGAATGCTGGACTACAACCAAGATGTAAATGACCACATGCCCGAAGATATGCGCCCTATTCCTTTTTCAAACATGATTTATATTGGCGATGGCCCAACTGATGTTCCCTGCTTTACCGTCATGCGCCGGAATGGAGGTCATGCCGTTGCCGTATACAATCCGGAAGACGAAACCGGGCACAGTTTTCGCAAGTGTTACAATTTGGCCTCCAATTCCGACCGAGTGAACTTTATAGCACCAGCGGACTACAGAATCGGGAGTCACCTCACACGCATTTTATCAGGCATGGTTACAGACATCGCTGACGGCATCGTTCGCCGACGAGACCGAGCACTTGCAGATTCCTGTAGTGCTGCGCCTAGCTTTTCCAAATAACAATCAGTTTCTCTCTCTGTCATGAACAAACATTTCCATTTCCTGGGCATCTGCGGAACAGCCATGGGGGCAGTAGCTGCAGCCATGGCTCGTCGTGGTTTCACTGTCACAGGCTCTGATGACAACGTTTATCCACCCATGTCCACCTTCTTGGAAGAAGAAGGTATTACTCTTTTTAAAGGGTACAAGGCCTCCAATATTCCGAATGATGCAGACATCATCGTTATCGGCAATGCCATGAGTCGGGGCAATGAAGAGGTAGAAGCGGTACTCCAACGCCGCTTACGTTACCTGTCCTTGCCAGAGACAATGAAAGAATACTTTTTGCGGGAGAAACGGAACTATGTAGTAACAGGAACGCATGGAAAAACCACAACCACCTCCATGTTAACATGGTTGATGGAAGATTGTGGACTAAACCCCAGCTTTATGATTGGAGGCATTGCTCGCAACCTTGGAAGGGGAGGACGCTTTACGGATTCTGATTTCTCCGTCTTAGAAGGAGACGAGTACGACACAGCCTTTTTTGATAAACGATCTAAGTTCCTGCACTATCTGCCAGAGCTGGTTATTATCAACAACATTGAATTTGACCATGCCGATATCTACAACTCTTTGGATGAAATCAAATTAAGCTTCCGACGTCTAACACAAATCATCCCTCTCAACGGACTAGCCCTGGTTAATGCAGATGATCCCAACTGTCTAGATGTAGCGAAAGGAGCACCCTGCCCCATTAAAACGCTAGGCTTTAACGAATCTGCCGACATACGCATTCTGGATGTGAAGACATCCACAGAAGGTAGTCATTTCACATTAGGAGGGACTCGGTATTATGTACCGATGATAGGAGAGTTTAATATTCGAAATGCGGCCATGGCCATTGCGGCGGCTCAATTTGCCGGCTTAAACGCCACTCAACTTGCAGAATCTATGAGTCGCTTTCAAGGCGTTGCTCGTCGCCAAGAAGTTAAAGGCATAGTTAACAACATTGCTGTGATTGATGACTTCGCTCATCACCCCACAGCCATCAAACAATCCATCTTAGGTATTCGCCAACGTTACCCGGAATCGCGCGTTTGGGCCATTTTTGAACCACGCTCCAACACCACTCGCAGAAACATTTTTCAAAATGAATTGGCAATCTCCCTAGCGACCGCGGATTTTCCCATCGTAGCAGCAGTCGATCATCCTGACAAAGTAGCTCCAGGCCAACGTCTGGATCTTACCAAGTTAAAGGAAGATCTTAAAGCTCTGGGCAAAGAAGCCATGATTGGAGGACATGCTCAAGAAATCGTATCCACCGTTTGCAAGAAAGCCCAACCGGGTGACGTTATACTAGTCATGAGCAACGGAGGCTTTGACGGGATCCATATCAAATTATTGAACGCACTAACCGCCTGATCTTATATCAAATATCCTGTTCATGAAAAACTCATCTACCATATCCGCTTTTATTATCAGCTTTTTAGTAGTAGGAAGCTTAGCCTTAGTCTTTTTATTTTTAAATAAGCAAAAAGAAA
The DNA here is from genome assembly GCA_964525305.1 of uncultured Akkermansia sp. Classification (GTDB taxonomy): domain Bacteria; phylum Verrucomicrobiota; class Verrucomicrobiia; order Verrucomicrobiales; family Akkermansiaceae; genus Akkermansia. The sequence continues at coordinate 236,360 of CAZGGR010000001.1, forward strand.
CAGCGAACGAAGCAGGCACTCCCTCTACTACAGAAGTTCCAGAGCGGAAAACCATCCCAGAAACCCCGACAGTGGACCCGCTTTCCAAAGAAGAAATTAATCAGCAAACGTCCACGCCTCATTCTGTAATCAATCTCAGCACTCCCCAGCACTTGGCTCAAGCTATCGTCAAAATTATTCGGGATAAAGATGAACAAACACTGAAATCTTTAGAACTTCAAAAAGCTATAACAGAAGTCCAGGGGGACCTCATCCGGGAGCTTATGGAAGCTCGCCATATACGGCTTTCCACCCCAAGTATTACCAGCATTGGAGCAAACACTCAAGGGTCTAATCCAACAGCCAGATACACGCTTAATTTCAGCAGTGGCGCACGAGGTTATCTGGACATGAAACGCAATGATCAACAACAATGGACACTAGATAACCTTACCTTACCCAGCAAACAAGACTTAGCCAAGGATCAAGTAGCTCCCATGGTTATGAATGACCCCATGGGTATTGTCAGCTCTTTTATGGAATCTGTTGCTAAGGCGGACTTCCGAACGGCCAGAAGCTTTGTTGACCAAGCCAAGGTACAAGATGCCACTATCGCCGGATTATGTATCCTGTTTGAAGAAGGGGCATTCCGCTTACGAGAAGACGCGCCTATTAAAACAGCTTATGAAGCGGATAGTCATGCGGGATTCTTTGTTCACCTCCAAGACTCGATGGGGAGAAAAGCCGGTAACATAGGCCTGACCGTTGCAAAAATGGGAAAACAATGGTTGATTGCAGAAGCATCTCTGGACAGTATGTTAGAAGCCTATACCAAACGACAGGGAGCAGGAGATGACTTCTTCATCCCTATTGTAAAAAATCCGCAAGGAGGCGATTCTCTTGCTCTATTCTTCGGATTTAATGAAGACACTCTTTCCAAACGTTCCGAACGACAGCTTCAAATCGTAGCAGAAGCCATTAAATTGGATGATGGCAAAAAACTGGAGATTAGCGGACATACGGATGACATAGGCGGAGAACGTTACAATCAAGGACTCTCCGAGCGTCGAGCCAATGCCGTGAAAGCTCAGCTTGTACAATTTGGAGTCCCGGCAGAAAGAATCGTTACAAAGGGATTCGGCAAATCACAACCACGCCGGACCTATTCTCCCAGCGCCGATGAAGGGACACGAAATGAAGCTCGCAGAGAAAACCGTCGGGCAGAAATGTACTTGGACTTTTAAAATGAACATAAAGAATTAATAATAAAAGATCTGCCGTCTACAGACTTTATTAATCATGCTTCATTTTTGTTAAATCTCCATGGCACGCCGATACGTTATCAAGCAAGAGAATGCACCATCTGCCTCCATTTCAGGAATCGACTACCGAGCAGAACTTAATGAAGAACAATACGCTGCAGTTTCTTCAGATCCGGGTCCGGCTCTCGTTATTGCAGGAGCGGGTTCAGGCAAAACGCGTACGCTAACTTATCGCGTAGCATGGCTTTTGGATCATGGGGTAGACCCATGGAACATCCTGTTGCTCACCTTCACCAACAAAGCGGCAAAGGAAATGACGGAACGAGTTCATTCGCTCATTCCATTGGATCAATCTCGCCTATGGGGAGGGACATTTCACTCCATAGCAAATCGCATTCTACGGCGACATGCGGAATACTTAGGCTATAGCCATGCATTTACGATCATGGATTCCGATGACCGCAAATCCATGATTAAGAGCATCATCAAATCCCTTAAACTGGATGAAAAAGCTATTCGGTTTCCCAAAGCTGAGGTCCTATCATCTCTGTTCAGCTTAGCAGACAATGAAGGGAACAATATTCAAAAAACGCTGGAACAATCCTATCCCTACTTAGACAATCATTTGGAGTGTATTTTGGATGTTCACGAGCAATATAAAGCTCGAAAGCAAGAATCTAACAGCATGGACTTTGATGACCTGTTGTTCAATGTCGTACGGCTTTTTCAAGAACAAGAACACTTGCGGGTACTGTACGGTAACCGTTTTCATCACATCCTTGTCGATGAATATCAGGACACCAATTATCTTCAAAGCAAACTCGTCGATATGCTCGCTCGGGAACATAAGCAACTGATGGTGGTGGGAGATGATGCTCAAAGTATTTACTCTTGGCGCGGAGCGGACATGGAGAACATCCTCAGTTTCACGACTCGTTATCCCTCTGCCAAGACGTTTAAGATAGAGACTAACTACCGTAGCGTGCCAGAAATCCTGGAACTTTCAAACGCAGCCATAGCTGCCAACGAATACCAAATTGAAAAGAAGCTCCGTTCCGCACGACCAACCGGGAAAATGCAACCGGCTCTCGTTCCTCTCAACGATGACCGAATGCAGGCCAAGTTCATCGTTCAACGTATCAAGGATTTAATAGAAGAAGGTACAACGCCGCAAGAGATCGCTGTACTTTACAGAGCCCATTTCCACAGCATGGAATTGCAAATGGAACTAACCCGTGGAGAGCTCCCGTTCCGAATCACCAGCGGAATCCGATTTTTTGAACAATCGCACATCAAAGATGTTGTGGCGTTCATGCGCTTTGCGATCAACCCAAAAGACGAACTCTCCTTTCGGCGCATTACTACGTTACTCCCCGGAATTGGTCCCGGGATGGCACAAAAACTCTGGCAACGCTGGACATCTTGCCCGGAAAGTAGAGCCAACACACCTCCTGAATCTTTTTCCTCCTTGATGCTGGATTTTCCAATTCCCAGCAAAACCAAATCAGCTTGGACACAACTCTGTTACACGCTAGATGAGCTTGTACCAGCCGGAAAGATAGCAAACCCTTCATCTATGCTCGTTTCCATCAACGAAGCCGTATACGATGAATATATGCAGACTGCTTTTGAGAACTACGATCAGCGCAAACAAGATCTGCTACACTTGGCCGGCTTTGCTGAACGCTTTGACTCTACAGAAGAATTTCTCTCCCAGCTTTCTTTACTAGGTAATACGGATGAAGAAAACGCCGCATCTGATTTCTCAAATGGAGCTGTTACCCTATCAACCATTCACCAAGCTAAGGGACTGGAATGGTCTGTTGTTTTCCTCATTGGTTTATGTGATGGAATGTTCCCACATCAGCGAATTATTGACGATGGCGACTTAGCAGGAATGGAAGAAGAGCGCCGCCTTTTCTATGTAGGAATCACACGAGCTAAGGATCAACTTTATCTAACTTATCCCCGCTGGAACAATCGTGCTCAAGGAAGCACGTTTATGCAAATCCCTTCTCGTTTCTTAGATGAGTTTCCCCCTGGTTTAGTAGAAGAATGGGAAGTGGAATAATCCTTTTTCCTTAAAAAAGGAATCCGTCTGTTTTATCTGATTCCCTCAAGTTGTTCTTGAGGGGAGTTGGTCTTGGTAAAAAAACTGTCATGACCTAAGCTTACGAAGCATAATTATAACAGACACATAATAAATAATATTTGCTATTATCCCCACCTTTTTATCCCATGTCATCTCAATGAACATCACGGGATAAAAATCATCTAACTCCCTAAGCTTCGTGATTATCACGAACGCATAACCACCTAATCATTAAACAAATAAAAAGCATGAAATTAAGACTCCCACAAATGTTGCTGGTTGCCGTTATGGCCTGCCTTGGCAGTTTCTCCATCGCTACAGCCGCTGATTATACAGCCAATAGTGCTGATACATTCGTTACAGCATGGAATCAGGCTACCGCTTCTAATGAAACTTCAACAATCACAATTACCGTACCATCCGGTTCCGACAACATTACACTAACGGAAGAACAACGTGCGCAGCTAGCCCCCATATCCGGGACAAGTCATGTTACCGTACAAATGACGGACGCAAGCAACAAGCTGATCAACTTTAACTATGAACTTGTTAATGATCAAATTAACTTCAATAATATAACTCTGAGCGAGCCTAGTGGGAGTACGCAAGATATTGTGATCACAAATGCTTCCGATAGTACAACTGTAAACGGATCAAACATTAGCATTAAGGGGATCAATGATGCTTCTACGCCTAAAACAATTGGCGCTACCCTCACCTCAACCAATGGCCAAGTAACCATTGGCGATAACGTGATCATGAGTAAAACGATCACGGTCAACGGATCGGCAACATCTACCGTAGATCCGTCAATACCACCAACAGGACAGGCCTATACTCAAACAACGACCAATACTTACAAGGATGCTAACAGCCAAGCCATGGTTCTGGGTAATAACGTTACTCTACAAGACACCGTTACAACGGCCGGTCAAATTATAAGCGATTCAGCGTCAAAAATTACGCTAAATGGAGACGTAACCTCCTCATCAAAAATTGGGACCGTAACTTCAGAACAATTTGACGGGACAGGCAACCAAACAGGAAAGAACGTCACCGATTCCATGGCAGACAGCATTACCGGTGGCATTATTCTTGGAGAAACCACAGCAGAATCTGTCACTTTGAAAACAGAAGGCGGACAAATTAGCCTAGGGAATCATTCCAAACTTGATAATGTTACCATTTCAGCAGAATCTATCAGTCTGAATAAAACCATTTACAACAATACCGGAGGTAGCTGGAATACTGTTGAAAGCACAGAAAAACTGAACACGATTGAAGGAAATATTACCCTTGGAGACCAAGTTTCCATCAAGGGGAACTCAACCCTGACAGCGGATAATCAAATCACCATCGGATCCAACGGAATCATCACAGATAATACTGTTTCCAATGGTGTGATAACAGCCGGCGGACAAATCATTATCGGAGAAGGTACTCAAATTGTAAATAATACTGCAACAGGATCTGACAAAGGCGTTATCAATCTGGCAGACGGACAAACCTTAAACATTGAATCCGGAGTTATTCTTTCTGGTAATACATCCAATGGCGTTTCTGCTTCCGTTTTGACGGGACAAAACTCCCAACTTCATATTTCTGCTCAAGCAAATACATCTACCTTCATTAACGATGGCATCTCCGGCAATCAAGTCACCATGACCAAAAACGGAGCCGGCACCCTCATTTATGGAGGAACGGAAACTACCGATACATTCGGCGGCACATACCAACAACTTGAAGGTAACTTGATAGTCGGTCATGCTGTTTTTGGCACCACGGACGCCACTACCGGTAAAGTTGGCCCCATGGAATCAATGGAATCCGCAGTCATGGGAACAACTGACACGATTTACGACATTAAAGCAGGACAAGTGATTTTAGCTCAAGGCTCCACAATGAAAGGAAATACAGCAACTTTCAACGGGGAATCAACACTATTGCTAAGCGATAACTCTGTACTGGACTTCAACACTCCTGCCACATTCCAAGATCATTCCCGGGTTGGTATCCAAGTTTCTGATGAGGCAGGAAATCCCACCCCCCTTGCTCAATTGCCCAAGGGAACGGAAAGCGTAACGGTCACACTAAATGGTACAGAAATATCCGATCACTTATTGAATAACTTATTCTTAAGTACAACGGCCACGCCGGGCACAACAGAAGGTACCACCGTCATCACACAAGAAATGAAAGGCATTGACGGCCCCATGTCCGGTTATAATGGCAATGTTTATACTGTAGCCGCCGCTTTGGAAAATAATCGTCTAAACGCAGTTGCTGGATCTCCTGCCGCTCAATTTTATGAGAATCTGTTTTTGGTAACGAATGAGGATGAAGCAGCACGTATTATTCAATCTGTCAGTGGCGAACATGTGGTCAACTTCACCTGGGCCGCTAGCCGTACAGTAAGAAACTTTGCTGACTTGGGGCGTATTCAATCAGCCGCTTCCCTAGCCCGACAAACAGAAGATACTGTAGAAGTTGTAGACGCTAAGGGATCACCAATTGCCCGTAAAACCATTGCTAAAGGTAATGGAAACATCTGGGTAGGTGGTATGGGAATCTGGGATGACCAAGACGCTCGCAACGGCATTTCCGGCTACAAATACAATGCCGGTGGTTATGCTGTCGGACTAGACTATAAAACAGCCCAAGGCTCTCTGCTCGGTATTGCTGCCGGACAAAGCTTCGGGGAATTTGAGGACAAGGCCGGCATTGGATCCAATTACGATGTGGACTCCTTCTTAGCAATGATTTACGGCCGTATGCATCCCTACAAAGACAGTAAGTTCACGTTGGACGGATATGGTGCCTATGGCCGTTCTCGATTTAAGGGAAACTCCTATACCATGGGTTCCGCAGCCAATGGTAGAGCTAACACGGACACATTTAGTGCCGGCTTATATGGTACTTGGACAGAACGTTACTCTTTTGGTAAAGCATTCATAACGCCTTATGTCGGCCTTGAATTCATGACCTCAGAACTCAAGAGCTTTTCCGAAAGCGGACCTTATGGACGTCACTTCCGTCACGCTCGCGCCCAAAACTGGACCATTCCGGTCGGCATGACCTTAGCGCGTACCTACCAAACGGATGGAGGCACCATAATCACTCCTGCCTTAACCCTAGCTGTGGCTCAGGATGTAAGCCGCATCAACCCGAAGTCTCACGTTTCCGGACCTTTGGGAGAATGGAATGCCCGTGGCGTCAATGTTGGACGTACCGCATTTCGTTTAAATGCCGGCATCGATGTTCTTTTCTCCAACAACTGGGGAGCCCGCTTATGCTATCAATTTGAAACTCGCAGTAAATTGACAGCTCACGGTATTAATGGAGCTATCAGCTACACATTCTAAAAACGCGCTTAAAGCGCATGATTGTTACTTGGTTATATCTCCCCCCTCTTTTCTGTCTCATGCAGAAAAGAGGGGGGAGAGTTCATTCTTTGAAAACATTTCCAAATAAAGAAAAAACTCTTTTCTGATATTTACATTGACAACAAATCGATAATCTATTACCCGTTCTCTACGAGTTATTTGCTAAACATAAAATTATCTACATTCTGCATCTTGTGCTGTCTTTCCACAAGCATTTCCCAGGCTGCCACTTATGTTTGGAGCGGAGCGGCAGGAAACGGGGTATACGAAGATCGCAACAATTGGACGGTAAATGGTACACCAAACGGCTATTACCCACAAAGTAATGGGGATCACGCCATCATCGGAGAAAATGCCGGAACTATCACTTGGTCCACCTCACAGAGCTATTTTGGAGACACCAACACGATTCAAATAGGCTCCGGAAGCACCCTGCTTTGCGAACCTGACCGAGGTGATCTCAACGTCAATTCTTTCACACTGGATAGTAATTCTCAATTGGTATTTAAATCCAGCAACGCCTTAGGACTGGGGCGAGATTTCTCGCTGGACTTTGGCACGTTTACGGCAGAAGAGCACGGTTCCTGGATCGCCACGGATATAGCCGGATTTTGGACCAATGGACATACCGTCACCTTCAATGGTACACTGGATATAAACTCACTTTCCGGAAGCGGAACTATTGAACTCGCATCCATTAAATCTGATCAACAGGGAGGCAATATCACTTTGGACTTAAGTGCTTTGAACGTTACAGGCAACACCCAAATCCAAGCAAACGTAACACAAGTCACGGAAAACGGTGTCACCAAGGTATTGGTTAACTATGCAACCGTACCGGAACCCGCAACGGCCACGTTAAGCATCCTGGGTCTGGGTGGACTACTGTTAAGAAGAAAGAGACAGTAACCCTTTCTGTACATCTTCGATCCTGCCCCGGCTTATTCCTAAAGAAAAGCCGGGGCTTTTTTACATCTCCCCCCAATTAGCACAAGCCTCTCCCTATACCTCAACATTTCCCCAACAGGAGGCCATACAGTATCCTTGCAGGCGGGAAAATCTGGTTTCCCAGATGAGCAAGATCAGAATTCGCAATTACGTGGTGTACGAGCAAAAGGCAAGACGTCACGAATGTTTGTCACTCCGGTCACAAACATCAGCAAGCGTTCAAACCCGGCACCAAACCCTGCGTGAGGAACCGTACCATAACGACGCAAATCCGCATACCAACGATATGCTTCCTCCTTCATTCCCATGCGCCGGATATTGGCTTCCAAGATATCCAGTCGTTCTTCACGCTGGCTACCACCAATAATCTCGCCAATACCAGGCACTAAAACATCCATGGCGGTTACAGTCTTTCCGTCCTCATTCAACCGCATGTAAAACGGCTTAATTTCTTTGGGATAATTATAGACAATAACCGGACATTTAAAATGTTCCTCAGTTAGGAAACGTTCATGTTCACTTTGCAAATTAATACCCCAAGAAACCGGATAATCGAATTCTTTGCCACTTTTAATCAAAATGTCCACGGCCTCCGTATAAGAACAGCGCACAAACGGAGACTCCTTCACATGCTCCAAACGTTCCTTCAAGCCTTTATCCACAAAGCGGTTTAAAAACTCTACTTCTTCTGCACAATTATCCAAGATATAAACGGCAAGAAAACGAATGAACGCTTCTGCCATATCCATGTCCCCGTACAAATCGCAAAAAGCCATCTCCGGCTCCACCATCCAGAACTCAGCGGCATGTCTCGTCGTATTAGAGTTTTCAGCTCGAAAAGTAGGGCCAAATGTATAAATATTGCTTAAGGCACAAGCAAAAGCTTCCCCTTCCAACTGACCACTTACAGTGAGATAAGCCTCCTTGCCAAAGAAATCACGAGAAGCATCACGAGACGAGGCATCCCCCACATCCAGCGTTGTCACTCGGAACATTTCTCCTGCGCCTTCACAATCGCTAGCAGTAATAATGGGAGTGCTAACCCAAGAAAAATCTCTTTCCTGAAAGAATTGGTGGATAGCAAACGCCAATTTACTGCGCATACGGAACACAGCACCGAACAGATTCGTACGTGGACGCAAATGGGCAATAGAGCGCAAAAACTCCGGAGTATGCCCCTTTTTCTGCAATGGATATGTATCAGGTGAAGTTCCCACCAATTCTATGGTGGCAGCACGCAATTCCCAACGTTGGCGACCTTGTCCGGCCACCAAAGCTCCACGAATGCTGACGGCAGCCCCCGTAGTCATTTCTCCAATTCGTTCATAACCTGGGATACCGGCATCCGCCACTACTTGCAGAGAAGTCACGGAAGAACCGTCATTCACCTCCAAAAAAGAAAAAGCCTTGGAATCGCGGCGCGTACGCACCCAGCCCTGAATGAGTATATCAGAGACTTCCGCTTCACTGGCCAAAGCATGTTTTACCAATGTCCTGCTGATCATAACGCAAGTATAATACAGAGCTCTTTCCATGTCAGCAGAATTGCTCATGAGAAAGAGAATATTCCGCCTTTTGATAAAAAGCGTATATTATCTGGAAGGTTGCATAATGCGCCGCCCCGTTGTAATAGCAACAGCATCTTCTATCGGCATTTCCTTTTCCGTATGAGCTGCCCCCCAAGAATCCGAAAAAATGATCGTTTTCTTTTCCTCATCGAAGCCTATGATCAACCTCAAATGCCCACCACGGGTTTGGGATATACGCATGGGTTCTGGGACAAGCCCTAGTTGAACAGACCACAATACAGGAACACCGGCAGAAATATAAGGTTTAATAGCATTCAACCACTTATTGACCTGTGAAGGAGATCCAGCCCGTGCCAACTTTAATACTTCTCCATTTGCATTATTCCAAAAGCCATTCCAATCATATTCATTTTCAATCTTAGGCTTTTTCAATTTGGAAGCAGCGCGATTGTAAGCTTTCAGAAGATTTTTGAAATCTCGTGTATCTGTCATGGAATCCAAGACCTTCACCCGAATTTGAAACCGGGTGCCTATTTTTTTCAAGTTTTCAGCCATCACTTCCGGGCTAGTTCCTCCATTAGCTGAAGTATTCGCCAACGAGGCCAATTCATGTTGATCTACATAATCCATTCCATAATAGGCAAAAATACGAGCTGCCGTCGCCACGACACAATAGCCTTTCTGCCCCTGGTCAACCATGGGAATACGTTGAATCACCACCCGTTTCCCCTCTTTTTTTACATTTTGTTTAATGTCAGCTTTGCTGGCACGAGAAGAGACGTCCCCTCGGGCAATGGAATCTTCCGTGGGTCCCACCTTCATTCGGATAAATTCTGCTTCAAATTCTTTCCCTTCACGTGAAGTATTGATCTCCAGGCTAATTGCTCCTTGCTCCCAAACCCAAGACCAGCCGTTAACCTTAACAACGGCCTCCTTTCGGGAAGTTCGATACTCTTTTGGCTGAACACCGGTAAAAAAAGACAATGCCTCTTTTATTCGCTCCAAACGGCTTTCAAACTCACTTTTCCCTATAGCACCATTGTCCCCTTTATTGTACATCATGATCGTCATCATCTGAGGGGCACTGTTTTCCCAGTGTATCAACAATTCTCCCAAAGAAAGATCTCCTATCTTAATATTGGGCTTAGCAATCCGCATCTGTGTTTTTTCTTGATCTACCCAACTGCCGACTTCTCCATTAAAATACTTCCCAAATAACTCGGCCTTAGGCAATTTCCAAAAAGTACCATTTTTTAAATCCGGAGCCATATCACCAGCGGCCCAGACAGAAGGGATAAAAGAACAAATGGAAAGTATACAACAAATAGAAGCTATCAATCTCATAACATCAAATGAGTTAGGGATATATACCATTAACGAAACCTACGCTGATAATGTATTCCCTTATATTGGCTCTGCCAAGAAAAAACAAACGCCTCAGAACACACAAAGCTGAGATTTGAAACAAAGTAGCTCTTTACAAAAATGGCTTGCCGCAGATTCCTACGGCAAGCCAAACAAATAAATAAAACGCTCCAGTTTTACATGAACGGATTCAAACGCTGCATGATGGCATCCTTGGAAGTAGCACCTACCATGGTATCCACCACTTCTCCGTTTTTGATAATCAAAAGCGTGGGAATTGTACGCACACCATATGTCGAAGCCAGTCCATTATTGGAGTCCACATCCACCTTACCCACCTTAACCTTACCGGCCAATTCCGTAGAAAGCTGGTCAATAATCGGAGCTATCATGCGGCAAGGCCCACACCAAGTAGCCCAGAAATCGACAAGCACAGGAATATCAGACTTCAACACTTCATCCTCGAAGTTTGCTTCGGAAAATACGTTTGCCATATCCGTTAGAGTATTTAAGGAATTACGATGTTCACTTACTCTTCTTCAGCATCGGCTTCATCAGAAGCGGCATCGTCTTCAGCATCCTCGGAGGAATCGCTGTCAGAATCAACGGCATCATCAGAAGAGGTTGATGCCGCAGGAGTGGAATCTCCACCCAGCCAACCGCTCACACTACGAGACTCCAACGTATCCGTAGCATATTGATAACCAACAAAGATAAGAGCGAAAGCAAGAGCGACAAAAGAAAGAACATTCAACACCGTGCAAGGTTCCTCAACCGCTTCCTCTTTGAACTTCTTCGCCGTAAAAGCGGCAGAAGAAATAGGAGTAGCAGAAGGTGCAGTATTCAAACCAATCGTAGCCTGAGGAAGCTGAGCAGTAGCCATTCCGGTAGCAGGAGTAAGGGGAACTGTCGGAGCCGTAGCCGGAGTCGGAGAAGCAGGCGCAATAGGAGTAGTGGAACCAAGTGCTACGGTCTTCAACCCACCACCGAGCTTAATGCCACCACCAAGACCGGCAGGACGAAGAGGAATCGTCGGTGCAACAGAGGCAGGTGCTACGGGAGCCGTTGGAGCTACGGGAGCTGTCGGTGCTACTGGAGCTGTCGGAGCTACGGGAACGGACGGAGCGGGGGGCACTGCAGGAGCCACAGGAGCCTTAGGCACGGATGGAGCCACAGGAGGAGTCGGAATACTGGGCGGAGGAGGTGTACCGCCGGGAATGGAGGGGGGAGGTGGATTACTCATATCGGAAAAATAACTGTGCTGAACGTTAGCTCTCTCTTATTTTGGCTCGTAAATCAAGAAAAAGAATGCGCAACCCCCAAATTCCATGCAATTTTTTTCAAATTCATGCGTATTTCATCCTAAATGCATGCTCCGTGCTTGCCCATTAAGAGATTCTTTTCTACGCTACGTATCCGGCATTATCTCATATGAAACCCATTATCAAACTAGCCAACACAACGTTGCCAGACGGCACCGTTTTAGATCTCTGGGAACGGGATGGCTTCCATTTCCTATTGCATGATGGCGTACAGACAGCTTCCAGTTTTTCCCATGGCAGCAATGATGAAGCAGCAGCCATGGCCGCCGCACCGGTCAAAAGAGCCAACCAACCTTCGTTCCTTTTAGACGGACTGGAACTGGGATATACTCTGTTTGCGCTGATGGATCAAATCCGTAGAGAAAAAGCGCGTTTTATCGTGGCAGAACCTTGCAAACAGCTTGTTGACTGGCATCGGGATTTGCTAGACCATGTACAGCCTGGCTTTCTGAATGACCCTCGAGTCAGCGTGGAATATACCTCCGCGTTGCAAATAGCCCGCAAGAATCCAAAAAGTTTTCACGCCGTTCTGTGTTCCTCCACTCATGAGCGCATGAATTTAAGTGTAGCAGAAGCATCTGACTACTTTGCTGCACTTAAGCAAGGGGGACTGCTCGTCATCGCCATATCCCGTCCGGACACACGGCTTGTTCGCACTCTTCAAAAAGCGGGATTTGAAGTAAGTACAGAAGCCGTCCCGGCCTCACATAAAGGAAAGAAAACCAATTTTCATACCGTAATTCTTGGCAAAAAGGGCCGCTTTGTTCCTTTTGCCGTTAATCGTGCCTGATTTCTTTTTCAAATATTATTATGAATCGTATAACTCTCACCAGCCTTGGGGTTTTGACAGCCCTACTCATCAGCGTCCCGGCCATGGCGGATTCCATTGCTCCGGGTATCTTACTTCCCAAGAAAAATACCAAATCCATTTCATTTTCGCCTAAAGGCTCTTCTGATATTTTTCTGCTTGGCATCATGCCTCAGGGAAGTTCCGTCAAAAAGGGAGAATCCGTAGCTCAGGCAGACTTCCGAATTTTGGACACGAGTATTGAAGACTGTGAACGCTCCATTAAAAGTAAAAATCTGGAAGTATTGAAACTCCGGTATGCTCTGGATCAGCAGAAAGAACGCTCTGCTATGAACATCCAGAAATACCAATCAATCCTGGAACGTACTCAAGAAGACCAAAAAGACTTCCTGGAAAAGCGAAAAGCCCGCATGCTGGCGGAAGAAGAAGAACGCGTTAACAAAGCGCTTCGTCATATGTCTTACAAACAGGAAGAGCTAAAGCAGCTCACCAAAATGTACAAAGATGACCAAGTGGCTGAAGAAACGGAAGAAATCATTCTGAAGCGCTTAAAAAACGAGCTGGGTGAAAGCGAGTTTGCCGTCCAAGGAGCCAAACTAACAGCTGAATTAGCCAAACTGCGTAATATTCACCGTTTGGGAGAAGACTATGCGACTGCCGTCAAAGAAAAGCAAATGGACCTCGATCAAGCCAAAAAACAGGCAGATTTTGACTTGGAACAAAAAAGAATCGCTCTGACGGAAGCTGAAGTATCTCTACGCCGCCTGCAAGACAAATGTAACGAACTGAAAGCGGATCGTGAAATGGCAACTTTTAAAGCACCGGAAGATGGCATTCTGCTGTACGGTGGCTATGTCGCAGACAAATGGGCTGCCGTCCCCGTAGCAGAAAAACTGAAACCGGGAGGCCGACTGAATGCCTTCGACAAGATTGCCACAATTGTACCGCTTAATTCGGAACTCATTGTACAAGCAACCTTGCCGGACTCTACAGCCACTCCAAAAGTGGGAGAAACCGTTATTATTAAAGTAACGAACATGCAAATACCCGGCGTCATCACCGAGGCCAACCCAATTCCCGGGGCTGACGGTAAACGACGCATTATCATCACGCCCAAAGCTCCGGCTAGCCAAATCTTTGCACCGGGTCTTCCTGTTCAGGTAACCATTAAAGACCAACAGGTTTGATACCCTGACCCCCTCATGAATAAAACCGTCTTTCTTCTTGCCATCTTGGGGAGCAGCGTTGCACTCTGCGCCTCTGAACCGGCAAACTATACGGAAAAACGGGATACCATTCCCATTGCCCGGGTGCCGGATGTACCGCCGCCGCCCCGGGTAACGCTGGATATGGCCATTCGTAAAGCAATTGACTTTCTACTGAAAGAACAAAACAAGGACGGTTCCTGGGGTAATCACACACGTACCAAAGGGCTGAATGTTCTTTGTCCCTATCCGGAAGGCCCCAAGTCTTTCAGAATAGCTTCCACATCGTTATGCGTCATTGGTCTGCTATCCAGCCCATTGAAAGAAGAACCGTCGGTGCGAGTGGCTCTGGATAAGGCCGTACAGTATCTGCTGAAAGAATTGCCTTCTCTCAAACGAGGAGATACTCAAACTATTCTCAGCGTCTGGGGGCATGCCTACGGTCTTTCTGCTGTAAGCAAAGCAGCACAAGGTGTTTCGCAGAAATCTCCCCTGTATGCAAAACTCAAAGAGGTTGCATTGCTTCAAGTTAAGGCCCTGGATCAAATGGCCGATGTCCGCGGTGGATGGGGATATTATACATTTGAAACTTTTTCCAAACGCCCCATAGGCGAACCGACCTCGTTCCTGACGGCTACAGTTCTGCTAGCTTATAAAGACGCAGAACAAACCTTCGGTCTCAAACCGAATGAACGCGTCCTTAAACGCTCCATTGCTTGTTTGGAACAAATGCGCACTCCGGCTGGCAGTTATGTTTACTCCTATCCCCACACCTTTTACCCTGGCAGATTGATTAACCGACACACAGGCAGTTTGGCGCGCACTCCGGCAGGAGACCTGGCCCTGATACGTTATAACCCATCTTTTGTTTCCAGAAATCAACTGGAAGACGGACTGGAACGTATCTGGAGTCGGGGTGGCTGGCTTTCACTGGCAGTGAAAAAGCCCATTCCTCATGAAAGTTTTGCTCAAAACGCAGGATACTTCTTTTACTACGGATATTATTATGCGGCCCGCTGTCTGGAAGAAGTAGCCCCGGAACACCTAAAACGCCATGCGTCTCATATGGCCAGCGACCTTTTGCCCATGCAGGAGAAAGACGGTTCCTGGTGGGATTATCCTCTGTACAACTACCACAAGTTTTACGGCACTGGATATGCTTTATACGCCGTTTCTCGTATCAGAGAATCCCTATACCCTTCCAATCCAGCAACAAACTCCTGACACATGCCACGCTTTCCGCTGACGCCCTGTTTTGTTGCCCTGCTGTGTCCTCTTTTTAGCACAGCTCAGGAGGAAAGTGCCCATCAGGAAAAAACAGATACTATTCCTATAGCTAAAGTCCCGGATATTCCCCCGGCCCCCAAAGAGCAGTTTGACAAGGCTTTCCATCAGGGCGTGGATTTTTTGCTAAAAGCGCAAAACAAAGACGGATCCTGGGGAGACCACCGCGTCATAGGAACCTGGAACATCCTCTGCCCTTACCCGGACGGCCCTCTCACTTTCAAAACGGCCAGCACTGCCCTATGCATTATCGGTCTTCATGCCAGCCCCTTGCGTCATGAACCTGCCGTACAACAAGCCATGACTCGGGCAGAAGACTATCTCATCAAAACGATGCCACGCTTAAAGCGCGGAGATGCCTTGTGCGTGTACAATACATGGGCGCACACCTATGTTCTGGATGCCATGTGTATGCGTGCTGCCGACATGGACAAGGATAGTTCCCGATATCGAGAACTAAAAGAATGTGCCTCTGCTCAAATTGACAAGCTCAATGAACTGGCATCAGCGATGGGCGGCTGGGGCTATCTTACCTACTCCGGCTTTAGCCAAAGACCTGCAGCGCAACCGACTTCTTTCTTGACGGGAACCGTTCTTATCTCTGCCCGGTTGGCAAAGGAAACATTCGGCCTTTCCCTGGATAACAAAGTATTCTCTCGAGCATTGCGTTTTCTCAAAGGACAAAGAACGCCTGCCGGGTCTTACGTCTATTCCCTTTCCCATACCTTTTACCCGGGTAGATTGATCAATCGCCACACCGGTAGTCTGGCACGAACTCCCGCCTGCGATTACGCACTTAAATTATGGGACCCTGACGCTATTTCCCTGCCTCAGCTTGTGGACGGATTGGATCGCTTGTGGAGCCGCAGAGGATGGCTGACTATGGCGATGCATAAACCGGTTCCTCATGAAAGCTTTGCTCAAAATTCCGGTTATTTTTTCTACTATGGCTACTATTACTCGGGGATGTGTCTGGATTTGTTGCCTCCGGATCAAGTAAAACGCCATGCGGCTCTGCTGTCCGTGGATATTCTCAATCGCCAGGGAACAGACGGGGCGTGGTGGGATTATCCCCTGTACAATTACCACAAGTTCTACGGTACCGGATATGCTTTATTTGCACTTGCTCGTGCTTGGGATAAGCTATACGAACGGCAGTAACTGCTTTCATCAATTTCCATATGCCGCGTGGAGAAAATGCTCCCGGGACATTCCGCAGTGTCGCAGTCATTATTGCTGAGCCCTCCGAGAATGTATGATAAAGTTCCTCATTCGTTGATCCGCCGGAGTACTGACTCGTGTCATGGAAACCCAATTCCCGTTTTTGTCTTTCTTCTTAACATCCGTCTTGTCTCGATACAACCTTGCGGAAAAATGAGGGGAATCCAGAATCACCGGACCGGGCCCCTTCATCAAGAGAGGTGCGGGTGCGGGATTCGTTACGATTGTCATGGGCTCGGTAAGTGATTCCGACCAATACATCAGCTCTTGTTCGGCAACCGGATTAGTGGGATAAGGCACATAATCCTTATTATTGGTGGATACCTTCACATAAGCCGGTTCCGGAAACGTGGTCTGATAGGAAGAAGGGGAACAAGCTCCCAACAACAGGAGACTAAAGCCTCCAACCATGATCGTAGATTGCAGTTTCATATAAGCATTGGAGTCCTTACGATGCTATGCCGTTCAGCCGAGGAATACCCCCAGAGCTTACACTCTCCCCTTAAGCAAGATATAATATTCTTATTCCCAAAAATTAACCGCCGTAAATAATCACATCGGATTTAGTCTGTCTTATCCTCTGTTTCATCTCCTTGCTTCACTCATGGAACTATGTTCATTCCATAAGCGAGCATCCATGCCGGTTTTGCCGATATCCTGACGTGATTCAACAAAAAAAATTCATAGCCAACACGCTTGGAGACGCTATAGTACACGTACCCAGTTCTTAAAAACAAATGGCAACCAAATTATTTATACCGGGTCCTACTGAAGTAGCACCTGAAGTACTTGCCGCCATGAGTGGCCCAATGATGGGGCACCGATCCAAAGCGGCCTCCGCCCTGCAGCGCCGCATCTCCAACAATCTGCGGCGCATCCTATTGACGGAACAAGAAATCTTGCTTTCCACTTCCTCCGGTACGGGGCTAATGGAAGGTGCCGTGCGTTCCTGCACTGCCAAACGCGCCGCCATTTTCTCCGTAGGAGCCTTCGGCGATAAATGGTACAAGATTGCCACGGGCAATGGCGTTCCATCCGATATTTTCAAAAGCGAACTGGGGCAGCCTACTACACCGGAAATGGTGGATGCCGCCCTCTCAACCGGTAAATACGATACGATCTGCATCACTCACAATGAAACCTCAACCGGTATTCAAAATCCGGTCGAAGAAATTGCCGAAGTTCTTAAAAAGTACCCGGACATCGTCTGGTGCATGGACGCCGTGAGCTCTGCCGCGGGATCCCGAATCGAAACGGACAAGCTGGGCGTAGACGTACTGATAACCTCCACTCAGAAAGCGCTCGCACTCCCCCCCGGCATGGCTGTCTGCACGCTATCCCAAAAGGCGTACGAACGTACCGCCTCCGTTCCAAATCGTGGCTGCTACTTCGACCTGCGCGCTATTTACGACACCATTCAGAAAAAGGACTACCAGTATACGAACACTCCCTGCATTTCTATCATGTACGCCATGGATATCCAACTCCAACGCATCATGCAGGAAGGTGTGGAAAACCGCTTTGCACGCCATGAAGCCATGGCGCAATTCGTGCGCTCCTGGGCAGATGAATATTTCAGCGTCTTCGCCAACAGAAATCACCTTTCCCGTACTCTAACGGTGATCAGCAATACGAGAGACGTTGACATAGCTGCCTTAAACAACGCTCTGATCGAACGTGGTATGCAGCTCGGTAACGGTTACGGAGATTTGAAAAACAAAACCTTCCGTATTGGCCACATGGGTGAGCTGACGATGGAGGATATGCGCGCTATTACGTCCAACATCACAGATATCTTGAAACTCAAATAAGCTGGTATTTCCCCTCCCTTTCCGGATTTCTCCCCGGAAAGGGAAGGAAGATACATTTCAACAGGTTCTGTTTACCGACATTCGTGAGCTAACTCACCGCCTCAGTTACTGATTTTCCAACCTCCTCCTCACATGTCCACTCTCCATCCCTTCCCTGCCCTGCGCCCTCCTCAGGAACTGGCTGCACGGGTATCCTCTCTCCCCTATGATGTCATGAGCCACCGGGAAGCCAAAGCAATGGCTGCAGGGAACGAGGCCTCCTTCCTGCATATCTGCCGTTCCGACATCGATACGAATGAAGCAGCTATTCATTCCCCGGAAACCTATGCCAAAGCCAAAGAAAATCTGGATAACTTTATCCATCAAGGATTCCTCATTAGGGATGAACATCCGTCTTTCTACATCTATCGCCAAATTATGTGGGGACGCGTACAGACAGGTATCGTCGGTTGTGCTTCTGTAGATGAATACGCCAACGGCGTCATTAAAAGGCATGAATTAACCCGCAGGGAAAAGGAACTCGACAGGATTGAGCATTTTGATACATGCTCCGCTCAGACAGAACCGGTTTTTCTAGCCTACCGCAAACATGAAGGCCTTTCCTCTATTATCCGAGAATGGATTAAGTTCCACAAACCTGAATATGATTTTACCACGGAGGACGGAGTTACCCATATCCTGTGGCCAATCGCCGACCCCATCACGATAGAAAAAATCCGCAAAGGGTTTGAAGAAGTAGACGCCCTCTATATTGCTGACGGACATCACCGCACGGCTTCCAGTGCCGCCGTTTCCGTCAGACGCCGCCAAAAATACCCGAACTATACGGGACAGGAAGAGTTCAACTATCTGATGGCTGTTGTCTTTTGTGATGAAGACCTTTTCATCATGGATTACAACCGCATCGTGCGCGACTTGAACGGACTGACCGAAGAGGAGTTCATGGAAAAACTTCGAGCTTCCTTTGATGTAAAACATGTAAATACCATTCCGGGAGAAGGCTACGCACCCCGTGCGAAACATGAGTTTGGCATGTATCTGAATGGCCGCTGGTATTCTGTCACGGCCAAGCCGGAAACCTTCCCTTCCGACCATCCTATTGAAAGTCTAGACTGCGCCATTCTACAGGCGAATGTACTGTCGCCTATTCTGGGTATTGACGATCCCCGCACAAGCAACCGCATCGACTTCGTAGGAGGCATCCGCGGGCTGGGAGAGCTGGAACGTCGCTGTTCTGAGGAAATGGCTCTAGCTTTCTCCCTGTACCCCGTTACCATGGCCGATCTCTTCCGCGTAGCAGACGCCGGGGAAATCATGCCTCCCAAATCCACCTGGTTTGAACCCAAACTGCGTAGCGGACTTTTCATCCATACCATTGAACAATAACATCTTTTACCGTACCGTCATGAACAAGGTCCTTATTCCTACCAAACTCTCCGATGTTGCAGCCAACACTCTTAAAACGGCCGGCTATGAAGTTATCCAGGACGCCGATACTCCTTTGGAAACACAAGTAGCCACCCATACGGATACAGTAGCCATGATTGTCCGCAGTGAAAAAGTCACTCCGGCAATCATCGACGCCCTACCCTCTTTGAAGTTGATCATACGTGCCGGTGCCGGCTACGACAACATCGACATTGTGTACGCCCGCAAAAAAAACGTGGATGTCATGAATACACCCGGTGCCAACTCCAATGCCGTTGCTGAAGAGGTCATGGCTATGATTTTGGCATACTACCGCCACATCGTCCAAGCGGACACCACTACTCGTGAGGGTCTGTGGGAAAAGAAAAAATATATGGGGAGCGAGCTGACCAAAAAAACTGTAGGCATTATCGGTCTGGGTAACATTGGCCGTAATCTTGTTAAACGCCTTCAGGGATTTGAACCTATTCTATTGGGTTACGATCACTTTCTGGCTCGCCAGCGCGCCCTAAATATTGGCGTTACTCCCACCAGCATTGAAGACATTTTCTCCCAGTGCGACATTATTACCCTGCATGTTCCGGGCGGTCCCTCCACCCACCATTTGGTGAATGCGGAACTTATTGGCAAAATGAAAGACGGCGCGGTTCTCATCAACTGCTCCCGCTATGGCGTAGTGGATGAAGATGCTCTGGCCGCCGCCAAAGCTGCTGGTAAAAATATTGGCTATCTCACAGACGTCCACCCAAAAGACGCTCCCGGAGAGAAACCATCTGCTCCCATTGCAGACCTGATTTTACCTCATCTGGGAGCCAACACACGGGAAGCCAACACCAAAGCGGCCAAACGCGCTGCAGAACAAATGATCGCCTATTTTTCAGATGGCGATACATCCTGCGTAGTAAACGGAGAAGCCCCCCATGGCCTCAATCCCACCCATCTTCAACTGGCGTTTCTTCTCGCCAACATGGCACGCAAGGCCGGTGGCAACAAGCCTATCCGTCGCGTGGAATGTACCTTTTACGGCAATCTGCGTTCCTTCCGTAAATGGTTCACGGCTCCCATTCTGGAAGGCCTTCTTCCTCACGCTGAAAAAGGTCTCATGCCTGCAGCTGCAGAAGAATCCCTGCGGGATCACGGCATTGTTTTCAAAGCAAGGGAGCCAAAGGACGATAAGCCCTATGAAGATTCCATCACGCTGGACGTTACCATGGAAGATGACGGTGAATATTTCAATACCAGCGTCCGCGGTGTAGTAGCAGAAGGTATCCCTATGGTCTCCCGTTTGAACAATTTCAACGGGCTGTATGCAGATCTGCGCGGTACAACATTATGCCTGCGCTACAAGGACCGTCCGGGTATTATCGCCCTCATTGGATCCGCATTATCTTCCAATGGAATCAACATTGATAACATCGCTGCTCCGGCAGATCACTCCTCCAAGGAGGCTCTGGCTGTGCTAAAAACCAATCAGACGGTTTCCGATGAACTGCTGGCCAAAATTGCAAAAGAAATTGACGCAATCTCAGCATTTTCTCTGAATCTTTAACAAGAAAAGACACACCTATAAACTACCCTTGTTGCGAAGGAGAAAATGAAAGCTGAAAATGCATCTCCTTTCAGCAAGGAAGTCGTTTATGGAACATGGGGATTGATTCTCTCAAATTGGCTTGATCATGCTTACTTTGGCACAGCTTAACGGTAAAGCGGAAATTTTTTATTCCATCCAGGGAGAAGGCGTTACTCAAGGGGCGCCTTGCGTTTTTCTTCGTCTGGCAGGTTGTAATCTGGCCTGTGCTTGGTGTGATACGGCATATTCCTGGAACGGGACAAGCTCCGGAATACGGCTCACCCAAGAACAAGTAGCAAAACAAATCCTCCGTTTTCCAAGCCATCGGCTCGTTCTGACCGGTGGCGAACCTCTCATTCAGCAAAAAGCCTTATCTGGCTTACTGAATCTATTACCTGACCATGTTGTGGAAGTGGAAACAAACGGTACTATCTTGCCGGATACAGAACTGTTAACTCGCATCGCTCAGTTTAACGTCTCCCCCAAACTCCCTCATTCCGGTAATGCCACAAATAAAACATGGAAACCGGATATCCTGAATCAGTTGGCAAAGACGGGAAAAGCCTGGTTCAAGTTTGTTGTATCATGCGAGGATGATATCCGGCTCATCCTCCGGCGAGCTGAAGATGCATCGTTACCCACAGAGCGCATTTTGATTATGCCTCTGGCCTCCACTCGAAAAGAATTGAACGCCATGCGCCCTCAAGTCATAGAATGGTGTCTTTGCCATGGCCTACGCTTTTCAGATCGCTTGCACATTGCCATTTGGGACAACAAAAAGGGCGTTTGAAAACGCCCCTTAAACACGCTTCCGTCAGAAAAAACTTTACGCCTTTTGCTTCAGATCCAACAACATTTGGGCGTTACTGGGATACTTCTGCAGGAAGAATAGAAACCGCTCCATGGCCTCTACCGGTTTATACCCGGCTAAAGCTCGGCGAATGAGATTCATCTTGTACAACCAAGCCTCCGGCATGATGAGTTCTTCCCGCCGGGTTCCGGACTTCAAAATATCTACCGCCGGGAAAATGTATTGTTCCGCAATGCGCCGATTCAATACCAGCTCCATATTGCCGGTCCCCTTAAACTCTTGAAAGATCAAGTCATCCATACGGCTGTTGGTTTCCACCAAAGCCGTTGCTATAATGGTTAATGAACCGGCTTGGCGCGTATTACGAGCCGCCGCAAAAAGGCGACGCGGTATTTCCAGCGCACGTGCATCAATCCCTCCGGACATGGTGCGTCCGCTCCCTTTATCCGCATTGTTGTAAGCACGGGCAAGGCGGGTGATGGAATCCATCAGCAGGAAAACATGCTGTCCGGATTCCACAAGACGCTTGGCTCGTTCTATGCAAAGTTCCGCCATACGGCAATGATCACGAACCCTGCCATCATTGGAAGAGGCATACACCTCCGCTCCGGGAAGGACTCTCTTAAACTCCGTTACTTCTTCCGGACGTTCATCCACCAACAGAATCATCAAGTGCATGGAATCCCGATAATTCTCCAGAAGTGCTTCTGCCATATGTTGCAGAAGTGTGGTCTTCCCGGCACGAGGTGGAGATACTATCAAGCCACGCTGTCCTCGTCCTATCGGCGCAATCAAATCAAGTGTTCGGGTAGTATAACGTTCCGGACTGGTTTCAAAAGCTATGCGCTTATTAGGATTAACGGCCTTAAGTTCTTCGAAATGCGGACTCTTGCGTGCAACTTCCGGCGAATCCCCGTTAACAGCTGTAATTCCCGTTAAAAGAATGCCTCGCTCATGTCGACAAGCTTGACCATGTATCCAGACGGCAGGACGCAAGCCAAGCTTACGAATCATATCCTGTGGAACATAAACAGCTTCAGCAAAAGCATCAAAATCATTATCCGGCTTTCTTAAAAAACCAAACCCTTTATTGGTGATTTCCAGTAAACCGTCCACGGGTTCCGGTTCGCCCAGTTCTCGCGGAGTATAACTTTGCGGAACAAAGCCTTCTTGAGAATTATTATTCCAGCGTTTTTTAACACGGTCATTACCATTCCAACCGTTACGATTGTTTCGGGTTTTATTAAACCGATCATTGTTATTGCGACGGTTCTGCCTGACAAAACGCGGCCTTGACTGCTCATTGGGTCGGCGAGTCTCTCTGTGAGAACCCTCTGCAGATAAATCTGCATCACTCTCCTTCACTACCTTAATGGTAGGAGCAGCATCCATCTCTGAATCATCTGCCACTGGCTTTCTCACAAAGCGCCGCCGCACCACCTTTGGTTTACTGTCACCTTGTTGCTCCGTAGCAACGATGTCTGGTGTATCCGTCTCCGGAGCAGAAACTCCCGTCCCCTCAGAAGTAGCTACCCTAACAGAACGACGGCGTACCGGCTTAACGGGAGGCTCGGTCTCAGGAGCAACTTCCGCAGACATGGCGACTTCTGTAGATTCCTCCTCAAGAGGCTTCTTGCGTGGGCGTCCACGCCGGGGCTTGACAGGAGCATCCTCTGTAGTCTCATCTTTCGACGGAGACGCTTTCTTTTTGGCTTGGCGTACTGTCTTTTTCTGCGGTTCAACCTCGAGTTTTTCCCCATCAGCAACGGGGGTTGCCACTTTCTTTCTTACCGTTCGCCTCCGGGAAGCCGGAGAAGAAACCTGTTCCGTTCCGGGAGCTTCCACCGTGGGGGAAGAATCTGCCTCGGATTTTGTCGTAAGCTTGGACTTGCGAACAACACGCTTCTTGGGCATTGGCTCCGGGTTAATGGACTCCGAAGTCAATTCTGGGTTGGTATCAGACATGAAAAAGAGAATTAAACTGCAATAACAGGCATGATATCCTGAAAGACAACAGCATTAATCAAGCTGTTCGAGGATTTCTTCTGCTACATCAAAATTAGAGAAAACATTCAAGGCATCATCGTAATCATCCAGCACTTCAAACAAGCGCAAAGCTGCTCTAGCTGTTTCCAGATCGCTAATGACAGTGGCATTTTGAGGCACGGAAATCAATTTCATGGAAATGACCGTATGCCCGGCTTCGCGCAAAGCGGCACACACATTGTTCAATTCCGTGGGATCTGTCACAAATACCCATTCATGATCGGAATCTCCCTGCTCCACATCATCTGCACCACATTCCAAAGCCAAATCCATAGCGGAATCTTCCGTAAGTCCTTCAGCCATGATGCGGGCTTCTCCCTTGCGCTCAAACTGGTAAGCCACAGAACCGGGCGTTCCGATGCTGCCACCGTTTTTGGTAAATAAGGTGCGCAATTCAGATGCAGAACGATTCGTGTTATCCGTTGCTACTTCAATCAAGAAAGCTGTTCCCGCCGGGCCATATCCTTCATAGGTAATTTCCTGAATAGTGGCTCCGCCCAATTCCCCGGTGCCTTTCTTGATAGCACGTTCAATATTTTCTTTGGGGGTAGATACGGCTTTGGCTCCATCAATAGCGGCACGCAAGCGCGGATTCAAATCAGGATCACCGCCACCGCTTTTGGCCGCCAGCATGATTTCATGAGCAAAGCGGGCAAAAACCTTACCCTTTTTGGCGTCTTCTTTAGCCTTAACGTACTTGATTTTAGACCATTTATTATGTCCGGACATAAAATTGGGGGGATAATAGTAAGTATATGGATGAAAAGAGAAAAACTAACAAGAGGAACTGTTCATCAACCCGGGTAGCCCCATTATCTTTCTCCCAACACCATTAAAAAGTGGAACGGAGGAGGGAACCAAGGTGCGAATCCGTGATATACAGAACCGGCAACTCCGCCGGGAAACACACCCTCCCATGGAGGATTAGGCTACCGCTTGGCAGTCACTCTCAACGCCACCAACATAACGTATTCAACGGCATTGGCAATACTTTTTTAGGTCACATAGTATTGGTTCGTTGGCAGGATATTTTTCATCACAAAACTTTTTGTAAAGGGAGACGGTAATTTCTCGTATCAATCGACCTCCAAAAAAACGGTTTGGGGGGCTAATCTATTAAAAGGTCGGCAAAAATCTGAATCAGCGAAGGTTCAGGTGATTTCTGTTGGGCATAAATAAAGCAAAAACCCTCACCGGAGAAAAAATCTCACGGTGAGGGCTGAACAAGCCTAAACGGCGCGTATCATACGCCTTCCGGGGTTATTAGAAGGAGTAGTTGACGCCGATGCTGCCGTTGACACTGGCTCGGTCACTGCCAAATTCGCCACTGCCTGACAGTGTTGCACTCCACTGGCGAGAGAACGGAACATTCAAACCGGTTCCTACCTGGATGAACAGAGGACTGCGTTCCTGAGACTTGACGCGGTATCTCACATCAAGATCTCCCTTGAAGGAGTTGATCGCTTCCGGACTACGATCGCTGATCTCAGCCCGCAACGCCAGGGAGGCGAAGAAGCGGGACTGATCCTGATCCTTGATCAGAGAGAAGCGCTTGGAGTATTCGGCTCCCAGTCCGAGTTCCAGCTGGTTCAAGTCCTTGTAGCTCGTCACCAATCCGGCATCTCCCATTCCGTATTCCTTCAGATTATTGAAGGAATGATAGGCATAGTTGACCGTCAAGAACGGTGTCAAATCCGAGGTCTTGGTCAATTGGAAGTCCGTGCTGAGTTCATACCCCACGTTCAGGGAACGAGCACATAACCCTCCTTCGGCAAAGCCGGAGAAGCTGTGACCAGCCGCAGCAACGTAGACATTACGTTCTGTTGCAAAGTCATGGATACCCATGCCAATGCTCAGACGATGATTGAATCTACCGGTACGGGCAGCGGCGTACAGGTCAGCATAATACGTATCTGCTGTGAACCTGGTCGCATCGCTACGGGAAATGGAGTTTTCATATCCCAGGCTGAGACCTACCAGCAGACGGCAATCCAACTGACGCTGATAGCCGGCCAGTACTCCCTGATACGTGCGAGTGTAGTCTCCCATACGAGTGGAATTGCCGTTGAGCAAGTCATAACCGCCCGTATACGTCATCCAGATGGAGGACTGGGTATCCGGCTGCCACATGGCTATGGGCTGCTTGGCATCCCGAGGCATAACGGTGGTCTGCGTGCAACCGGGCAACGTGATCCATCCGCGCAAGGTATCCAAGTGGTGACGGCTGCTGTCCATCACGGAATGCTGTACCAAGGTGTTGCTTACACCGGCAACACTGCTCAGACCGCGCAGGGCATCCCCTTCGCTTCTGGTATAGTCAAAGGCGTCAAGGAGGCGATCCAACTGACTGTCGGAGGCTGCCAGCGTTCCTTCCGTATGGTTTCTCTTGCCGGAGATGACATCCAGAGCATTTGCAACAGACTGCTGATTGGCGGTCTTGCCCTCCGCTCCACGGTAGTTCTTGCTGTATACGAGGTTGACGCCTTCAGCCGTCGTTTCCACCCATGCGTTCAGGGTCTTGACAACGCGCTGGTAGGTGCCTTTCACGGTATCCAGGACGATATCGTAGAGCATATCTTCATTGAACTTGCTCAGAACTGCCGCATCGGGACCTTCCATCGTGACGATGCGCACGCGGGTCTGATCCGCAACGGTTGCTTCATATGCATCACCGGTGAGCAATGTACCGAAGACGCGAGCGCCGTTGGCGTCCAATTTGCCATCCAGACGCACCAGGTCTGCCGTGAAGGTGCCGCTTGCGTCCAGTGCATGTTCTGCCGTCAGCAAGGTGTGGCTGTTCATGCTCCAGTTGCGACCACGCACGGTATCGCCTGCTTCTCCGGCATTCACCTTGATGATGGTACCCATATCGCGGAAGCCCAGACGGGTGTTACCGTCATTCGTGTAAGAGCCGTCCGGCAGGTGCAGTGCCAGTTGCGGTGCGGTGCGATTGCCGGTATCTGCCGTTGTATCGACAGAACCCAGCCAGACCGTGCCGTCTGATGCACTGTCAAAGGCTTCTCCGCTCACCGTCAGGTTGGTATCATTCAGCTTCGTCGTGGAATCCATTCCCACGCCATCGCAGTTGATCACCATTTCCGAGCCGTCATGTGCGGTCACGTCGATCGTGCCGTGATAATCGCGGGCGCTGTAGTCCAGCTTCAGCACGTCTCCGCCATCCTTGACGATCAGGGCCGTATCATCCGTACTGGAAAGCGTTCCTTCCAGAATGGCTTGGTTGTGCATGTTCAGGGTGGTTGACCCTAACAGCAGGATGGTGCCGGGGACGCTTCCGTCCGGAATCAGACTGCTGGTGTTGACGGTTATCGTTGCATTGGTCATGTCTACCGTCCCTTCAAGGGACACATTCCCTTCTTCGGCAACCACATCCATGTCGCGGGTCATATCCTTCAGGTTCACGTCGATCAGATAGATACCGGTATTCACGGCTCCTCCGCCAAACGTGTCCGATCCGGAAGATTTTACCAGCGTGTCTCCTGTCACCAGGGCCTGATTATCCGCACCGGCTCCGGCAATCACGATCGTTTTGGCAGAAAGAATATCCGAATCGCGGATAATCGTTCTGTCCGAATCTTCCGTTCCGGTTATAATTTGAATACCTTTGCTTTCCGTCTTTACCGTGGAATCCGTGATCTCGTTACTTCCATGCAATACAATATTGCCGTTTGTGGAAGTAACTTGTGCCTCCGTCAAGGTATTGGTGCCTTCAAACCAGAGGTCTCCGCTTACCGTGACTTTGCCTTCATTTGCTCCGCTCCCGTTTACCGTGTTCGTCCCCTTCGAGCCCCATCTGGTTGCCTCCAAGGTGCCGTTGACGGTCAGGTTCACATCGTTGAGTATGACATCGCCCGTTTCCAATCGGTTGCCGGCTCCCACCGTAACGGTGGCAATTTCGGAACCGATGACGGAATAATCCGGTTCAACAGGAGCAGGTGTGTTATCCGGGTTGATTTTTACAACGCTTCCGGCTCCACCGTCTATAATCAGAGAGCCTTCTTCGGCTACCAACCGGTTGTCGATCTCCACTTCTGAGCCGTCGGTGATCCATATCGTGCCGCCATCGGCTGCAACCATGCTGTCACCTACCGTCACATCGCTTCCGTCAATGGTAATCATGTTACCATCATCATCAGCTTTCTGAGCCGTCATGGTGCCATCGACCGTTACCGTGGAATCGGCAATCTGGATGTATCCATCTTGTGCGGTTTGGTCGCCAGCTACGGTCACAGTAGAACCCTCATAAATGCCGATACCTGTCTTGGCGGTCTGGTCGCCCCCCACTTCCAGTGTGGAGTTTGCCGCCACGACGATGTAACCATCTTGAGCGGTTTGATCACCGCCCACGGTTACGTTAGAATCGTATACGATATCGATGTCCGTCTTGGCGGTCTGGTTGCCCGTCACTCCCAAGGTGGCACCATCATCCACGACGATGGGGCCATCTAGAGCAGTTTGATCACCGCCCACGGTTACGTTAGAACCGTTTACGATGCCGATACCCGTCTTGGCGGTCTGGTTGCCCCCCACTCCCAAGGTGGAATCGTTCACAAGGATGTAATCCTCTTGCGCGGTTTGATCACCGCCCACGGTGACCTCAGAACCGTTCACGATTTCGATGTTCGTCTTGGCAGTCTGGTCGCCCGTCACTCCCAAGGTGGCACCATCATCCACGACGATGGGGCCATCTAGAGCAGTTTGGTCACCGCCCACGGTCACTGCAGAACCGTTCACGATTTCGATGCCCGTCTTGGCGGTCTGGTCGCCCGTCACTCCCAAGGTGGAATCGTTCACAAGGATGTAATCCTCTTGCGCGGTTTGGTCACCGCCCACGGTCACTTCAGAACCGTTCACGATTTCGATTTTCGTCTTGGCGGTCTGGTCGCCCGTCACTCCCAAGGTGGAATCGTCCACAACGATGAAACCATCCTGTGCAGTTTGGTTACCACCCAAGGTCACGTCCGCGTCGGTCAGGGAAATATTCGTACCGGCAG
>CAZGGR010000002.1:0-209587 GCA_964525305.1 uncultured Akkermansia sp.
TGGTCTATTACAACTACCGCTATTACAACCCCAAAGACGGAAGGTGGATCAACCGCGATCCAATCGCTGAAGAAGGGGGATGGAATTTGTATGCCTTCCTCGGTAACAGCACTCAAGATAAATTCGATACGTTTGGATTACAAGCATTAGATTCACTTTCAAATACTGTTATTCAAGGACTTGCAGCAGGAAAAATATCTGCGGTAGCTACTTTGCTCGGATACTCAACGACCGCTGCACTAGTTGCTACTTTAATAGAAGGAGGATATAAATTAAAATGTAAAGCATGTAATCCACCTGTGGGATCTCAACGGCAGCAATGTCACAGAAACCATACACACAACGGCTGGAATCCTCATTATCATATTTTTACAGTTAATCAGTCTCCCATAGTAGCTGGTTGCCGATGTTTCGATAAACGAACTACCATTTCGAACAATCCCAATTATCCTGAATATACAGGTCGACCTACTGGAGGAGGAATTGAAGTCATCAAATAAAAAAATTATGGCAAATTATTTTTCAGGAGAAGAAATTAAAGTTGGAGATTTCATTACAACGGATAATGGACACGACAAAAATAAAGTAATTAAATTAATAGATAACACATATTTAATGCAATCTTATGGTTTAGATTGTTTTGGCGCACTATTATCTAGCAGTAGTGCTAAAGGAATGATCTTTGTATCGTTTAAAGAACTTTCATCTCAAGATACAAAATTCATAAAAAGAAAAACAATTTAAAAATTATTTCAATTATGCCTCTAATATTTTGTTTTTTATTAATTTATTTATCATCCCTTTTCATGTCTATATATATAAAAGATTCAGATATATCTTTTATTTTTAGTACTATATCTATCATTATAGGTTGCATTCCTATTGTTTTGATTACATTCATAATTTGTTTTGAGCACGGAATAATTTTAGGCATTTTTATAGGACTACTACTACTGCTACTATTATTATTTATAAACAAAATAATTAAATTTCTTTTTGAAATATTAAAACAAAAATACAACAAAAAACTCATCATTAACTATATTTCATTTTAAATATCCATTACCTGAATACAGAAATTCCGATAAATAGATACTTCGTTTTTCATAGCAATACGATGGTGGAAAGTCGGCTAAGCCTACATGGAACAAAGATATAGCAAGTAGCGGCCCTGGACATGCTCAACAGCCGGAACATGATTCGAACGTTGTTGTGGGATCCTCTGGAACCGACAGCCACCCGCCCCCTGGCCTTCGCGCAGGACGCTTCCCTGTACTGCTACGGCGTGGACTTCAACAAGAATGTGACGGAGGTCTTCGACGCACAGGGAACGATCGCGGCGGCTTACGATTACTCCCCCTATGGGGCCGTGACCGGTACGGGCAGCCTCGTCCAGCCCGTCCAGTGGTCCGGCGAGATGCACGACGATGATCTCGCCCTGGTTTATTACAATTACCGCTATTACAACCCCAAAGACGGCAGGTGGATCAACAGGGATCCCATCGCCGAAGAAGGGGGATGGGATCTGTATGGGTTTGTTGATAATAATCCTATTGATAATTTTGATATACATGGGAGAAGCACTCTACATGGAGCTACTGCACAAGCTATAGCTGCTGCTTTTCGAACTGGGAACTTAACTTCACTACGAAGTCTTGCTAGGTTGGGGAAGGACCAAAGAGTTTGTGATGCCTTAAAAACACTTGAATCTACAGCTAGAACACTCATTTCGAAATCAAGAGGAGGTCGTGTCAATCGAGAATTTCCTAGTCAGTATTATGAGAAGGTGTATCATCAAATCATTAAAGAAGCAAATGCAGGTAGCGCAGCAGCCAAAAAAGCGTTAAAACTTATCCGAGATTTGAGATTTAGCAAGTAATTATAAAATTATATGGACGAGAATAATTTTAATATATTTGGACTTTTAATGATTCTTGATTTGCATGAAATAAAATACCATTTAGGCCGTTTTAATGTTAACAGCCTTACTATAATGATTATTTTCCCCGAAAAAAGAATTGAAATTGAATGTATGGACGATAATAGCTTTATCATATCTGTATTTTCCAAATATGGGTTTTCAATAAAAACAATTGATGAGATCTTGGAAGAAATTGAAATAATACAAAGTCATAACTCTTAATGGATATACGCAACATGAAAAAAATAGAAAACGTTTTTGATTTATTATCGCAGCTTGATTTCTTAGGCATTCATTATCAAATAGGCCGTTTTAGTAATATTAGCATAACAGTCCAACTTGCTTCCCCTGGAAAAAGAATCGAAATTGAATGCATGGATGAAGGTCAGTTTGAAATATCGGTTTTTGAAGGAGAAGAAGTCACTGATATATCTGTTAATGATATATTAAATGAAATATTACAATAACAAATAGAATAGTTTATAAGATAAACCAAAATGCAATTTCTAAGACAATAAAAGATGTTATTGGAGAAATTTTTGGAAAAAGTTGAATCTCTGGTCTTGGAAAAGAATTGATAAGCGTCAACCTGTTCTTAAACTATTCTGAAAATTAACCGAGCAATAGGGGCTCTGTGATGTATAGCAATATTAAAAGTAATGAGGAATGAAACTTGCCCACAACATTCCCCGGTCCTACAGCTACGACAACATCGGCAACCGCAAGACGGCGCAGGAACTGGCCGAGGAACTCGCCTACGCAGCCAACGAACTCAACCAGTACACCCGCATTGAAGAAAGTGGGAAAACGCTCTTCGTTCTACAATACGACGCTTCGGGCAACCGACGCTGATCAAAATTCAATGGTCAGGCTTCTGATTAGATCTACCCTCTTTCTTCCTACCGTAAATCAGCTTTCATCACGGTCAAAAGAATAATCCCTGTTTACCAGTTTTTCTTTTATAAAAAGGAAATACTCAAGAGCAAGGACCCCCTCTTCTCTTGTTGCTAACGCTAGTCCGCTTTTGTTTTCCTTCACATCTCGTTCCTTTGCCTGCACGTATGTGTAAGAGGCTTTTCAAAACTACCCTGTTTACCCTGTGCGATACCATTCAACTCAAATAAATTCAATGCATTGAATGATACAGGGTAAAAATGCGCACCCTGTCTTACCCTGTATCCTACCACGTAACGGTCCATTTTATCACCACAAAATAAACTGATTAAGAATATTTCCGCACTCTGTTCTACCCTGTCACGGAACGGACGATGGTATACACGTTCCTCCGTCCGCCTCCTTCCTTTCGTACTTGCACCCGTTCCGGGCATATCTCCGCCAGTTTGGACAACTTTCCGCCCAGTTTTAGCCGCGTTTCTGGCCAGAAGATTAAATTCCCTCATTTTGTCAGCAGGAAGATTAGCTCTTACACGGTCATAAATACCTGTGGCAGTGGCGTCCCTCCTGTAAATCTCTTCGGTATCTTCCGAAGTCCCGCGGCGTGCGGCCTGGTCAATCAATTCCAGCAACTGCATTTCCGGGCTGATGCCCAGCACGGCAGTGGCTAGCGTCCTGTTCATGTATGCCCTGCACCGGTGACGACCCGTAGGTTCCTGCAAATCATTACTTCCCCGGATCCCGGATTCTTTACATCCCAGGCAATTACATAAACAGAAGGAACCCAAATAAACCTTGCCCAAGGGGAAGGGTTCCATTCTGAATAAGTTTCGTCTTGTTTTAAGTACAATTTTCCTGCGGCAATCCACCGATTCCCCCCTTGGCGGTGGCACTCCAACACATAACGTAATTCCTTTCCCCAGGGAAACGGCTTAGGCTTTGTCATTCTCCTCCTTTTCCGGATAAACGTTGAACCACGCCTCTGCCTCATCTTTGCGCCGGGCCTGTCTGTAGTGCTTCTCCATGGCGGCAACGGAATTGCCCAGCCATGCCGCCACCTTCGGGTAATCCTCATACAAGGCGCAGGCATAGGAAGCGAAGGAATGCCGTAAGGCGTCCTTTTTCCATTCGACTCCGGCTTTTCTCAATTCCTTGATGGTTCGTCCTTGCGCTCCTTCTCGGCGGTCGATTGTATCCCCTGGTACAATGGATGCAACAGCAGGTATGCCGGCTTTTATGGTCCATTCCAGCCATTTTTCACAAACGTCTGGCAACGGCACAAACCGTGCGCGTCCCGTCTTGGCCTTACCATGATGAACCTTCACCAGCTTTCCCTTCATATCTATATCCTCCCAGGACAGTCGGGAAAGTTCCCGGGGCCGAATACCACAGAATGCCCCTAGGGCAATCCATGGGATCGAACTAGGTCGAATCTGTTGCGCTATGGCAAGGATTCTGGAAAGCTCTTCCGGACTATATACTCCTCGAGGCGGTTCTGCTGCTTCTATGCCCGGTAATAATTCAGAAGGATTCCGGTCAATTTTCCGTTGCGTCACAAGCCAGTTGAGGAAAATATTTACGGAGCGGCGATAATGTCCCATCGTCGTTTTGCTGGGGTAGCCACCAGAACGCCCCACAATGGAATCATACAAACGGCTTTCCAATTCCCGCAATACTTCTGCATCATCAAACACGGATACACAGGTGGCACTTTTTAGCAAGGGTTCAAGCATTCGTCCGGCATCCCTCACACGGCGTGCGGCCAGTTTTTCAGCTTGCTCACTATTGCGCCCTCGGGCCTCTTTTTCTTTATGGGCCGTAAATTTGAGAAACATATCCCGTACCAGGGGGCGGCCTTCATCTTGCTTTTCCTCCCAAATGATCAAATGCTGAATAGCCCTATCAAGCGTCATGGACTTTTTTCCCGCCATTAAACGTCCCTGCCTGTGTGCACGCCAAGCAACAATAGCGGCCCGTTCTGTGGGGGTAAGCTGAAATGCCTTTCCTTCCTGTTCCAAAAGGGACGATATTTCATCGTAACGTTGTACTGCGGCTTCACGGGTGGGGAAAGTCTCCATTTTCCTTTCCCCGGCAAGAGTATTTGTAATGCGCCATCGTATTGGTTCTCCGGGACCTTTGGAATAGGAACCAATGCGAACCCCACGCACCCGTTTTCCGGGCTTGCATCCTCCATCGTTCCATATACTTTTTTCCCGGCTCATGCGTTTCTAAGTGTTCCTGCTTGTTGGCATGAATTGTTGCGCTTTTCCTTCATGAAACGCAAGAAAAATTACACCATTTTAGCACCACTAGTTTTTAACTCATTGAATATCAAAAATAATTTGGCTTCTCCTAAAGACTAGATGCAGGTTCGATTCCTGCCGGGGACGCCACTTGTAAAGCTGTATAAGTTTAATCTGTTGTATAGATTGTTTGTTTTACATTTTTGGTTGAAAATACCTAAAGGCTTAGACGTGGTTGTTTAATGTCCATAAAACTTCATTTGATTGGGGGCGGAGCAAAGACATTCATTCTGATCTTTCCCTTTTCTTCTCGTATCGTTCCGTTTCGTCCTATTTTTTCTCAAATCATACATATTTGAATAATGATGAAATTAGAGCCGGCGATCTCATAACTGTAGATTTTTGTTATGAGTATTGTATAGTTCTTCGATTATTTATTAATGAGTAAGATTTGATATCATGGGGATGGAATATAGAACCGGGAGCCGGAATTGTCTTCTATAGTTACAGAATATGGAGAGCATTACTTATATACCGATGTATATCCTTCAATCTAACGAAACTAGGCTGCTTGGAAGATGCGGTGAAAAAATATTTAAAGAGTATATCGTATAATAAGCATGCGTTGGGTGAATTAAAATTCTAAATGTTCACAAATGGATGAAATGCATTCGGATGTGGTATTGTACCGGAAAGTTTTCCGACCTCGAAGTAGTGGTACTCAGCATATGATCGAGGCCTTTGGATTCGACAGTGAGACTCTCTCTGTTTCATCGCCTTCACATAATGAATGCAGGTACGGTCTGCCAAATCTTTCGTCCGATAGGTCGAATAAATTATATTATTCACTAATTTAATTCAACTAACGGGTAAAACAATATAAATAATGAATCTGCATCATGGTTATTGAGATTGGATTATTCAATGACAATGCTTTCAATATTTAATATCGGGTTTTCCGGAGATGAATGCGGATCGATTGTCCCGGAAATAATGACAGCGTCTTGTTCTTTTAGCCCATTAACACCTTTGGCTGTGTGTTTAAGGGGACGTCCAGAACCATCTACGAATTGAACGGTCATTGTATTGTTTTTCCGAATCTCAACCGGTACGGTTCCGTTTGACCATACTCCGCGTTCTTTCATGTTGAGTAGAAGCTGAGCAGGATCACCGATTGTGAAGGAGGCGATGTTTTTTGAGAAAACAGGATCACTTCCGATTACGGCTCCTTTAACGGTTACTTTATCTCCCGGAGCTGCTTTTCTGGCATCAGAAACCATAAGAGCACGGGGTAAGCCCACCATATTTTCGGCGAATCTCACAGCCATTTGTTGGGTGATGTTCTGATCAGATGTGAGGGTATCTACCGTTTCCTTGGGGTTACAGCCCAGCAAGAATACAGTACTTACAAATAAAGCAGTTAACTGTGTGGTGTGCATATGACGGACTCCTTTCTGTTCAAAGATTTGGAGTCTTTTTAGCTACCTATTGTTCATTGTTTTTTGTAAAAGGAACGATTTTATTGAAGTATGCCAATAATTAACATGACTAAGTCTTTCATGGAATCCCACAATCGTTCTGCATTGATAAGGCAATCTGCCAGGAAACGATGAATGCTAACGGCGTTAAATAAACGCAGAAGCACTAAAAAGATAAGAAGATTAGCGAAATAAACGAGTATCAATGAGAAGAAAGTGCCGTTGTCTGCCAAATCCGGCTGGTCTTTGGGGATGATCCATGCCGTCCAGAATAAATGAAAACACCACCAAAAGCCTAATCCGGAATAAAGAAGAGCCTGGCAGGTGACGGTAGGCCAGAAGATATATACGATACCCCATATGAGCCCCCACAAAATAGCCCAAAGAGGTAGAAAATAGGGGGATAATGAAATAAATACGTTATTTTTATCCGTTTGGATATAACCTCCGTCTAAGTCTGCTTTGAAGGCATGAATGGAGCCTCTGCTACAAATAACGGCTAATGCATGTGTAAGCTCATGGCCCAGTACATATAAATACAGTAATGATGTTGTGAATAGTTTACTACACCCCAGAACAACCCATACGGCTGCCCCCATCAGGGCGTACCATACGGGAATAGAGAAAAGAATATTCATGCTACCGGATGCGTGAGCCAGCTGGTCACATAAGGACATGGCCGTAATTAACGCAAGAGGAAGTAATATGAATGTAGCAGTAGCGTGTCTAATAAACCGTGTTTTGCGCGGAAGATCCATGAAAGAGAAATCTTCGCCTTCATCATCCCAAAGCTCTGATGAAACTTGAGCCCGGTGAATCTTATCCCATGCCTCACGATTACATTGTTTCATCATAGCACCAAGGCTTGCTGTGGAGCGAGGAGATTGGGAGTTTTCTGCATACCGACGCCAGTCACGACGTTGAGGTGTGTGTTTTTTTGCCTTGGGCATGCGGTGTTGAAAGTATGAGAGCAGTGTAATGAGATTAGAGGAGAAAAGCGAATCAAATTTATTGTCTTTGTGCAACAGGTAGGAAAAATGCTTTATACGGCGCATACTTTCTGTATCGTTTCGGCATATGCAAGATGCTTTGCTGGTTTTGGAAACTTCCTGTGCGTGTTCCTCTGCTGCGGTATGGTGTGAGAATGAGCTGTTGTGGCAAATGGAATGGGAGGCTGAGCGCAATCATTCCTCTGCTATTTTTGAGGCCTTGAAGCCATTGCCGAAAGTTTTGGAAGGACAAGTTTTGGCGGAAATTGTAGTGGGCTCAGGACCAGGAGCTTATGGTAATATTCGAGTTGCTCTTGCCGTGGCTGATGGGCTTTCTTTGGTATATGGCTCCAGAGTGGTAGCTTTTCCTTCTTGGAATGGATTGGGAATTGAATCAGAGAATGCTTTTGTTATGTCAGACGCGCGGCGTGGAGGCTGGACGTGGGGTAAGTTGGTAAATGGGATTTTATCTGAACCTCCGAAGGTTGTGAGTGAAGAGCAAGTTCGTGCTAATATAACGAAATGTCAAGAGAACGGAGAACCTATATATTCCACAGAAACAGCGGAGCGTTTGGATATTAAAGGGATAAAGGGGGTGATTACTGTTTGTCCTTCAGCCGGGGCTCTTGGGTGTGGATGGTTGTCTTTGGATAAGGGCAGACAGGAAGAAATCTTAAATGCACCATTGGAACCTCTGTATGTGAGAGCACCCCATATTACCAGTTCTAAACGCCCGGCCTGGGCGGTGAAGGCATAATTAAGGTTTGACTTTCCGGGAGATTAATAGACTTTTGTGCGGTAATATTTATTCCTAGCAGCATTTTTTAACATGAGCAATGCCACTTTTCCTGAACGTCCCCCTTATCCGAAAGGATTGAAAGGTATCATCGCTAATGAATCCGCTTTGAGTGACGTACGAGGAGAGGAGGGGCGCTTGTTGTATTTGGGGTACGATATTGATGACCTTGTGGAGATGTGTTGTTTTGAAGAAGTTGTCTATCTTCTTTTAAATAAGCGTTTGCCCAATCGGGAAGAGTTGGAAGGAATAAAAAAGCGTCTTCGTTCAGATCGAGATTTGCCTCAACCCATTTTGGATTTTTTCAAGACGGCAACCAAGTCTGCTCGTCCTATGTCCGCTCTACGGACGGCGGTTTCCATGCTTGGGATGTATGATGACCGAACCAAGGATGCTGGACAATTGAAAGAAATCGGGCTTAGTTTGATTGCTAAGGTACCCGTTATGGTGGCGTACTATTATCGTTTGTGCCAAGGGCTAGACCTGCCTCCTGTACGTGAAGATTTGAGTGAATCTGAACACTTTTTGTGGTTGTTAAAAGGAGAAGAACCTAATCCTGATGAAGCTCATATTCTGGATGTGGCATATATCCTGCATGCAGATCATGGAATGAATGCTTCTACGTTTGCCGCACGCGTTTGTATTGCTACGCTTTCTGATATGTATTCAGCTATTACAGCGGCAATAGGTACGCTGAAGGGACCGCTTCACGGCGGGGCTAATGAAGGCGTGATAGAAATGCTTAAGGAGATTGGTTCAGAGGATCGGGTGGACGCTTACATTGAAGATAAGTTGGCTCGAAAAGAAAAAATCATGGGAATGGGACACCGGGTATACCGAGTGTTAGATCCGCGAGCACCGCATTTGCGTCGTATGGCCATTCGTCTGACTTCCCGAATTGGCGAACCGAAGTGGATCCGCATGTCGGAACGTATTGCAAAGCTTGTTCGTGAACGTAAGGGGCTGAATGCCAATGTTGATTTTTATTCTGCTACGGTTTATTACAGTATTGGTATTCCAACTCGGCTGTTCACAGCTATTTTCTCTATTGCGCGTTGTAGTGGTTGGGTGGCTCAAGTATTAGAACAAATGGAGGATAATACATTGTATAGGCCGCTTACCCTTTACACAGGACCTAAGGATCGCATACCGGTGCCAACCATTGATATGCGATAAATGTAAAATCGCCAAACAGCGTTGATGATTTTTTGTGGTCTCAGGGAAAGTATTGAGAATGGCGTGTTTCTGATGGCGGTTGTTTGTGTCAAATACAGAGTCGGCGCAGACCTTCGTAAAGAACAATAGCCACGGCTGTGGAAAGATTTAGACTACGAGCTCCTTCACCAGGCATCGGTATGGTTATGGCTGTTTTTGCGTGTTCTTTTAATAAGCTTTCCGGTAGTCCCCGGGATTCCGGGCCAAATACCAAGTAGTCTCCCTCCTGAAACTCTGCTTCCCAGTGTGACTGGCTTGCCTTAGTGCTTAAATACCAGAATTGAGCATTTGGAGATGCTACTTGTTGCAATTCTTCCAAGCTCTCCCATACATGCAAGTCCACTTTTGACCAATAGTCCAATCCTGTTCGGCGTATGTGTTTTTCTTCTAAACTGAATCCCAGCGGTTTAATGAGATGGAGACGAGAGCCCGTTGACAAGGCAAGCCTCCCGGCGGCTCCTGTATTATGGGGAATCTCCGGATGAAACAAAACAATGTTAAAACGAGGGGACTGCATGGAGGTATTCTCATCACAAACACGCCTATCATTCAAGTGGGACTTGTTCCCATGTTGTAAATAATGTACTTTCTCCTTCTGATGAAAGATATCGTGTATTTTGATTTAGAAACCCGTCATTCTGCGACAGAAGTAGGAGGCTGGCATAATACGTCTGAAATGCGTATGTCTGTAGGTGTGACCTATTCTTCTGCTTCCGACAAATACATGATTTATTCAGAAGAAACGGTGGACGACCTTATCAAGCAACTTTGCCAAGCAGATTTGGTGGTAGGGTATAATCATGAACACTTTGATTATGGCGTATTGCAACGTTATACAATGTGGAATCTGATAGATATCACACATAACTTGGATTTGTGCAAAGATATTGAACATCGCGGTGGGGTACGTGTTAAACTGGATTCTGTGGCTTCTGAATCTATTAGATGTTCAAAGACTGCAGTTGGTACTCAGGCTCTTAAATGGTGGGCAGAATATGTGAAAACCGGTAATGTGGAGCTTTTAATGGAGATCGCTCGATATTGTTGTTTTGATGTTAAAGTGACACGCGATGTTCACCGTTTTGGGGTGAAAAACGGTTTTATTTTGTATACTGATAAGCAGGGGAGTCCTGTGAAAGTACCCGTAGATTGGAAATTGTAAGTCTCCGGTTATAAAAATGGCAACGGGATTCTGCTCAGAAAAGATGGAGGAATCAACGTCGGTTGATACGAGCTACTTCCCGTTGAGCTTCACGCATTTCCACACGTGCTTTCAGATCATAACGCTGGTCACGATGAGTCTTGCCTTTACCTAGACCCAAAGCCAATTTAACCTTGCCGTTTTTCCAATACAATTTGAGTGCGACCAAAGAACACCCCTTTTGGGACGTTTGCTGTTCCAGTTTGAATATCTCACGCTTATGGAGAAGTAATCGGCGTGGGCGACGAGCTTGATGTTGAAAGAAGTCTCCGGCAGTTTCCCATGGTTGAATATCGCAACCGTACAAGAGCATTTGTCCATTTTCAACTCTAGCAAAAGAATCGGCAATGTTGACTTTGCCCGCACGTATGGATTTTACTTCTGTTCCTTTGAGTTCCATCCCACATTCGTAGGTATCCAGGATTTCGTAATCCCGTCGCGCTTTTTTGTTAGTGGAGATATCAGAACTCATGATGTTGAGGATGGTGGATGGATGAGAAGACCTCGAACAGAAATCGCCGAGGTCTTGTTAGAGATGGGGAGCTGTCACTCCGTTACAAATCAGAGTGATAGAAAATGTAATATAAAGATAATTTATTTGTCTTCCTTAATGCTATTGGATTCCAAATGATAGACAAGTTTACCTTCAATGATTTCTGTCAAAGCGATATTCGCATTCCCCATATGAGGTGTAGTTGGCACTAAGGGGGAACGTCCTTCATTGAGCTGAGCGACGCGGCGAGAAACCACATTGATCAGCATTTGAGGTTCGGGAATGATTTTGGATGCTAGTTCGACAAGTTCGGGTTTCATGTAAAAATGTTTGGTAGGATATCCTTATATTTGAAGAGCTATAAAAATGGAAATGGCGTCTATAATCAAGCCTATATTATGGCATGATTAATCGTCGTTCATGAGAATTTAGTTCTTTCCATATTCCCGGTTGTAGTTTGTTTAAGGAAAAATTTCCGATTTTGAATCGAATTAGTCGAAGTGTAGGATTACCTATAGCGGCGGTCATTCGGCGAACTTGGCGGTTTTTCCCCTCTACTAGAGTTAACTCTAGCCATGAAGTCGGGATGGTAGCACGATACCGAATGGGTGGTTGTCGCGGGGGGATATCTGGTTCTTTCTCAAGACAACGCACACGGCAAGGTAATACATTATATCCGCGGATATTGAGCCCACCACGCATTAGAGATTGTAGACCAGAAGACGTAGGGATACCTTCTACCTGACTCCAATAACTTCTGGAGTGTCGGTTGATCGGGTTTAAAAGGCGGTCAACGAGTGATTTTTCATCGGATAAAAGCAGTAATCCTTCTGAATCTGCGTCCAGTCTGCCTATTGGGTACACTCCGGACGGGAATCCAAACTCTGCTAGCGTTCGGTGATGAGGTGCTTCTTTAGTAAATTGGGACAGAACTCCGTAAGGTTTGTGGAACGCCAGAATCATATTGTGCGATTCCAGTGTACCATGAGAACCAGAGTTTGGCACGATAAATTGAAGCAGCTTGACTTGGTTAGGTTAGAGCGAGAAAGTATTGGTATGAATGGTAATATTGTAGTATGTATTCTGTCCTTTTTTTGTTGTGTTTTTGGCTGGAGTCAGACTACGCCGCAAGTTAATGAAGTTAGGACGAAAATTGCACGGAAAATTTGGCAGAATGAATGTGCCGGCACGATAAAAGGCTTGGTAACTTGGAATAAAGGAGAGGCTTTCCCTTCTTTAGGCATAGGTCATTTTATTTGGTTTCCTGTCGGTGTTAAAGAACGATTTAAAGAAAGTTTTCCTGAGTTTGTTCAGTTTTGTCATAGGAAAGGAATATGTGTGCCGAAATATTTTTACGGTCCTGCACCGTGGAGAACTCGGGCCGGATTTGAAGCAGCTGATGTTCGTGGTGGACTTCCTGAGCAAATGCGACGTTGGCTGTCTTCTGACGAAATCTTACAGTTACAGGCAGATTTCATTATTGCCAGATCAGTAATGGCATTGGGACGCATCAAAGAGAAGGCACAACATCCGGATGTATTGGCGTCCCGTTATTATGCTGTTGCATCTACTCCTAACGGGATGTATGCCCTGATAGATTATGTCAACTTCAAAGGGGAAGGAACTAATCCTGCGGAACAGTATAAAGGGCAGGGATGGGGGCTTAAGCAGGTGTTGGAAGAGATGCCTCCTGTTAATCCAGGAAAAGCCGCTGCAGTTGAGTTCGCGGAGGCTGCAAAAAGAGTGTTACGTCGTAGGATTTTGAATAGTCCGATTAACCGTGGAGAAGCCCGTTGGATTAAAGGCTGGCAGAACCGTTGTGATTCTTACAAAAGAAGTTTGTGATGGGGACCATTGGATTGGAGAAAAGACCAGATATGTAATTTATCCTTGACCTGCCATAGATTAGGGTGTAATTCCCTCTCCTTATCTGAAACTTCGCTAAAGTTTATGCCAAATACTCAAGAAGAAACAACGTTGATTTTGTTGAAGCCCGACTGTGTGCGGAAAAATCTTTCCGGAACTATCTTAAAGCGTTTTTTGTCCGAAGGATTTCGTTTGCGTGGCATAAAAATGATCCAGCTTGATGAACCATTGCTTAGGGAACATTATGCTCATATTTTGGATCTGATTATTGATGGAGAGCCTCTTTTTCCGAAGTTGCTTGATTTTATGACCAGCTCTCCAGTTATTGCTATTGCTCTGAAAGGACCGGGAGTTATCGTCCGTGTCCGTGAGTTGCTTGGCCCAACTAATTCTCAGAAAGCAGAAAAAGGCACTATCCGTGGGGATTTTGGAACAGATAGTATGATGAACATTTGTCATGCGTCTGATAGCAGGGAATCTGCTGCTGTGGAATTGGCAAGATTTTTCCGTCCAGAAGAGTTGTTTGATGGTCTGAACTAAAGGAAACAACTTCTAAGTATCTTCGTTTATTTTTATTACAGGTTGTAACTGTTTTTACGGTTACAACCTGTTTTGCATACTTGATTAAGCATGAGAGAATGACCTTTTGATTAAGGGTGGAAATGTCATTTGTTTCCGTATCATTTTTGAATGGGAAAATATTATTCTTGGTAAAGGTCTCTATTTCACCCAAGGAGTTGTTAAATAAAGAAAGGCTTTTTTGAGGCGGTAAGCCTCACGCATGAAGCCGTCCATAATATTGTTGCAACTGTGTTTAGAAAAGGAGTGTCCGTAAATGCGTTTAATGGCGGCATCTTCGCTATGTTGTTTTTGTCGCTTTAGCTCAGAATCCATATCTTTGCGTTCAATATTAGGTGCACTTAGGTTGTCGCCATGCCATCGGAAGTCCGCTAACAATTTATTAAAAGGAACAAACTTTTTGCCGGCTTTACCCAAACGAGCATAATATTCTCCGTCCATATCATAATGAAATCTTTCATCTAGCAAAAATCCTTCATCAATAGTTGTATTACGGCGCAGGAATAAGGCTGTAGATGCTATATATGTCCCATACCAGATATGCATATTCAGGCTGAATGAGAGGGCTTTTAAGGGGCGTTGAATACTGCCGTCTGGATTAATGAAGTTCCAAGCACCATATACAATATCTGCATCGGGGCGAGAATCAGCAAAAGACTTAATTGCAGCCAGAGCCCCTGGTAGCAAACGATCATCTGTATTCAACCACATAACCCATTTGCCTCGTGCTTTGCGGAATCCTCGGTTAATGCCTTCAGACATTCCGGAATCTTTTTCCACATACAGTTTTAGATGTGGATAGGAATGAAGAATATCCAATGTACCATCCGTAGAACCTGCGTCTTGGATAATGTGTTCAAAAGTAACGCCCTCTTGTTTTTTTACGCTTTCAATGCATTCTTTGACATAGCGGGCGTAATTATAGCTGGGTGTAATGATGCTGAAATCCGGTTCTATATCCATGAAATAAACTAGTTGAAGGGATTAATGGAACGTTCTTTGGCAATGTAAATGGGGCGTTTTTTTACCTCGGTATAAGTTTTAGCCAGATACTGGCCCAGAATACCCAAGCACAGTAACACGATACCTCCCATCATGCAGAAAACGCATATTAAAGAGGTCCAGCCATAGGCAGATTGAGGCCAGATTAATTCACGTATTGTCAATATAATGATAGAAAGGAAGGATGCAAAGGAAAGCAACACTCCCATAATGGAGGCTAAGGCTAAAGGGGCA
Source organism: uncultured Akkermansia sp. (assembly GCA_964525305.1). Taxonomy (GTDB): domain Bacteria; phylum Verrucomicrobiota; class Verrucomicrobiia; order Verrucomicrobiales; family Akkermansiaceae; genus Akkermansia. Next base: position 14,912 of record CAZGGR010000002.1, read on the forward strand.
GTGGAAAAGGCGACGATGCCTTCAATGGAATATAGAAACAGTTTAAAAAAAGACCATTTAGTTTCGCCTGCTACACGTTCCACATTTTCATATTCAAACCATTTTGTTTTGAATCCTACCCATTCATACAGTCCTTTTGAAAAACGGTTGTATTCCTTTAAGGAAAGCAGAGCTTCCAGAACGGGCCGACTCATTAGTTTGTAATCTCGCGCACCATCCACGATTTTGGTATCTGATATTCGGTGAATGGTTTTATAAAAGGCTCGTGCAAAAAAAGAACGCAATGGGGGTTCCCCTTTACGGGTGACTCTACGTGTTCCAGCACAGTCGTACCCTTCTGATTCAATGGCTTTTAGCATATCAGGAAGCAAAGCTGGGGGGTCTTGAAGATCCACATCCATAACGGCGGCAAAATCTCCAGTCGCTGCTTCCAAACCAGCATAAATAGCTGCTTCTTTACCGAAGTTCCGAGAAAAGGAAATAAACTTTACTTCCGGAGAACGTTTAGCAGTTTCCTTGATGATGTCCAGGGAACGGTCCGTTGATCCGTCGTCTACAAAAATGAGTTCTAAGGTATAGTCTATTAGGTGTTCTTTGAAAACCCGGTCTATTTCTTGCTTAAACCTTGGTATGGCCTCTTCTTCATTCAGACAGGGAACAATCAGGGAAATGCTCTTCATAGCAATGAACCCAACTTACTTTGAATTGGATTTAGATTCCAGAAAATAGTGTTTCTGTACACATAATGGCCTCCCTGTTTCAGTAAAGATAGGGAGGCCATTATCAAAAAATATAAAGGATGATAATATGTGAAATGAATTAGATTTTTGGCAGGTTGCCGATATCGTCCTCATTTTCCGGAGCACTTTGGTCCTTCAAATCACTGTCGCCATCCTTTCCGAATGACCAAAAATCATAATCCGGGTTTATTCCATTACCCATTTTAAGATTATTGGTCTTGCTGGACCTGGTGGGAAGAGATTGTTCACTTCCCAAGCGGTAACGATAAGGAGAGCCCCACGGATCTGCTAAAATATAAAGAGAACACTGTTTCCCTTCTTTGTTAGTTACATGGATTTCCCGAACAGTAGGATTGTTTTTGGGTTGAGATGAAGGGTTGAGTTCATCATTATAAATGATAGTATCCTTATCTGGAATTCCTTTGTTTTTGTGGTCGCCAAATAAAGCCATATAAATGACATTGGAACTATATTCCTCTCCATTTGCCACCGCTATGCCGTGATTGTGAAACTTAGTTTCTGTTCCGTAAGGGTAACGATCATGATCGCTGTGGTAGCTTTCTAATCCCATCTCTATTTTACGAACAATAGCTTCTGTCGCTTGTTCGTTCTTCCTAGTTTCAAGCCAGGTATAAACAGAGATGGTCAAAGTGGCCAGTACTACGATGATGACCATTACCACCAGGATTTCCATGAGGGTGAAGCCCTTTGTCGCTCGAAGGCGACTATATGCGGAGTTAATCTTCATCTGGTTCTGCAAAAGAGGGAGAAGGGTTAGCCCATATTTTCAATGACCTGAAGAAGAGGCAGGAACATGGCAAATACGATGCCACCTACAACTACGGCCAAGAAGACGATCATGATTGGCTCTAGCAAAGAGGTCATGGCTCCTACAGCGTTGTCCACTTCATCGTCATATACGTCTGCAATCTTAAGAAGCATATCCGGAAGTTGCCCGGTCTCTTCACCTACGTCTACCATGGAGATGACCATGGGAGGGAAAATCTTAGAAGAAGACATGGGGGTAACGACGGATTCACCTTCTTTTACAGAATCATGAATGAGTCCGATAGAATCACCAACAACCATGTTGCCGGCTGTATCTTTTGTAATGGTGAGAGCTTGGAGAATAGGAACGCCAGATGTTACCAAAGTACCGAAAGTGCGAGCAAAACGAGCAATAGCGCTTTTACTCTGTACGTTGCCGATAACTGGCATAGTCAGTAAAAAAGAGTCAATTTTACGGCGCCCTTTAGGAGTTCTGCTCATGGCTGTAAAGATGGCATACAGCAAAATAATTACCGCAGCTAAAATAACTGCATTGGGTACAAAGAATGGAGCTGCCATGAACCAGTCACTGATACCGAATACAAACTCAGAAATAGCAGGCAGTTCCTGATTCTGTTCAGCGAACATAGTTTTGAACTTAGGTACAATCACCAACATAAGGAAGATTACAATACCTACGGCAATGCACAAAACAATGGATGGATACACCATTGCGGAAATAACTTTGCTTTTCAGCTTTTGAGCTTTTTCTTGGTATTCTGCCAGACGGTTTAATACAACTTCCAGCACACCGCCCAATTCCCCGGCTTTCACCATATTGACGAATAGACGATCAAAGATTTTTGGGTGTTGTGCTAGAGATTCCGAAAATGTGGCACCGCTCTGTACAGCGTCTCCCAAGGCTTCGATGGTTACGCGAAGGTTAGGATTTGCCTCTTGCTTGGACAGAACATTTAAACTTTGAAGAAGGGGAAGACCTGCATCAATTAATGTAGCAAGCTGCCTGGTAAAAATCATCAGAGTTTTAGCCTTGATTTTTCCACCTACTTTCCCTTTCTGCTTTTTAGCATCTTTGGCTTTTTTCTTAGCAGCTGGGTTTTGTTGAAGTTGCCCCTTACCTGCTTCAACAATTTGGGTGGGGTAAAGGCCGTGTGCTCGGATAGCTTCCATAGCCTCGGCTTCGGAATTGGCCTCCAGTGTACCTGTTTTTTGGTCACCTTTGTGATCAAGTGCTGTGTATTGATATTTAGGCATATATATGTTTTTTTAAGTATTTTGTTGGATAAATGAAAAGAAAAGTAACTCTAACCTTACTATTAAGTGTATTTCAGCACTTCCTCGATGGTTGTATTACCGTTATAAATGTTTCTTAGGCCATCTTCGCGCAACGTTGACATTCCCATTTCTATGGCTTTTTGTTTCAGTACAACGGAGGGAGCCCGATCCGTGATCATATCTCGCAGAGTATCGTTGATATCCAAGAGTTCATAAATCCCTTTGCGGCCTTTATATCCGGAGTTTGAACATTTGTCACAACCTCGTCCTGTGAAAAAGTGTTTATCTCCCAGTTCGTAGGGAGATACTCCAAGCTGAGATAAAACAGAGGACGACGGTTCATATGGAGTGCGGCAGTCTGGACAGATTGTTCGAACCAATCGTTGTGCTAATACTCCTTCTAAGGACGCAGCTACAAGGAAAGGTTCGCACCCCATATCCACTAGACGAGTAATGGCACCGGCGGAATCGTTTGTGTGTAGCGTAGAAAGAACCAAGTGCCCAGTGAGGGAGGCCTGAATAGCAATTTGAGCTGTTGCCATGTCGCGCATTTCCCCTACCAGAATGCGGTCTGGGTCTTGGCGAAGGAATGCTCTTAGCACCATGGGGAAATCTAGGCCAATGGCTTCATTGATGGGAATCTGAACGATACCGTCAATGTCGTATTCTACAGGGTCTTCTGCGGTTAAAACTTTGGAGTCAATGGTGTTAATTTCTCGCAGAGCCGCGTAAAGTGTGGTGGTTTTACCCGCCCCGGTGGGACCGGTGACAATGAAAATACCGTTGGGCTTGTGAACAGTATCCAAAATATATTCATGGATATGTGGCGGAAGTCCTAAGTTATCCATGTTTAGATTGACGGAAGAGCGATCCAATACACGGAGTACCACTGATTCACCATATTGAGTGGGAAGGGAAGATACACGCATATCCACAGACCTATCCCCAATCTGTTTAACAATACGGCCGTCTTGTGGGATACGTCGTTCGGCAATATTCATGTTCGCCATGACTTTGACGCGAGAAATCACCGGGACAGACAGGTGAACGGGTGGTGGTTGCATTTCATAAAGAGCTCCATCCACACGGTAACGGATTTTGAACTCCTTTTCAAATGGTTCAAAGTGAATGTCAGATGCTTTTTCTTTAATAGCCTGCGTGATAACCAGATCTACAAAACGAATGACAGGAGCAGCAGCGGAATCTTCCGTTTCATTGCTTACCTGCATATTGTTGAGTTCCTGCATCAAGTCGGACATAGCCGCTGATTCCCCGCCATACAGTTTATTGATGAGCTCAGAAATCTGGTAATCTGGTGCGACCAAGACGTGGATGTCTTGCCCAAGAGCGAAGCGTAGATCTTCAACCGTTTGTGGGTTTAGAGGGTCAACTAAGCATACATATAGACCTTCCGGACCATACTTTACGGGAAGAGCTCCGTGAAGGCGCACGAGAGTAGCTGGCATCATGTTTTGAACATTAGGATCCGGCTGAAAGTTTTCCAGTGAAATGAACTCAGTTCCCAAGTCGCTGGCTATCATTTGCCAGATATCATCCTTGTTCCCGATAATACCGAAATCTGTAAGAACTTCAGGAAGTTCTTTACCAGAGGCAACCATTTCTTCCTTAATGTCCTTGGCAAGGGATTTGTCAATCATTCCCCGACCAATAAAAAGTTCTAGTGTAAGGTTGATGTCCATAGTAATCAGAATGTTGTTACGGGGAAAAATTAGTTGGCGTCTCCCATGGTGACATTTAGCACTTCTTCCGGAGCGGTGAGACCAGCAAGAACCTTGCGGACTCCATCTTCTCTTAAAGTTCTCATACCAAGTTCTCGGGCTCGTTGTCGCAACTGGGGCGATGTAAGGTTTTCGTTGATCATGCGACGCACTTCATCATCAATCTCGAAGATTTCAAATAGTCCCATTCGGCCTTTAAAACCTCCACCGCGGCAAAAGTCACAGCCGTGTGGCGCTTTGATTTGTCCAGGTGTAAGTCGAGACATATCAATGTTGAGCGTATGAGCTTGTTTTTCCGTAAGAATACCATCGACCTTGCAACGATCACACAGTTTGCGAACAAGGCGTTGAGCCATGATAGCTCGAACAGATGATGCAATGAGAAAGCGCTTGATCCCAATATCAGCCAAACGAGCTACTGCACTGGGGGCATCATTAGTGTGAAGAGTTGAGAAGACCAAGTGCCCTGTAAGGGAGGCATTAATAGCAATACTGGCTGTTTCCAAGTCACGTATTTCCCCAATCATGATGATATTAGGGGCTTGACGAAGCATGGCGCGTAATGCTGCGGCAAAGGTCATTCCAATGTCTGCTTTTACCATCACTTGGTTGATGCCGGAGAGTTCATATTCCACAGGATCTTCAACCGTAATGATTTTTTTGTCAGGGCGGTTTATATGGTTTAAACAGGCATAAAGAGTGGTGGTTTTACCGGAACCTGTGGGACCAGTTACCAAAATAATGCCGTCTGGTAAAGTAATAAGACGGTCAAAAACGGCTTCATCGTCAGAGAAGAAGCCGAGTTGGGGTAAGCCCAGAACCAAGGCAGATTTGTCCAAAATACGCATAACAATGCTTTCTCCGTGATTGCTGGGAACGGAGGAAACACGGAGGTCAATTTGTTTGCCTCCTATATTCATTTGTATACGACCATCTTGGGGCATACGTTTTTCTGCGATGCTCATGGTCGTACTCATGACTTTGAGACGAGCAATGATGGGACTAAGTAACTTTTTGGGGTGGGTTGCTACTTCCACTAGTTTACCGTCCACACGATAACGGATGCGAAGCCTGTTTTCCATAGGCTCAATGTGAATATCGGAAGCCCTCATCTTGAAAGCGTCCGTAAGCATTTGCTGCACTAAACGGATAATAGGAGCATCTTCTCCTTCCGCTTCCGTTGTTTCTTCCGGAACGGTTAAATCTCGGTAAAATTCATTCAGACGACTTTCTACAGCACTACGTGTGGCAACGCTGAAAATGACATCGCGTCCCATCAACTGTGGCAAGCTGTCCATTGTTTCCAGGTTCAACGGGTCATCAATGGCAATGTTGATAGAAAAACCGTCATAAGAGATAGGAATGGCTCTGAAACGTCTAGCAAGTTCCGGAGTGATGAGTTCCCGTACTTCTTGCGGAATGTGCATGGAACCTAGGTCTACGACAGGCAAAAGCGAGTTGGATGCTGTTACTTGTGCAATGACATCTTCCGTAAGATAGTTGGCCTGTATAAGGAAATCAACCAGATCTTGGGTGGGAGACTTTTGACTGCGTGCATACTGAAGGATTTCATCATTCAGATAGCCTGCCTGCGTGAGAATTTCGATGAGATATGATTCGTTGGAGTACACGTCGATCTCTGGAGTCTGTTGTTGGAAAACCGCGCCAAACGGAACGGCAGAATACTTCCCTATTTCTGACAGGTTCGGGGCATAAAGTCAACTTAGCTTATTTCAAAATAGCATTTTTTTTGAGAGTGTCAGTCAAACTAAGAAACGTTGATGTCTTGTTTCTGTGTTTCTGTCCTATTTTCTTTGTTTTTTATAGAATCCTAGCACTCTATTCCCCTAGTTATTATATTAGTTTCTAGAGAACGAAGAAAGTATCTCTTCCAGTTCAAGCATGCTTGATACCTTCACGAGGCGAGAGCGCATTTCCTTGGCTCCTGGAAATCCCTTTGTATAGGCGAGGAAGCGAGACCTCATGTGGCGCATTGTATGAAGTTCATCTCCATAATGTTGGGAATTCAGAGCCATTCGGGTATGGCGTAAAATCAGATCTGCTTTTTCTAAGATACTTCTGGTTGGTGGGGGAGAGCCGTGCAGTAGGTAATATTTGGAATCACTAAATATCCAAGGATTTTCCATAGCAGCTCTTCCAATCATAACGCCACTAACCGCTGTGTTTTCTCTTATGAAAGCTACGGTTTGAGGAGAGGAAATGTCTCCGTTCCCGATAATTGGTATAGACATGGTTCGAGCGCATTCATCAATAATGTCCCAATTGGCAGTACCGGAATATTGCTGAGAACGGGTACGGCCATGAATGGTAATCATGGAAATACCAGCATCTTCCAGTAAGCGGCATGCGTCTAAGGCACATAAATGTTGAAAATCCCATCCGATTCGTATTTTTGAGGTAACAGGAATATTTTCTCCTACGGCTTTAACTACTCCTTTTGCAACGGTTGCTAGCAAAGGAAGATCTTTCAGAAGAGATGAGCCTCCATTTTTGCCAACAACTTTGGGAACAGGACACCCGAAGTTAATGTCGATGAAATCTGGATTTTCATGATCCAAAATGATTTTGGCAGCTTCACCCATGTGGATTGCGTTTGCTCCAAAGAGTTGAATGCCTATAGGGCGATGAAAGTCTTCTATTTTCGTGTATCTGCGATTTCTTTCCCATGCTTGGAGAATACCTTCGGCAGAGACAAATTCTGTAACCATGACATCCACTCCCATTTCTTTACAAATGGTTCGGAAAATGGGATCAGTGACTCCTGCCATGGGAGCCAAAAACAATGGGAAATCCGTTTTAATAAAGGGAAGGGGTGTCGTGCTTTTGGAAAAAAACATGGCTATTTAGATAGAAACTATCACGAATGTATACCTAGTTCAAGCTGCTTGCGTATCTGATGTATAAAGAAAAACGGCTTCACCAAAGTGAAGCCGTTTTGATAAAGTTTTAAAAGTCATTTTAGTGACCGCCACAACAACAATCACCGTCTTTGTGTTCGTGGTCGCAATTGCCGTCACAGTCACAATTTTCTTTGTCACATTTACCACCGCAGGAGCAAGAGGTTTGTGCACTCATAGCTCTCTTACGAGCTTCTTCAATTTCTTCCGGAGTAGGTGCACGACCAAGGTCAATGGACATTCCCAGATAATGATTGATCGTATTTAGGATTTCATCAATGGTTTGGCGAGCTTCTAAGAATCCGCGAGCGGCATCATTCTTGATGACGTTTTCTCTCAGAGAATCAAACTTGGATATTTCCTCTTCAGTAGGCGGCATGCCTGCTAGGTGCTTGTTGCGAAGTTCTTCCCCATAAGAGTTGACCTCTTCAAAAAGCTTAGTCGCTTCCGGATTCTGAAAAAAAAGACCGATTTTTGCTTTGGAAGCCACAACCTTGTCTTCCTTGGCAAGCAGGTTACAAAGGGCTTCCGTGGCAGCACGAAGGTTGTCATTGAGAACGGGAGTATTCATACAAGGAGTATTTAATCATGCCTTTCCCCTTAGGGCAACCCGGTTGCGATACATGGCGTATATTTCCGTGTCACACCTTGATTTGCTGGGAGAAAGATTGTTGCCTTCGTTAAAACAAGAAGGGAGCTTCGTTTAGAACGAAGCTCCCAATAAAACATGAATAATCGATTTGTTTTAATGAGCCTTGCAGAACTCTTCAAAACGATCCAGTGCTTCTTTCAGAATATCCAAGGTGGTGCAGTAGCTGATACGAATGGCTTTGTCATTACCAAAAGCAATGCCAGGAACAGCAGCTACCTTGTAACGTTCCAGCAATTTATCACACAGGTTCAAAGATGTAAGTCCTAGGTTACTGGTATCTACAAAAAAGTAGAAAGCCCCCTTCGGTTCTACTACGCTGATATTGGGGATGGCACACAGACGCTCATAAACATACTTCCGGCGCATATCGTATTCTTCACGCATATCGCTGATAAAGCTTTGATCTCCTGTGAGTGCTTCGATTCCGCCATATTGCGCAAAGGTGCAGACGTTGGATGTAGTATGATCCTGAATCATCTGGATAGCTTTAGCAATAGGAGCAGGGGCTGCAGAATAGCCTAGACGCCATCCGGTCATGGCGTATCCTTTGGAAAAGCCGTTGATGGTAATGGTCAGATCGTACAATTCCTGACTAAGGGAAGCAATGCTGACGTGTTTTGTATCCCCGTATACGAGATGTTCGTAGATTTCGTCGGCCAAAATAAGAATATCTTCACTTAGAGCAACGTCTCCCAGAGCACGCAATTCCTCTTCAGAATAGACGGCTCCAGTTGGGTTGTTCGGGGTGGTGAGAATGACCATTTTAGTACGTGGGGTCATTGCTTCTTCAAACTGTTCTGCTGTGAGTTTCCAGCCGTTTTCCGGAGTAGTTTCCACGATGACGGGAATACCGCCACACATACGAACCATTTCCGGGTAGCTAACCCAGTAAGGGGATGGGATAATAACTTCATCTCCTTCAGAAACAGTAGCCATGATAGCATTGAAACAAGCGTGTTTTGCTCCAGCGCCTACGGTAATTTGAGATGAATCGTATACCAGATTGTTTTCTCTCTTGAGTTTTTCTGCAATAGCTTGGCGGAGAGCTGGTAAACCGGCGGAAGGTGTGTATTTTGTAGCACCGTTGTTCAGAGCAGTGATAGCCGCTTGTTTGATATTTTCAGGGGTGTCCATTTCCGGCTCACCGCCTGCCAAACCGTAAACTTCTTCGCCAGAAGCTTTCATCGCCTTGGCTCGGTTAGTTACCTTGAGGGTTAGGGAAGGTGTCAATGCCGCAATGCTGGGGGAAATCATGTCCATTGTTGTGATGCGATCGTAGATTTTGATGCCTGAGCGGAAAACTACTATTTCCTACATAGGCGGGGAAACTTTACTCATTGAGTGCACGCCTGGCAAGGAGAATGCTTGCGGAAGGCATTCTTTTTCTTGTTAATGGTTGGAAGTTCCCTTTTACGTTGGCGTTTTTAGCAACGTTTTAGGAACTTAGCGCGAATTGTGTTTAGTTCTGGAGCTTTTAACAGAAAGGCCGTTATTAAGTAAATCCCACCAGCACATGCGCAGACTAGTGTGATGCCCATTATTCGGGTAAAAAACGGCCAATTTAGGAATCCTTGTAGAAACCAGGTTTTTCCGAACCAGCATACAGCCCCCATTAGAATTCCGGAGACCAATATTTTAAGCAGGCCGGGCATCAGTGTACCTGTATCCATACCTCCCAGTTGTTTACGAAGATAAAGGAAGTAAAAGAGGAAGTTGAAAGTTGTGACAACGGAAGTTGTTAATGCTAACCATGCTGCGTTTTTATGTAAGATAAATACAAAGTAATAATTGAGGCCGATACTGATCAGCAGAGCCGTTGCAGAGGTGATTAATGGAATCCATCGTTTTTCCAGAGCCAAGAAGACGGGTTGAACGACTTTTGTGCCGGCATATCCCAGTAACCCTATGGAATAAGAGCCCAGCACCTCTCCCGTGTAAAGTACCGCTTCTTGGTTAAAACGACCCCATTGATAAACGGATGAGACAAACTCAGTACCTAGGGTAAAAAGAATAGAGAAAGCTGGGACTGCGAAGAAAGCAACCAATCTTAGTCCTTTGGCAATATGAGTAGCCACTTCTTTTTTGCCATGGCCTACCATCATGCGGGAAACTGTGGGTAGAACAACCATCCCCGTAGCTACACCGAAGAGTCCTACTGGTAGTTGCCAAAGACGGAATGCTGTAGTGAGAGCAGTGACAGAACCTTTTTGGAGTTCCAAAGCGAACCCTGTATTAATGAAGATGGTGAATTGTGTTACACCGGACGCTAATATAGAAGGTAACGTTAGTCCCCAGATTTTACGAATAAGAGGAGTGTTCCAGTGAAAATCCGCTTTCCAACGAAATCCAGTTTTTCGGAGTTTGGGGAGTTGAACAGCTATTTGCGCTATGCCTCCAATCGTAACGCCACAAGCAAAGCCGTATAGGGCTTTTGGACCGAAGGTCGGGTCAATGAAGTAACCGATTAACAATCCAAACAAGACAGATGTGATGTTAAAAGCAGCAGACGCTAGCATGGGCAATCCGAAGACGCCTACTATATTTAATGCTCCCATGATCAGAGCTGATAAAGAGGCCAAGCCGATGAATGGCCACATGATGCGGCTCAATTCCGTAGCAAATAGACAGTCTGTTTGTGTATGATCTCCGTTATAAAGGGCTTCCATAATCGGTCCCGCGAACAGAATACCTATAGTAACGATGGCGATCATTAGTGTAGATAACTGGGTCGCTATTCGATTGGTAAGCTCCCAAGCAGCGGCATCGCCTTCTGCTTCCCTCGTTTTAGATGCAACACTGGTGTAAGATTGAGATAGAGCACCCTCTGCGAACAAATCCCTTAATAGGTTTGGAATACGAAATGCTGTATAAAAAGCATCCAGCGCGCCTGTCGCTCCAAATAGAGATGTGTATACAATTTCTCTGATCATACCCGTCAGACGACAGGCAAAAATGGCACCTGAGGCGACCAAGCTGTTCCTCATTAAGGACATGAAAAGGGAGCAGTTTATTTAAACAACTGGCGACAATATGGTTCTACACATTTCATAGAAGGATTCTCCTGGACGGCTTTGTCCCGGGTATTCTTATCAGGGAAAATGTATAGAGCATAACCACCGTGTCCTCCGCCTAGATATTTTTTAGCTAAGGCCTTGGGGATATCCGGCAAAGGACACATTCCTTCATCAAGTTGTACACTATAGTATAAGGCTACACCAGCAGCCAGTGTATTGATGTTGCGTTCCAGTACACCAGTACGGGCGATCAAGGAGGATTGGGAAATACGCACATAGTCCCGTTGTTCATCTGCCATTTTCGGTGTGTCATGTTCTTCCCCCGTATACAAAATAGCCATCTTTCCTTCTAGGAAATCTCCTGTACCTTTGACATCTAATACGGGAGAATTACCAGAACGCCATACACACAAGCCTGTTTCCGCAATGACTGCTGGATCTTGCCAGCCCACACCTAGAGCAAGTTCCGAAGCTACAGGGTCGCGACCTTCCAACATTGCCCATGCTCCGCTACCTCCAAGTCCGGATCGTTTTTCGTATGGCCATTCGCATAGAGAAACCATGGGGGTAATGGCACAATTGACTACATAAGCTCCATTGATGGCATGACGGGGAACGTCCAACCAGCCTCCTGCAAAATCCACTCGAAGAGGTACTGCAGATGGAGCCTTAATGCGATTCACTAACATGGTTGTAGAAACCGGGGTGAATTTTGGAGGCGTTTTTGGGAGCACGACATACTGAGCTCCAATTTTAGCACAGAGGTCTTGTTTTATGTCGCTATAAAGGTCGTCTTCTGTAACAGCTAAAATAGCTGGTTTTTCTAAAAGAAACTCTTCTTCAAAGTCCAAGCCTTTTTTCATGCCTGTACCAAGGATGACCTTATCTACCATGCGCAAACTTTCCAGTAACACTTTTTTGTGTTCATCAGGAATGGAGGGTTTACGTTGTTTATGGTGCCACAGTACGGGAGCGGAAGCAAAAGAGACGATTAAGTAGTCGCCTAAAGCACGGGCTTCTTCAAAAAATTGGATGTGACCGGCGTGGATAATGTCATAGCAACCTGAGACGAAGACCTTTTTCATGCGCGTGGTGAGAGATATGTAATCAGCGACAGTATGCCTTATTACCTTAATGGATGCAAGAGCGAGGTGTCCGGGTGAACAAAAACAGCACGAACCATAAAAAGTTCGTGCTGTTAAAAAGAATTGGTAGCGGTTTTTATTAAGCTAAAGTCCTTTGATAACGGTGTTCCACATTGTCCCAATTGATAAGATTACAAAAAGTTTCTATGTAATTTGCTCGAAGATTCTGATGCTTGAGATAATAAGCGTGTTCCCAAACATCGCACACCAAGATAGGAGTAATTCCCGGAATGAGTTGGCTCTGGTGTTTTTCTATCCCACAAATAACTGGCGTGTGGCTGATTGGTTCTACACCAAGAATTCCCCATCCTGATCCTTCCACTCCTTGAGATGTCGCTTTAAATATCTTCATCATAGAGCTTAAAGAGCCAAAGTTTGTTTTGATGGCGTCCATTAGTGCTCCTTGTGGTATTTTTTTTGGTTCAGGACTCATGTTAGTCCAATAAATCGTGTGAAGAATATGTCCGGATACGTTGAACGATAGTGCACGTATCCAGTGGGATGTCGTGGCTGGATCCAGAGTTCCATTTGCGATTGCTCGTAGTTTTTCGTTGGCGAGATTAGCTCCTGTTACATAAGATGCATGGTGTTTATCATGGTGGATTTTAATTGTTTGTTCATCCAACATGGGTTCAAGTGCATTGTAAGCGTAAGGTAGAGGGGGTAACACGTATTTACCATCAATATAGCCTATGGTGGATGGATCTTGATCGGTTGTCATCTGTACGATTTTTTGTATGTTCTTGTTTCGATTTGAATGATGACTCCGGGCTAAAGTAAATAAAGGCAATGCTACTGATTCCCTTTGCTTATGCCCAAGGTCCCGTTATTTGTGTTTTGGGACATAAACAAAATTAGATTTGTTCAAAAACACGCTATCTCTTGCGATTTGAACCTTGGCCATGAGAGGTAAGTATAGAGATAAAATACTTTTTATTTTCTAACGGCTGTAGCTTGTCCTTGAGCTCCATAGGCGCTGATTCCTCGGATAGCAATGGCTTGTACGTTACCTAAAAAAGATTTTGGCAACGTTACACGGGTTTGGTTTCCCGGAAGCAGAATGCGAGTAACCCATTGGTTGTTATAACGTGCTTGAATAGCCCATTTGCGGGCAGCTGAATCGGTTGGTTGCCAGGATATTGTTACAGATGTATTGTTGTCTGTTACATAGAGATTTTGCGGGCGGCTTGGAGGATTACTCCCACACCATGGCATGGCAGGAGGTGCAGCCATAGTGGGATAAAGGGAATTCAGATATTTTTGAATACCCCCTTTATTTTGTATGATGGATTTAACGCTCCAAAAACATTGGCCTGGAGCTGTTTTTGCTAAAGTTCGGGAATAATTGATTTGTGCTGCTATTTCAGAAGCTGGCCTACCAGGGTCTTCATGGCTCATAATACGAGCTGTGGCTATTCCCGGCCAAACTGGACGTTTGGTGTTTTGTGCCACCCACCATTGCATTAAGGCTGGGAAACTCTGTTTGGCCGGAGAACATCGCCAGTAAAGTTGGGGGGCTAAGTAATCTACCCAGCCGCGTGCAAGCCATTTTCGAGCGTCACAAGCCAAATGTTCATAGGCATCTACTCCTGCTTCTATTCCGTTAGGTATCCCCGGCCGCCATATGCCAAATGGACTGATGCCTACGCGAATCCATGGCTTGGTAGATTTGATAGATTTGTACATATCCTGCACAAATCCATCTATGTAATTTCGTCGTTGAGTCGGAGTCTTTCCATCATTAAAAGAGGAAGGAGACCATGTCCTACCAGGGGTTGGGTATGGATAGAAATAATCGTCTAGGTGAACGCCGTCAATGTCGTAGCGACGGACAACGTCCAAGATAACCTTTAATGCGTGTTCTCTGGCAGCGGTTGCACTGGGATTCATTAACAGTACGGATCCATTTCGTTTCATTAACTCCGGTTTTGTTAAAGAAATGTGGTTTTTGCCAACGGCGTGTTTAATATTAGCTTTAGCACGAAACGGATTAAACCAGGCATGCAATTCAATTCCTCTGCGGTGGGCCTCTTGGATAGCAAATGCTAATGGATCATAACCTGGGTTGACACCGGGGCCGGAAAGCCATTGGCTCCAAGGTTCCAGAGAAGAGCGGTATAAGGCATCCGCATTCGGTCGTATTTGTAAGAACACGGCATTTAGTTTTAACTGTGCACAAGTATTCAGAATTCTCAGCAATTCTCCTCGTTGTGTTTCTCCGGAAAGACCGGGCTTGGATGGCCAGTCAATATGATGAACGGTAGAAATCCATGTTGCACGGAACTCTTGTGGTACCAAAGGAACCGCTTCCCCGGATGGTTGCCAACCCAATGCCAGAGTCAGCGATGAACAAAAAAGAGCACAGAACGAGGAAAACTTAAACATGATAAAGAGGGAAGAAGAGTTTCCAGGGGTATTTAACGTCTATTTGGTGTATCTGTCCATGGTTGATGTTAGAGGTTTCGTCATGACGATGGCTTCCAATATGATAAAGATCATGTAAATATGTCTTGTAAAATACATTGCTAGAGAAGGCCAAATATGTCATAATCTTTGCGACGCTGACCAGCGCTGCTTAGTCTTACATCATGTCCATTCCGTTTTTTTCGAAATTACGCTCCCAGAAGCACTATCTTCAACTGGTTAAATCAGAATTAAAGCAAGTTTCCGAATTTGTGGAAGCTCAGGCTTCTTGTTTTGACCCTGAAGTTACAGACTATATGGAAACGGTATGTCAATCCAAGGGGAAAATGCTTCGACCTGCTTTGGTTTTACTCGTTGCCGGAGCTACTGGGGGTATTAAGTCGGAACATATTCGGTTAGGTGCATTGCTGGAAATGGTGCATATGGCATCCCTTGTACATGATGACGTGATCGATGAAGCTGATAAGAGAAGGGATGAATCTACAGCAAATGCGCTTTGGGGGAATAGTTTGGCTGTATTGTTGGGCGATGTCCTCTTTTCTCATGCAATGGTATTGGGGACGGAGTTTGGTAGTACGGATTTTTGTCGCAGATTGGCGCATACAGTAAAGGACGTATGTCAAGGTGAAGTGGCTCAGTCTAGTAGGCTGTATGATCTGAGCATGACGAGGGAAGAATATTTTGAAATTATTCGAAAAAAGACAGCGTCTCTTTTTTCTGCTGCTACGGGAGGGGCTGGTTGGCTTTCCGGTGTTTCTCCAGAAATAGGAGATTCTCTTTATCAGTTGGGAGATTTATTGGGTGTGGCTTATCAGATTTACGATGATTGTCTTGATATGGTCGGCGATGAAGATGATGCCGGAAAGACGCTTCATACAGATGCAACGAAAGGCAAATTGACCCTTCCGATTTTCAATTTATTAGAATGTGGAGACAGGGATATAGAAGCAACTCTTCGAGATGCTATAGAAAACCATGAAGTTGTGGATTATTCTGTTTTCAAGAACACTTCCGTTTTTGCAGAAGCTTTAGAAAAATCAATTCAAGTTGCTTTGGCTAAGAATGAAGCCGCTCGGGAAATCTTGTGGTTGCTCCCTCAGACGGAATACCGCGAAGCTTTGGCAGAACTGACCTTTTACATGGATGATTTGTTGAATGATTGTCGTGTTTCTTGATATTTGTAAGTGGAGCTTAAAAAGCTTTTTATGATAAGGGAAGATTGAGATTTAATTTGAAATAAATAATTATCCGATCTCTATTGCGGGTTGTGGAATAGGTAATTCATTAGAGTTAATGAATTTTTATTCTGTTTTCCCGTATTTGCGCGCCCGAAAGGCGTAAGCTACAGCCACGATAGCGGCAAGAGACGCATATAGAATAAAACGTTCTGTAGATACTGCGTTGGCCGATTCTCCATTTGAGAGGAAAAAGGTAATAGCTACAACGAGCATATTGCCAGCGAAGATAGTAAGATTCCAAAAGCTGGTGATAACGCTTTTCAAATGGGGTGGAGCTTGTGTATAAGCAAATTCTAACCCTGTAGTGCTGACTAGGATCTCAGAAACAGTGAGAACGCAGTAGGGTATTAGCTGCCACGCAATAGATAAGGTCGATCCTGATTCCAGCTGATGCTGAAGCCATGCAACAATTAAAAAGGTAATGGAACTCAGAGCGATACCAGTTCCTAAACGAACCAGTGGCTTTGCTAATTTAACGACATGAGGATAAACCAATATTGTGATGAGCGGGATAAAAAGCATCACAAATATAGGGTTTGCTGCTTGAATTTCTTCTGGTCCAATAGACCAGATATTATTGCCTGGTAAGGGAATGAGTATGGGCGTCATAGCATTACCTTGAGCAACCCAAGAGGAAGCTGTTTGATCAAAAATAGACCAGAAAGGAATAACGAAAGCGAAAATAGAAAGAATCTTCAAAATATGGCGACAGTCTTCTATAGAGGAAGTTCCGTATAGGCGTTCGGCTTTTTCCCATCCACCATGGAATAATAGTGTAAAGAGTATTTTCCAGAATCCTGCACGACCACTGTTAGAGTCCGGAGGAACTTGATGATATCTTTTATTCCCAAGCCAGAAAACAAAGGTTGCAATTCCCATAAAAATACCAGGAATAGCAAATGCCCAACTGTATCCATAATGCTGTTCGATGGCTGGAATAACGAGGAATGAGAAGAAAGAACCTAGATTAATGGCCCAGTAAAATGCATTGAAAGCCTTGGTCATCAATTGTGGGGATTTGTTAGAGATCTGATCCCCCATGAAAGCGGAAACACATGGCTTGATTCCGCCTGCTCCCAAGGCAATAACAAATAGACCGGCCATTAAGATGAGGCGGCGAGTTTCGATGGAATGAAAAAGATCTGCCGTCGCTAATATTCCATGTCCAACACAATAAAGCAGAGATATGTAAAGAATAGTTTTGTATCGCCCCCAGACTTTGTCTGCCAACCATGCACCTACCAAAGGTAATAAGTAAACCAACCCTACAAAAATGTGTAAGATTTCTGTGGCTCTGTTGTCATTCATCAGTAGATGTCCTGTCATGTACAGCATGAGAATAGACTTCATACCGTAGAAGCTAAAGCGTTCACATGCTTCGGTCCCGATGATGAATCTGGATTGAGTAGGGAGGGAACTCATGGAGTTGTAATGTATGGTTAGTTAGGAAAGTATAATAAAAATGATGGCCTCAGAGTTGAGGCCATCATGGAAAAGTTATGCTGACAACATTTTTTTGATAAACAATAAAGTATTGAGAATGAAATGTTAACCATAAGGATGCAACGTAAGGTTAACTATTCTTATTCAGGATGGGGGATATCTCTACTTTATACTGAGCGATGCATGCCTTCAACCAATCCAGTAGGAGCATGGATTTTGTTGCCATTGTAAGAGCAGGAGCAGTTTGTTGGGTAGTTTTTATTTGAAATTCCGGTGTATCTTCCAATTCTCTTTTTACAAGCTGAACCAGTAAGATGCCATCGCCTGTGTTAATGGGCTGGGTCATTTGACCAGGATTAATGAAAGCAGCAGCCTCAAACACTTCTTCTGGTGCAGGAAGTTCTTCGGATGGAGCTAGGCGAGAATTCAAAGCCTGTTTTAACATCGCTTGTAGCTCTTCTTGAGACGTTGCTTTTTGCAGATTAATTCTGTTTAAGAGGGTTCGGGGATTAATAAACGGTCCGTATGTGCCAATCTTAGCTCCGGCTTTCCCTGCAATAGTATTGAATTCTTGTAAGGGAGAAGCAGAAGTTTTTAATTGATTGTTTAATTCTGTAGCCTCTCTATTCATGGATTCAATAGTCATGTTCTCCAGAAGATCTGCGCGAGCATTGTTGCGCGCAACTTCGTAAGGCAGAGCTTTTACGGGAGTAACACCTTCCAAGCGTATTAAGATAACTTTTCCGTTTTCAAGTACTTGCATCGTGCTGATTTGTTCAGCTTTGATTTTAGCCCGAGCTTCTTCAATGTCCTTGGCATCCGCATTAACTTCCAGAGGAGTGGCTCCCGTCAGAGAGAAGATTACATCTAATAGAGCCTCGTTACGTCCGTCAGATGCAGATTGGTTAATTGCCTGGTTGATTTCCTTTGGAGCATTTTTACGTGTTACGGCAGTGTAAGATTTTTTCTCCATCGTGCAGACATTGGGAGTCTTGGATAAAGCTTCACTAATAGTTTGATCCATGTTTCTCCCGTTAGTGGCATTTAATGGTTCCCAGATATCATTTTCTACCAGGTTCATTGTTTCCATAGTAGCGTCAGAAATATCTCCTGTTTTAGGCGTTTTGTTATCGCCGAGCGGAGTAAATGTGTAAACAGTGAAGAAGCGTGCTTCTTCATTTTTGTAATTCTCTTTATGCTTGTCCCAGAAGTTTTTGATTTCTTCTTCACCTGGGTCAGTTTTGGGACGGAAGGTGTTTTTATTCAAGAAAGCAGTGTTAACCGTGATTTGTTGGCTTTGGCTTTCTGCAACGGCTTCTGTGAAATGATGATTCACAGTAATACCCCCGAGTAGTACCTCTTTAATACGATTCAAACTAATGGTGTCTTCCATCAGACCCCGTAATAGTTCTTCTTGTAACTTTTTGCCCATGTTACCACGCATGGAAATAAAATCGTCATACTTTTGTGGGGAAAATACTCCTTTATCATCCATGAACTCAGGAATATTACAAATAGCCTTGTCAATTTCCTCGGCGCTAGGGGTTAAGCCAAGGCGTGCTGCTTCTCGGCGTATGATTCCGCGATAAGCTAAAAATGCAGCGTTAGGATTATTGGTTTTTAACAAGTGACAGAGTTCTCGCAAGCGTTCATCTGAAGCGAAATTGTCTACAAGTAATGGTCCAAAAGTGGATGGGAAAGAATATGCTACGTGTAACCCAGTTTCTCCCATGTTGGCGTAATCCTTTTCACCATAAGACTTCCCGTCTACAGAAACAAAGGTTTGCTGGAACATACCGGTCAGTGAGCCTCCGCTTACGTCCCCGCCGATGAACATGAGGCCTACAAAAACTAAGGCCATAGCCGCCATAATGACGATTGTGTGTTTACGTAAATAATCTAACATGGAATGTTAAGTTGAAAATGAGCGAATGACAGAACCCTGATTTGAACGATCCGGGAAAGCCCGGATCTTTTACAATTTTTTTAGCTATTAGGCAAGAACGAAGCTTCTCTCTTTCTGTTGCATTAAACTATGGGTAAATTATAGGTATTCTTGTCATGAATGGTTTATTCAGGCAAAACAGGACACTTTTGACCTAGACGGTTGCGCAAATACGGCTTATGGTGTTCCTGCACAAGAAAAGGGCTGTCATTGCAAATGGACTATTTTATAGGATGTGAAAGGTCTTTTCTTGTGAAAGAATGTAGCAGAATGTCCATTTATTATAAGGATTTATGCTGAATCAGGTAGTAGAACTCAAAAGAGATGTAACGGCTGTTCAGATCCCTAGCGGAGATCTGCTTACTTTGCCGGAGGGGGAACGTGTGTATGTGACTCAAATACTGGGTGGGTCTTATACCGTGGCTACAGATCATGGCTTAGCTCGTATTTCCAGAGAAAATGCGGATGCTTTGGGCGTTGATTTGGCAGAATCTTCATCAGAGATATCCGTGTTAAATGAAAATGCTTCTCTTGAAGAACGAGTCTGGGACTCCCTGAAATGCGTGTATGATCCGGAAATCCCTGTGGATATTGTTAATCTTGGGTTGATTTATGATGTGACCGTAATTGAGTTAGAAAATGGGATGCATCATGTGGCCGTTAAAATGACGCTAACCGCTCCTGGTTGCGGTATGGGACCACATTTGGTTTTGGAGGCCAAGGACCGTATTGAAGCGTTGGAAGGGGTGGAGGCTGCCGATGTGGAAATGGTGTGGGATCCTCCGTGGAATCAGAATATGGTCAGTGAGGAAGGTAAGATGAAATTAGGATTGATTTGAGTCTCTATGTCGGTGACGTTGAAATTATCCGATGAGGATGCTCTGAATCTGGCAGAAATGTTGTCTGTTGCGGCTACGGTGGCTGCTGCTAATCAACAGGATAAAGCAGAAACCCGTTTGGTTGCGTGGGGGACGCTGATTTCTCGCTTAATGAAAGAACTTTCATCTTCCTCCAAATTAAAGGATTGTGTTGTCTATACCGATGATTTGGGAGGCTATTCCTTTACTCCGGAATATGAAGAAACCGCTTTTTTTCAAGACTGTTTGGATGAATATCGGGATAGCATTTTCTGGGCTGATCTTGTGACGCGCATGGCTGATAAGGCTATCAGTGAACACTTAGGAACGGAATATTTTGCAAATATGCCGGAAGAAGATCGGCGGCGGACAACAGAAGCCTTGGAAAAATCCTTGTGGCAGGAGTGTTCTAAATACGGCATTGATCGCTTGGGCTTCATTTTACCCCCTTCTGATGGATAGAAGGAGGGGATTGTATTTCCACACTTTTAGGAGTTAGGTATAGGAAATGAAGCCGGCTTGTATCTCTATAAGCCGGCAAAAGTAAAGGGTACGTTATTATTCCGAATCCTCCTCTGGCATGGGTGGTGTAGGGCTACCTAGGTGATCCGTCTCATTGGGTGAAGAAAGTACTTTATAGTAGGCCCATGCAGAGGCAATCAGAACACCACCGATGGAAATAATCATGGTTAACCAACCTGCGTTTGACATAATTAGTGGATGTTTTCCTGAACAATGCGAGTTGTTGTTTTATCGGGCAATAAAGGAGTGAGGCCTTGTGGCAGTTGTTTGTTTTGGAATAGAGTAAAATCCGATGCCATTTTCGTATCTCCACCCGTTTGTAACAGAACAGAACCATTGGGTTGAATGACTGCCATAACATTAGTAGAGGGGGTTGGGTCGCCGGTAAAGGTCACGCTAGTATTGGGATACCACTTTCCGTCTTTATAGGCAAAACTGGGGCCAAAAAATGCCCCTCTAGCTTTTTTGGCAGATTCAAAGTTACGCATAAAATCCTCTACAAAACCGACAGAGAAAGAAAGTTCTTTTTCAGAAGAATGGGTTTTCCATTTGGAAATAAGTTCCCAAGACTTGCTTTTGTTGTTGAAAAATAGACCGCTGATTTCTTTGAACGGCGGCTTTTTCTTAATGCATACAAGGAAGCGCATTTGTTCTCCTATGCTCCATGGATAATCTACAAAACTTTGTCCACCTGTTCCTTCTCCTCCAAAACGGCCAGAACGTGCATGATCGCCCAATTTTATCAGTTTGGTCCGTTCTTCTTCCGGTACGTTGTTGGGGTTGTCTCCATGAGCAACAGGATCCCAAATAGAAAAAATAATTACTTTTTTACCGTTGGCTAATTCCTGAAAGCCAATGTATCCGTCATCAAAGTTCATAGCACAAAAATAAGTGCCGGGGACGGAAATCTTAGGTTTGACGACATTATACAAGGCGCTTGCCTGAGAAGGATGCCCTAATTGGTTGATATGAACAGAACGACATTGTCGTTTTGCTAGTAACTCCGGAGATGGCGCTTCTTGTGCATTTAGAAGAAAGGCACCTGTAAACAAAGTAGCACAAATTGTAGCCGTGGTAGATAACAGATTCATGATTTTGAATGAACGTTAGTTATTAATACGCCGTTTAGAGTACAGCGATATAGTAAATATATTAGAACAGACTAATTACGTTTTTTTCTGGGAAAATCGAACATGAAAATGTTCATCTTTTCAAGATTTTTTGACGTGAAGAGCACGTAAAAACAAGAAAATGTTAGAACTTGTAATGTACTGAAGGGGATTATTCAGAAAGCAGAAAACCGTTCCTAACAGAATGTTGGAACGGTTTTCCGGGGATGGTAAATGATAGAATAAGTTTTTTATTGTATAGGATTCAGGAACAAAGGCAACAAGCCTCCCAGCACGATAAAAATGGAGAAGATAGCCAGCATCACTCCTGAGATCATGGGAACCTGTACGGGAACGTCATCTTCAGAAGGTTTATCCCAATACATGGAACGGATGACCTTGAAGTAATAGTAGAAGCCGGATGCCGCACATATAATCATGATGGGGAGTAACCAGCTCAGGAATAATCCCGCGTTGATGACATGTACAAAAGAGAACATTTTAGCGAAAAATCCAGCGGTCAAAGGCACCCCTGCTAAAGAGGCAAACATGATAGTGATAGCCAGAGCTAATCGAGGATTGGTTTTGCCTAGACCTCGAAAAGCAGAGATATCTTCACTTCCTCGTTGAACACGAATCATTGCTAGAGCAAAGAATGCGCCAAAGGTCATAACTAGATATATCGCCAAGTAAAATGGAGCATTTGGAGCCAAATTACCGTCAACGGTTCCAATGAACATAGGAAGAATGAAACCCGCTTGAGCAATGGAAGAATACCCCATCAAACGTTTAAGGTTAGTTTGTGGAATAGCTCCTAAATTACCAACCAGCAACGTAGCAGCGGCCATCAGAGCTATGATCAATTCAACGGAGGGAAGGGTAACGAATGGTGCTAAGATAATGTAGAGCAAGGCAAAACCGGCAACCTTGGAGGCAACTGAAAGAAATGCTGTTACCGGAGTGGGTGCTCCTTGATAAACATCCGGAATCCATAGTTGCATAGGAACTGCTCCGATTTTGAAAGCTGTACCGAGCAAAAGCATCGCCAGAGTCAGATACATAGCTGGAGCCATAGATGCATTCATCAGGGTTTGGTGAATGATGTCTTTATCATAGATAAAAGTACCAGTAAGTCCAAAGTACCAAGCTAGACCAAACACTAGGAATCCGGTACTGATTGCCCCCAGAATCAAGTATTTGATACCGGCTTCTGTAGAACCAAGATTACGGCGGAAGTAACCTACCATAATGAAAGAACTTAAGGTAAGTACTTCCAAAGAGACAAACAATTCTACCAAGTTGGCTGCTTTACACAGAGAGGTGATACCTACACAGGCAAGCAATGGCAACACATAGAACTCTCCGGTTCCGTCTTGGGTCTTGGAATCATTGGATGAAAGGTTAATGATGGTGCGGAAATCTACAGAAAGCAATAGGGTAATCGCCGTTGCGATAAGTGCTAAAATGATATAGATATGCTCATAAAGTTCCTCCATATAGAAAGGGAGCATTGCTAAAACACCTACCGCACCTATGATGCCCAAAGCAGATTTGGGCATTTTTTTGCAGAATGTATCGACCAAGAGCAGGAGCATTGCCAGGCCGGCCAAAATAAATTCCGGAATATACGCTTGCATGGATAAAAGAAAATCAGGTTAAACTTGGATTTTGTTTTTGTATTCGGAAGGGAGAGATCAAGAAAAGAACTGAAGTATCAGCGTGGGGAAGAAACCAAAGACCACCAGAGCAATCGTTAGAAAATAGTTGGCGGCTCGTTCGGAAGGTAACAAATCTGAGGCATAAGCAGAGGCTTTGGATAAGTCCCCTTGGAAGATGTTACGATAGGCTCTTAACATATAAACTGCTCCTATCACTAATCCCCAAAGACACATAATAGTGGCGATCTGAACTGGGCCAAAGCCATTGTTGAACCCGGCAAATCCAGAGAAAAATACCATGAACTCGCCCGGGAAGTTGGCTAAACCAGGAAGGCCGATGGAAGCCATACCTGCCAAACCAAAGACAAATGCCACTCGCGGAAGTTTGATGCTTAAGCCCCCCAAAGAGTTGATTTCAAGAGTGCCGGTTTGTTTTTCGATTTGCCCACAGAGCAAGAACAGTAGGGCGATAGAAAGCCCGTGTGCCAACATAAGCAGGGCTGCTCCTTTCAGCGCCCAAGGATTGGCCTCTGCAGATCCAGAAATGACCAATGCGGCAAATGCCAGAAAGATATAGCCCATGTGCATAACTGAGGAGTTTCCTAGTAACAAGTCGAGTCTCTTCTGGTTAACTGTTACATAACCGACCCAAATGACGTTACATACTAACAGAACCAGTAAGATGTTTGTCCAGGAGAGAAACCCTGTTTCCATTAATGGTTGGAACATGAAAAGGCCATACAATCCAAACTTTTTAAGCACGCCTGCGTGCATCATGGCAACCGGCGCTGGAGCCGAAGCGTATGCAGGTGCAGCCCAAGAATGGAAAGGGAATAGGGAAATTAGCGTTCCAAAACCGGCGATAAGCAAAGCACCGATGAGTTCTGCGTGTGCAAGCTCTTTACCATTGGCAATGAAATCTTGTAATCCTGAGAATGTGAATCCTGCTTGCGTACCTATCATGAGTAATGCAACTAGTAGCACCATAGAAGCCAGACCTAAGTAAAGCGTGGCTCTCCATGCAGTGGTTCGACGATCGCCACGGCCATACAACCCAATCATAACGAATGTTGGGATGAGTGCCAATTCATGGAAGGCAAAGAAGGAAATAAGGTTGTCAGACAGGAATGCGCCTGTAGCCCCGGCAGAAATCAGCAATGCTGAATTATACCAAGATGCTTCTGCTCCTTTGGGAGGATTAGTACCTAAAACAGTGGCAAAAGTTACTAGGATAGTAAGCAATAGCATTACTTTGGCCAGTGCTGGTGCTAAGGTAAGTTGAAGATCCAACCCATTGAAGTGAGACCAACAGGAAGAACAGCAGTCAAAGCTAACTAGAGCCCAGATACCGAGAGCCAGCGTCATAGTTGCGCTGATCAGGGCTGTCGGGCGTGCCGGTGCTTTACACAGACCGATGAGGGCTGAGGCAATCAGAGGAATGAGAACAAGCCAGATAAGCATGGTGTGTGAATGGTTAATAGGTTAGCAGGAATAAAAGACGATGAAGTAAATGACCAGTAGTAGGCCAATGCCAAAAAGTACTGTATAAGCGGCCATGCAACCGGATTGAAGTCGACGTAACAGAGAACCAATAGCTGCCGTTAAACGAGCTAAACCGCCAACAATGAGACCGGAGATGATGAATTGGTCAATAAAATCAATGATAGCGGCCAATATCCCCTGCACTCCGCGAACTAAAACCGTATCATAGAATTTGTCGATGTAGAGACGATTGGCCAAAGCTCGGGAAATTGCGTTGCCTGAAAGTTTGTCAGAAGACGGTGAGCCAATGTAAAAAACAGCCGCCAGCAGAATACCAAGCACCAAGGAGACCATGGATACATAGAACGGTATTCCCATATGGAAGCTTTCCGTTACAAAACCATTGAAAGGTACTAGTTTGTCAGCAATAAACCCATAGCCAGAAATGATAGCCGGTATTGCGAGAACTATAAGGGGGAATAACATAAATCCACCCACTTCCTTGGCTTGTTCAGAGCAATGGCTTCGACTTTTACCAAAGAAGACAACGAAGATGACACGCATCATATAGAACGTGGTTAGCAAGGCAACACCTGCCCCAATCCAGAAGAAGACGGGGTTTTTGTGAAGGGCGGCTTCTAAGATGGCTTCTTTGGAGAAGAAGCCGGACGTAAACGGAACAGCAATTAATGCCATGGTTGCAATGATGAAGGTCAGAGAAGTGAGCTTCATGCGTTTCATGATACCGCCCATTTTCCAAATGTCTTGTTCATGATGGCAAGCAAAGATGATAGCACCGGCTCCCAAGAAGAGCAATGCCTTGAACCATGCATGAGTAAAGAGGTGGAACATAGCAGCTTCTCCTGCTAGCAACCCCAGAGCCATAACCATATACCCTAACTGGGAAAGTGTGGAGTACGCTAGAACACGTTTGATGTCGTTTTGCTGGGTAGCCATCAATGCTGCAATAATGGCCGTAATGGAACCAATGATGGCAATGACATTACATGCTAGTGTTGGGAAAGCATCTATACCGATGGAACATTGAACACGCACCATCATGTAAACACCAGCGGCAACCATTGTTGCTGCGTGGATTAGTGCTGAAACAGGAGTAGGGCCTTCCATGGCGTCTGGAAGCCAGACGTGCAACGGGAATTGTGCAGATTTACCTACTGCTCCGCAGAAAAGGCACAATACCATGATGTTTAACAGGGCTTCATCTAGACCTGCAGGGATTTTCATCAAGTTGAAATCCAAAGTGTTGGTTAGAGCCCAGAGTGTCAGTATACCAATCAGGAATCCAAAGTCACCAACGCGGTTACAAATAAAAGCTTTTTTAGCGGCATTTGCTGCCGTGTCTTTAGTATACCAATGACCAATGAGTAAATAGGAGGCAAGCCCTACTAGTTCCCAGAAGATGAACGTCATGGCGATGTTATTTGCCAGGACAATTCCAGTCATGGAGAACATGAAAATGCTGAGACAAGCAAAGTAACGAGCTTTAGCTTGGTCATCCGCCATATATCCAAGGGAGAAAATATGAACCAGAAGCCCAATGCCTGTGACAACCAGCATCATGCGGGTAGAAAGAGGATCCAGTACAAAGCCTAAATCAATGGAAAATACCTCGGAGATTGGCAACCAAGGGAACGAGGCTGTACCGGTTTTATCCAACAATCCTAAGGCAAGGATGAAGGTTACCAGACAAGAAATCGTGGAGGTGAGTGCCGCTACGTTGGGGCGTTTGGTTAGCATAAACCAATTAAACGCGGCTATAGCTAGCGGTAAAAAGAGCAGAAGCCAAGTGTATTGAATATCAATATTAAACATGTTCGTGAGGTAATGTGTTGCTCTTAATCTTTCAGCGTATTAAGGTCTTTCGTGCTGACGGTGCGTTTCGCTCGATAAAGGGAGACAATAAGAGCCAGGCCGATTGCTACTTCCGCCGCTGCAATTGTCAGGATAAAAATAGAAAGAGCCTGGCCATCATAGTTGGGTAATCCCATTGTGCCCTGTGCCCGTGAAAATGCCACCAAAGACAAATTGGCTGCACTGAGCATCATTTCCAAGCACATAAAGATGACGATGATGTCCCGCCGGACGATCACTCCCATCAGACCAATGGCAAACAAAATGCCGGATAAGATCAGATAATGTGTAAGAGGTATCATGATGATAGCTGTGGTAAGAGGTTTATTTTCCGGATGGACGACGACTTAGTACTACAACGCCAATGGAGGCAACCAGTAACGCCAGACCGGCGATAATCAAACTTCGGTTGTATTTGTCAAACAGGGTTCGCCCCAGCAGAGCCGTGTCAGGAAATTCGCCATTATCTATTTCTGTGCGGATAGTGGTTCCTTCCGGATAGAGATGAGCTG
The DNA here is from genome assembly GCA_964525305.1 of uncultured Akkermansia sp. Classification (GTDB taxonomy): domain Bacteria; phylum Verrucomicrobiota; class Verrucomicrobiia; order Verrucomicrobiales; family Akkermansiaceae; genus Akkermansia. The sequence continues at coordinate 42,246 of CAZGGR010000002.1, forward strand.
AGCATTTTGGGGAAAGAGGAGGAATGGTGATGGATGGTGTTCCAACAGAAGAAACACATATCTCTTTTTGACATGGCTTCGTATCTTGAGGTTGCCCAATCTTTAGATCATTCCATGCTTGCTCCGCTGCAGCCACCGGACAACAAGTTGATTCTTTGGCTCCTGGTAAAGAACGGATAATACCAATCAGTTGTCCCAAAAACAGAGCAGCAATAATGACTCCCATGGCAACGGATATCGGGCGTTTAAAGGGGGACACTTCCTGTTTAACGTTCAGCAACATGATGATGAATGCAAATAACACCATGATGGCTCCGGCATATACTAAAATCTGGAGAATCCCCAAAAAGTGGGCACCAAGTCCAATCATGACGGCAGCTGTGGCTCCAAAGGAGAGAGCCATCATCATGGCAGAGGATACCGGATTGCGCATGAAGATGACCATCAACGACAGAAGTATGGCCAAAGCCCCGAAAACGTAAAAAAGTATATCGCTAGCAAAAATGTTCATAATGTGCAGGAGATAGAGGTTGCGAGTCCGGGATGGATTATTTGTACTGATTCCACTTATTGACTAAGCCCTTGCGGGTACCTCCCAATTCATAGAGCTTAGCTTTATTGTGAATTGCTTGAGATTTGTCTGTGGGTGTAAACAGATAGTTTTGGCTCATAAAGATGGCTTGTTCAGGGCAGGCCTCTTCACACATGCCACAGTAGATGCAACGTAACATGTCGATTTGGAATTCCTGAGGGGCTTTTTCTACCTTTTCCCATGGGCCTTCCTTAATGGGACCGGGAGTGATGGTAATAGCTCGTGCCGGGCAGATAAACTCACAAAGCTGACAGGAAACACAGCGTTCACGACCGTCTTCTCCTTTTACCAAGGAAGGAGCACCACGATAGTATTTGGGCAGATGTTTATCCCAGCGAGCTTCGGGGTATTGCATGGTGACACCAATGCCGGAACCTGCCAGTTCTTTTTTACTGCGGGATTTTCCCAGTAGAGCTAATATAAGGTGCTTAATGGTGATCCAGAGACCGCCAAGAATGGATTGCAGATAAAACCGCTCACCGAGGGAAATCTTCGGACGCTTGATCGTTTTGAAAGCCATAATAGTAATTTATCGGAATGAAGAGGGTTGGGTTACTTGACGAAGTACAGGATAGCCGCGGTAAGAAAGATGTTGATGACAGCCAGTTCAAAGAAGACCATCCAACCGAGTTTCATCACCTGGTCATAGCGGAAACGAGGAAGCGTCCACCGCACCCAGACGAAGAAGAATGCGAAAAAGAGGAGTTTGAGTATATAGGCGATAAGCTGGCAGATAACGGCCACCCAGTTTGCTACGTGTTCGTTAAGCCAGCCGTCCAACCCAAAACCAATGGACCAACCGCCTAAGAACAGAGTGATGACTAGAGATGAGCCTACAACCATGGCTGCATATTCACCCATGAAAAATTGAGCAAACTTCATGGAGGAATATTCTGTATGATATCCACCAACAAGATCCGTTTCACATTCGGACATATCAAAGGGAGTACGATTTGCTTCCGCAAAGATGGATGTAAGGAAGATGATAAAGCTGATGGCAATGGGAATCAGCAGAATCCAGCGTTGCCAGCTCAAACCTTCTCCCCATATGGGCAGTAAAAGCCAGCCGTTGGCCGCTTGATATTCCACAATATTGGAAAGATCCAGCGTGCTGTAAATCATCAGAATGGGGATGATGGATAAGCCCATGCTGATTTCATAAGAAATCATTTGAGCAGAGGATCGTACTCCACCCAAGAAAGGAAACTTGGAGTTGGATGACCACCCGGCTAGTACTAAGCCATACACAGAAAGTGAGGAAATGGCAAATACCCACAGAGGTCCTATGCTAAGATTGGCTACAGCCATATTCACGTTACCGTATGATGTCTGAAGGTCTCCAGCAAAGGGAACTACTGCTGCCGTCATTAATGGCGGGGCAAGCACCAGCATCGGAGCAATCCAGAAATAAACACGACGCACAAATGGCGGAGTGAAGTCCTGTTTCAGGAAGAGCTTACCGCCGTCTACCATGGGTTGAACGAGTCCAAAGATAGGAATATCACGATCCAAACGGAAGAAGCGACAGAGATTGGCAATCTTCCCGTCATGTGGTAAGCCGAAGTAATCCAACGTTTTTTTGAATGGAAGATCAGACTTCATGCCAAAACGGCGGAAAATACTCAGTGGAATGCCGGCTCGGTTTGGCCCTACACGATCCTGAATCCATGCAGCTACGCGTCGTTCAATGTACACGCAGATTGGGATGAACAGAATGGTAATGGCAAAACAGATGACGATTTTAATCAACAAGGTGATGATGTAGAACCAAATAGGGTTACTGAGCACCTCGTCACAAAAAGTTAGAATCGAATCAATCATAGCGGATTAACAGGTTGTGTGCGTTGAAAGGGATTTAGCGGGATTGGTTCTTTTCTCGTTCAATCAGAGGGATGGTGACCCCCGTGTCCAGAATGGGTTGTCCACCATCTCCGATGGAACCCCAAGTGACTCCTTTGAGAGCATCATATTCCGTGCTCATGATGGTGAAAATATCAAGAGCGGAGTTGATATCTTTCATGGCAGGATTACCTCCTAATAACAACGTCATATCTCGTAGGATCTGCCAATCGTCCCTGGTATAACCTATGGGTTGAATAGCTCGGTTCAGGCGTTGAAGACGGCCTGTAATGTTGATCATTGTTCCGAACTTTTCAGCAAATGTAACGCCCGGCAGAACCATATCCGCATGGCGAGCCGTTTCATTAGCACTGTGGGTAATCATGAACAAGTAATCGAGCTTGTCCAAATCTTCTGCGGTGAAACCTGCTTCGGGGGCTGTAAGGTCTTCTCCCAGAGTGAGGATGCCTTTAATAGAACCATTTCGTACTCCATTACGGATAGCTTCCAATTTGGCTCCCGGTTCAATACCTAATACCAGTTTGACTCCATTGGTATTCGGATTCCGATCTGCAGCAATGAGCATACCATCGCTTTCTCCCATACGGGGAACGATATCTACCCATTCTGTGCCAATCTGATTGGCTAGATGGCGTACCATGTAAAGTTCTTCATTGGTCATGCGCCCTGAGGCGATAATGGCCAGTTGATGAGGCGCCACACGTTTAACTGATTCCACAGCAGAGGCTAAAGCCGGTTCCCAGGTGGATGGGCGATGCGGTGCTTCCGCATCCGTGCGAATGACCGGCTGTGGAATACGCGTTTCTGCATTGATGTATTGATAGTTGAGACGATGGGAGTCAGGCATCCAGCAGGAGTTTACCTCATCGTTTTGGCGCGGGGTAATGCGGTAAACTTTGTCTTCTCTAGTCCAAAGCGTGATGTTGGTCCCTGTTCCGCAGTTTACATCAATGGTCTTGGTTTCTTTCAGGAACCAAACGCGCATCTTAAAGCGAAAATCTTTGGATGTCATTGCCCCAACCGGGCAAATATCCACAACGTTCATGGAATAATTACTGTCCAGTTCACGGCCGGGATAGACCGTAATGGCATTGAATGTTCCACGACGGGACATAGTGAGAACTTCATCGTGCATAATATCCCGCATGAAGCGAACGCAACGACCACAAAGCACGCAACGCTCCTGATCCAGATTAACTCTTGGTCCAATACTCAGATTTTTCCCCTTCTTGGTTTTCTTTTCTGTAAAGCGACCTTTCAATTGACCATAGTCATTGGAATATTCTTGGAGTTTGCATTCTCCAGCTTGGTCACAGATGGGACAATCTAAGGGGTGATTAGTAAGCAAGAACTCCAATACGCCACGTCGTGCTTCACTGGCCAATGGACTATCTGTGCGTATTCCCATATTTTCAGCAACCGTGTTGGCACAGGAAATGATGGGACGGGGCATCCATTGGATACGCTGATAACCATTCTCATCATAGGAAGGAGTTTGTCCCGGAGCCAATCTAGGCGGCATCCCTTGTTCAACCATACACATACGGCAAGAACCGGCAATGGTCAGCTTGGGATGATAACAGAAGCATGGGATGGGGACACCAACGGAGCGACATGCATCGGCAATCCGCGTACCACGTGGAAACCTGTACCATGTCCCGTTGATTTGGACGTTCACCTTGCCCTCTGCTGCGGCAATGTCTTTTGGGAGTTTGGAAGCTTCTTCACTCATGATGACGAAAGGGGAGGAAAAATGGTATTAAAAATCTGTAAGACGTATGCAGTTAACGAGTAAGAAATCGATTTTGTTCCTTGGCTTCTTCTGTATGAGGAAGACAAGCATTAAAAGGATCTGTCAAAGCTAAAAACTCATCCTTAAATTTGGAAACAAATGCTTGTGTAGGCCAAGAAGCAGCTTCTCCAAAAGCACAAACCGTTTTCCCTTCGATTTGTTTAGCTACTTCAAAGAGCAGATCTACATCGGATGGTGCAGCCTTACCTTCCAGTATACGAGTACTAAGCTTCATCATCCATGGGCAACCTTCTCGGCATGGTGTACATTGCCCACAGGATTCATGAGCGTAAAAACGGTTGATGTTGTTCATGACCCAAGGCATGGAGCGGGTATCGTCCATAACGATCACTGCTCCAGACCCAGACATAGATCCGTGTTGTGCGATGCTGTCTAAGTCTAATGGAATATCAAAGAAAGAGATTTTTCCCATAGTCCCATCTGGATTTTGTACTTTGTAGTCCACGTCAGTGCGCATCACCTTGGAGGAAGAACCTCCAGGAATAACGGCCTTAAATTGATGCCCGTCGCGTGGCCCTCCACAAATATCATACAATAATTCTCCAAAGGTTATGGAGCCGGAAATGATTTCATAAAATCCCGGACGTTTGACGTCACCAGAGACGCCGATAATGCGAGTTCCTGGGGAACGTTTAGCACCTTCTTGGCTGTAGGCTTCGCCACCCATAGCCATAACGTGTTTAACCTGACAAAGAGATTCTACATTGTTGACAATGGTGGGACAACCGTACAGACCGATCGCTGCCGGGAAAAATGGTGGCTTGATGCGAGGGTAAGGACGATCTCCTTCCAGAGAATTGAGTAGAGCTGTTTCTTCACCGCAGATGTAGGCACCGGCTCCGCGATGTAAATGGATTTCCAAATCAAATCCAGAATCTAAAATGTTATTTCCTAAAAAACCACGTTCTCGTGCTTCTTGAAGAGCTTTGAGCATGATTTCTGCTGCAATAGGGAACTCTTCGCGCATATAGATATATGCTTGGTGTGCACCTACAGCATAACAGGAAATAATGATACCTTCAATGAGTTGGTGTGGGTCTTGATGTACAATTTGGCGGTCTTTGAATGTCCCCGGTTCTGATTCGTCGCAGTTACAAACCAAGTAGACCGGCTTTGTATTATTTTGCGGAATAAATGTCCATTTTACTCCGGTGGGGAAACCTGCACCGCCGCGCCCTCTCAGACCGGATTTCTTTACTTCGTCAATAACGGCCTTGGGCTCCATACCAAGAGCTTTTTTCAATTCCTCATAACCGCCATCTGATAAGTAACAATCAATGGAGGTATTCCAGCCTTCGCGGTTGATGTTTTTCAGAATGCGACGTGTTTCCCTGGGGTGGGGTTCTTTACCGGGAAGATAGGTGATGCTCATGGCGAAAATCTGGTATGATGAATGAAAAAAGGTTAGGCGTTTTGGTATTTTGCAATGACTTCTTCCAGTACTTCGGGAGTAACTTTTTCATACAGAAGATCATTAACCATCATGTTGGGACCGAAGCCACAGTTCGCTAAACATTCCACGCCTTCAATACTCCATAACCCATCCGGACTGACTCCGATGGGATGATCGTGATTAATGTTGCTTTTATCAATATTCAGGCGTGTGCAAATAGTGTCAAATAAACTGTCTGCTCCAGCCATGGCACAGGATAGTGTGCGACATACGCGAATGTGGTTTTTCCCGGGGCAGATTTGTCGCAATCCGGGGTAAAAAGTGACCACGCCTAACACATGTGCAGCAGATATGTTCAGCTTTTCTCCTACCCATGCAATGGCTTCTCCGCTAATAAAGCCGAACTTCTTTTGAATCTCATGCAGAATGGGAAGAACTGCTGATTTTTGTTTGCCTTCTGGATAGTGTGTAACGTATTCGTTTGCGGCTGCGTCAAGTTCCTCCGTTACTTCAAAAGCCGGGTAGAACTGTTCTCCCGGGCTGGGCTGATGAGCGATAGTTGCATCGATGGCGTTTTCTGCGTGAGCGGACATGAGGAGAAGTTTTGATGTATTTGTGTTGGAAAAAAGTTTTTGAAATTTAACGGTCACATTCACCCATTACGAAGTCGAATGAGCCCAGGATTGCCGGGACATCGGAAACTAAGTGACCTTTTAATAGTTCCGGTAGAATGGAGAGGTTACAGAAAGAAGGAGAACGCATACGCAGACGATTTGGAAGGCCGCCGCCTTTAGAATCCAAGAAGAAGCCGAGTTCCCCCTTCGGGTTTTCCGCTGCAAAGAAAACTTGTCCTGCCGGTGCGTTTACTCCCATGGTTGTGGTCATGAATTGGCGGATTAGTGACTCCATGTCCGTCAAAACTTTTTTCTTTTCCGGTAACGTACCCTTGGTATCCACCATGTTGATGGGGCCATCCGGCATGGTTTCAATAACTTGGCGAATGATGCGCAGAGATTGGCGTAATTCTTCAATACGGACAGTGAAGCGGTCATAACAGTCTCCGTGTTCTCCTACGGGAATGTCAAACTCATAGTTTTCATAACCCAAGTAGGGATTGAGCTTTCGTAAGTCACGCTTTATGCCACTAGCTCTCAAATTAGCACCTGTGATACCCCAAGAAAGGGCTTTTTCTCGACTGATTGTGCCGATGCCTTGAAGTCGGTCAATAAAGATTTTGTTTTTAAGCAAAAGTGCTTCTGTTTCGTCCAACGTTTTGGCTGCTTCATCACAGAAAATAAGCACTTCTTTTAGCATTTCATTGGGAACGTCACGTGTTTGCCCGCCAATACGAGTGTAAGAGGAAGTAAAGCGCGCTCCAGTGAGTTGTTCGTAAAAATTGTGGATTTTTTCACGCTCTTCATAACAGTACAGGAAGACAGACATAGCTCCCAAGTCCATGGCGTAAACACCAACTCCCAAAGCGTGAGATGAAAAACGAGAAAGCTCTAAGGCCAGTACTCGCAATGCTTGCCCTCTGGGAGGAAGTTCCCATCCTAACAGCTTTTCTACTGCACATGCATAAGCAATATTGTTAGAGAGTGGAGCAAGATAGTCAAAACGATCGGTATACGGAACAAATTGATTGTATTGAATTGTTTCTCCAATTTTTTCTATACCACGATGCAAATGTCCAACTACAGGATCACAGCTAACAATCTCTTCACCATCGAGTTCCAGTACTAAGCGCAAGACGCCGTGTGTCGCAGGGTGGGATGGCCCTACATTCAAGGTCATCGTTTCTCCGAGCGGTTCGGATGTGTTGGTAAGATAGTCTGCGTTAGCAGCTGTATCTGCAATGGCAAAAGTTTTAGTGCTCGTCTTCATGTGGAATGTCCGTGCCTGGCTAAACCTGATAATGATGCGGAACAAGTATGCCACTTCACATCATGCTGGCAAGTCAAATGTCAGTTTTTTTTGGAATCTCAGAGGCGTTCTTTGATCAGATGATCTGTTCCCCTTAATACGTTAATGTTAGTTTGTTCTAACTTTTTATTTGTGTGCTTCCGATGCGATTGAGGCGGCAGCGGTTGAGGGAAAAAGGTAGCTCCGCTCGCATTGGCCGTCGAGTTGGAGCAGGAGGCGGAGAAGGCCGTAGGGGAAGTTTTACAGGCGTGGGCGGCGCCGTGTGTGGATGTGGTGATGGGGTTGGTGGCTAAGGCTCGCGCTGGGTTTTCTGATGCCGATTTTAGGGCAGAGGTGGAAGTTGTGTTGAGCGGTCTTGCCGAGATGGCTTTGACGGATGATGAGGTGTTGGTTGAGGCGTTGTGGGACGCTGGGGCGCAGGCGTATCGTGCCGGCTGGGTGGCTAACGGCGATGACGTGGCGGGGAGTAAGAGGAATTGTCATAAGCCACCGGGCGAGCCTTGCCGGGAGCATCCGAAGGGGAATGGTGTGAGGATGTTGAGTGATAAGGAGGCTTGGAGGGCGTTGGGGCGTCGGAAGAATGTGAAGGATAAGCAGAAAAGGAAGGTTGTTTTTGGAAACAGGCTTCAAGAGCATATCTATAAGGATGCAAAAAAAGAACGAATGATCAGGGCGAAGGATTTATTGTTTGCCCATGATACTGTGATGAACGGGCAACCTGGAATAGATCCGCGCAATGGACGGAGGATTTATTTGAAGGATTTTTTAGGGATAAATACTGGTGATCCGTTTACGATGAAAGTGGTTTGTGTGCCAAGCGAGAACGGGAAATATCAAGAGGTCCTAACGTTCTTTCGAATGAAGAAAAGATAGACGTGGATGCCCGGCTAATAAGACCTCTGAGAGCGAGTTCGCCACCTCAGTGTCCCTCCATTCGCTTCATCCCTGCGACTAGGTCAGCGGATGTACCTGCCCGGTCACATATAGCACACCTCTTGTGAGGCGGTCAGTAGATGGCATGGCGAAGCATGCTAAGACCTAAGGCATCCACCTGAGTAAGGATGTAACAGATTTAGCGAAACTAGTCAAGGGTGAGGTGCGCCGTTTTCTCGTAGCGCCCTGCCGGCCTCTATGAAGAGACTTTCGACAAGCGACTTTGGTGGAAAAACTGACAACGGCACGGGTCGTTTCCCGCTATACATCGGGCGCGGTGCCCTTCTTCAGATAAACCGAAGATGCTCTATCACGTTTACACGTTACGTGTCACAAGCGCACTCTCTAGTGTAGAGTAGTAGCATTGATACGGGAACTAGTCAAGTGGAAAGTTGGGCAGAGGTTACTTGATGTCTTTGGCAGGGAAGAGCCATTTCATAACCATGAGAAGGATGCCGAGAACGCTGGCGGTTGTTGTGGTGATCATGGTAATGAGGACAGCGTCAGAGAGATGAAGACATGAGTTGTGTTTTTTTGTGTTGAGTGGTGGTGGGGTGTGTGTGAGAATGCGTTTCGACATCGGATGGTTGCCTTCCCCCCCATTTCCACCGGGCAACGCCGATGTCGTTTTTTTGACGTCGGAGGTTTGTCCTTCCCGGACAAGCGTTTGCCTTTATGGTAAGGCCGACGTCTTTTTTTATGGTTTTTTCTGGTGTGGGGTGGGTGTTGGGCATGATATGCCAGTGTTTATAGCCCGTTTTGAGGGGGGTGTTGTTTTTGTTGTATGTGGGGTATGGTGTGGGGTGGTATGGATTTTTTGATGATTGATTATAGTGGGGTTGATGAGGTGATTGAGGAGGTGAGGAGGCTAGGGGGTGCGGAGCGGATAGCGGAGGCTAATGCGAGGATGGGTGAGGGTGTGAGGGGTTGGTTGATGGAGTGGTATCTGGAGAGGGCAGAGAGTGGGCATTTTGAGAATCCTGGTTTGCCGACGCATGGTGCGGGGCGGAATAAGACTGGGTGGGCGAATGAGGTGGCGCTTGAGAGTGCGGGTCTCTATCGTAGGCCAGCGGTGAGAATTTTAGAGCATTCCGTAGACCAAAATGGTAATGTTGAACAGATACCGATAAATCATCCAGAATTACCGTTATGGTGACTCCGTTGAAAAAGTTCCTTGCAAAGCATCCGACTCCCTCGGGGATGAGCTCGAGGCAGTGGGCAGCGTTGAGCGCTGCCATGAGGGAGGAGAAGTTCTTTTCTGCGAGGGTGGAGAATGTGCGCTTGTTGGAGCGGTTGCAGGGGATGATTAGGGATTTTCTGACAGGGGAGAGGGAGGTGTTGGAGAATGGGGAGAGTGTGATGAAGGTGGGTTCTTGCGCTGATTTTGTGAAGCAGGCTATGGATTGGCTGGAGGCGGAGGGGTTGCGGGAGGCTGATGGGGAGGGGGAGGAATATCATCGGGATGTGAGTCATGTGGGTGCGGAGGCGAGGTTGAGGTTGATTTTTAGGACGAATGTGAGGCAGGCGGTGGGGGCGGCACAGTGGGAGAGTGCCATGATGCCGGCGAATTTGAAGGCGTGGCCAGCGTTTCGTTTTGTGCGTTTCCCGGGGGCGAAGGTGAAACGCCCGGTACACGTGGCGAATGAGGACGAGGTGAGGTTGAAGACGGATTTTGAGTTCTGGGCGGATGAGATGAATGCTGCGGAGTTGGGCGGGTTTGAGGTGCCGTGGCCGCCGTTTGGGTTTAATTCGTACATGGATCAGATCCCGGTATCCCGCAAGGAGTGTGAGGCGATGGGGCTTCTTAAGCCTGGGGAGCCGTTGAAACGTCCAAGGGGCGCAGAGCGGTTTGGTATTGATCTTGTTGAGCGGTACGGGTACGGCAAGAAAGCGAGCACGGCAAAGCTGCCCGAGGAGCTGAAGGCGAAGCTGAAGAAGTATTATGAAGCTCGCTGGGGGGTGAAGCAGGACGGTGCCGACAAGGTGGTTTTCCCGGCAAAGCAGGTCGCCGACATGGCCAAGAAGGAGGCGGAGCAGCTGGAGCTTGTGTTTGATTCGCCGATGGCTTCCGTTATGAAAAAGGCAAGTTTGAGGCCAAGGGGTGAGGCAACGCTGGAGCAGGTGCAATCATTCCTACAGGTGTTAAAAACTCGTCATCCGGAACGGGATTGGGTTAAGGAAAAGGTAGGGGATAGAATCTCTCATCAGTTTAACCAAGCTGAAAGAGCAAATATCCGTAAAAACATGAACGAGTTCTTGAGCATGGTTGATCCGGAAGTGATGGAGAAGTCGCCGAAGCTCACACAAGTTCTCAAGACAACAGGAGGAGAATTAGGTTATTATGATCCGGAATGCAAGGACATTGCGTATTGTGGTGCAGATGGCCATAAAGAAACGCATTTCCATGAGCCGGTGCATTGGTTGCACTTTAATTGTCCTGACGCTAAAAGGAAAAAGCTCAACGCTTATTTCCGAAAGAGAATTAAAGGAGAAAGGAAGAGACCGTTACGTTGGAATAATAAGCCCGGGTACTCCGACCATTTTGCACCATCATTTAAACCGGAAGATGACTATGCCGGAAAGATTTACGGGGATGGGCTTGAAAATATCTATGATATTTACGGATTCGAGATGCCAACACGCCATTTGCAAAAGTTGGCTTGCTCGCCTGAAGACTTTCTACGATACTGGAACGATAAAAGATGTGGCAAGTATTACTGGCGTATGGCTTTCTTAAGATGTCTAACCTTATTGTTTAAATAATATGATTGATTGTATTGAAGAAATAAAAAAGTTTTACGATGTCTTCCATTTAGGTGGGGCAAGATATGAACAACAAGTAACACGAATGGCTGAAATGATTCTTAACAAAGAATGTAAATTTTCGGATTTTGAAAAAGCTGAAGGAGAATGTAAAATATTGATCTTAGATTGGTCCTTGTGTGACGCTATAGCATTAAAATTGTTCCTTATGAAATATCCTGATAAAAAAGCAGAAGATGTATTTGGTTGTCAAATTGGAGAATATAGTGAAGAATATCAGGATTTTGTTTCTCAGTTAGATTAAAGTTTTTTCTTTCGCTTAGAAGCAGTCAAAGCCATGAAGGAGAATTACGTTGAGAAGCTGGCTTGTACGTCTGAAGACTTTCTGCAATACTGGAATAATTGAAAGAAATGAAGCGGAAAGAGAGCGTCAGAAGAGGCAGGAAGAAGGGCTCTGGGTCACGTTACAGTAGAGCTTTAGCGGATCGTATCTGCACGCATATCCGCTGCGGGGATAGCCTCAGAAAGGCCGCTCAAAAGGAGGGGGTGCCTCATCCTACTGTGTTGAAATGGGTGGGTGAAGGCGGTGAATTCCGTGACCAGTACGCGCGCGCGTGCGAGGAGCGGTTGAATGCGTTAGAGGATAAGTTGTTGGATTTGTGTGAGAGGGGGCATGAGGTGTCGGTGTGCGAGGGGAGCGGAGGGGTTATGTTGCAGGCGGTAAAGTTGGAGGTGGATACGTTGAAGTGGATACGTTGAAGTGGATGTTGGCTAAGCTGATGCCGGCGAATTTGAAGGCGTGGCCGGCGTTTCGTTTTGTGCGTTTCCCGGGGGCGAAGGTGAAACGCCCGGTACACGTGGCGAATGAGGACGAGGTGAGGTTGAAGACGGATTTTGAGTTCTGGGCGGATGAGATGAATGCTGCGGAGTTGGGCGGGTTTGAGGTGCCGTGGCCGCCGTTTGGGTTTAATTCGTACATGGATCAGATCCCGGTATCCCGCAAGGAGTGTGAGGCGATGGGGCTTCTTAAGCCTGGGGAGCCGTTGAAACGTCCAAGGGGCGCAGAGCGGTTTGGTATTGATCTTGTTGAGCGGTACGGGTATGGGAAGAAGGCGAGCACGGCGAAGATGCCCGAGGAGCTGAAGGCGAAGCTGAAGAAGTATTATGAAGATCGCTGGGGGGTGAAGCAGGACGGTGCCAACAAGGTGGTTTTCCCGGCAAAGCAGGTTGCAGACATGGCCAAGAAGGAGGCGGAGCAGCTGGAGCTTGCTTCCAAGGTGGGAGACAAGATAAACGTTCCTGAATACGGAATTGGGGATAAGGTTAGAAATGCTGTCAAAAAAGCGACGCAATCGGTGGATTTTGTTCATACAGATGGTCCACTTCCGCAAGCGCACATTAACCAAATAAGAGACAGACAAACATTGGGTGCTTTTAATCCTTGGACCAAGTATGCTTCTATCGACATTTCAAACGCCGGCAAGCAGACAGATTTTGTGGTATGCCATGAGATTGGGCACTACGTGGATTTATGGGGGCTAGGAAAAGGGCAATGCAAGTTTAGACGAGGCATGACTCATTCAGAAATTGAAGCGGAAAAACGATCCAATTATGGTTCTGAACACTCGCCTGAAATGGAAGAGCTTATGTCTGCCATTATGGGGTCTCCGACGCTTTCCTTGATTCGGGCAAGATGTGGCAGATATTATCGTTACCTTGAGAGACGAAGGGAATGCTTTGCTCGGGCCTATGCGCAATTTATAGCTGTAGAATCCCATGATAAAATACTCATTAAACAGCTTAATTTTCAACGGCAGGAAAGGAATCTCACTCAATGGACAATCAAAGAATTCAAGCCTATACGAAACGCTTTCAGAAACTTATTCAAGAAAAAAGGTTGGATGAAGTAAATGAAGAGCTATTTGTACTCATAAATCGAAGAGAATTAACATGGGATGACGTATATCGTTATTTTTACTTTATTCCAAATCTAATGAGCGATCCATGTCTTGAGGATATATACTACTGTAGATACGCACCGGAAAATGGGAAAATTCCTTATGAACTCTACTAGAAGCAGTCAAAGCCATGAAGGAGAATTACCTTGAGAAGCTGGCTTGTACGCCTGAAGACTTTCTGTTATACTGGAACGATAAAAGAGAAGGCAAGTATTACTGGCGCATGGCTTTTTTAAGATGTTTAACCTTATTATTTAAATGAAAGACGAGGAAATAAAAAGAAGTAGAAGATCTTGTTAAATATGCTCTCTCTTTGCGCAATTATCCGAATAATGATCAAACTAGAGAATTAAGGCATTCTGTATTGAACAAATTAGCGGATTTGACCGATTGTGCGGATTGGGTATATCACTACATATTAGAATGTGAGGTGGAACTTAATCCGGAAACTACAAATCCTTTTATTGCAGAAATGGTAGGTTATACGTTACATGACCGGCTCCCAGAAGAAGAGCGGTGGGAAATAATACCATAAATTATTGAAATGATTAAAAAAATTATCAAGACGTATAAAAAATGAACGATTGCTTAAAACAATTAGAAGATAAGGTAAAGAGATGTTTGTGAAAAGAACGCAAGCAACGGAAGTTTTATCCATGGGAAAAGAGGAAGGATCCAGAATTTTATAAATTTATTAAATCGCAATTATTATGACGCAAGACAAACATGAATCCAAAAAGAAGCGGATTGAACAATATGATGCCGAGATTGAAAAAATTAAAAAGGAACATGATGCTTTTTTTGAGAAGGCAATGAATAAGGCTACTTTGGAGGAGTTTAATGAAGGATTGGCTGCATTTTACAATAAAATTGTTCATCAATTAATAGATTTACAAGGCAAATATATTGATTGCCTTATTATACCATCAGGTAAGGAATTCAAGCGAATGGTTACTAAAAAGCTCAATATAAGAGACTATCTTAAATTGCCAAGTGAAAAAAGGCGGAAATGGTACGTATCTGCGACAGAGTTTCCTCATACTGATGTTGTTCCCGATTATTTTTTTGTAGGGTTCGCTTGTGAGCCATGGCATCCGAACATATTAAAGTGTATTTATTGATGTAAAGACTTTCTGCGATACTGGAATAATTGAAAGAAATGAAGCGGAAAGAGAGCGTCAGAAGAGGCAGGAAGAAGGGCTCTGGGTCACGTTACAGTAGAGCTTTAGCGGATCGTATCTGCACGCATATCCGCTGCGGGGATAGCCTCAGAAAGGCCGCTCAAAAGGAGGGGGTGCCTCATCCTACTGTGTTGAAATGGGTGGGTGAAGGCGGTGAATTCCGTGACCAGTACGCGCGCGCGTGCGAGGAGCGGTTGAATGCGTTAGAGGATAAGTTGTTGGATTTGTGTGAGAGGGGGCATGAGGTGTCGGTGTGCGAGGGGAGCGGAGGGGTTATGTTGCAGGCGGTAAAGTTGGAGGTGGATACGTTGAAGTGGATGTTGGCAAAGTTGATGCCGAAGAAGTATGGGGAGCGGGCTTCTGTGGCGGTGGAGGGAGGGGAGCGAGCTGTGGAGGTGAGTCATCGTTTGCCGGCTGAGGCTGTGGGAGCGGTGGTGAGTGCGTTGAAGGAGGTATGGCTGGAGGAAGAGTGCTAGGTGTGCCTAGGAGGGCGGAGGATTCGCCGGTGATTTTTGCGGCGTGTGTGCTGGGTGAGACGGGTTTGTATAAGTGGCAGATGCGTGCGCTGGAGCATGCGGCAAGGGGTGAGCGTGTGGCGTTGAGGGCGGCTAATGGGAGCGGTAAGACGGATAAGGTGGTGGGGATTTTGGCGTTGTGGTTCTTATGGAGGTATCCGAGGGGGAGGATGCCGATTACTTCCGGATCTTGGAGGCAGGTGAAGAATCAGCTGTGGCCGGCGTTATTTAACTACGTTCCGGGGAATGAAATGCATTTCCTGTTCAGTAATGCCGAATTGCCAAGTAACTGTTTTCCACGTGTTATCTGTATGATTTTTCCAGCGAACTTGTACGGTTACAGGGCTAACTCTCAGAGGTCGGGATGGAATCCAGCTTAGGATTTTTTCTTTATCATCGTATTTGGTTTGTACTAATCCGAATCCGGAAACGCACATTTCTGCCTGTTTCGGTGAAAAACCTGTCTCTCCTGCTAAAGAAATGGATATGTCAGACGGTTGATGAGTAATGACGGTATTAGCAGCAGGGGAAACGGGGTGATTCGGTACAGGAAAGGAATGCTGAATAGTTTTACTTGTATTTTGAGAAACAGGTTGATTTTCAGGGGTTGTTGGTGTGTTGAAATTTAAAGCTCGGGTGAATGTTTTTGGGTTTGTGCCAAAAACAATGTAACGGTGGATTCTCCAACGATCTGTGTCTTTAGTTACCTTTTTAGGGATTACCGTAAAAGCTGCTAGAAATCCGGCTTCTTCTGCTTTAGTGATCATTTCTGGCAGAACGAATCCTCCAGGATAACAGTAAGCGTCTACAGAAGAACCGGGAAACTTGTTTTGTAAAATGAGTCGAGAATTATTTATTTCGGTCATGGCCAGATTGAGGACGGCCGTTGGTCCTTTGCGCTGTGCGGCACGCCAGGATTTTGGGTATAAATGATTGACAGAATGGCTACCCAAGGTGGCACCGTTATTCAGCATTTCCTGAATCTGGGAGGGGCTCATGGATGAACCGCGTCCCGTAATGAACTTGGTGTATGGGAAAATGGTAAAGGGGAATCCCGTTTCTTTCAAGATAGGGTAGGCATCTGTGTAAACACTTTTCCAACCGTCATCAATGGTGATCATAACGCATTTTTCTGGTAGTTGCCGATCTCCCAATTTCCAGTCTAAAAACTCCTTCATAGAAATGACGGGTACTCCGGCAGTTTTTAACGCTTGCATTTGAGATCGGAATGTATTTGTGTTAATACGCATTTCTGTAGCAGGAAGAGTTTTGCTGAAATCGTGATACCCCAGAATTGCTACACGTGTTTTATGTTGAGGAACAGGAATAGGGGAAAATGTGCCGGTAGGGATAAATGGGGAAATATCCGTTGAGGAATGAGCGGGTTGGTAAGAGTGTGGCGTTTCTTCGGGAAGTGGTTCTGCATTTGGAATGTAATCCGTTTGAGACGATGTGTTCTCTACTTCTAAATCCAGAATCGGCTCTGCCATAGGAATGTATTCTTTTTCATAGTCGGCAGAAAATGTGTGACTTTTAATATCTTTTTCCGAAGTTTGTGCGGATATAGTAGGCTGGGGTAAGGTCGGAGGTAGATCCGGCAGAAGCTCCGCATGGGTGAAAACTGTTGCGATCAAAAAAACGGAAAAGAATCCTAAGGCAGAGCGCATACCTGCAACTACTATTTTTAAGTTTTTTGTTCAATCTTAAACTAAGACAGGCATGACAAGGGCAATTGGTTTACAAGAGATTCTTCCTTTCCGGAATGGCTTTGGGTGAGATAGGAGGGTGGGGGGATTACACTTGTTAAAAATCGGACATACTCATTTTGCTCTCGCGGAAGGGAGCGAAGGAGGTTAAACTAAGCATGACATGAGCTGTATCCGTCATTTCTTTAAAGTTCTGGCGCACCGCACGGGTTTGTTTACTGCCGTGTCCGTTGTCGCTTTTTTTCTGGGAGGCCTTCCCGGAGAAGCTGCTGTGCGTATGGTCGAGCCGGCATATCCGGCAACAGAAGCGGGTGGGGAAGTTCAGTACAGCCGATTTCCTATTCCGTTGAATCAGTACAAGCCCATTTCTCCTGATGCCGGGTTGTATCAGGTTCTCAGTGAACGCAATAAGCAATCAGGTGGTTTTAATGTGGCCGTGACCCTCGTTTTTGTTGGTGCTATTATTCATACGTTTTTAGCAGGACGATTTGAGCGTTATTCCCATAAGTTGGCTTTGCGCTATAAGGAAAAGCTCAAGGAAAATAAGTTCCGTGTGATGCACCCGGAAGAACGGTTGCCTGTTTCCTTTGCTTCAGCTATTTTTCATTTCCTGGGAGAAGTGGAGGCTGTGTTTGGTATTTGGCTCATTCCATTCATGTTTGTATGTTGGAAGTATTATTCTTTTGAAGATTTTTCTGCCTACTTGAATTACGACTGCTCTTTTACTGAGCCTATGTTTGTGATGATCATTATGATTATTGCTTCTTCTCGTCCCGTGTTTAAATTGGCAGAGCATGCGGTTAATTGCGGTGCTAAATTGGGCAAGGCTACTCCCGGAGCATGGTGGATTTCCGTAATGTGTTTGGCTCCTTTATTAGGCTCTTTGATTACGGAGCCTGCTGCCATGACCATTGGCGCATTGATATTGAGTAAAAAATTTTATGATCTTAAACCCAAGAGAACGCTCATGTATGCCACTTTGGGGCTTCTTTTCGTCAATATTTCTATTGGAGGAACACTGACTCATTTTGCTGCGCCACCTGTAGTGATGGTTTCGGAAAAATGGGACTGGGGGTTGGCGCATATGCTTCAGCACTTTGGATGGAAAGCATTTTCAGCCATTGTTATTTCCAATTTGTCGTATTTCTTGTTGTTTCGAAAAGAGTTTGCGAGGTTAGCTTCCCAGCAGAGAGAGTTTAATGAGTTTGATGATGCTATTCCTCAATCATGGGAAGATCGTAATGACAAGATACCTCTTTGGGTGACCTTGTCACATGTCTGTTTTTTGATATGGACCGTTCTTTTCTCTCATGAACCGGTCATGTTCATAGGAGGATTCCTTTTCTTTATCGGGTTTACGATGTCTACGCCGCAATACCAGAATCAGATAACCTTGCGGGTTCCTATGATGGTAGGCTTCTTTTTGGCCGGGCTGGTTATTTTGGGAGGTGTTCAAGCTTGGTGGTTGGAACCGGTTTTAACTCGGTTGGGCGATTATGCCATGATCGGAGCAACGCTGTTGACTGCGTTTAATGATAATGCGGCGGTTACGTTTTTGGCATCTACCGTTCCCAATTTGCCGGAAGCTGTTAAGTATTCTGTTGTTGCAGGGGCCGTAACAGGTGGGGGGTTAACAGTTATTGCCAATGCTCCCAACCCGGCAGGACAAGCTATTCTTGGCAAATACTTTAAGGGGATTAATCCGTTATGGTTGTTTGCTTGGGCCGCTTTCCCTACTGCTGTCGTATATTTCTTCTTTACTTGCTTCGGGCATTAAAAAACGGAGTTGATTTTATTATTCTTATGTTCACCGGACTTGTTGAAACAACTGGAATCGTAGAAGGTTTTGTTCCTATTAACGGAGGCGCTAGATTGACGTTGATTATCCCGTTCGGGTGTGAGCTCGCTCTGGGGGATTCTGTAGCTGTTAATGGTTGTTGTTTAACTGTGGATGCATTAGATGGGGACCGTGTTTCTTTTGATCTGCTTTCTCAGACTCTTCGTGTTACCTGTTTGGGTAAGTTGCAGCCGGGAGGATTGGTGAATCTGGAGCGAGCCATGTCTGCCACGGCTCGCTTTGGTGGGCATTTTGTAATGGGGCATGTGGATAATATTGGTACAATAGAGTGCTTGGAGCCCGTTGGGCAGGATCATCGATTGGAAGTGCGCATTCCGGAAGATTTGTCACGCTATTGCATAGACAAGGGGTCAATTACTATAGATGGCATCTCGTTGACGATTGCCAAGTTAAACGATTCTTTGTTGGAAGCTTGGATTACCCCCCATACCTTTGGGCGAACAAACCTGCAAAACGCAGTTCTTGGTCAAACGGTTAATCTTGAAGTAGACATGCTTGCGAAATATGTGGAAAAGCTGTTTGCCTCACGTGAACATTCATAAGAATCAACTTCTTTTTAGAGAAATATAGATACGGTGATGTTCCCTGTGCCATAAGAACCACAGAGGAACGCTTAATGCCTTCCGTAATTCTTATTTGTGATTTTTTTTCAGATGGGATGGCGCTTACTATGCTTTTGAGTTAGCTTTTTATATCCCATATAAAATGAGTATTTTATGGAGGATGTATGAGAGGTGTTGATGATCCAGCGGATTATAAATCCGCTTGTCAATCTAATAAAGTAAATAAAAATGACTTATAGCAAAGTCATGTTGTTGATTTTATCTTGAAGTAGGAATGTTGTTAGAAAAGTGTCTAATTTTATAATATATTTACAATTAATATATTATTACAAATAATTCTATTAAAATACTCCCTAAAAATAGGGTTTTGAGCTCGTTTTTCATTAGCGGATTTATAATCCGTAGAATAAAAGCCATTCAAAATGGCCGAGAGTAAACTTGTAGTTCCGTTTCTGAAATGGGTTGGTGGAAAAAGGAAACTTATCCCAGAGATAAAAAAGATGCTTCCTGGTGGGTTATCAAAATATACCTATTATGAACCATTCGTAGGAGGAGGTGCTTTACTTTTTGATTTGCAGCCAACGCAAGCTGTCATAAATGATTCTAACGAAGAGTTAATAAATGTTTATACAGTTATACGTGACCACCCAAAAGAACTCATCGATGAGTTAAAAAAACATAAAAATACACCAGAATATTTTTATGAAATACGTTCTATGGATAGAAAGCCTATTTTTAATAATATTAGTAATATTGAGAGAGCGTCACGTATTATATATCTTAATAAAACTTGCTATAATGGGTTATATAGAGTCAATAATTCAGGTAAATTTAATTCCCCATTTGGTAAGTATAAAAATCCTAATATTATCAATGAGTCTGTAATAAAAGCTGTAAGTAATTATTTAAATAATGCTCAAGTTGAAATATTAAATGTTGATTATGAGGTCGCTCTAAGAAATGTTTCTAAAAATGCATTTGTGTATTTAGATCCGCCATATCATCCTATTTCTAAAAGTTCTAATTTTACAGGATATGTTCGGGGAGGTTGGGGTGAAAAAGATCAACTCAGGCTCAGAGATATTTGTAATAATTTGAATAAAAAAGGAGTTAAATTTCTTCTATCAAATTCTTCATCTGATTTTATAAAAGAAATTTATGATGAATATAATATTCATACGGTACGAGCTAGCCGTTCTATAAATTCTGATTCATCTAAAAGAGGAAAGGTTGATGAACTTTTAATTAGGAATTATGAATAAATCAAAAAATGATTTAGCTTGGGGGCAAATTTTTGAGAAATATTGTATTTTAGATAAAGTAAAAAAATATGGATATGTATTAATTAATTCATCAGACATTAACCAGTTTAGAGAGGCTCGTTTAATGACTAAATTCGATCATCGTTCTCAACTGCCTGAATTGTTTGTTGAATACAATTTATCCATATTGCCTATTTCTAGAGGAATGTATCAAATAGGAGAGTTTAAGACTTTTTGTGATTTTAATAAAGATGATGTGAAAACAACATTTATTAATTTTTCAAATGTCTTAGAAAGTATAGATTATGAAAATATTACTAGCGAGGCAAATGCAATAAATTGTGCTTTTGTTTCTAAGATATTACATAATTTCACAGGTGAAAATAATTTGCTCCCTACTGTTTTTGGACGAATGAGTTCTTCTGTGTTTGATTTTCAAATAGTTCAGTCTAATCTAGTTCAAAATAACTTAAAAATCAGTGTAAATAATTCACAAATTGAAATAGATGGTGGATATGAAGGTGATAATTCTTTAAGTTTAATTGAAGCAAAAAATTATATCTCAGATGATTTTATGATTCGACAACTATATTATCCATATAGGTTGTGGAGTAAAAAAATTAAAAAGCATGTTCGTCCAATATTCTTGACATATTCAAATGGAATTTTTTATTTGAGAGAATATAAATTTGTTGTGCCTGAATTTTATAATTCAATTAAATTGATAAATTATAAAAAATATGCAATTCAAGAATTATGTATTTGTGCCGATGATATAAAAAATATTTTAGACAGCGTTAATATTGTAGAAGAACCTAACTTGCCTTTCCCTCAAGCTAATAGTTTTGAACGAGTAATTAATCTTTGTGAATTATTGAAACACAAAGAATTTATATGCAAAGATGATATTACACAAAATTATGGCTTTGATCGAAGACAAACCGATTACTATTTAAATGCAGCAAAATATTTAGGTTTGATAGATATAGTTAGGGATGAAAGCCAACAAATTGGATGTACATTGACTGAAACAGGTTCTCGTATATTTGAATTACATATTGTGGAACGACAATTAGAATTTGTAAGGCGTATATTAGAACATACAGTATTTAAAAATACATTAAAATTATATTTTGATAATGGACGTATCCCGCTAAAAGAAGAGATAGTGGAAATAATGAAGAATGCAAAATTGTATAATATTGATTCTGCTCAAACATATAAACGAAGAGCATCTACCATTATTTCTTGGATAAATTGGATTTTAAGATTGATAGAACAATAAATTATGTCTTGGATAAAATGACATTTTATTGTTTATAGTTTAATCCAATCAGTGTTCAGTGCCGTTGCAAATGGCATTTATGTAGAGACGGATTAATTAGAAAATCAAATTGAAACTTGATAAAGTTTGCGATAGAGGCCGTTCATTAAGAGCTGTTTATCTCTTTGCTTGCCTTTGGCAGAGAATGAGATTCTTCTTTTTGCAAGAACTGCAATTTTTATGCTATAAACCCCTTAGCTGTGATCCATTTCCCACGCTTGATAACGTTATCAAAGCGTAATCCGTGTCGTTCTGCTTCGTTTTTTGTTTCTTCCCATTGAGTAGCAAGAATCCCGGATATAATCAGTACAGCATTTTTGTTCATACCGGCAATGATGCGGGGAAAAGCTTTTTGTAGAATTGTGGAAAATAAGTTGGCTACAACGATATCTCCTTTTTGTTCTGGGGAAGGAGTCCATTCAAAAACGTCCCCGATAAATAAATCGAGTTGGTTTTTAGAAACGGTGTTACGTTCCATATTATGTCGTGCTACTTCAACGGCCAGAGGGTCAAAGTCAAAGGCGGTAGCATGTGTTGCACCCAGTTTCAACGCTGCTATTGCCAGAACTGCTGTACCGCAACCTATATCTGTGATATTCCATGCCGTTTTTTTGTGGGATTTAGCGAAGTCACAAATAAAGCGTAGGCATGTAGAAGTAGTAGCATGGTCTCCAGTTCCGAATGCCATTTCGGCAGGGACACTGAGAATGTGGCGTGCTGGGAATTGTTGACGTAAAGCAGACAATTTTTCCGGAGAACTTTGTTCTGTAATGATCAGTGAATCTCTAATTTTAAGAGGCGGTCTTTCCTCTCTGTTTTGAGCAGCTACCCAGTCTTGTGTTTTGAGCGTTCGAATTGTCCCTCCAAAATATTCTTTTAATGTTAGAGCGTCTTCCTCTTTATCGCAGTAGACAGTTATTCTGATGGTCTTACCGCCTTTAATGATCATTATGGAAGCGTTGGGATTTCCTGCAATGCGTTCGCTCCAAGCATCTTCCCATTTTGCCGGGGACAATTTGTTCCAACTCCATATCATACCGAGACATTATGAAGCCTTTTCTATCTTGTGGCAAGAAAGGAGATAAAAAACTATATTTTTAGTATGACTAAATACCAAACAATTTTATAAATCCGGGTGGCGTCTTCTTTCATTAACAACAAGAGGGAAAGAGGAGGAAGTTATGCATTGGTCTTAGCTGAATGTTTTCTTGCTCTCTATTATTTCAGACGGAGTCCGAAAACTCCGGATTTGCGACCGCTAAGTTCAAGTTTACGGCGGCGTTCTGGAGGAAGGCAATCACGGGAGAACTCCGCATAGTGCATACGATCTCTGAAGTAGTGAACAGCACTTTGTGAGAGTGCGAAGATGAAATCCATGCCCATGTCTTCAGCCTTTCGCTTAGCAAATTGACACAGGGCTCGACCGTAACCTCGACCTTCATGGCGGTGTTTGATATATAGGCAGCCCAATTCTGCACTGTGATGCTCCGGGTATGGATAGACGGCTACGCAACCAACGATGCTATCATCCAAAGTGAGGACATAATAATCATCAATTCTTGCAGCGATATCTTCATAATTGCGGTTGACCAGTTTGGAATCTACTACAGAACGCGCAATCATGGAAAGAAGCTCTGGAATGTCTTCTTCTTTTAGGGAACGGATTTCTCGGTAGGAGTCTGTGTGAACCATAGTGCCTACACCTTCCTCGGAGAAAAGTTCTTCTACCAATACACCACGCATTTTACCATCCAGCAGATGGACGCGGGGTATACCTGCTCGGCAAGCTTCTGCTGCCAGATCAAGTAGGTCTCTATGTGTTACGTCTCCGGTTAATTCAGCTACTTCTGATTCAAGAATAGCTGCAATGGGATGGCCATTTAAAGAGGGGACTTTATGATCATTGAGCAAAGCAATGTATTTGGCCGCGCCTAGGTTGAATGCCATGTGGATGGATTCTGCATCAAAGGAACCGGAGAGACCGGAGGCTACAACGGGGATCTGGTGACGACCTAGTATTTCCCGAACCCTTTCTTGAACCAGCTGTCCTCCTTTTAAGGGTGCTTCTACCAGGGCAGATCGCATTTCACAGACACGAGTATGTTCATATAGAGCCGAGGCATCTGAGCCTTCCACAATAAGCACAGGCCGTACGCCGATTTCTTGCAGAACGTCGAGATCCAGCAATGCGTCTACCAACTCCTCGGCGTCTACCAGCGGACGTTCTACATGTACGACAAAGATTTTATCTCTGAAGTACGGTACATATTCCAACACAGAACGAACGTTGGCTGATTTATGAGGTGGAAGCGTGGTCAAAGCTGGAGAGCGGGGGTGAAACGGGGGAGACGGATAAGTCCGTTTCCCCCGTTATTATAGATTTTAAGTATGTTAATGGAAATGTTAGAATGTGCGTGTATCTGCCGAATCCCGGTTATCCATGGTTTCTGCAAAGTCCTTGGATTCTACTGTGATGGCAATGTTTTCATCTCCTTGTTTTGGGGCAGTGTTTGTTGGCACGTGTTCTTCTTTGCGGAGTACTACGCTGACCTTGCGCTTTGGCATGACCAACTTAGGTTCTGCTACTGCGGGTTTATAACCTTCACCAATGGTGGTTGCGTCAGAGATAACGGCCGGAGCTTGTTGTTGCGCCGTTTGTTGTTGAGCTGCTTGTTGCTCCTTGGCCCGTGACACTTGTTCACGTAAGGCAGAAAGCAGATCCGGAGGCATGCCGTCAAAGTCGATTTCGGGGAGGGCTACGCCGTCTCCTTGGTTATCATCAGAAGAATCAAATTGTGGCAGGCTAGCCAAGAAGTCTTCAAAAGCGTCTAAGTTGGTAGTACTCTTAAAGAGATTATTGATTGCTTCGCCCTTAATGCTTTCCATCAGAGTGACGAATAGGTCGTATGCCTCTGCCTTATATTCTACCAAGGGGTCTTTTTGCCCTTGGGCTCGGAGGCGAACACCTTCTCGCAGGGAATCCATGTTGTACAGGTGTTCCTGCCACATTTTATCAATGGCTCCTAAGATGATTTGGCGTTCCATGTGATCCAAGTATTCCGGACGTTCACGGGATGCCTTATCTTCATAAGTAGCTTTAACCTTATCAATCAGGAAGGAGATGGTATCGTCCAGTGCGCGTTCTTCCAGTTTAGCTGTGTCTGCTGTTAACCCTAATGGGAAAGAAGCATTCATCCAGGCAAGCAGTTCTTCTGGATGGGTAAGGCCTTCTTCATCCGGATCCAGGTATTCATGGGCTTTTGTTGCAATTACCTCTTCCAGAATGTCGTAAATCATGTCACGCGGATTTTCTGTGGAGAGAACCTCATTACGATACCCATAAACAATTTCACGCTGTTTGTTCATGACATCGTCATAATCCAAAACGTGTTTACGCCACATGTAGTTGCGCTGTTCTACACGCTTTTGGGCAGATTCTACGGATTTATTTAGGAAGCTGTGTTCCAAGGCTTCTCCATCCGCAACGCCTAAGCGTTCCATCATCTTAGTCATGCGTTCTGCTGCACCGAAGTTTCGCATCAGATCGTCTTCAAAAGAAATAAAGAATTGGGAAGCACCAGGGTCACCTTGTCTGGAGCAACGTCCTCGTAACTGTCGGTCAATACGGCGAGATTCATGGCGTTCAGTACCCAGAACAAAGAGGCCGCCAAGTTCAGCTACACCCTCACCCAGTTTAATGTCCGTTCCTCGACCTGCCATGTTCGTGGAGACTGTAACGGCTCCACGCTTGCCGGCTAGTGCCACGATTTCCGCTTCGCGTTGGTGGTTTTTGGCATTCAACACTTCATGGGGAATTTTGGCTCTTTTGAGCATACGGGAGAGCGTTTCAGAGGCATCCACGCTGGCTGTACCGATTAGAACAGGCTGACCGTTTTCATGAAGTTGTTGGATTTTATTGACTACAGCGTTGAACTTTTCGCGGCGTGATTTGAAAATGAGGTCGTTCTGATCTTTTCGGATACAAGGACGATTGGTTGGAATGGGGAGAACATCCAGTTTATAAATGTCATGGAACTCTGCGGCCTCCGTTTCTGCTGTCCCTGTCATTCCCGCCAGTTTCTTATACAAGCGGAAATAATTCTGAATAGTGATAGTTGCGTAAGTTTGGTTTTCTCGTTCTACTTCAACGCCTTCTTTTGCTTCGACGGCTTGGTGTAGGCCATCGCTCCATCGGCGTCCCGGCATTTCACGTCCGGTATTTTGGTCAATGATGATGACTTTGCCTTCCTTAACGACATACTCCACATCTTTTTCATAAATGCAGTAAGCCTTGAGCAATTGAGATGTGGTGTGAAGTCTAGCTCCTGTTTCATCAAGCTGTTTGGTCAGTTCATTTTTACGGCGGAGTTTGTCTTTTTCTGACAAGCGGGGATCTTCATCCATTTCCGCAAAGGCGGTTCCCAAATCCGGCAGGACGAACTCTTCCGGATGACCGGGAGAGATAACTTCACGTCCTTTTTCCATGAGATCGGCATCGTGAGTCTTTTCGTCTACGGTGAAGAACATTTCTTCCTTCAGCTTGTAGAGTTCTCGTTTACGAGTGTCTTGATAAAGGGTCAGTTCGTATTTTTCAACGATGCGACGCAGTTCCGGATCTTGCATCGCGCGCAAGAAAGCCCTATGGCGAGGTTGTCCCATCTTTACCTTGAACAGGCAACGCCCTACTTCTTCCGTGCGACCCTCTTCCTGTGCTTTTAGCACTTGCGACATCAATTCATTGCAGAGATCTGTCTGGGCTTTTACCACACGTTCAATGGCGGGGCGCAGAGCGTCATATTGTTGTTCTCTGGTGACAACTGCCGGTCCGGAAATGATAAGCGGAGTACGGGCTTCATCAATGAGAATGGAGTCTACTTCGTCAACAATGGAAAAGTAGTGTCCACGTTGAACTTGTTCTGACTTGGATGTTGCCATGCCATTATCACGCAAGTAGTCAAAGCCAAACTCGGCATTGGTACCATAAGTGATGTCGCATGCGTATTGTTCCCGTCGGAGCTGGGACGGCATCATGCTTTGAATGCAACCGACTGTTAAGCCTAAGAATTGGAAGAGCATACCCATCCATTCAGAGTCACGACGTGCCAAGTAATCGTTTACAGTTACGACATGAACGCCCATGCCTGTAAGAGCATTTAGAAATACGGGCAGAGTAGCAACAAGCGTTTTACCTTCACCTGTGGCCATTTCAGCAATGTAACCGCGATGAAGCGCAATACCACCCAGCAATTGCACGTCAAAGTGGATCATGTCCCACGTTTGTTTTTGTCCGCAAATATCACGTTCTTCACCGCAGAGAAGTCGGGCTCCGTGTTTAACGGCGGCAAATGCTTCTGGCAGGATTTGGTTCAGGTAACGTTCGCGTAGTTTGTCAAACTGAGGGGTGATATTGTTCCAAGCTGCTTTACCCTCTTCAATGGAGGCCGGAGTCGCTTCTACTGTAGGTAGAGAAGCGAACTCATTCTTAAGGGATTCGAAACGGGTATTCATCTTGTCAGCGATTGCCGAAAGCTCCTCTTGACTAGCTGCCTCTACAATACGAACGGGAGGAATATCCAAGGGGAGGAAACGATGAAGGTAACTCTGCCATTGTTTCGTCTTTTCAAGAAGATATTCCTGGCCTTTGCCATCCCATGATTTTTCAATGGAGACGATTTGTTCCACAATGGGGCGCAGACGGCGCACTTCACGCTGGTTTTTGGTGCCGACAATCTTGGTTAGAATCCACTTAATCATCTTTGTCTTATTGAAAATTGACGAGGCAGACCCGTTTTTGTGCAGGATCTATGAATCGAAAGATGCTAGCGATTCATGAAAGAAAAGCAAGCACAGCCCTCCATTTGTTTTGGTGATGACGTAATGAATCAAATAAGAACGGATTTATTCTATTGTTTTGTGGTTGTGTTTTTCGCAATGACGAATCAGGAATTATCAAGGGGACAAGCCATTGGTCATGACAATGGCTTGTCTTGGAATGATTCCAATTTAAAAATATGTTTTTTGCATGAGTTCTTGTGAGGATGGGTACATTTGCATACGTGGTGCTCGTGAGCATAATTTGAAGAACGTGGATGTGGATATTCCCTTGGGGCGGTTGACGGTAGTGACAGGACCATCGGGGTCTGGTAAAACGAGTCTAGCCATGCATACTCTGTATGCAGAGGGACAGAGGCGATATATGGAAACGTTTTCTCCATATATACGGCAGTTTTTGGATCGAATGGATAAGCCGGATGTGGATGCTGTGGATAATATTCTTCCTGCTATAGCATTACATCAGCGCAACTCTGTCAGAACGTCACGTTCTACTGTAGGAACCATGACGGGACTGAACGATTACTGGAAATTTATTTTTGCGCGTTTATCTGTGGGTATAGATCCGGAAACAGGGCGAGAGATTAAACCTGAGACGCCCGGGTCTATTGATGCAAAGCTGTGTGCGGAGTTTGCTGAGAGTTCGGAATTGTTAATTTGCTTGGAAGTGGTTCGACCGGATTCAGTTGATTTCTCGACGCTGAAAAAAAATCTGGTGGCGCAGGGATATTTGCGTGCTTTTGTTCAAGGAGGGATTCTTCGTTTGGATGATGATGAGTGGACGTTGGAAGAAGATGAGCCTTTGTTGGTGATACAGGATCGTGTCAAGTTAACAGAAGAACAAAGAGAGCGTAGGCTTGAAGCGTTGGAAACAGCAATGCGGTTAGGTGGAGGTGTGGCACATGTGATTCCAAAAATTGATGGAATTTTGTTACCGGAGAGGAGATTCCGTGGAGACTGGTATCCGTTGCTGGAACCTAGACCTGGTTTGTTTTCCTTCAATTCCCCTTTAGGAGCTTGTCCAAAGTGTCGAGGGTATGGTCGCATTATCACAATAGATTACAACCGGTGTATTAAACCGGAGCTTAGTGTTAATGATGGTGCTATTCATATCTTTGAAGGTGCGGAGAAAGTCTTTTCTGAATGTAAGAAAGATCTGATGCGTGGCTGGCGTAAAAATACTCGCAAAATCCGTTTAGATGTCCCTTGGAAGGACTTGAAGCAATGGGAGCGGGATTGGTTATTGTATGGGGACGGTTCAGATGTGGATGAAATGTATGAACAGGGACTGTGGTATGGTATAGCCGGTTTTTTTAAATATCTGGAAACTCGTACGCATAAAATGCACGTGCGGGTGTACTTGAGCCGTTTCCGAACGTATCAGGAATGTCCAGAGTGTCATGGAGTCCGATTGAGACCAGAAGCATTGCATTTTAAGGTGGGAGGCAAAAGTTTGCCGGAGCTTTCAGGGTTGTCCATGAATGAGTTGCTGGGGTGGGTGAATCGGTACGTTGTGCCTCGGGCTGATGAAGATCCCGGTCTCAAGCATGCTGTAGCGGAACTTAAAAGCCGATTAGAATATTTGAATGAAGTGGGCTTGGGGTATTTAACATCCGAGAGGCCTACACGTTCTCTATCTGGTGGAGAAATTGAGCGGGTGAGCCTGACAACCTGTTTAGGAGCCTCTCTGACGGACACGTTATTTGTTTTAGATGAGCCAACGGTAGGTTTGCATCCCCGTGATACGGCGCGGTTGATTGCCTCCATGAACAGGCTTAAAAAACGAGGAAATACTTTAGTCGTTGTAGAACATGAAGAAGCTGTCATGCGTGCGGCTGATTGTCTGGTCGATATGGGACCGGGATCCGGTCAAGATGGTGGTAAGTTAGTTTATTCCGGAGAGCCATCCCAAATCGGTGAATCAGAGGAGTCTTTAACGGGAGCATTTCTTTCTGGCAGACGGCGTATCGCCGTGCCTAAAAAAAGGAGAGTTCCACAACATTTTCTGAGCATATCTGGTGCTAATCGACATAATTTGCATAAACTTGATGTTAAGATACCTTTGGGGGTTTTTGTCTGTTTGACCGGAGTTAGCGGTTCCGGTAAAAGTACATTAGCGCATGATGTCCTATATCTGAATGCCCTCGTGAAAAAAGGTTGCGTGTGTGAAGAATCTCCTGCAATGGTTAAATCCATTAAAGGCTTGGACGATTTGGATGAAGTGGTGTTGGTGGATCAGAGTCCTATTGTTCGTACACCTCGTTCTACACCTGCTGTTTATGCCGGTGTTTTTGAAGAGATTCGTACGCTTTTTTCGGAGACGGAGACGGCTCGCGCTCGCGGAATGAAACCTGGTTTCTTTTCCTTTAACAGTGGCGATGGCCGTTGTCCGCGTTGTATGGGGATGGGGAGTGAAAAGGTGGAAATGCAATTTCTATCAGACATTTTTGTGCAGTGTCCATTATGCCATGGATCTCGTTATGGAAGCGAAGTATTGAACGTGTATCGAGATGGTAAGAATATTGCGGATGTTCTTGAGATGACGGTGGATGCTGCTGTTAAATATTTCCGTACGGAAAAGGGAGTCAAAGCGGCTCGTATTGTTGCTAAATTAGGCGTGCTTTATCGTGTTGGATTGGGGCATCTGACATTGGGGCAACCTCTGAATACATTGTCCGGTGGTGAGAACCAACGGTTGAAACTTGCTAAAATCTTACTGGAACAACTCGGTTCCGCTTCTCACGGTTCTAAGATGTTGATTCTGGATGAACCGGGTACGGGACTTCATTTTGCCGATATAGAAGTTTTGTTAGATGTGTTCCGTGAATTGGTGGAACAAGGTCATTCTCTGTTGGTTATTGAGCATAATCCTGAAATTATTAAATCAGCGGATTATGTGATAGATTTAGGTCCAGAGGGTGGAGCCGGTGGCGGTCATGTGGTAGCCGTTGGTACGCCAGAGGAAATTGTGGCATCCGGTAAAGGCTATACGGGCAAGTTCTTGAGAAATGTATTGGAAGGGAAACCGACCGTTTATAATTTGATGGATGACCTTGAAGAAGACATTTCTGATATGGATATTCCTGAAGGGGTCATGGCCTTGAGAGGAGGCAGACATCATAATTTGAAAAACGTGGATTTGGACGTACCACGGGGAAAGATGACCGTGTTGACCGGGCTTTCTGGCTCCGGCAAAAGTTCTTTGGCTTTTGATATCTTTTTTGCAGAGGGACAGAGACGTTTTATGGATGTGATGTCACCATATGCTCGGCAATTCACAGAACAGTTGGAAAGCCCGGATATTGATCGCCTGACCGGACTCCCACCAACCGTGGCAATTGAGCAGAATATGTCACGTGGTGGTACTAAATCTACTGTAGGAACAGTGACAGAAATCTGGCAGTTCATACGATTACTGTATGCTAAGTTGGGGCAAGCTTATTGTCCGCAATGTGGTGTACCTGTAGGTAAGAGATCTGAATCTGAAGTGGTTGAACTGGTAACCCGAGCTTTGAAAAAACATGGAAGCTTGGCTCTGTTAGCTCCTTTAGTCAGAGGACGTAAGGGGCATTATGCTGATTTAGCCAGATGGGCTGAAGGGAAGGGATATGAGGAAATGTGGGTGGATGGTAAATTAATTAATCTGAATGAGTTTAGACCATTGGATCGTTATTCCAGTCATGACCTGGATTTGGTGGTATCACGTCCTGATTCCTCTTGGTTGCCGGAACAACTTGTAAGTGCGGTACATGTTGCTCTTGATTTGGGTGAAGGCTTTTTGCAAGTGTTGTATCCGGGTGGAAATCAACCGGTATTAATGGGAACTAAGCTTGCTTGTTCATCTTGCGGTCAATCATTCCCGGAGTTGGAGCCATACACATTCTCTTTTAATTCTCCGCGTGGATGGTGTCCTGTATGCCGCGGGCATGGCATTGTTGGTAAGGGAAAATTTAAAGAAGATGCGTCTCAATCCTTACTAGAGGCAGAATTGAATTATGATAAAGATGTAGCACGACAGGTAGAGGATGACAAAGGCGTGAAAATCTGTCCGGCTTGTAATGGTGTGCGATTAAATGATGTAGCACGAGCCGTTCGCTTTAAGGGTGTAACACCCGGGGAAATTGCCTGTTTGCCTGCTGTTGCAGCTGAAGAGTTGATAAAAAATTGGCAGTTTGAACGGGATGAGGCTCTTATTGCCCGTGATGTTGTAGCAGAAATTACGCAACGTTTGAACTTTCTTCGCCGTGTTGGTTTGGGATATCTTTCCTTAGATCGGAGCGCAACGACTCTTTCCGGAGGCGAAACCCAACGTATTCGGTTGGCTGCACAGCTTGGTTCTCATCTTCGTGGTGTATTGTATGTGTTGGATGAACCTACCATAGGACTTCATCCTCGTGATAATGAACTGTTGTTGGAAACCTTGGATGAGCTCAAAAGGCGTGGTAATACTCTGTTGGTAGTGGAACATGATGAGGACACTATGAAACGAGCGGATTTAATTGTGGATATGGGACCAGGAGCTGGTATTCATGGTGGCAAAGTTGTGGCAAAGGGAACTTTGTCTCAGTTGGAGACTATACCGGATTCTGTTACGGGATCAGCTTTGCATCATAAGCCTCATCATCCTTATCGGGGAAAAAGACGCAGAATCCCGTCACGAAAGGATGCTACTGCGTGGTTGAGGGTGGATGGGTGTTGTTTACACAATTTGAAAGACGTGAATGTGTCTATTCCGAAAGGCCGACTGACAGTCCTTACAGGCGTTTCCGGAGCCGGGAAAACGTCTCTGATGACCGGAATTATTCGCTTGGTGGCTCGTCAAGCTATAGGGGATAAACTTACAAGAGACCAGAAAAAACTCTGGAAAACGTCCTCTGGTTTTGACTCTATTCGCATGGTGTATGGCGTTGATCAGAACCCCATTGGTAAAACCCCCCGTTCTACGCCTGCTACTTATGTGGGCTTTTTGGATGATATTCGAACATTGTTTGCTCAGACGTCAGATGCCCGCAGACTGGGCTTTGATCGTGGGCGTTTCTCCTTCAACACGGGGCAGGGCAATTGTGAATCTTGTAAGGGCACAGGTATGCAAAAGCTGGAAATGGACTTCCTCCCTCCCTGTTATGTGCCGTGCGAGACCTGTCGAGGGAAGCGTTACAACGCCGCTACTTTAACCGTGAGGTACAAAGGGAAGACTATTGCGGATGTCTTGCAAATGGATTTTAAGGAAGCCTCTGTTTTCTTTGAAAGCCAGCCCCGCATCTCTGATCCTCTCAAGCTATTGGCAGAAACCGGTCTTGGTTATTTAACGCTGGGTCAGGCTTCCAATACGCTTTCCGGAGGTGAAGCTCAGAGACTTAAACTTGTAACGGAACTCATTAAAGGACGTAGGGTTAGTCGGAACGCTATGATGAAAGGTAAAGAATTGCCTCAAGATCTTTACCTTATAGAAGAGCCTTCAATCGGACTTCATCCACGAGATGTGCGCTTACTTATCGATGTTTTGCATCGTTTGGTAGACCAGGGAAATACCGTCATTGTCATAGAACACAATACGGAAATTATGGCAGAAGCGGACTATATTATTGATATGGGCCCCGGTCCCGGAGAAGCCGGTGGAACTATTGTGGCAGAAGGCACTCCGGAACAAATAGCCAAAAAAGAGTCCCCTACGGCAGAATACATTCGACGAGAGTTGAATGGTGAAGAGCAACCGTAAATCGAAATAATAGAAGCTTGTGCTAACTGCCTCTATAGACTATTAATAAGCAAGGAATTACGTATAAAGTTTTGGCGGAGAGAGTGGGATTCGAACCCACGGTGAGTTTCCCCACGGCGGTTTTCAAGACCGCTGCATTAAACCGCTCTGCCATCTCTCCGTGCACAACGAATGCGGGAAACAATCTATGGTAAACCGATAGTCTGTGTAAAGATGAATTCGTGTCTTGGTTGTTGTTTCTTGATGGGATGTTGAGACGGCAAAAAATGATGATGTATGAATTGGAGCAGTAAGGAGGCGCATTCTCGTGGAGAGGATTGAGTTGTGTCTATAGATAAAGAATGAGGGAAGTGGCGGTGAATATGGTTTATTTGGCGTTTCGTATGGGGCAGATTGGGAGGGCGGTCTGTGCGATGTTGTTCCCTGTGCAACAAGATATCCTGCCTGCATGTTACTTGGACGAAGAGGACAGGTGTATTGAGTAAACGAGACCGGAAGTCTTGAATCCATGAATAAGATTCTCCGATGACGTGGTCTACGATAACAAGGGCGCCTCTATGGGCTGCTTCTGCTATGGAGGCGTGGAAGGATTCAATGAATGGAAGTCCTGATTCCTTGACTGCCTCCAGCGCAGTAGTGTGTTTGCCTCTGCTCATTGCTAAATAGTCATCCATGGAAAAGAGCATGGTCCCTTCTGGAATCAGGCACTGTAAAGCTTTAGCCAAAGAACTTTTTCCCGCACTGGATGGACCATTTAACAGAATAACTCTGCCGAGTTGTCGAGAGTGCTGTGCGTTGAAAAAGAGCCTCGATTTTGCTGCATTTTGTTTATTCATGGTTAAAGCTTACTGGAGGCATCAAAGAAAAAAGAAACAGGCGTCCGTAGAGACGCCTGAAGCTTGAAGTATGAGGAGGAAGTTTGCCTATTTTTTTTGTTCTTCCGGTTGCTCTGCCAGTGCAGAAAGATTTGCTTTTAAGCCTGTTGCTACGGTTTGAGTTGCCTCGTTATCAGATTCTGTGAATCTATCGACAGCTTGAATTAGAGGCTTGATGTCGGAGTCTGCTATTCTGCGCCCCTTTGCTTTACGTTGTTCCAGAGCGGAGATTTTTTTGTTCAAGTCTGCCAGTTTAAGCAAATCTTTATTAGCTTTCAACGTTGCCAATGATTCATCAAACTCTGTGACAGACGGAACTGCTTTTTTGAGTTGGATAATACCGGCCATTGCGCCCAACGGGTCTGTTTGAATGCGTGATTGCAGGATATCTTTTGTATTTTCGAGCCAAGAGTCAAAAGCTTCGCACACAGCTTGAGCTTCATCATCATTTGTTTTTTTACGGAGAGGTGTAATTTTTGACTCGATATTGTTACCGGTAGAAACAATGGTTTTGGCAAGAGATTTGTATTTGTTGAGTTTAACTCCATCCAAAATGGGGAGGCCTTTTTCAATTTTTGCTACTTCTTTTTTTACCAAATCGTAAAGCTGGGAAGGGTATCCCTTGGCGATGACTCTTCCGTTAGCTCCGATGAGGACGGCATGAGGCAAGCCTCCGGGACAGCTGGCTTCAGGAATGGACTGGCTTTGATAAATAGGGAAAGTGATTTTCTTTTCTTCTAGGAATTGTTTGACCCTAGGGGAGGGAAGTTGACAGTGGCTGCCGATGACGGTGAATCCCTTTGATTGGTATTTGTTCTGCAATTCTTGCAAGTGGGGCATAGCGGCAATACATGGCGGGCAATTGATACCCCAATATTCAAAAAAGACTACTTTCCCTTTGAGATCGGAAGCTTTTATTTTTGGACCATGAATGTAACTGCTATCGCTAAAGCTTGGAAAAGTTACTTTGGGATTATTATTGGAATCCTCGGCATGAGTTAAAACCGGAGAGACTATTGCTGCAATAGCTCCGGTCAAAAGAATGGCAGTAAGCTTGTTCATAATATGGAATGATGAAGAAAGGTCTATAGTGTGTCAAGAAGGAACACTTTTCTGTTATTTTGGTGTGTAAATTGTTGATAACCTTGTAAGTTGTGACGTTATGCAGATTAAGCAATATCTAGTCCCATGATGTAGTCCGTCATATAATAGCCGTGTCCAATATGGAAATCTCCTTCTTCCAGTTTTCGCATGCCCATATGTTTATAGAATTCTACAGCTCGGGTGTTATAACGGTTAACATTGAGCCGCATTTGACAGGGAGAAGGATGAATACTCTTAATGTAGCTGACAGCTTGATTGAAGAGATAGCTCCCAATGTGTTTTCCTTGAAATTCCGGGAGAATGTAGATTTTCTGTAAATGAAAGGCGTCAACTCCTTCCGGTTGAATGGATATGTATCCACAGTCTTCTTCATTATAAGAGGCGATGAAATATACATGTCCGTCTTCCATTTGTTTGCGTAAATTGTCAGGCGAATACATCCATTCCATCATGAAATCTATCTGTTCTTTGGAGAGCAAATCGCGATACGTGGCAGGGAATGCCTGCCAGGCCAGTTCATGAATCAACGTAATGTCTTCTTTGTTGGCTTGACGGAGAGTGGGCATGGCAGAAATATACAAGGAAAAGTGATGAATGAAAAGCGGCTCTTACCCATTATAAGTAGATTTTCCCTTGTAATAAACTGTTCTTTCGCGGTCGTTGGCAGAATGGTTTTACAACGGAATGTTCATGTTTTTTGACCATTTTCAGGAAGAAATCAGTCTTTATGATGGGGTGCGCATAATAAGTACAATGAGAGAATCTGTTCCCATACAACAATGGTTGCCATCCGGTTCGATAAGGAATATGGGGGAGCACTACGTAGACCATCTTCCTGATGTGGCCAATAATCCTATTGGGCCGGATTCTTTGATGCATCAGTCAGAGTATACATGGACGGATTATTTGGTAGCTTACTCTTTACTGTATCCTTGGGTAGTTATCGTGTTGGGCTTGTTGGGTGGGGTAGCGTTAGGTTCTTGTTATCTTTTTTTTCGCCGTCGGGAATATAAGCATCGTATTTCTTGTGCTGAGTGTGGAACCTTGATGTTTCCGTGCGGGTTGTATTGTCCTAAATGCGGAGCTGTTCATCATAATCCTTGTGCGCTGAATTGGATAGGGTATTCCAAATTGCACACGGTGGTTTTACCGGAGAATAGGGAGGAACATCAGGAAGTTTTACGTAGTTTCAGACGGTGTTTTTATTGCGGACAGCCTCTCCGTGAACCTACTCTCCTGCAATGTTGCCCCGCTTGCGGAAAAACGGTATTACAGGGAGAACATTCTGTTGAACGATATGATGAATATATTGGGCAGCGACGAGGATGGACCTTCGCTGTGGTGATCCTATTGGGGGTGGTTCCCATTTTTGGACCGTTGTTAGCTTCTTCCCTATATAAAAGAACCCTTATTAATCCATATGCTTTGTACATGACCGTATACAGAGAAAGTGTACTGATGGCTGTACTTTTCTTATGCCGGCATTTGTTCCGGTTGATTCCTTTTATCGGAATCATTGGTATGCCTATTCTTTGTTTGACAGAATATCACCTGTACCGACGGATGTTTCTTTGGAAGACAGAGAGTCTGGACTTTGGTGAGTCATGAAATGCAGGTTGGTTTATCAAGAAAAGGTATGTCTTGATGTTAGTTGTGCCTTGACTACCGCGGTAGAATATCCGTTCATTTGAACAGACATGACCATACCCGGAATACTTGAAGAAAAGTTGTCTGCCGCATTGAAGGCTGTATTGGGCGAGGAGCTCCCTGCTGATTTTCGCACTTCAGTGACTCCATCTGCTGATTTACGGTTTGGGGATTATCAGAGTAACGCAGCCATGGTGCTTGCTAAGCGTTGCCGTACGAATCCTCGTGCTCTTGCGCAACAAGTTGTGGAACGAATGGGGCTGGATGACATCTGTTCTTTAGAAATTGCCGGCCCCGGGTTTATCAACTTCCGTATACAGCCGGATTTTTATGCTACCTGTCTTTTGACGATGTTGTCAGATGATCGGTTGGGTGTGGAGAAGGTGCAGAAGCCCAAAACAATTGTGATTGATTTTTCTGCCCCCAATGTTGCCAAGCCGATGCACGTGGGGCATATCCGTTCAACGATCATTGGGGATGCTCTTTCTCGTGTAGCTCGTTTTGTGGGGCATCATGTGATTACGGATAACCATATTGGTGATTGGGGTACTCAGTTCGGTATGATTTTATGGGGATGGAAGAATGTTTTGAATCAAGAAGCTCTGAGTTCCAATTCCATTGATGAGTTGTTGCGGGTTTATAAAGATGTGAATCTGATGTGCAAGGAAAAGCCGGAATTGTTGGATACATGCAAGGCTGAACTTGTGAAACTCCAGGCCGGGGATGAGGAAAATCTGGCTATATGGAAACGCTGTGTAGAGGTTTCCAAATCTGGTTTGTCCAAAATCTATGACCAGTTGGATATTCATTTTGACTACTGGTTAGGCGAAAGCTTTTATAACGATGCCTTGGCTCCGTTGGTTGACAACATGATTGCCTCCGGAATGGCAAGAGAGAGCGATGGAGCTATCTGTGTATTTTCTGATGGGTCTGTCCCTCCCGGAGAAGATCCCTTCCTCGTGCAGGACAAGGGAGAATGGCGTGCTAATCCTTGTATTATCCGTAAGGCCGACGGTGGATTCTTGTATGCGACAACGGACTTGGCTACGTTGGATCACCGTATTAAAACTTGGGGTGCTGATTCCATTTGGTACGTAGTTGGAGCTCCTCAAGCATTGCATTTCCGACAGATTTTTGCCACCCAACGGAGACGTGGCATGGATGGGGATTATCGGCATATTGCTTTTGGTTCTATCTTGGGAGATGATCGCAAGCCATTTAAAACACGATCGGGAGATACTGTTTCCCTCCAAGATGTGTTGGATGAAGCCGTTGAACGTGCCGCTCGCGTTGTGGAGGAAAAGAGCCCGGATATGCCGGATGAAGAAAAGAAGCGCGTGGCAGAAATTGTGGGTATAGGGGCGGTGAAGTTCGCAGAACTTTCTCAGAACCGAATGACGGATTACGTGTTCAACTGGGATAAAATGTTGGCTCTTCAAGGGGATACGGCACCGTACCTTCAGAACTCTTATGTACGTGTGCGTTCCATTTTCCGTAAATTGGATGGTGCGCCTCTGGATTGGACGGCTCCCATTCAGCTTTCTGCTGATGCAGAAATACATTTAGCACGTTTATTAGCTCGTTACGGAGAAGTGGTGCCTCAGGTGTTGGATGATTGCCGACCGAATGTATTGGCCGCTTATTTGTTTGACTTAGCCCGTGCGTTCCATTCTTTCTATGAAGCTTGCCCTGTCCTGAAATCGGAAGGAGCTGTGCGTCACTCTCGTTTGGCCTTGTGTGAGTTGACCGCTCGCACTTTGAAACACGGTTTGGGCTTATTGGGGATTCAGCTCCCAGATAGAATGTAATTCTTTACAGATTGATCAGCGTCTGACGGATGAAGACGACTTCTTTTCTTGTTTTGTTGCTTGCCTCCGCTTGCGGTTTTGCTAAGGCGGAGGGCGAGCACGGATATTGGTTGGATGGTTCGTCTTTAAACAGCTGGAAAGGCGTTGTTTATCGTGCCTGTGTATCGGCTCAGCCTGTTGAATTGCCATCTGGCGTGGAGCCAATGTTGATAAGTGCGTCTTCTGCCAGTGTGCAAATGTTGGTACTGGAGGGAATGACGCATTTGCTCACCTTTGGTGATATGCGGGCTTTTCATCGGTTTGAGGTTGCCTTGTGTTTAGATCCGGATTGCCTTATGGCGCATTGGGGGAGGTGCATGAGCCTGATGGGTGCTGGACCTGCTTTTCAGGAACAACGTGTTCATTCCCTGAAGCGCATGAAAGAACTGGCTCTTAAACCGGATTGTCCGGAGCATGAGCGTGCTTATGCAGAAGCCTTAGCGTTATTGGTGATGGATGGGCCGGATAAGGCTTTACAATCATGGGAAAATATTTGTTCCACATGGAAGCGTGATCCATATGCTCCGCTTTTTTACGCGATGCTTTTGAGAGATGGCTTTGACGTGCAGGGAAGACCGCGAGAAGGACAGCGAAAGGCTGTTGACGTGGTGGATGCCGTTTTGAAGGAACGTCCCGAATCTCAAGCAGCACTGTTCATGCGTGCGTTGTTGGAAGAAGTGGCACCGGTTATATCCCAAGAGACCGTAGAAATTGCACGCAAGGCTGTGAAGGTCAATCCTTTTTCTGCTTCATCTCATCATTTACTGGGGCATTGTTTATTTCGTACGGGGGATTATGACGGAGCGTCCGAATCCTTTAAAAATTCTGAAGACTTGTGCTTAGCGTGGGAAAAAGCTGAAAACGTTCCTCCTGCTTTGGACGATGCTTATTTCCGCTCGGTAATATATCGAGCTGTATCTGAATACTGTGCCGGACGTTACAAACAGGCGAGTGATATTGCTTCCCGAGCAGCAGCTGTTCCCCTGGATACTAAGAATCCTATGGCTCCAGGAACTCTGATGCAAATATGGGAAGTTAGAACGCTCCCGGCACGGTTGATGTTAGCAAGACCGGAGCTTCCGTCGCAAGCTGAGGTGCTGAAGATTGCTCCGGGCTCTCTTCCCAAGGAATTTCCGGATTTGGGTAATGGTATGACAGCTTTGCTTACCCAATACACGGGGGCGCGTTATTCGGCCCAACGTGGCAAGATGGGAGGGGTTGGGACAGCTTTTGACAAATTATCCGGTGTGATGCGGTTATTGATGGACGGCGGAGAAGTGGCTCAGCGGCAGATGAGCCTTTCTTATTGGGTGCGCTGTCTTCAGCTGGGGAGTTTATATTCGGCAGAGATTCGCGCGCTCATGTTCCCGGACTCCGCTCATGTTTGGATGGCTGAAGCAATTAGCAATCAGCGTTTTTCTTCTTTATTACTGCCACCAGTTCTCCCATACCCGGCAGAATGGAAGTTAGCCTGCTCTTATCTGCAAGCCGGTAAGTATCAGGAATGCATGGATTGTTGTGAGCAGGCGTTAAAGCGTTTTCCCAATCATGCCGGAGTATTAAAGACTTTGAAAAAAGCCCGTACAATGAATAAAAATAAGGCTCAATAAGCCATTGGGAGCAAGATTTAGGGGCTATCTCTTTCTCTTTTCACGGCAGAGGGGAAGATCGTTTGTCGGGATAGGATTGTTCATGATGAAAAATGACATTAATCGTGCCGTTATCAATTTGTTCAACTTGAAAAAACAAGCCTTTGGTGATAGAAAACGGGAGAGAAGTTATCCCTCGGAGCAAATGGTGTTCTGTTACCTTCATGAATAAGATGTGACTGGGCCATATTACTTCCGGTATTTATTAAAATACGGTGAACTTCTGCTTTTCATGACGGATGTAAGAGCGGTAAAACGTCATGATTAACCCATTCTCTATCTTTTATTATAAACAACATTAAACAATATGAACCATCCTTATTTGGATCCATCTTTTTTGGTTGCCTGGTCACAGCTTACTCCGGATGCTATTAAGCCGGATATGGCAGAAGCTATTTCCCGAGCAAAGGCAAATATCCAAGTTATTTGTGAGCAACCGCTGGATGCTCTGACTTATGAGAGTACATTTGGAGCATTGGAAAAAGCTTCTGAGGATTTGAATCTTGGTTGGGGGCGTATTATGCATTTGGACTCTGTTAATGATGAGCCTGCTCAGCGAGAAGCCATTGGCGAAGTATTACCGGAAGTGGTGGCGTTCTCTGCTTCTGTCCCTCTGAATCCTCAATTGTGGACGGTGTTAAAAAACGCTGCTTCTTGTGATTGGGTGAAAGAACTTTCTCCTGTCAAACAGCGTTTTATTCAGGAAACATTGGCGGATTTTCGTGAAAGCGGTGCCGATCTGCCGGATGATGTGAAGCCGGAGTATGCGGAAATCGAATCCCAGCTTTCTTTGAAGACCAAAAGATTTGCGGAAAATGTGTTGGATTCTACCAATGCCTGGGAACTTGTGGTAGATGATGAAGCGGAACTCTCTGGTCTACCGGATTCTGCTAAAGAAGCGGCTCGTTTGGATGCCTTGGCGAATGGTCATGGTACGGAAGATAATCCCCGCTGGCGTTTTACTCAGAAGTTTACGTCTCTTCAACCGGTCATGCAATTTGCCGATTCAGACAAGTTGCGGCGCAGGATGTGGGAGGGTTCATGTTCTGTAGGGAAAGGGGAAAAATATGATAATGAAGCCCTAATTGCTGAAATCTTGGAGTTGAGAGATAAAAAAGCTCATCTTCTGGGGTATGATTGTTTTGCGGACTATGCTACTTCTCGCCGTATGGCCGGGAGTGGGGCTAATGCCTTGAACTTTATTAATGATTTGCATGATAAAGTGAAGCCCTGTTTCTTGAAGGAAATGGAAGAAGTCCGGTTGTATAAGGAAGAAAAGACAGGCAAGCCTGTGGAAAAACTTTCTCCTTGGGAAACCTCTTACTGGGCAGAAAAGCGTCGTCGTGAGCTGTATGCGTTTGATGAGGAAGATTTGCGCCCATACTACTCCGTAGAAAAGGTAATGGATGGGTTGTTTTCAATCTATTCCGGTTTATACGGCATTACGGTAACGCCTCGTGCTACGGTTGCGTTTAAGCCGGGAGAATCGGGAACCGTGCCGGAAGGCGTTGTGGAAGTGTGGCATCCGGATGTTCTGTTTTATGAAGTGCATGATGCAGAAAGTGGTGAGCATTTAGGTTCTTTTTATGCAGACTGGCATCCGCGGGATTCTAAGCGAGCCGGAGCTTGGATGAACTATTTAAGCGTAGGGTTGCCACCGCATGATGGAAAGCCTCGGTTGCCTCATTTGGGGCTTATGGTCGGCAATATGACCAAGCCGGTGGGGGATAAGCCGGCTTTGCTGACTCATCGGGAAGTGGAAACCATCTTCCATGAGTTTGGCCATTTATTGCATCAGCTCCTTTCCGATGTGGAAGTAAAATCCTTGTCCGGAACAAATGTGGCATGGGACTTTGTGGAATTACCCTCACAGATCAATGAAAACTGGTGCTGGGAACGGGAATCCGTGGATTTGTTTGCTGCCCATTATGAAACGGGAGACAAAATTCCGGACGAATTATTCGCCAAGATGCGCGCTGCTCGCAATTATATGAGTGGCACTGCTTTTATGCGTCAGCTTTGCTTTGGTAAGTTGGATCTGGAGCTCCATGTTAATTGGCCTCAGTACAAGGATGTCCCCTTGGAAGAAACAGATGAACGCATTTTATCTGATTATCGGGTTCCGATGACGGACCGTGCTCCTTCCGTAGCACGGAGGCTGACTCATATTTTTGCAGATCCCACGGGGTATGCTTCCGGGTACTATTCTTATAAATGGGCTGAAGTTCTGGAAGCTGATGCTTTCAGCCGCTTCTTGAAAGAAGGCGTACTGAACCCCCAGACCGGGAGAGACTTCCGCCGTTGCATCCTCAGCAAAGGCAATAGCAAGCCCGCCTCGGAACTTTATCGTGATTTCATGGGACGTGATCCGGATGCGGAGGCCTTGCTGATCAAATCTGGCGTTCTTTAATATATTATCTTTTTCTTATTCAAACTGAATCATCATTATGTCTGCAAAAAAAAGACTCTCTCTCGCCGGCATCGGGTGCGGTTCCCGTACGCGTACCTATATGAAGTTGGCCATGGAACAAAAAGACCGCTATCGCATTGCTGCTGCGGCAGACCCTGTCAAACAGCGCACAGAGGCCGTTCGGAACTTTGCTCCGGAGGAAGAACGAGCCGCTATTCGCTTGTTTGATGACGCTGCCGCATTATTGGCAGAGCCTCGTTTGGCAGATGTGGCTATTATCGGTACGCAAGATAATTATCACTATACACCTTGTAAAAAAGCTCTGGAATTGGGATATGATGTCTTGTTGGAAAAGCCCATTGCCAAGACCTTAAAGGAAGCTCTGGAATTGCGTGATATGGCACATCGGCTCAATCGCCGTGTGGCAGTGTGTCACGTATTGCGCTACACTCAATTTTATCGGACGCTGAAAAAAATCATTGATAGCGGAGAAATTGGGGAAGTGATCACCTTCAATGCTAATGAAGGGGTTGGAGCATGGCACTTTGCTCATTCATTTGTTCGTGGGCATTGGGGAAACAGCAAGACATCTACTCCCATGATTGTGGCTAAATGTTGCCATGATATGGATATCCTTTATTGGTTGATGGGACGTCGTAAGTGTCTTTCTATTGCCAGCTTTGGTGAACTTACTTTCTTCACGAAAAAAACGCTTTCATCTCCTCGTCCGGAACGTTGCACAGATTGGACAACTCCGGTAGGAGAAGATCCATGGGATGCTCGTAAATATGCCACGGATGATGAATGTAAACGCTGGCTGGGCATGGTTTATGACCGTGCCAAAGAGGCTACGGCTGAAGAGATCTATGAATGGTTAAAAACTTCTCCCTGGGGGCGGGATTACCTTCAGTGTGATAATGATCAGCCGGATCACCAAGTATCCATCATGCGCTTTGAAGGCGGTTTGACCGGTACGTTCACCATGACTGCCTTTGAACAGGGACGTCATATTGAAATTTACGGGACTAAGGGTAAAATCCGAGCCGGTGTTTTCTATAAGGAAAATGGCCCGGGAGAAATTACCGTGACGCCTCACTTTGGTGGGAAAACACGGGTTGTTGAGTTGGAAGAGCTGGCCGGCGGGTATCAAGGCCATGGTGGCGGTGACTGGGGATTGATAGAGTCTTTGTACGATGACATGCTGACGGTTCCAAGCCCGGCCGATATGACCACATCCATTGAAGAGTCTGCTCACTCACACGTGATGGCTTTTGCTA
This sequence comes from uncultured Akkermansia sp., assembly GCA_964525305.1. Classification (GTDB taxonomy): domain Bacteria; phylum Verrucomicrobiota; class Verrucomicrobiia; order Verrucomicrobiales; family Akkermansiaceae; genus Akkermansia. Next base: position 86,250 of record CAZGGR010000002.1, read on the forward strand.
CAGAACATGCTCGTCTGACCGGACAGGTAGTGGATGTTGCAGAGTTTGAACGTATGGTATCAGAAGGCAAATTGTCTTATTAACAAGCCCTTCTTTTTATAGGGAACAAAAAAGAGCAGGCATGAATATATGCCTGCTCTTTTAATATATCTATTTTTTCCGTGAGGATACCTGCTTACCGCTCCGCTAGCTTCGTCCGTCTAACTGAATTGGTGGGAGAGCTTTTGTGAGAAGCAGGGTAAAATGGTTGTTAGAAAGAATAAGTCACGCCAACCCCGGCAACGAATGTAAAATTACGGTAAACCTTGGTTTGTTCTCTGTGAGGGAAACGTGCGGAGGCTCCTCGATGATTGGCTGTTGTACCACCATTCCCCAGCCAAATTGCTTCCACAAACGGCGTTACGGTCAGTTTCTCTGTAGCTTTGTACGGCACAGAAGTTGTTAGGGAAATGCTTTGAGTCCCATTGGCATTCAAAGAATTGGATTCAAAATATCCATATGTGGCGTTCCATGTGCCCGCTACGATGACAGACGTGGAATTGTTAAAATCATACTTATAGCCCAGAGTATTTGTTAACCACCAGCCACTCATCCAACGAAATGTATATTGGAGGCGGCAATCCCAGAAAAAGTTTTCTAATCCCTTGCTTAGGTCATGGTGAATATCTAACACAAAGCTGTGTTCTTCCGGATGGGTGTGGCTGAATGCTGGGAAATAGGGCGTTTCCGCTCGGTGAATATTAAATGTACCGGGAACGCCTCCATGCACAAATTGGTAGCTGACGGCGGCTGTGGTGAACTTACTGAAACGACGGCTCATGCCTAAGATGGCGCTGCCTTCATCGCATATACCGGCTCGATCATGATCGAAGCCGTTATCTGTCAGCCATTGGTACTTTAGCCCGGCAAATAGGGAATACTTATTGTTTATTTTGTAAGCACTGACCAGTTCCATAGGGATGGTGTTGTCGCTGGCAGAATCTTGAAATGCCAGCCCACGACAGACGTATTTGGTAGCATACCCCGTGTTGAATTGGGTGGTGAATGTTTTCACTCCGGAATCGGTATTCAGGATACCCACCGGTAGTTGTATATCGGCAAAAGCCATGCCGGAGAAAGCAGCCAGAGCTGCACATGTCGTAATAGCAGTTTGATATTGCATAATCGGTTAATGTTGGTTTGAGTTAGAATAGATGTTGGTAATTAATGGATGATGAAGAGTGTTATTTGCTGTATCTCAATAGAGAATAAACGAGATTGCCTAGGTATTCATTGAGTAATGTTTGCCATTTTACCGCAATCTCCCATGACGGGTAAAAAGAACGATGATTTAAATTCTCTGGCAAAATCGGGACACCTACGGGATACCAGTCCGGATACCATCCTTGAGCAGAAAAACAGCCCAGGCTGCGTTCCATATGCGTAGAAGAGGTGATGAGTAAGCAGTCTTTGTGAGAAATGCCAAGGGCCGATAACATGGCAATTGAATAGGCTGCATTTTCTTTAGAGTTGCGTGCTTCTTGTTCCAGCAGAAAGACATCTGGGTCTATGCCTTGTTCCTGCATATATCGCAGAAATTCAGTTGCGGTGTTGCTTCCGTCAGGCTTTTGACAAGAGGAGGCATCTCCGGTAATCAGAATACGATTTACTTTTCCGAGACGATATAAACGCACGGCTTCCCATAAGCGATCTGCCCGGTTTTGTTCATACTGAAGGATGCCTCGCTCCTTATTCATTTCAGCAAAGCCTCCCATGACGATGGCAACTCGGTAGATTTTGCCTTCTTCCCAATGGGGAAATCTGTATTCTTTAGCCATGGAGGATTGGCTTAGATTGAATAGAGGTTTGTTGGTAAACACCAGGAACAGCACGGCACCGGCCCACAAGCATAGTTTTTGCCACCGTGGGTGTTTGTTTAATGCCATGCTTCCAATCAAAAGCACAACAATCCACGTGACCGGGAAAAGGAGGAAATTGAGTAATTTGGAGAGCTCGAAAAACATGGTTAGAATCTAAAAATCTTTTCTTTTGTCCATGCCGTGAGGAAAGAGCACAGGAAAAGTGTCGGAACAATTAGAGGAAAATACCAGCCTGCTTGCGACGGTCCGTCCCATTTCCACAAGTCTTTGAATATGGGATAAAGAAGTGCATCAAATATGTAGCAACACAAATACATATCTAAAGACACCTTGGAAACACATTCCAGTGCTTTTCTCACTGGTAATGCATTTGTATTCCATGTGTAGTACATCATAAAGAAGAGTATGGAAATGATACTTCCAAACACTCCGTAAGGAGATCCTGTAATAGATAACATGGAATGGTTCTTAATGAAAAGTATGTTGAAAACAGGGGCGATCAGACAAATCCCCAAAATAGATGTCCAGCCCCATATTTTGGGGATGACCGGTTGGTATTCCCGGATATAGGCCCCGGCAACATAGAAAAATAATGGAAAACAGGTTACCCAGAATCCCGGAATTAGGTGCAGGTTATAACGGTTCATAAACTCGGGAAGTGACGTCATAAGAAATAAGGATCCCAGTAAGATGAGCTTTTGTTTTTTGTTGGGAATATGGTGGTAAAGGATGTTAAGAAAGGGCGTCAGCAAAAAGAGACCTATCCACATTTCGATATACCATCCGTACGGAATAGCAGAAAAAGAAAGTATTTGATGCCCCATTCCATCCACGAGAATTCTTCTCCTAGGTCATATTTTCGGAATAAAATAGTGATGATGGAAAAGATTAGATAAGAAGCTATGACCCTAATGCCTCCCTTATAATATTGAGGAGATATTTGTTTTCCTGAATTTAAGTATCCCGTCAATAGTAGGAAAAGAGGAACCCCTATGCCGAAGAAGAACTTCATAGTCCCTTGAATAAACATGGATGCCCCTTCAAAAGTAGTACTCGGGAATCCTGTATTCATAGGAAAATGTCCTGCTATTACAAATAAGATGGCGCATGATCGAATGAAATCTAGACCAACAAGGCGGTTGGGATGTTTATTGTTCATCATTTTAATTAATTTAGGAATATTTAATTGAGGGGGATTTTTTAACAGACGAGAAATCCGTGTTGATAAAAGTTGTGTTCAAATTGACGTGACGTGTAATTTTTCATAAATCGATCATATTCTTTTACGCCCATCTCATGTGCTGTCTGAGGATTTCTTATCATCTTGGCCATGGCCTCGGCTAACGCTATAGGATTGTTTGCCGGAATAGCTCCTACCGGCGTGGAAATGATAGACAGAGAATGTTGCATAGAATGTGTTTCAAGGTGTTAGTGAGTATTTGTTATTATTGATGATGCTTGAGTATGATATTTTGTATTCCTTCATAAGCTCGTTCAGCGCATCGGAATGACAAATTTTTGCTATCGGCAGCCATTATTCCCTCAATAATTATTTTATCTTGAGCTTTAATTTGATTTTGAAGGTATTGACGACAAAGCGATCCATTAACTAAGTATCCGGAAACAAAATGGTTGATCAGCCTTTTATATACCGTTCTCCACGATGGATAATGTCTCTCTGTGTGAACTGTTCCTTCGTATGTTAAAAGCAGAGGGATTTTTTTTGACAGGGAATACATTAAAGCCCACGGAGTCCATTGAAAGAAACCTTCTCCTATGACAATATCGGCATCAACAGAAGACAATAGTTTGCTCAATCCGGAAGGATAGGGGATTGATATGCTTGAGCATGAAAAATCGGATTTAGTATTTCCAAATGAAATATGTTTTTCTTTTTCTAAACATAGAGCATTTTTTTCTAAACTAGGCGTAATTTTATTTATACAACGTTCAGGTACACGAGAATTGGAATAAGCAAGGTAAAGATTGTTATTGAAGAGCTTGTTTAATGCCTCATAAAAAGGCATTCTATACTCAAGAAAGGAATGGGTAATCCAAAGTATTCTTGTGGGATTCATGTGTAATCTGAGTTGCTTCTTGATACTAATTGAATATTTAGTGAATATACGGTTTGTGGTGATGTATAATATTTGTGTCTTTTGAATTCATGTAATTATTTAAATGTTTTTTAATATATTCAACAAGTTGTGTTCAAATTGACGTGACGTGTAATTTTTCATAAATCGATCATATCCTTTTAAACCCATTTCATGTGCTGTCTGAGGATTTCTTATCATCTTGGCCATGGCCTCTGCTAATGCTATAGGATTGTTTTCCGGAACAAGAAAACCATTTTCTCCTTCTGTAACTAGATCAGGAATAGCTCCTACCGGCGTGGAAATGATAGGCAGGGAATGTTGCATGGCTTCAAGAAGAACCAGGGGAAAGCAATCATTTAGTGTAGGATGCACTAGAGCTTTAGCTTCGGAAAAACGATTTTCTTTGTCCTGATTGTACTGTCTGCCATGGTACGTTACATGACTCTGTAAATGTTGTTGGTGGAGTTTTTCAGAAAAATGTTCACCGGATATTTCCTCTGTCTCTGCACCCACTATATGAAGATGAAAAGAAAGACCTTCATTTTTAAGCAGAACACAGGAATCAAGCAGTACAAAAATACCTTTGGAGGTGTTTAGATTAGCGATTGTTAAAAACTGAAACATAATCCATTAAATGCCGTTAGGGCAGATTTTTACTTGTTCTTTTTGTACAACGGATGAAATATCCTCGAACAGTCGCCAGGAAAGAAGAATAACCGTGCTTTTTCTGTAAACTAAGGGAAGAAGCCATCGGTAAATCAACCTGTGTGCGTCTTTCGCCATGCCCTTGTTATGTTGATGCAGAACGATATCGCAGCCAAAAAGTTTGCAGAGGAGTACAAAAGGTGCGTCTTTCAGAAAGCCAATGCCATGGCAGGTGATTGACAGATAAGCTATATCAGGACGATGGGTGATTAATTCCCATAAGACGGTTATATAAGCACCTAGGAATCTCATCCCTTTTTTCAGTATTAGAAATGGAGAGAACTGATCGATCTCGGCATTGTTCCTGGAAGTGGACAGATTGACGTAAGAACAGTCAAAAGAAGAGTTGATGATTTCACTCTTTTGTATTTGCTGGCACATCAGGCTGGAACCATGTACGGGGGGAGGCAAGGGAATGATGAATAGAATGCGTTTCAAGGTTTCTATGTGTGGGTGTAAATTATTTCTTAAAACATCTGTGAATATAAAGGAATATATATAATATTGGTTTGCTTATTGACAAAGTTATGTTTAATGTGGTTGGGAAATGGTATGAAAGAAATGTTAAAAATCGCATTTTTTTGTGGTAATCCTTCATAATAAGATGGATATTGTTTAAATAGTTGATTTCGTTTCTTGTATGGGAATCTCCATAGTAATTCCATGATAATATACCCATATGAATAGCTGAAATGATGCATAAGAGATTTATAAGCCAATTGTTTTTCATCAGCTATCAATAGTTTCGCATGCATAGCTTCGTTTTTTAGATCTATGCATTGCGCCAATCTTTGTTCTATTAATTTCTTCATGTCCGAAGATGTAATTTGACCTATTCTTGTGCCTGAAACAAAATGATATACTAATGGTATAGGAATATATTGAACTTTATGAGCATGAGCCAGTGCTCCGAGAATAAAATCAGAATCTTCAAATAAAATGTGTTCTCGAAATTTTCGCTGGTTGTTACGGAGATATTCTGTTTTGTATATATAATGCCATACATACCAGGAACATTCTTGCCGATGTACGAAGAGATACCCCGGCATTATTTCGCAACTGTTATGGGAATAAGGTTGTATATATATATATATGATTGTCTTATTTACTTTGAATAAAGGTGGTCTGGAAAGACTTTTTATCCTATTCTTTTATAAATAAAGCCTTCTTCCTGTACTTCATGAACATCGTACATATTACGGCCATCAATGATAATACGGCCTTGCATGGTTTTGCGCATAACCGGCCAACTGGGAACACGAAATTGTTTCCATTCTGTTATGATTACAAGAGCATGCGCATCTATCAGGACTTCATACATATCGTTACAATATTCAACAGAAGTTTCGCACAGGCGTCGTTTTGCTTCATGTATTGCAACAGGGTCGTACACGCTTACGTTGCATCCTGCCTCCAGAAGAGAATGGATGAGAGTGAGTGATGGAGCTTCCCGCATATCGTCTGTGCCTGGTTTAAAAGATAGACCCCATACTGCGATTTTTTTGCCTGCCAACTCGGGAAGCGTCCTTTGCAGTTTCTGAAACGGAATTGTTTTTTGAAGTTCATTAACTGCTTCAACTGCTTCCAATACTTGCATATGATACCCTGCGCTACGTCCTATTTGAATAAGAGCTTTGACATCCTTTGGAAAACAGGAACCACCGTATCCACACCCCGGATAAAGGAATTTTGAGCCAATGCGTGCATCGCTACCAATTCCCCGACGCACCGCATCAATATTTGCCCCCATCAAACCACACAAATTAGCAATGTCATTCATAAACGATATTCGAGTAGCCAACATGCAGTTGGAGGCGTATTTGATCATTTCTGCACTGGCTATGTCGCATATCTGTATCCGATCGCTTGACAGCATGAATGGTTTATAAAGGGTGCGCATTATTTTTTCAGCTTGTTCATCCTCTACGCCAACGACAACCCGGTCAGGACGCATGAAATCAGCAATAGCGGTTCCTTCTTTCAAAAATTCCGGATTACTTGCCACACTAAAAGCAATTTCTACCCCCCTGTTATCTAATTCCTTTCGAATGGTTTCACGAACTTTCGCTGCCGTTCCAACCGGAACCGTGCTTTTGGTAACTAATAGTGTGTAACGTTTGATAAAACGTCCGAAGCTACTCGCAACATCAAGCACATACTTTAAATCTGCAGAACCGTCTTCATCCGGAGGGGTTCCCACTGCAGAAAAAACAACGTCCGCATCATCAATACATTCTTCTAGAGATGTAGAAAATAGCAGACGTCCGGATTCTGCATTACGGAGAACCAATTCTTGTAGCCCAGGTTCATAAATGGGCATGATTCCTTGTTTAAGATTTTCTATCTTCTTTTTGTCAACGTCTATACATGTAACAGTATTTCCCATTTCGGCAAAACATGTACCGCTCACGAGGCCGACATACCCGGTTCCTACCATAATTATATTCATATATCTATAATAATTAGTGGTTATGATTGAGAATTAATTTTAAGAGTTTTTGAAAAAAATTATATCCTAACCCATGTAATCGCATAAAATATCCAATTTTGCTTATTATGTTAAGATCCTGATGGGATTTGAAGGCGTTTATGATTCTGTTATCTGGTGTTATGTCTGAAGATATTTTAAGAGATGAAGTGTCCAATGTTACTTGATGTCGGGAGTCGTGCCATCCTGCATGGGTAGCATTATTTCCAAATCCTTGATTAATTACTTTAGACTTTATAGGGTATACTGTATACATACCTTTTAGAAATTGGGCATAACACCATCGGATGGCCCAAGAGTTAATGCGACCTCGTTGTTGTAGATCTAGGAGGCGACTCATATCGTTACCTCCACGGTTAAATCTTCTTCGTTGCTCATGGGAGTTTTTAAATTGTGAATAATTTCGTACATCCCAATCTATGCCGTGCCAACGGTTTTTCCACGTAGCCCATCCCCATGATGATGCCCTCGGAGTAAGGTAAACCTCTTGTGTGTAATTTTCTGGTATTTTAATAGAAGGGGAATAGCCAGATATAGACCAGATACGATGATCGTCCCGATAGACTTGAAGTGCTCGTTCCATATATTCTAAAAAATCCGGGGAAAGAATAAGATCGTCTTCTAGAACAATAACTTGTTCATATTGGGTTAGTACCCAGCTCACTCCTTCAATGATAGATTTCGCAAGACCTTTATTTTTAGAGGATTCATTATAATGAACGGAAAGGAAAGGCCAGTGGCGATGAAGAATGTTTCGTACAGTTATTACTTCTGATGTATGTTGATCATTTTTTGCTCCATCTGAGAAAATAAACAGAGGATGTTGTTCTACTCCTTTGCATGATGATAAAGAGTTCAGTATATTTTCTGTCTCTTTGGGACGGTTGTAGACGAAAAGGCATATTGGTGTATTATTCATTTTATTTTTGAAAGTATAATATATTTTAATTTTTTAGGAATTGTAACAAGTATAATATATAAATATACTTTTGTGTTTAATGGATTAAATTTTAATGATTTTAATACTTCTTTTATGCAGTTTTTTTTCATTCCGAAACGCATATAAACAGATGCCCTCATTCTGTACCAATGGGATATATAATATGAAATTTTGGGGTATGAATATTTTTTACTCAATTTTATTAATTCATGTCCAACTTGATCTTTAACGTCTGGTAAACGTTTTGGGTTATCTGATCTATTATATCCTTCTGCATAAAATAAAGATGTTGATATTTTATTATAGGCTATTTGATGCTGGCAGGCTAATTTTGCCCAAGTGAGCAAGTCTTCTCCGGAACGGATTCCAACAGGAAAACCTCCAATTTGTTGCAGGGCGGCTTTGCGTACCATTACAGAAATGGAACAGATTGGAGGGTGGGAACAGGAAGCGACTTCAAAATAGTTATCCAGGATTCCGTCCTGTCCGGTTATTTTCAGTTTACGAATGATCGTGGGGTGAACGGAACCATCCTGATGAACAAACTCATAATTGCAGGCAAAAACATCACATTGGGGATACTTCTGCGAGAGTTCATATTGTGTTTGAAGGTAATTTGGTTTCCATCGGTCATCTGCATCAAGGAAGGCTACGAAGTCGAAACGAGCTTCCTTCACTCCCCGATTTCGGGCAGCAGAGACTCCGGCATTTTCTTGTCTTACCAGGCGGATGCGTGGATCCCGAAACATCAGAATTTTTTCTACGCTTGTGTCAGTGGAGCCATCGTCCACAATAACAATTTCAAATCTTTCGAAGGATTGATCCAATACGGATTTTAGAGTTTCTGTAATTTGTTGTTCTTTATTATATAAAGGGATGATGACGCTGATCATGATTTTGTTTTCCTTTCTCCTTTGAATAGCCCCAACATCATTCCGTAAAAACCAAAGGGATACGATAGGGTACACATGGAATAATTCACCACATTGTCAGAATACATGGTAACAGCTACTCCTGCCAGGGAGGCTCCAGCCGTGATTGCGCACGTCTTGATTACCGGAGAATGACATCGTGAAAAGACAATAAAAGCATGAGCGATTAGCATGAGGATTGTCGAGTAATACAGAAATACGGCGATGATACCATTGTCGCATTTCATTTGGACGATGTCGCTGTGCATGACTTTTAACCCACCGAATAGAAAATGATTGTAAAAATAATGCTGGCTGGCCCCCGTCCCGGATCCCTGTAATTCCTTACCGACGTAAAAACGTTTTTCAAAATATTCCCACATCGCAAAGCGAGCATTGCTTTCTACATCGTTCATATTTACTCGTCCGTTCATAAAGTCCGTCAGGGTAACTTGGTCGCTTTTGAACATTTTTTCTTTGACAGCGGGAATGAAAAAGACAGAGCAAATACCCATGATACCGATTAAGGCAATTACCGGAAGGGCTTTGAGCTTGTATCGGAACAGGGAAAAAGTCATCAGACCTACAAGCGTACCCATGATGCTGGTTCGGAAAACCCAGATCAGGCAGGGAAGGGCGAATAAAACTGCCAACAATCCATCCTTGCGTTTGCGTCCCAGGTAGAAAAACAACGCCAAGCTAAACATCCCCATGGAAATAAAGTGAATGGCTTGGGCCGTTCCATACCAGAAAACACCGGGGATGAGGCGTCCGGCAAATGGGATGAATACGAGAATCAGGCAAGCGGTGGCTACCGCTCTCGCCCCCAGGGAGGATTTCAGAAATACTTCCGCATCACGAACAACGGCAGAAGCTGTCAGGGCGATTAACAGAGGATACAGGTACTTGAGGATAACTCGTACGCCATAACCTATGGATGGAGTATAGAGGAGGCCGACAGCAAGCCAAAGCAGGAAAATGATATAGAAAACAAGGGGGAAAGACCAGACAGCCTGAGTTCGGGATACTCTCAGGCAGATCAGGCAAAACATTTCCAGGGAAAGAAGTCTGAGAGCCATCAAATCCAGTCCGGCCGGTGCTGAAAAGGCCAATAGTCCTGTGGAGAACAGGAGCGTCCAGAACAGTTCCGGTCCGTTGAAGTCCAGTAGCTGTTTTTTATCCAATGGGTGACGAACCGTTTTCCGCTTGATTTGCAGATACTGGAACAACAACAGCGTCAGGATCAGGAAGTAAAAGTAGTTCAGAGCAAACATGAGAGCACTTGGTGATAAAAACTATTCATTAGGCGTGAAAACCGGGCCATCGTAAATCCTGAGGCGCATATTTGAGCATCCCTGCTCATTTTCTGCCATTTTTCAGGATCAGAGAGTAGCTTGAGAGATTGTTCAGTAAGTGCATGGGAATCATCTGCAGGGATCAAGATGCCACCGTGCCCATCATGGATCAGTTCCGGCAACCCTCCGACATCTGAAGCGATGACTGGACATCCACACGTCATCGCCTCTAATGCACTGAGGCCAAATCCTTCACTTCTGGAAGGCATCCAGAAAAGATCCATGCGATTGTAGAAGGCTGTCAGTTGTTCCTGAGGTCTGCGCCCCGCCCATTCGATGGCGTTTTGTACATGGAGAGCTTCTGCTTGGCGGTACATGCTTTCTCGGAGAGAACCGTCACCCACGATCAGCAGTCTGGCATTCGGGATTCGATCGTGCAGTTGTGTAAATGCAGGAAGAATCAGATCCATCCCCTTGATGTGTTCCAGACGTCCGGCTACGCCTATTGTAGGAGAAGAGGGGAGGATACGCTCTGTCTGGCTCGGGCTTAGTCGCTCCGACAGAGCATTGTGGATCGTCAGATGTGCGTGACGATGCAGAGGAGTATCTTCTTCGTACAAGAGGGATGAACCGAAAAATTCTTGTTCGGCTCTCTGAGTGATGCAGGTAAAGGCATCCAGTACATGCCGTTGCAAAAAGTGCAGCAGTTTTAAGCTGCGGTAGATTTTTGCATCGGTATGAGCGGTGGCAATGATGCGTTTTACTCCCAATAACTTCAGAATGAGGCATGGCGTTGCCCCCGGAGCCATATATTGTACATGTGCCAGAGCCGGTCGGTATTTTTTCACACACATGCGCAATCCCCGGAACAGATGGCTCCATTCTGCTTTTCCCTGTTTACGACTCCCCTTCGGAGAAAACAGTTCTACCGTACTGCCTGCTTCTCGATACCGTTGAACCATGACATCTTCATGTTCGTAATAGCATGCTGTGACGACCCGGTATCCACCGGATACCAGTGCTCTGACGAGATTCAAGGTTTGAATCTCAGTTCCGCCTGTTAGCAAGCAAGGAATGCAGATGAGAATGGTCATGATTTAATGATTAATGGCTCATTTTATAAGAAAAGTTAAAAACGAAAATATTTTATACGCAAAAATCATTGATAATTATTGGTTGTATTTGAGTTATACTATTTGAAATAAAAAATGATATATATGTGTGTTTATTGTTTTAGCTGTTGTATGGTTCTATATGTATATTGAATGAGATGATATATAAATGATGAAAGATATAATTAAATAAAATAAATTCTGATTTATTTAAAAATTTAAATATGTATCAAGTTTTTTATATAGACGGCCAAAGTTTTTTGTGCTGTTTGTTCCCAGGTAAATTTTGCAGCTTGTGTTAGACCGGCTTTTCGGATGTCCATCAAAGGTAAAGAATTATTCTCAAAGCAGAGCATCATTTTAACGAGAGATGACAGAACTGGTTCATCAAGATATAAAGCAGCATTGCCACCAACTTCCGGTAAGGAACTATTGCGACATGTTACAGCGGGCGTCCCGCAAGCCATTGCTTCGAGAACAGGTAATCCAAATCCTTCATAAGAAGAGGGATTAAAGGAGGCTGTTGCTGCCTGATAGAGATTGCGTAACGCTTCATTGGTTGCGCCTGACAAGAAATGGATGTTTTTTGAAACATTGCTTTGTTCGACCTTTCTAAGTATTTCGGAAGGAGGCTCAGACCATACCAATACTAAGTCGTGTTTTGGTTCTTGTTGTTTGGATAATTCCATATAAGCCTGAATCAAAACATGAGACCGTTTGCGTTCCGCATTACAGGATACGCTTAAAAAATACGGTTTTGTAATTCCGAAAAGCTTTTGCACAAAGTAAAACGATTCCTGCGTGTCGCTGGTTGGATAAAATTGGTCATGACGTATTCCCCAGTAAATGACATCAATTTTATCCGGAGATATCTGCATAGTTTCTACAATATCTTTTTTAGAATATTCCGAACAAGTGATAATATGTTTGCATTTCCTAATGAAAGGTGGAACTTCTTTTCTCATTTGAGCGTGTCCGAACTTCTTTTCTTCAATTTTCATAAAGAAAGCATCATGAAGAGTGACAATGCATTTATGAGGATTATAAACATATTCAAAGTTATGAGGAATATGCATTAGATCATAGTTGTATGCCCATTCCCGGACAGGAAAACGACTTAAAACTTTATTCCATTTTCTCCGGTGAGGAAAATAGATATGGTGGGAAGAAAATGATGTATTCATATTCTTCCCGCTAATCCCCTTCATGTTTTGAGAATAGAGAGATATTTCAAATGGAATATCTTCCATAATGGATAGAGTTTCAACAAGTTCTTGTGTCGTGCGACCAATTCCGCTCATTCGTCCGGTAGCGTAATAGGGAATAACAGAATTGATATCAATGAGTAATTTTTTCATATATATCTATTAGCCGTTGCACATGTTGGGTTTGATTGATTACAGCGACATCCATAGGTAGATTCGGTTTTTTTAAGATTTGCATCATTGTTGTATGGAGTGCTTCAACAGAATTAGGGGGGACTAGCCAACCGTTATGGCCTTCAATAATCTGCATTTCAGCTCCTCCACAGCGAGTGGCTAGTACAGGTTTTTCTTGTATAGACGATTTTGAATTATTTTTTACATGTGTTTTTTGTGTGATAAGATAAATATGATTATTTTGTTTATTGTTTTGTTTATATTATTTTTTTGTTTTTAGATGAATAACAAGACGTTTTGTGAAACGTTTTGTTTCTGGGAGAAATATATAAAATAAAGTATATGATATTATTGTATATATTGTTGATATTGTTAATGCGTGCAGTATCCAAGATTTGAAGTTAATCGATGCTGGTGTAATGAGAATATGATTGATAAATATATTAATTATTGGTATGGGGATAATTATTAGAATAACAAATTTATTATACTTAATCCAATATTCGGATACGCTTTCTTTAAATCCCCAATGATATAAAAGATAACTTTTCCACCCCCCAATGACAATAAAAGTGCTGATAATACCTCCCAATAAAACTCCTTCCAGTCCCCATATCATGCCACCAATGATGCTGACGGATAAATTAATGATTATTTCAGAAACAGGGGACCATGTATCCCAAAACAGTCCGTATCCATATATGAAATCATCATTAACGTTTCTTGTATAGGAAAAGAAGCTGTACAAAATAGTTAAAAGTAAAATATTTTTATTCAATATATATTGATTACCTACCCATAATTGAATGAATGGCTCTGTAAGATAATAAAGAGAAGAACAGGTTACACCTGCGATGAGCATTCTTATGCTGAATAATTCCCAATATACATGTTTGATATTTTGCTTGTTTCCCTCGGCTATAAGATTCCCGATGCTGGCATTGGTTGAACCTAAGATACTATTGATAAATCCTGAAATTTTATCAATTATAATTGTGTAATTCTGATATGATGCAACGGTAGATAATGATGTGAAGGCATAAATCAATAAAGGTCGGGATTGAAATTGAACAAATCCTGCCATTTTATGAATAAAAAGCTGTCGCGTGTATTTTATGATTCGTTTTCCGCTGTCAGTTTGTTTTGATTTAAGTGTTTTTTCTGTTTTTAACCATGGATAAACCTGCGATATTTTCCAATTTAGAATAAAAGAATAAATGACACCGAAGATAAGCTCAATGGCAACCCAAAGGTAATAGCTTCTCGTGTACCAGGCACTTGCCATTTGAATGAGTACTTTGATAATGTTTGTACTCTGAAAGCATCCTGTGATGATATAGTTTTTTTGATCGGCTCCCAGAAGGGTTTGTTTATAATTGATGAAATAGCCAATAAGAGAAGATGCCAAAAAGGCGGAGTAAGTAGCATAGATGACTCCCGGTTCGAAGCCAGTATTGGGGAAAATCAAAGGAAGAAAACAGGCTAGAATGCTGCCAAGAATCAGTATAATCCAGCCGATCCAACGGTAGAGATAAGCAAAGACGGAAATGATTTCATTAATTTGCTGATGATTTTCTTCAAATAAAGGCTTATATAGAACATATCCGATGGCAGAACCTATCCCAAGCTCTGCGAGATTAAGGAATCCGAGTAGGTTTTGCAGTGTGCCGGTGAGACCGACGAAATCTGCCCCCAGGCAATCCAAAAAAATCTTGCGCGAAAAGAAAGAGAGAGCCAAGGTCAACACATAAAAGATGAGGTTGACTTTAGCATTCAGCAGGCTCTTTTTGACGCGGGATTCTGCCATGGGTTAGGAACGGGGGGGAGTAGTTTGAGCGGATTTTTCTTTGATGAAGATAGAGGGCAGGGTGATGAGGATATTGCTGCAGCGTTTAATTTGCTTTTGGGGTTCAGTGAAGATACGGTAGAGGAATTCCAGATGAAGAGAACGCAACCAAGCGGGGGCTCGGCGAATATGACCGCTGTAAAAGTTGAAGACGGCCCCCACGCCTATCATGACACCGTGAGATAGGTGTGGCAGGAGTTTTTGCATGAATTGTTCCTGTTTGGGAGCACCGAGTGCTACCCAAATGATGTCTGTTTTGGCGGCCTTGAGTTCAGCGGCTATAGCCGGGTAGTCGAACTCGTCTGCCGGGAGGAAAGGGAGGCTTATGAAGGGCATGTCTGCCACGGCCGGACTCCACTGAGAGATGATGCGAGAACGCAGGTCATTCAGTATTTCTGCGCTGCTACCAAGAAAAGCCATGCGATAACGGCCTGAACTGATCACATCCCGGAAGATTTGGGCTCCGCAGTAGTGAGGTCTGCGAATCCCGTAAAGATAACGAAGGAAGATGGGAATCCAGGAGCTGTCACAAATGGAGAACATGGATTCTGCGATGGTTTGCCGGTATTCTGCGTTGCGGTGAACATGGGTAAGAATGTTGGCGTCTGCCACACAAATATAACCGGGACATTTTTCTTGAATCGCATTGTGAAGACGGTCGAGAACGCGCGTCTGATCAAACTCATAGCGAATGTTGAAAAACGTTTCCATAAAAGGATGCTGGAAGGGAGAATCCCGAGAGAATTATTTGGATGGAGGGAGGAACTTGCGCTTGCTGTTGCCTCTGGCTCCTTTTGTTTGTGGGTCTTTTGGGGCAAGGGCATTTGGGTGTTGGCGGATGCCTTCCTCTTTTATTACTTTGTAAAAGGTGCTTAGCAGGATTTTGATATCTTCCCACAAGGTTAGGTGACGGCTGTAACACAAGTCGTAATACACCCGTTGGCGGAAGGTGAGATTATTGCGGCCATGAACCTGAGCCAATCCTGTGATGCCCGGGCGAATGGTCATTCTTTTTTTCTGAGTGAAGTGTGTAAAGGTTGCCATTTGATCCGGGATCCAGGGGCGAGGTCCAATGAAACTCATGTCTCCTTTTAGGACATTGATGATTTCAGGCAGTTCGTCCAGGGAGGTGCTGCGCAACAGGGAGCCGAGGAAGGTGGTGCGCTGTTCGTCCGGAAGCAGGTTGCCATCTGCGTTCCGACTGTCTTTCATGGTTTTGAACTTGATGATGTAAAAGGGGACGAGATTTTTCCCAATGCGCTTTTGCAGGAAAAATGGATTCGTTTGTTGTATGATGAGCAGGAGTAGGGCTAAAACGGCCAAGACGGGGAGCAGGCAGATTAATCCGAGCAAGGCCCCTGTGAAATCCAGAATACGTTTGCCGTTGCGTTTGTAAAAGCTATGGACGCTCTGTCTGTTGGGGTAGTTGTTGACGGTGATGTTAGGCATTGTGTGGGATGTGTTTAATAGGAGGGAAGTTAGGCTTTCAATGGCATGCTGTTTGCCATGGATGCGGTGTGGCTATCAGTGCCCCACCAATCATAAAGATGATGGGTATAAAAATCTTTGGCTAAAGCTGTAACGGATTTGCCGTAAATGCCTTTTAATGATCCGACGTTGCCTTGGTATTTGACGTCTTCTTGTTGAGAAAGCCGGAAAAAGTCTTCCCGGTGCAAGACGCGTCCGTAACGTTCCGGGTGTGCCAATACGGGGATGTACCCTTTATCTCGGATGGCACTGATTTTATCTTTCCAGGCACCGGGCAGGTAATATTGGGGTAGTTCGATGAGCAGGTGGGTACCGTCGTATGTTAAGGGCTGATAGTGGCGCAGTTGTTCGTCGAATTGTTCATCCAGCATGTATTCTGCCGCAAGGCGGAGCTGGAAGTCTTCGCCTTTGGTATCAGCAAGCAATTGGTCAAAGCGCCGGCGCAAGGAATCAGGGGTATTGTCCGGGTATTGAGCCATGATATGAGGAGTACAATAGGCTCCCTTTAAGCCTTTGGATTTAAGACATCGGATGATGGTAAGGCTTTCTTCAAGGCAAGATGCTCCATCGTCTACCCCCCAGAGGATATGTGTATGCATATCGATACCGTCCGGGAACAGGGCGGTAGCTTTATACTTTGGATGGAACAGTCTGCCGAACATGGTTGCTATATGGTGAGCAGGGCGAGGCTTATGCTTGACCCGCCGCTTGTTTTTTTTCTTGCCGGGAAGAGCCGTAACCGTACCGGTAGCCATACCCATAACCGTAGTAGCTATGGCCGGCAGAATTGAAGTTGACTCCGTTGATGATGTAAGCCATGTTGGGGAGCTGTCCCCGATCGGAAATTCGCTGGAGCTGGGTTAAGTATCGCTTGTCTATTTTCCCACTGCGGATGGTATACAGGGAGATATCGCTTAGAGATGCCAGAATAGCTGTATCTGCCAGAATACCGAAAGGCGGTGCGTCTATGATGACGGCATCATATTGTTCTTTTAATTGGCCGATGATTTTTGCCAGTAAAGGACTGCTGAGTAGAGTGATCGGATTTGGCACCTTGGGTCCTGTATAAAGAATATCGATACTGCAGGAGTTTTTTTCTCCTATGGTACGGATGATACCTGTTGCATCAGGATTCTGATGGAGCAGAAGGGAAGAGAGACCTTCACGACCGACACCATCCAATTGCTTGGTTAAGGATGCTTTACGAAGATCTCCGTCAATAAGGAGGACTTTTTTGCCGGCATAGGAGAAGGCAGATGCCAGATTGGCGGATGTGAAGGTTTTTCCTTCTCCGGATAGCGTGGAGGTGAGCAGTATAACAAGGCCGCCTTTTTCCGGTTTGGGTAGCAAGGAATCGACATTATTTCTTAAAATGTGGAAGCACTCCGCAATAATGGAGCGTTTGTCCCGGATGAAAAGAGATGTATTTTTCCTCTCTTTTTTGCTCATTTGAGGCAGTTCGGCAATAACCGGCTGGCCGGTTGAGAATGGAATGTCATGCTTGTTGTTAACTTTGTTATTCAGCATGGATGCTCCCATGAAAGCGAAGATACAGAGTAGTGCTCCACCGGCAGAACCTCCGGCAATATATTGAATGGTATTAGGGGAAATGGGAAGGTCTGAGCCGTGAGCTGTTTCCAGTACTCTGGCACTGGATTCTGTGACAGCCATGGCTAAGGCGTTTTCCTGTTCCTTGCTCAACAGCATTAAGTAAAGCTCTTCTTTCACTTTATGCTCGCGGATGAGCGGAATGATTTCCTGCTCCTTAGTGGCGGTTTCTGCTAGGCGTTCGCTTAGGGAATCTCTCTTGCTGATGAGGTGATTTAGCTTGAGATTTAAATTATTACGGTAGTTTGAGAGCGCTTTGTTTGCCGCTGCTCTGGTGGAGCGCATTCTGTCACGCAGGCTGACGGCAATGGGGTTTTGAGAGCCTGCACTACCGGCGATTTTTTGATATTCCAAATAAGCCTCATTGTAGGATTCTATTTGCCGAGAGATGCCGGAATCGGGGAGGCCGGTTTCCACTGAAATTAGTCCTTGTTTGCGGTCGGTTTCTTTGAGGTTTTCCGCAAGGGTGGCGGCTAGTTTGATTTGAGTTTCAAGCTCAAAGATCTCTTTATCCAAAGCTTGGGACGTGCTAAAGTCCGCACTCATGGTTGTGTCCGTATCTTTGATGATGTCACTTCGTGTCTTGAAATCCGTGATTTTTTTATCAACGTTGCTTAAGTCTGATCCAAGTTCTTTCAAGCGGTCTTTGATAAAGATTTCCGTTTTCAGAGACGCTTTGTTTCGTTCGTCCTTGGAAATCTGATTGTAAACTTGGATGAGGTGATTGAGAATGTCTTCTGCTTTTTGTGGATTATGGGCCATTAAGGTCATTTCCAGCAAACTGGATTCTTTGGCATCAGGACGGGAAACCGTCAATTCTTGAAGCAACGCGGTGGCTGTTTCTTGCACTGAAGAATGATGGATGATGATGGTTTTCCCGTTCCATGCTTCAGTCATCAAGGAAGTGGGGTGAACTGAAAGAATGGCGAATGGTAGCGTCATTGGTTTGCCATAAGTCCCTTCTGCTAGTATTGGATCACCATCGCTATTGAAATGACAGAGAACGAAGTGTGATTCATTGAGCGGTGTGATGTGCAAGGTGCAGGCTCGCTGTTGGTCAATTTGCTCAAAGTTCACCAGAAGAGGGGTCTCCCGATAGAGGTCGATGGTCCTGAAATCTTTTTTTTGCCAATAGGAAGTGTTGAGACTAAGGTCTTCCACCACTTTCTTCATGAGGGCTGTGGATTTGAGGATGAAGCTTTCGTTGGCAAGATTGGCTGCACCGGGATCGATCCCCAATTCTGTCATGATGCGTTCGGAAGAAGCATCCTTACTGGTTTTTGAATCGCGCATCAGGACGCTGACTGTCTTCTGGTAAACATAGTTTTGTCTACCGGCGAAGTAATAGGCAATGGCGCCTCCGATGAGAGCTGAGAGAATGATGATAAACCAGTAACGACGCAGAATCATCAGAACCATATCCAAAGAAAGGACTGTTTCTTCTTCATTCTCTACAATGGCCGGTGTGGGTGCGGTTGTGGGGTGAGGTGTCATCAGGTGGAGTTGTTTTATTGGAGAGAAATCTTCCGGAGAGGCATGCCCCGTAGGAATAAGCAAGAAAATCGTGTTTTTTTGCTTTCAGAATCCCGATTTACGGAAAGGGAGGGAATGGCCGAGTATTTCCGTTATAGGCACATAGCTATTACGGCCAGCGTTACGCCGAGGCCGGAGAGCCCCCAACCATACCATTGAGCGGTATCACTACGCATATTGACTTTTCGTTCGGAGGGGCTTACGTAAATGATGTCGTTCTGCTGGATATAATAATAGGGAGATGAAAATAGGTTTTTGCTGCGTAAATCGATGTTGGAGATTTGGCGGGTACCGTTAATTTCCCGGATTAAGGTGATGTCTCGGTTGCCATCAATGCTCAAATCGCCGGCGCGGCTGATAGCTTCCAGAATGGTCAGGCGTTGTCCTTCAATCGTGTAGGTTCCCGGGGAATTGACTTCTCCCAATACGGAGAACTTGAAGTTCATGATTTGCACATTAACGGAGGCGTCTCGGATGTAGTCATTGTTTTTAAGATTTGTGGCAATGTCGGAAGCCAGTTGGGAACAGGTTTTTCCTGCAGCTTTCATTTTACCGATGACAGGCAGGACGATGTTGCCCTGGGCGTCTACTAGATAACCTTTGGGTCTGTTGTTGTTATTATTGTTGCCGGATACTCCTATTTCCGACATGGCAAAGGGGGCGGTAAGTTCCGGTTGTTTGCTACTGACTGCAATATAGAGTTGGTCGTCTTTTTGGATAGTTGTTTGGTAGTTGGTCTTGATTGTTTCCCGTGATTTGGTTGGAACATCTTGAATATAGAGGACTTCTTTTGGGCTTACGCATGATGGTAAGAGGGAGATCCCAAATATGGTCAAAGAACACAAAATAGATTTACTGATGAGGGTATATAGATTCATAAGTCTGTAAAAAGATGTGTGGTATGGGGCTGAAAATCTCCGAACTCAACGATCAAGCTAAGCCTTGATCAACTGGAACATGGGATAGGAGGATGAGGTAGATTGTATTTGTAGAATAAGGACATGACGATGTTATCGGATTTAAAATCCGTTAGAGAAGGTGTTTAAATGACTCAATATAAAAATGTTAGAGTTACACAAAAAGCAATATTTATCTTGTTTTTTGTCCAATCCCTTTTTTCAATTGTTTGAAAAACAATTGATATTTTCCTTATTGACTACGGATTTTAATTCGTAGGGGAATCAAATAGTTTATGGCTTTAAACAATCATGTATTAAAGAGCAATGATTGAGAGAGCAAGGGAACTATATGATCCCTTCCTTGATAAGAGTTTGTTTTTTACATCTGATGTTTTTGAATCGGAATAATGTATTCCGAATGGGTAATAACTCTATTTATAAAGAGTTTATAATGAATGTTTAGTAAAAAATGATGGCGTTGTGCGATCGTTTGCAAGAAATGACTCCCATCAACAAATCCCTTTCCTACATTGATCGTATGCAGGGATTTTATTACCGTAAGAGTTGGGGCACATACGGATTTGAAAGGACTCTGGAAACGGATGGCGTGAACTCTCCTGTGTTTTTTTATCAGGGCTATGAAAAAGGAGAGATATTGTCCCGCCTAAAAGATGGAGAATACCCCCCCTATCAATGGAAACAATAGACCAAAAAGGACTCGTTTTGTATATGTCCCGTAGAATGGTTGTTGGGAGTTGATTTTGTGGAAGCAGGAGGGAAGTTATTGAGATGATTGGGATTTTCCATTGATCCGTTCCACATTAGCACGGGCGTCTTCGTCTCCCTGAGCTGCGGCTTGGGTATACAGATCACGAGCTTTTTCCAAATCTTTAGCTACACCGGTTCCGCGTTCATACATGGAACCCAGGTTGTTCATGGATTTAGCATCGTTTTGTTCTGCTCCTTTGAGATAGAATTGGTAAGCTAACGCCATGTCTTGAGGTGTACCAAGACCTTCTTCATGCAGATATCCTAACAAGAAGTATAAACCGGGAACGGATTGAGTTTGAGTTTGTTCCAGGTTTGTTAGAATATCTAAAGCCTGTTTGGGATTTGGTTCCATATCTTCTCCTTTGATGAGAAGACGTGCTTTTTCTACAAGGGCCTCAGGGTCTTTGCTTTCTGCTGCTTTCAGGATGTAATCTTTATGTAGCTCTTTGTTAGGTTGTACACCTATGCCTTGTTCGTAGTAGCGAGCCATTCTTTTGAAGCCGCGTACGTCTTCCTTTTTTACTAAGACGGTTGCAGCTGTCATAGCGGACGCCAAAAGCTGTTGTTTTTTCGCGGGATCCTGCACGTTTTGAGCTACGGATTCATAATAGTCTGCCAGCTCATCTAAAGCAGACAAGCTGCCTAAACCGATGGCTTGCTCCCAGAGTTTTATTGCTTCAGGGTTGATGTTTTTTAAGGAGCGGTCGGTTCGTTCTTTGCCATCCGGAGTCATCCAAGGTGGGACGGCTCCTGAATCTTCCTGCGTATCCTCCATGGAAAGTTCATTTCCTGATTTTTCAACAGGATGAACCGCATCGTTATTAGATTCTGCCTTGTTGGGTGTTTCTTGAGATGAGGCTGTATTTTTTACTTCTTGCTGTTCGTCCTCTATTTCTACAGGGGGTGGGTAAGCCGTTTGATTGGCGAGGAAAAGCAGTGATGGGATGTGTCCGCGAACGGCCAAGCCGTGCAACATGGCGCAATAAGGCAGAAGGGTTTCATTATTGGAGCACCACATATCTGCCGCTTCTACATGACCTTTTAAGGCACTGCGGAATAACCAAGAATATCCTTCATGGACACGGCCTTCCAGACCGAATTCATAAATAAGGGCTCTGCCCAGCACATACATGCCGCAGGGATTTCCTTGCCCTGCAGAAAGTCTGGCCCATGCCAATGCTTCCGGATAGCCGGATTCTTGACTTTTGTAACTGAACAGCATCAGATAAGCTAATTCTGCCTGGCTACGGGCATCTCCTTCTTGCGCTTTTTTACGCAGTTGTGCGATTAATGGTTCCCATTGCTCCGGGGTGACGTATTCGGCGATGCCTTTCAGGGTAATGAAGTCGCCTGTTGCCGCTTTTTCTCGGCAAGCTTTTAACAAGGATTGAGCCGGTTCAATGCTCGGCTTATCCATTAAAGACGGGGTGTCCATGTGAGCAAGGCGCAGTTTGGCCAAAGGATGGCCTTCTTCAGCCGCTTGTTTGTACCATATACGCATATTATACTGCGCTTCGCGGAACTTACTTATAAAGTCTGAAGTATTATTCTGTTCTTCGGCCCATAATTCTCCCAGTTGAACGCTTGCATCTACATCTCCCAGTTGAGAGGCGAGTTCAAGTTCCTTGTGGGTTTTAGCGTAAGGTGGGAGTTGATTGAGCTTTTTCTGAGGCAGGCTGATGGTGTCTTTTAAGAATGGGATGCAGCGTTCGTCATTCAGAGTCAGCAGATTTTGCGCGGCTTTTTCCAACTCCTGTTTTTTGTCGGGATACTTTTTTGCTAGCAGCTGAGCATACCATGCGTAGGCGTTGGAGCTACCTAATTCCTGTGCGTGAGAGAACAGGGAAAGATAAGATTCATCCTTGGATGGAGTGGCGTTTTTGAGGTAATGAGAGAGCTTGCTCAGCAAGGTTTCCAAGTCTCCTCTGGTGCATAATTCCGCCAGTAATTTTTCTGATTGTTCCGGATCTGTGTCCTTGATGACTTCTGCCAGCAGCCGCATGGCTTTGGCATGTCCTTTTGAGGCGGCTAAGGAAAGATAGCCTTTGGCCGTATCTTTCCATTTTTGATGATCTTGTTCGGAGGTTGACTGATCAGAAGCCAGAGCAAGGGACAGTTCTCCCATCTGCGTTAAGAGAGCAGGGGTGGCTTGTTTACTGTTTTTTATCAGAGATTCCAGCACCTGTGCCGGATCTTCTTTCAGCCAGTCTACCTTAATGAAAGCCAGCTGGGCGAGCGCATCCTTGTTGCCGGATCGGGCTTTCTTTTCCAATGGAGAGAGGTAGCGTTTCAATTCTGTCTCCGGAAGGTCTGTGACGGTATATAGAGCCGTAATGGCACTCATATCTCCCTTGTTTGCCATGTTTCGGCAGGAGTTAAGCCATTCCGCATGTTCCGGCTGTATGATTGGTCCTTTAAAAATCCCAAAAATCCCGTAGGGATCTGTTATCATGAGCTTAATTGCCGGATGCTCGGAGAGGTTGGCAGCATTGCGGAAAAAGTATTGCATTTGTTCCAGGCATGCTAGCGGAAGATCTCCTCTGTTCAGGTAGTAAAGTGCCATCCAGTATTCTCCGGCTAACATATTGGCTTGGAAATCGCCTTCTTTAGCTTTTTGGATCAGTTCCTGATAAGTCCAGCCTCCGTCCATAGGTAGCTGTGCAAGATTCCTTACTGTTCCTTCTGGTGCCACTTGCTCCGTCTGTGTGGACAATGAGGCGACCGGAATATTTTGGGCACAAACAGGGAAAGAAAAAATAAAAGGAATCAGCAAAAGACGGGCGCGCATGGAATTAACTCTTTTTTAACAGGAAGAGCCTCTGTCCTACAAGCGTTTTTCACGTGTCAAATTGTTTAATTATTGACGATGTCACGTTATTTTTTATCAACAAATCTTCCTCTCTTGAAAAGG
Organism: uncultured Akkermansia sp.; assembly: GCA_964525305.1. Classification (GTDB taxonomy): domain Bacteria; phylum Verrucomicrobiota; class Verrucomicrobiia; order Verrucomicrobiales; family Akkermansiaceae; genus Akkermansia. The sequence goes on from CAZGGR010000002.1 coordinate 110,094, forward strand.
TTTAAGGACTCGGTTGGTTTGTGTACCGGAGAGAGGCTCGTTACGGTTGTGTAAATAGTAATGGGGTAAGAGGGAGCAAGCGACGCTGGCGATTGAAGAAACTGTAATTTTTATGTGATGTTCCGGGATTTGATGAGGATGATACCGGCCTCCTCATTGCGGAGAGATAGTTCTTAAATGGAGCGTCGTTGTTCCGGATGAGAGAGCAGGTGTGCTTGTAGTTGTTTCCTATCCAGCTTCCCCATGATAGTAAGGGGAATAGGCATGATCACCATAGCTTTGATGCGCTGTGGGCCGGGCGCTGTGGCGTTCCATTCCTTGCAAGCTTGTTGCAATTGTTGAGCAAGGGAACTGCATGCTACCAGTTCCATTCCGGAGCGCGGATGTGGGATAGCTTCTACAACGGCATCCGGAGCCAGAACTCGCAGTTTATCCTGAACGGCATCAGGGTCTATCAGTTCTCCCAGTACTTTGATTAGTCGATCCGCACGGCGAAGAAAGGTTAGTTTATTCCCATTCAAATGAACCAGATCACGAGTTTGCCACCACTCGCACTCATTTGTTCGCTCCAGCAGAAAATCGTCATTAGGTTGGGTTAGGAGACGTCCCATCAATTTCCCTTCTCCCTTGAAGCTTAAGAGGCCTGATGGATCTGTTTTCGTTTCCCAATGGGGTAAAATGGCAAGGTTATCTGTATGGAACGGCTCATCGGGAAAAGCCGTGGCCAGTTGGGAACCGGATTCTGTCATGCCGTAACTTTGAACAACGGGCCAGCCGAGTTGACGTGCTTTTCTGCCGATGTCCTCATGAAGTGCTCCACCGCCTACGATGATACATTGGACTGTGTCTGGTGCGTGTATGTTGCCACAAACCAAATCTACTACCTGTGTGGGAACTAGCGAAGCCCAGCTGGCTGCGGATTTTGCCATCAGTGAGGCAAAGGCTAGAGGGTCCCATTTCCCCAGGAGCGTGTGGACGTGGGTGCCGGCCAGAGCGGCACGCAGATAAATCATAGCTCCGCCTACGTGCCAAATGGGCAATGGGCAACACCAGTCTCCTCCTTGGGCTCCTAAGTGCTCAATGGCACCGGAAGCACAGATGTTTAATGCTTTTCGAGTAAATAAAATGGCTTTGGGTGGGGAACCGGATGAACCGGATGTTGCAAAGGCAATGACATCATCCATCCCTTGCCTAGCAAGATAGTCCGTTGCTTTTTCCGACCAAGTATGCAAATGGGGCGGAGCCATGACGCAAGGTGCGCCACTTTTTTCCCAAGGCAACTGGCTTGTGTGAGAAAGCATGGGTAGGGGGAACTTACCGGACGGCTTTTCTACGCAGAGTATGCCAGCGTTCCTCCATGCGAGGCTTCAGATGCTGTTCAATCCAAGCGTAGGCTGCTTCCAGTCCGCCGGCTTTGAAGGTCCTGCCTATTTCTGCTTCTACTCCGGTTGCATTACCGGTGCGACGCAGGAAATCATTGCTGGTGAACTCTACAAAAAGTTTACCGTTGATCGCGCCTTCCTCTGCCAGAATCCATTCTCTGACGTACAACGCCAAAATGGCATCTCCAACCCATGCCTCAATGCGGAGGCGTTCTTCTGTGGCCTTATCCATATGATGATTCATGAAAATTGGGCAATAGCTATTTTTTTACCCAAAGGGTCTTTAATGGGTGCCGGAGGAATGCCGGGAGCCCTGTTTTCTGTGGGTATTGCCTGCCTATTGTTTCCTTTGGGAAGGGGTGGAAGGTTATCTATAGAAGCAGGCGGGGATGAGGGAGCCGGTTGTTGGGGTGTTAGCCTGTACTCTTGCGGAACTGAAGGAAGTCCCGGAATTAAAGGAACGTCCAATACTTTGTCTTGGGCGGCACGGCGCATGGCTGCGTCTTTGGCTTCCAATGATTGACGGAGTGCTGTCTCTGATTCTGAGTTCCAATATCCGGAATCCAATTCAATATAAATATTGGAATAGGGAAGAGATGTTTTTGTTTTGATAACCAACACGTTGAATTGTTTGGCGGCGTCTTCAATCAAGGAATTGATCGTGCGACTCATTAATTCGAAGTGCTGGCGTCCCGGAAGCATTTTTGTGATGTTATTACGATAACGTTTGATGCCGGGGGCATAGTCTTCTGTAACGCTACGCAATTCTGAGCTGATCATGATTCGAGGCACGACATGCGCTTCTTCTTCCAACATATTAAGCACATCTAGAAGCACTTCCTCCGATGTCTTTTCTGAAATCAAGGTTCTGATTCCTGCTCCTGTATAAGCAGGAAAGGAAGACTCGGCAATCACAATCCAGTTTCTGGCTCCCACGATAGCCAGATTTTTGTATAACTGCTCCTGCCATTCCTGCTCTGCCGGGTTTGCGTCTTGGCAGCCGGAAAACAGGCTCATGATGCAGATTGGCAGAATGAAGAATAGCCGGATCATGGGAAAAACCTCACGCTTTGCGAGGCTGAAAAATAAACTAGAATTGATGAGATCTGGGTTCGCGACATCCGCTGGTGCATTTGCCTTGCGCGGTGGCGAACGGTGCCCCTTGAGTGGGAGCCGCTTCTGTAAAGGCTACTCCGGGCAATTCTGTCGGAATACCTTGGACGGGGAAATCTTTTCTCAAGGGAAAGTAGGGATAGCCTTCCCACATTAAAATGCGACGTAAGTCCGGATGTCCGGAAAAACGGATACCCATCAGATCCCACACTTCTCGTTCCTGCCAGTTGGCTGCTTGAAATACGCCTGTAACTGTGGGGACTTCTTCCCCGTCATCCACTTTTGTCTTTAAACTCAGATTGACGCCCGTTTCTGCTTGCGTCAGGGTGTAATTCACTTCAAAGCGGGGGCTTTCTCCCATGTTGTCCACAGAAGAAAGATTGACCAGCATATCAAATCCGGCGGAATCTCGTAACCAGCGAACAACGTCGGCAATAGCGTGACGTGCTATGGTCAGGGTAATATCTCCGCGGAACTCATACCGTTCTGTGATAATGTCTTTTCCAAAACGGTTTTGTGCATTATCTGCAACAGTCTTGATCTGTGATTCTAAAGAAGACATGGAAAGGATAAATGGTAAAAGTGGAACGTCGGGGAAGTTTATTCAAGAGGCATTTCTGTGTTAACAGGAACCGGAGCATTGGCTTCGCGTGGTTCTTCTTTCTTGAAGAACGTGCGAGCCGGATGCTGGGTATCCATTTTCTTGCGCAAAGTCAACAACGCTTCCAAAATTGCTTCCGGGCGTGGAGGACAACCGGAAATGTAAACATCTACGGGTAAAATCTTATCTACCCCCTGAAGTACGGAATAAGAACGGAACATCCCTCCGGAGGAGGCGCAAGCTCCCATGGCGATGCACCACTTGGGTTCCGGCATTTGATCCCAAATGCGACGTACTGCCAAAGCCATTTTATAAGTGACGGTGCCTGCGACAATCATCACGTCGGCCTGGCGGGGAGAAAATCGTGTTACTTCTGATCCGAAGCGGGAAAGGTCATATCGGGAACAGGCTACGGCCATAAACTCAATAGCGCAACAGGAAAGCCCCATAGGCATTGGCCAAAGGGAATTTTTACGAATCCAGTTGATGGCTGCATCCAAGGTGGTGTAAACAAAACTACCTTCCGCGTTGGAGTCCAGTACTCCTGTTTCGTAAATATTCGGTTCGTTCGTGTTGACCATGATTACAGATGATTCTTGCTGAAGTCAGATTAGCGAGATGCCTTCAAGTCTCAAGCCTTAATTTGATTTAGGTGTAGATTTTCTGCGGATGGCAGAATCATATCGGGGATATATTTAGGGTGTATGGATGAATAAACCCGCACAGGTTATCCCCGTGCGGGTTTTTTATCCAACTATATTACCTATGAAACTCAGAACTCCCCATCATGGACGGCGGTCTCTCTACCTCCCGCCGCCCGGTTTGTTGCTGATACAGATTAGAGTATGGAACAATAGGATCTGTTCAAAAAAGAAGAAATTAGTATGACAAAAAACAACGGTTTATTTTTTCTTTCCAAATATATACTTGTCTCCAATTTCCCATTGGATAGCCAGAAGACCAACTAGGCATTAGGTGATAAAAAAATGAAGTAGCAGATGTTGTATTAGTTGCTTTACTAGAGGTTATTCCGGCTGTTGTGGATGGCGTTCCTGGATGAGTACGCGGAAGTTTCCTCCGACACCGTGTTCATCTGTCAGGAAGGCATCCTGAGGCGTATTTTCCGCATAAGGCAGGAGATAATCTCTTTGGGTCATCAGCGTAACTCTGTCTCCCAAACAGTTACGAGAAAGTTCCAATAAGTCTGTAAAATTGACATCACAGGTAAGGTCTGTAAGCCCTGGGTATTGGTACAGCGCATCCCCGGTTAACATTTGATGGCTTTTATATCCGCGCAGAGAACCATGAGGACGGCGGTCATACAGGTGTTCCATTTCATCGCCGTAATCGATAATAGTCATGGAACCAAGATCCCAAAGAGGCAGCCATTCAGTGAACCAGCGGGCGTAAGAATCATGTATTTCTAGGCGTTGACCTGGCTGAGAATCATATTCCAGCATGTGGGAGAAAAGAGGCTTTTGGTTAACGGCTCGCAGTTCTTCCCGTATGCAACCGTTTTTGATCGCAAGACCTACTTCCATCCAGCCTTGTTCCGTGTATTCGAATACGCGCGCCGGGAAGGCATCCACCAGCTCATTGGAAAAAATAAAGGCCTTACCACCGCAATGTTTCAGCGCTTTTTCCATGGTCGGGTAGATCTTAGCTTGGCCTCCTAAAAGCAAATGCTGAAACTCGCGGAGTTTTTGGGATGATTCAACAATGACGTAATCCGTATTCAAACGGCTCCAGAATCCCAAATGCTTTAGGATTTTCACTGCTAATGCTCCGGTTCCCGCCCCTATTTCCAACATAGGAAGCCGTTTGCCGCATTGAGCGCAAGCTTCTTTCCAGTGAGCTACGATGGCTTTGGCTAGAATGGGAGAAAGGGATGGAGTCGTAGAAAAATCTCCGTGACGTCCGATATTTTCAATGGATGAAGAATAATATCCGTCTTGAGGATGGTGTAGAGCCAGTTGCATGAAAGCTTCCAGAGACATCCAACCTCCGGCGGCAGCAATGTGGTCAGAAAGACGAATCATGCAGACAGAATGATTAGGATTGGGACTGTTCTAACATACGAAGCAGAGGTGTCTCTGCCTTTTTACGTAATTCTTCAGGTAATTCTATAACGGGAGCAAGATCTCGCAACGCCAAGTACAGTTTCTCCAGTGTGTTCATCTTCATGTATGGACAAGTGCTGCAGGAACACTGATCCGTGGGAGCCGGGATAAAGGTTTTCCCCGGTACCAGCTTACGCAAACGATGAAGGATTCCAGATTCTGTGACAATAATGAAAGAATGAGCAGGACTTTCTGTACAGAAGGGGATCATTTTTTCTGTAGAACAGACATGGTCAGCCAGCAGACGTACGGCTTCCGTACATTCCGGGTGAACAAGGACAGGTGCTCCGGGATGTTTTTCTTTTAAGGCGTTGATTTGGTCTCTTGTAAACTCCATGTGCACATGGCATGCTCCGTTCCATAATTCCATGGGACGCCCCAGTTGACGGCTTACCCATGATCCTAAGTTTTGATCCGGAACGAATAAAATGGGGCGGTCTTGAGGTGCTTGAGAGACTATTTTGACAGCATTTCCAGAAGTTACAATTACATCAGCCAGCGCTTTTACTCCTATTGAGCAGTTAACATATGCTACAACGTAATAATTTTTATGAGCATTTTCTTTTAGGAAAGCTGCTAATTCGGCGGCATCGCAAGATGCTTCCAGAGAACAACCGGCATCAGCATCCGGCAGGATGACGGTTTTATCCGGATTGAGAATTTTTGCTGTTTCTGCCATGAAATGTACGCCACAAAAAGCAATGACATCGCAATCTGTATTTTGTGCCTTGTAAGCCAACCCCAAAGAATCGCCGACAAAGTCAGCCAAATCCTGGATATCTCCGGTCTGGTAGCTATGAGCCAGAATGATCGCGTTACGTTCTTTTTTGAGGCGTAATATTTCCTCTTTCAGATCCAAGGCAGCCATAGGGAAAAGATGGGGTTAAGCCTCACGCAAGTCAAGCATCATGTCCTATGCAGGGCGCACTTGTTGACGAGATGGAGGAAATATGGCACAGTTTGACGCATCATACGATTATGTTTTCACTTTTAGCTGATAAACTGGATAATACGTTCCGAAAATTGCGCGGGTTGGGCAAGATTTCTGAAAAAAATATAGCGGACGCTTTGCGCGATATTCGTTTGGCTTTATTGGAGGCTGATGTAGAGTTTGGGGTGGCTCGGGAGTTCATCAACCGCGTGAAAGAACGAGCGATGGGACAGGAAGTGTTGAAGTCTATTAAGCCGGGGGAACAAATCGTCAAAATCTTTCACGATGAAATTGTTGCGTTATTGGGAGGAGATTCTGTTGGCTTAGATTTGACGGATCCTGCCAGAATTATGGTAGTAGGCTTAAATGGTGCCGGTAAAACTACTACCAGTGCCAAATTAGCACTGCGTTTGAAAAATGAAGGCCGGCGGCCTTTGTTGGTGGCCTGTGACTTGGTGAGACCTGCTGCTGTGGAGCAGTTGGCAACGCTGGCTGGACAGATAGATGTCCCTGTATATAAACCTGCTCCGGGAAGTCAGGATGTGGTTGCTGTGGCTAAGGAGGCTTTGGCTTGGGCTAAAACCCAAAATGGGACTGTGATGATTTTTGATACAGCAGGTCGACAGGAGGTAGATGAAGCTTTAATTGATGAATTACGCCATTTACATGAGTTCCTGACACCAAGGGAAACATTGTTGGTTGTGGATGCCGCAACCGGTCAACAGGCCGTAAGTGTAGCTCAGACATTTGATCAGGCCGTAAATGTGACCGGGATTGTGTTGACTAAGCTGGATGGTGATGCTCGCGGTGGTGCTGCTCTTTCTATGCGCTCTGTGACAGGGAAGCCTATCAAGTTTTCTGGAGAGGGGGAAAAGCTGGATCAGTTTGGACCATTTGTCCCGGGGCGTATGGCTGACCGCATTTTGGGAATGGGTGATATTGTGGGATTGGTAGAGCATGCTGCGGCTCGAATAAATGAAGAGCAGGCCGCTAAATCAATGGACCGCATGATGTCCGGAAAGTTTGATTTTAATGACTTTTTGGATCAAATGAAAATGATGCAGAATTTGGGCCCATTGGAGGGCTTACTGGGTTTATTACCAGGATTTAATAAAATCAAGAAACAACTTCCGGATGGTGCTTTAGATCCAAAAAGAATGAAGCATATGGAAGCTATTGTTTTATCTATGACTGCGAAGGAAAGGAGCAATCCCAATCTTTTGACTCCGTCTCGTCGCCGACGGATTGCTGCGGGATGTGGACGTCCCTTAATGGAAGTCAACAAGTTGATTAAAAACTTTTCCGAAATGCGCAAGATGATGTCCGGTAAAGGTAAGATGGGTGCAATGATGAAGCAGATGGCCGGCATGAGCGGAAAAGGCGGTAAAATGCCGGGTTTCCCCGGAATGGGTGGTTTGAAGGGGCTGGGCGGTTTGGGGGGAGGGTTGAGTGGCTTGTTCGGTGGGCGTAAATAAACAGGAGGAAAAAGTTGTTGAAAAAGGCACAACCAAACAATGGTTGTGCCTTTTTCATAGAGAATGAAAGAAGAGTTTTTTTATTGAAAGTAAAGTGTGTATTTATCCGTACCGTTCATAATGATGGAATTATGGCGTGTTACCCGAGTGGCGATTACATGTGTCGTATTGGGGTATTGGCAGAATATGGGGCTGGCAGACATGCTCCCCGCTGAAGAAGTGGTGATTCCTGCTCCTTTGTCATGCCGTTCGGACCTCAATGTCGCGACATATTTACCAAGACTATTAACTGTTTATACATCATCAGAAAAAGATGTTGACACAGTAGAAGCTATATTAAATATACTGCAAGGGCAGGGCATATTAAGCGGATTTTCCATAACCAGTAACAAGGATTTGGCTGATGTGTGGTGTTCATTGGAAGGGGTGAAGTGGGGAGGAGAAAATGTGGGCGGGGAGGAGTATGAAGCCTATTTGACATACAGACAAGAAGGGCGAGGTATGTTGCAATTGAAAGCGGCTACACCTACCGGTCTATTTTATGCCTGGCAGACTGTAGGTCAAATATTAACAGCTAATAGAGTAGATAACGGTTTTATTGTTCCTGTCTTTTCTCTTCGTGATGCACCTCGTTTTGAATGGAGAGGCATTATGTTGGACGTTTCCCGTCACTTTTTTTCAGTGGAAGAGGTGAAGCGAATGATTGATGCGATGTCTTTGTTTAAGCTTAATCGGCTACATTTGCATCTGACGGACGGCCCCGGATGGCGTATTGAAATAAAAAAATATCCTCTTCTTACTTCCATGAGTGCATGGCGTGTACCTTTAACAAATGGAGAATGGAATTGGCAGGAGATTCGCTTGGCTATAAAAGAGCAAGACCCAGTTGCGACTTACGGCGGCTTTTATACTCAGGAGCAGATGCGAGAATTGGTCACTTATGCTCGTAGTCGTCATGTTACCATTGTCCCTGAAATTGACCTCCCCGGGCATTCTTATGCAGCTATGCACGCCTATAAAGAGTTAATTTGTGACGGGGTGGATTTTCCTGTAGAAGGTAAAAAAGGTCGTGATTCCGTTTGTATGGGGCGTCCGGAAACATGGCGCTTTGTGAGGGATGTGATAGATGAACTTAGGACAGTTTTTCCAAAAGGAACCCCTATTCATTTGGGGCATGATGAGGTTTCTTCTGAGGCATGGAAAACGTGCCGATATTGCCAGAATCGTTTGAAAGAATTGAAAGGAACGAATTTTAAAGATTTAAGTAGGGATTTTTTACGACAGATAGCAGATTATGTGAAAACTGGAGGTTATGAAGCCATCGTTTGGGATGAAGGCGGAGAATTGGATGCAGATCAACATATTTTTGTTATGGCATGGCGTGGTAACGACTTTGCGGCCGAGGCTCTCAAAAAAGGACATCCCGTTATTTTATCTCCCTGTTCGCATTTTTATTTTGATTATTATCAGTCCGTTTCACCGACGGAACCCAAAGCCATAGGAGGATTTATCCCTCTTAAGCAAGTATATGGTTATGAATTACCGGAACTTTCGCCTGCTGAAACTGCGAAGGTACGTGGCCTGCAAGCTAATATTTGGACAGAATATTTATACAATATGGGATTAGTGGAATATATGGCGTGGCCACGAGCTTTGGCGTTGGCTGAAAGAGCTTGGAGCGATTGTGATCGGCAAGATTACCAATCCTTTCGCAAGCGTGCGGCAAAGGCTTTGAAGCTTTTGGAAAAGCTATCTGTTAAGTATCGTCCGATTAATGATGAAGATTAAATGATTTTGTAAGATAATGTTAGCATGGGGGGCTTCCATAGGCCATTGATAATGGCTTGTATGATTGACAGGAGATTCTTTGTTGTGTTACACAGTTGCACATCTGCATGGATTGCGTATGAATAATAGACGTTTTTTGTCATTGATTCCGTTATTGGTGTTTTTTACCTTTTGTTGTTTTAGTTCAGTTTCTTGTTCCAATAACTTTAAGAAAGTTCCAGCAACGGGTTTTATTACTCATCAGGTAAAAAATCGTGATTCCCATATTCCGTTTGATGCATATTGGAATGCGGATGATCATGAAATATGGAATGACAGGGTGAACGGAGTGGGGGGAAAGAAGGTTCAGATATCAGTTGCACCTGTGGATACGACTCATATGGATGTAAGACCGGATACAGAAGAAGGTAAAAACTCTCTGTTTAATTTGGCGGAATATTTTCGCGAGAGTGTGATCAAGGCTATGGAAAAGAAAATGACAAGACAGCCTCATATAGAATTGGTTCCGGATGGTACAAAGGGAGGGTATACGTTGGAATTGGCAGTCATCTCCATTACGCCCACGAATGTCAAGGCCGGCATTTTTGTTACGGCACTAAGTAATATTAAAGGAGGTGGATTAGTTCAACGCTTTATTAAAAAAGGGCATATTGCTATGGCCGGACGTTTGCGGGATGAACAGGGACGGGTGGTATCTGAGTTTGCAGATTATGAAGAGGATCACAGATCATTTTTGGGGGTAGACACCAAAGATTTTAAAAAATATGCGCATCATCGGCATACGATAGAGGAATGGGCTAGAGAGATTGCTGACGTTTATTCTTCTGCATACGGCCATAAAACGGGTAAGCGAATGTGGACGATTAATCCGTTTTAATTGTTACAGAAAGAACTTAATCCCGATATTCAGCCCAAGATGTACTAGTTTCCCATACGCGTACGCTTTCTAGTGTAACGCATGAACGTATTGGGTATTCACCATGGTCTTTTTTTGCTTGTTCTAAAGCTTGTTTTGTAAAATGGAAAATGGTGCGAGCCATGACTTCGCTGGTTGGATCCTCTTGGGCGAAAGGAATGATGCGTTCGCCATAAGCCGCCACAAAAGCGTCATAATTTGGATCTTCTGTATTTACGCATAAGGAGTGGTCAAACCTTTGCAGAAATCCTTCAACCATTTGTTTAATCGCCTTAAAGTCTATCACCATGTCGTTGGCATCCAGCGTCTCTGCGCAGAAAACCATTTCCACAGAACGAGTATGCCCATGAGGGAACTTGCAATTGCCGGGATGTTTGGACAAGAGATGTCCGCTTTCCAGTTCAATAGATTTGCAGATTCTGTAGGGCATGGCGTTAAAATACTATGCTCGAGCATTAGGGGCAATCTCAAACAGCCTTATCTTTGTCTTCTTGGCGGAGTGTGAAAAATGAAAACTCCTGATAAAAATGGGGAAAAGAGAGACCGATAACTTCGCAAAATTATGTTTTTTCCTTTTTGAATGGTTGTTTGCGGCACATGGTTGCTGTTCGCCAAAGCCATTCCAAAGGACCGTACAAAAAATGTTTAAGCCATAGACGGCATATAATAGCTTGGAGTAAAAACACAGTCACTGCCGCACATAAGCATATCCATGGAGGCATAGATTGAGCCAATCCAAGTCCCCATCCGAAGAAAAGAAAGGTGAAAACTAATGTTTGTGAGATATAGCAGGTTAAGGTGCATTTACCGACGCTACTTAATAATTCAAGGAAAAATGTCAGGCCGAGGTAAGTGAAAAGAAGGACGGTAAAGGCAACAAATGCTATTGTATAAGAGAGGTTTGCCCAAGAACACAAAAGGTTTTTTATGTCTATTACTAGGGAGGTGTCTGTCTTAGGAAGGAATTGGATGGTTAGTAACAGAATAATAAATGATACTCCAGAGATTCCTAGAATCTTCAGGAAGATACGTCGTTTATTGATGGTATTCTCAAAGATTCTCCATCTGCCAGTCAATATACCCAGTATAAAAAGCCCCAGAGTTTGCCAGAGACGGCCACTGAGCAGGAAAAATTGCCATTTACCAATTTGCCCTTGTGTCAGATTCCAATTGGCTACTTGAGCCCAACTTCCATAAGCATATAGCGATTCTCTGCTCGGAGCAGTTGACGGTGCGTTAGATTGGAACCAATGGTCTGAATGTATCCAAAAGTCTGCCAATCCGGCATGGTTGAATATATTCAGTAGTAAAACCGGTTGTAGAAGAAACAAAGAACTGAGCGTGATGAGAACCGAAGCCGGGCATTTATATAACAGCACCAAGATAAACCCTAGGGTTCCGAATATGGTAAGAATATCTCCATCATAAAACAAGGTGTGTACTAAGCCCATTAAAAAGAGCAAAGTCAATCGCCACATAAAGCGTTTTCGGAAGTCGATACCCCTTTGTTCTTGTCTGTCTAGCTGAATGAAGAAGCTGATTCCAAAGAGAAAAGAAAAGAGAAGAAAAGACTTGCTGACAAAGAGGTATTCATAGCTACAATTTGCCAAGGAATTGGCTACTGCTTGCCAGCCATCTGTTTCAGGCTGGGGAAGATATAAGTTAAAATGGTCGTGAGTGTGAACAATGACAATTCCCAGCAACGCCAAAGCCCGGAGGATATCCAGGATGGTAATGCGAGCGGCTCCGGATTGTGAGCCGACAGGAACTCGAGTTGACATGGCAAATCAGGATAGACTGTGCTGAGCGGTCAATAGCTTTGTAGTGCATTGTCTGGCCCATTGATCTGCTTCTAAGATGGACGCCAATTCTCCACATGGGTCTACCGGAGTGTGAGCGTCCATAACAGCTTCCACGATTTGCCAAATTCCGGGGAAGGAGAGACTTCCATTAATGAAAGCGGTGACTGCTACTTCATTGGCAGCGTTGTAAACAGCAGCTAATGTATTGTTGTTGGCACCGGCCCTACGTGCTAGATTCAGGGCTGGGAATGCGTCTGTGCGCGGTGCTTCAAAAACTAGTTGCCCGATTTCTGCAAAGTTAAGCTGTTTAAGAGAGTTTGGTACTCTATCTGGCCAAGTAACGGCATATTGTATAGGGAAACACATATCGGAACTACTCATTTGAGCCAGCACCGTGCCGTCACGGTATTCCACCATGGAGTGAACGATACTCTGAGGGTGAACAATGACGTCTACTTTTTCCATGGGGACGTCAAACAACCAGCGGGCTTCAATCATTTCCAGCCCTTTATTGAATAAAGTGGCAGAGTCTATGGTAATTTTACGCCCCATACTCCAAGTAGGATGTTTGAGCGCTTGTTCCAGTGTGACGTTTTTCAAGTCTTCCTTTTTCCAAGTGCGGAAAGGACCTCCAGACGCTGTTAGGATTAGTCGTGAAACGGCTTCTGGTCCACCATGATTACCATTTAGACACTGGAATATTGCGTTGTGTTCGCTATCCACCGGTAATACATGAACACCTGCTTTCCGGGCTTTTTCCATAACGATTTGGCCAGCCATGACAAGAATCTCCTTGCTGGCAATAGCCAAATCTTTACCGGCTTCTATGGCGGCTAGTGCGGGTTTAAGGCCTGCTGTGCCTACAATGGAAATAAGTACCATGTCCGCCTCCGGCAGTTGGGCTAAACGACATAGACCTTCTTCCTCCGCTTCTATATGGGCTGATGGCAGTAACTGTTTTAATTTATCCACTCCAGACGGGTTAAAAATACAGACATTGCGTACGTTAAACTCCTGGGCCTGTTTGGCCAATGTTTCCACACTGGTACCGGCAGCCAAGCCTACTATTTCCATCCTGTCCGGAATATCCCGAGCTACTTTCAGAGCGCTGGTCCCAATGGACCCGGTGGAACCAAGGATAACGACGCGTCGTTTCTGCATAACAGAGAAGCATCATGCAAAAAATATGGCTTTTTGACAAGCCGAGGAGAAGAAAATCTTATCTGGAACAATCCGAACAGGAGAATGGTAGTGAATGGAGAGAAGGAAAAGGATTGTATTTTCCGTAGGATGGCGTATAGCATGACACGAATGAAGCGCATCGCCGTGTATGCCGGTAGTTTTGACCCTTTGACGAATGGTCACTTATGGATGATCAGACAGGGGGCAAGAATGTTTGATGAACTGATTGTGGCCATGGGCGATAATCCGGACAAACGTTACACGTTTTCTCATGAGGAACGTATGATGATGTTGAGGGTTGCTCTTTCCGATATGCCGGAGGTTCGTATAGCGGAGTTTCATAATCGTTTTCTGGTGGATTTTGCTAACGAACATGAAGCATCCTTTATGCTGAGAGGTATAAGATCTACTCAAGATTATGAATATGAACGTGTCATGCGTCATATTAACGCCGATATGGCACCTAAGGTTTGCACGGTATTTTTAATGCCTCCCCGAGATATAGCGGAGTTATCTTCCAGCATGATTAAGGGGTTGATTGGACCGGAAGGGTGGGAAAGTCAAGTGAGCCGCTATGTTCCCCACAATGTTTTTGCCATGCTAAAAGAGAAGTATCGTCAAACTTTACCGCAACAGGCTTGACTGAATCCTACGTCTGGGCTTTTTACATTTCATCGTCTGGAATAGGGGAATTTTCTGGGGCGCGACGGCGGCGTCTTCTGTCTTTTTGACGGCGTATACGTTGGATGATTTTAGCCTTGGCAGCGCATTTCCCTGTTGTTACTTGTTCCACGGCATCACATAATTCTCTGCGTGCCAAAAAGCGGTTGATTTCTCGGGATCTGTCTATGTGGCATTTAACTGCAATGCCCGTGGGTATGTGTTTGAGATAAACGCAGTTGTTGGTTTTATTTACTTTTTGACCACCGTGCCCGCTTCCTCGAACGAAACTTTCTTCCAGATCTTGTTCTCGGATGTTTAATGCTTCCATTCGCTCTTTAAGGGCGGCTAATTTTTCAGGCCTGACCATAAGGAGATGCTTGTATAGAAGTTATACGTTGTTGTATGGCATAAAGCAACAAGCGCTTACTGGTGTTTGTTATGGGGAATAGGTGGATGGTAATGTCGGTCCCGTTCGTCATGTGTAATATGAGTTTATTCCTTTGTGTTTCTGTTGTATTTATTTGTTGCCAGAAGAACCATTGCATGGTGTGACGAGCCCGAAAGAAAGGCAGGATTTCCACACCTACCGGAGTAATGATGATAGCAGCGTGTTTTAGACAACGAATAGCTGTAACCAAGCAAATTCCTGCAGGGAAAAGCACCATTGCTTGCATAACCCATAACGGAGCCGGCAAATATGGTGCGATAGTGTCATGACCTGTGATTTGAAGGAAGACGGCAATAACGATTAAAAGAAAACCTGCTGACATCAAGATTCCTCCGGCACGATTGCGGGTGAAACGCAATTCTCTGTCCCGTACGGGTATGTGCTGTATATCCCTCACGCCCAGTCCTGCCTGAACCGGACAGGGCGTGAGTTTATCAGAATATTGATCAGGATCCGGCATAAACGCCCGGTAGAACTTCTTTTGTTTCCGGAGATGTGTTTTCCATTAACAGGGAGCCTTGAAGTATTGCTCCGTGTTGAAAATGGAAGCGGCCTCGCAGGGTTAGCTTATCCAAGCCGATTAAAGATGGTTGGCCTAGGCTATCCAGAGAATCCACTAGTTTGTATAGTTTGGAATCCAAATCCACTACAGGAGTATTGCCCCGTCGTTCCGAAGCCAGAGCAACTTTGCCATGGGAATCCACAACGATTGCATCTGAACGAAGCAAAAACAGGTCAGATGTTGTCTTAACGGGGAAGAAACGGGAGCGTGGTACATTGACGGCTTTTGCTCCGGGGAAGCATTCGATACCTGCCCCCATGGCCGTTTCTAATTGGTACACTGGAGCTGATTCCGGATCTCTAGGGTTAAGTGTTTTTTTGTTCCGTATCATAGGTAACGGGAGAACGCCTCCATTGTCGTCCAGGATCGCCTTGAGGACATCTAGGCGAATCCAGAGCGTATTCGTATTGAAATAGCGATGTTTGGTGATGTTTTGGAATTCTGGGATATCCTTATCCGGACACTGAGCTATTTCTCTCAGGATAAGCTGACCATCCTTCTTGCGAACTGCTAAGTGCCCGCCCTTTTTATCAGCCTCTGTACGGCGCGTTACTTCCATGACAAAGGGTGCATCACTTTCCGCAAACCAACGCAGGAAGTTCATATCAAGTTGGGCTCCTAAATTATCAGAATTGGAGACAAAAGCGTATTTAACGCCCTCCTCCAAAAGACGATCCAACCAACCGGAACCAAGCAGAGCCGGATAAAGGTCTCCGTGACCGGGAGGGCACCATTCCATATCCGGTTGTTCCGGATAGTTGGCCGGGGTGAGGCCGTCCGCTAGGATTTTGGGAACGCGGTTCTGCATCAGTTCCACTTCGGCTCTGTCCGCAAAGCCGTCCGTCGCGTATTTTTCCAGGTAGGCCAGCGTGTCCGCGCTGGTGGAGAAAGAGTTCATCAGCAGAAGGCGTACAGGCGTGCCGGAGATGGAGCGTAGATGTTTCACCTGCCTGACGATTAAATCCAGGAACGTATCTTCTCCTTTTACTTTCAGCAGGCTTTTCGCCTTCTGAAGGCCCATGCTCGTGCCGAGGCCGCCGTTGAGCTTGATGCATACGCACCGGGAAATTAGGTCCTTGTCCGCCGCAGGGGTGGAGTCCGTGATGTTCCGCCAGTCTTCCACCTGGTCGGCTGGCAGGATGTCCGTTTCCGGAATCATGCCGGAGTGGTTGGAAACAAGGGCTTCGTAACAACGAGAGAAAGCGTTGACGGCCGCGGCTGAAACGCCGGCGGACTCCATCTTTTCCGCAAAAGGAGTGAACGTACTCATTGGTGGCTTTTGTACAAAATGCCCGGAGGAGGCTCAAGCATTATCAGCGTTTCCGGAATGTCCGCGCGCTTTCTATTTCCTGTGGGGGGCTGCTTCGGATTATCTGGCTGCCGTCACCCGGATGCGCCGGTAGTCCGCCACCCATTGGGAACCGTCCCATAATTCATCTTTCAGGGAATCCTCCATTTCCTTGAAAATCTGGATGCGCTGTTCTTCGTGGAGGTTTTTCAAGTCTTCCCGGAAGAATTGGACGGCCCAGTTGCGCAGGCCGTCAGAACCGTCTTTCAACGGAGTGGGACGGTCAAGTTCCTGCATTGTTTCCGGGGGGGAGACCAGCCTGTTCCAACATACAGCCGTATTCTTCCGCATTAGGAAAGTAAAAATGCGTTGTGTACGGGAGGTCCCTGCGTTCCATGGCTGTCCGGAAAGCTTCCCTGATGCGGAGAATATTGAGGCTGGCTCCCCGAATTCGCAGACCTGTTTCCCCTGCGGTTTCAGAATGCGGGAAACGGCGTTTAAGAGAGTTCCATGGTCCGGTATCCAATGGAAGGCCGCATTGGAGAAAACGATGTCAAACCTGTTGCGCCAGGGCATGAGGCGGGCGTCCAGCGTATCGGTTCCGCAGCCTAGGTCCAGAATGGACTGGTCTGGATTTTCCGGTACGCAGGAGAGCTTATCCCTGCCGTATTCCACAACAAAACCGTGTTTGTTTTCGTACCACTCAGCGTTCCAAGCCATTACCTTTCCATCGTAGTGCATTGGGGGATTTTTTTCAAGAAAGGCTCTGTCTTTTTCATGGTATTTTCCCCGGAGGTCCTCTGTCCATTTCTCCGCGCCGTGCCGGGATTCTTCTTGCTTTGGCGGGCGGAAAATGGTTAAGATAAGCTTACTATGAAAGCAACAGCCTTGTTTATGACGGTCTCCGCTTTGACCGTGGTTTCTGCCGGTGCCTATGACGGATACGGTTATGATCCTCGTCCCGCAAGTTCCTATAACAACACCATCAGTGGAGCTGCGCACATTGGGTATGATTCCCGGTATGCCTATAAAGATGTCGTGGCCTCTTCCAGGTTGAACCGTAGCGGGGTTTTTACTTTTGGAGGGGATTTGAAACTGAACTTGGTTCGTGATTGGAAGCAAGAAATTGGTGCTGAGTATATGGCTTTTTGTGATGGCGTGCTTAGCGATAAGAATGCTTTTGATGCTAATTGGAAAGCCCTCAAGGAGTTGGCGCCCAATTTGAACTTCCGGGGTGGGTATGAGTTTAACTATGGTGGTTTGCCTGGTTTTTTAAGCAAACATATGGGGAAAGCCCCGCATTCTGTGGCTCAGTCTTTAACGGCAGGGCTAGTGTATGATGACCCTGGACACGGTTATTTTGGGACTTTTGATGTACAATATGGTTTCTATGGAATGACCGGCTGGCGTTTTGATTTGACCGTTGGTAAGCGGTGGAGTGGAGTGATTCATGAAAAGGCGGATTTGGAATTGAGCGTTGGTACTGCGTATTCTTCCAGTTATTGGGGAGGAGGTGTAGCCGGATTTGATCAGTTTAATATTAAATTAGCGGCGCCCGTACGTGTATCAGGAGTTGACGAAAGCCGGGGCTTCCGTGTTATTCCGTTTATTCAAGTTGATTGGGCAGGAAATAATCGTTCAGAAATCCGTCGTTATGCTGGAATGAATGTGATTGAGGACTTCCGTGTCCGAGTTGGGGTGGAGGCCGTTTATCGGTTTTAATTTGGTAGTTGCCACAATCTTTCTTTTAAGGAAGGATTGTGGCAACTTTTTATTTTTCCCTCTTGTGTTTTGATTTAGAGAGATTATTTGATATTGGTTTATAACTAAGCCGACCATGATAAAAATGATTTTGAAGTTGGCATGGCGGATGTTTATTCGATTATTGTGGGCCTTGATCCCACTAGTCATCTTTATTTTTTTAGTACAGGTGATACCACTTTCCCCGTTGGTATTATTGGCTATATTTGTTCCTATCATAGCCTTTGAGGTATGGTTTGTGCTCAAACATTTGTTACCTGTCATGGGGGATATTGTGACAAAGACTCTGTATTCCTCTAGCATTACTACGGATGAAGATGTTTTGGTGGATGCTTCCAGACGATTGTTGGATAGCGGTGACTCTCTTGGGGCTTTGGAGCTGTTAGAACGTTACCGTAATGAAAATCCTCGGTTAATTAGAGCTTGGTTGATGGAATCCAGTTTGCTGAACGATATGCATAGATATACCGATTCCGTTGAAGTTCTTCAGAATGGCTTAAAATCCAGAAGGTGGCGTAAAGAAGACCGTGCCTTATTTTTGTACAAGATAGGGAATATATATGAATCTTTTCTGAATCGTCCTGATTTGGCTCGGAAATACTGGACAGAGGCTTCGGAAAAGTATCCTTCTACCGCCTATGGCCGTTCTGCTAAGGATAAGCTCCGATTTTAGTCTGGAATGGATACGTATCTTTTATATAAACCTCTCCTTGAGAGAGGTGTTCATGTTACAAATATGCTCTGAGTTTTTTGGGAAGATAGAATAGTAGATAATGTTGTTAATTGTTAGGTATTTGTGTCGTGAGCTAATATTGGTCCTTTTAGTAAAACTCTGTAATTTTTCTAATTGTAAAAATTGTCAACTCATTTATTTTTAGTTTTTTATATTGACATTTGGAGGTGATTTGCTATTCAGTAAAAAACTAATGGAATAGAGGATTGTTGGATTTTTTGTTTTAAAACAGACTAAATATAATGGGATTGAGACGTATTAAGTACATGGTTCTCAAGATACTACCGTATCGGTTACGACAGCTTGCTGGATGGTGGATGAAAAAACTTCGGCAGAGAAAAGAGAACTCGTTAGATTCCAAATTAGAGGACATACGAAATCTTTTGATTTATAACCATCCAGTTTCACAAGTCCCTCAAGCAACGGGAAAACTGAGATTATTGCAGGATGGTAATACCGTTTTATTGGCGCTTTTTTCCAAAAAATGTAGAGAGAATGGTCTGCGGTATTGGTTGGATTACGGTACGTTATTGGGCGCTGTTAGGCATCGTGGCTTTATTCCTTGGGATGATGATTTGGATGTGAGTATGATGCGGCCGGACTTTGATCAACTGTTAAATTTATTGCCATCTTTGTTTCCTAAGGAAGAAGGCTTCACATGGACCATGCATGCTTTTTTGCAAATAGGTTATGAGGGAACGCCTCTGAATATTGATGTATATCCTTATCATTTTTATTCAGAAAGGCTTGATGCTGATGAACAGCACATGAAGTTGGATAAGCTACTTACTGCATTTAAAAAAGATATTGTGTGGTCTGGAGGATTGATGAACTTAACTGATCAAGAGGTTCAAGCTAAAATAATACATGAGATTTTGAACGGCCAAGCTGTGATGGAAGAAGAAAACTCTCCTGGTATTTTTCTTTCGCCGGCTATTACTTTTACCAAGAATACACATCTTTCTTATGAGACGTTTTTCCCTCTTGGAAGTACCGTGTTTGAAGGATTGACTTTTTCTGTGCCAAATCACGCACGGCAGTATCTACAATTCTTTTATGGTGATTACATGGCTTATCCATCTCGTGTTCAATTTAAACATCCTTCTGTAAAAGCGATGGTGGATAGGCTTCCTTTTGAGGTAGCGGTGAATCGGTTTATTGATGTTTACGGGAAAAAGATAGATGAACCACGTTCATGAAGACGGTTATTACCTACGGAACATTTGACTTATTGCACACGGGGCATATTAATCTTTTAAGGAGAGCTCGTTCTTTGGGTGACCGCTTGATTGTTGGTGTTACCTCTGATTGTTATGATCAGAGCCGCGGTAAACTCAATGTCGTGGAGAGTTTAGAAGAACGAATTGAGAACGTTCGACAGACCGGGTTGGCGGATCTTATTATCATAGAAGAATTAGAAGGCCAAAAGGTACAGGATATTCGGAAATATGGAGTAGATGTTTTTGCGATTGGCTCTGATTGGATGGGAAAGTTTGATTTTCTTCGAGAGTTTTGTCAGGTTGTTTACCTGAAACGCACTAAAGGAGTCTCTTCAACTTTGCTTCGTTCTGCACGTATTCCCATTGTCCGTATGGGAATTGCTGGACATGGGCGCATAGCGGAGCGTTTCCTGAAGGAATCCAAATATGTCAGTGGTATTGAAATAACGGCTGTTTATGGGCGGGATATGGAAAGAGTACGGCGTTTCGCAGAAACTTATGAATTGTTAGAACATGATACTGAATATGAGCGTTTCCTGGACAATGTCCAAGCCGTTTATATTGCAGTTCCTCACCATTTGCATGAAGAATTGGTTCGTAAGGCTCTCATGAGAGGAAAGCATGTGTTGTGTGAAAAGCCATTGGCCTTTTCTCGTGAAGTAGCAGAAGAGCTGTTCCAACTTGCCGATGAACATGGGTGCATATTATTGGAGGCGTTGAAAACTGCTTTTTTCCCGGCATTTCGGCAGCTGGTAGAAGTGGCGGAGAGTGGTGTCATTGGATCTATTAAAGCTGTGGACGCAACGTTTACCAAGCTGATACAGGATAAGTCTGCCAGGGAGTATGATCCCATGCAGGCGGGGGGAGCTTGGCCGGAGTTGGGGAGTTATCCTTCTTTTGTTATTGGGAAGCTTTTGGGTACAGATCCTCGCAGGATTCAGTTTTTGACTTGTAGAAAGCCTCATACGAGTGTGGATGTGTTCACCCGTGCTGAGTTTCTTTATTCTGGATCAGTAGCTTCCGCTACGGTAGGGATTGATGTCAAACAGGAAGGTGATTTATGTATTTCAGGGACGAAGGGATATATTTACGTTCCAGCCCCGTGGTGGAAGACTAAACTGTTTGAAGTACGTTTTGAAGATCCACAGTTCAACAAGAAATATTCCAACAAATTGGAGGGGGATGGTCTACGCTATGAACTTGCTGCATTTTTGCGCCTGATTCATGGCCGTTTTCATGGGCGCTGTTTCCTGACTCGTGAAGATTCCTTGTTCATGGCTGACGTTACATCTCGCCTCATGAGAGGGGAATGTGTTGATGAAATCAGCTGATTAAGATAGGGATGTCGTGTTTCGGAAATGAAATGAGATGGACTTTTCTTTTTGCTCTTCAATATCAATTAGACGATCATAAATGTGTTTGGCGAAGACGATATCGTGGAGTCCTAGCCCTATATTATAGCTGAGGATTCGTTCTTCCGAGGAAGTCCTTCCCGCTGTTTTTCCTGCTAGCACCGGAGCTATTTCTCCAAATTGGTGAAATCGATCAAAATACCGAAAGTTCTTAACATGATCACGATCATCGGCAAAAACTTTGTCGAAGAATAAATCACAATTCTAGAATCCCTTTGTATGTACAGGGATAACAGTAACTCCTGGTTTGAAATAACGGTCTTCGGCAAGGATACCATCCGCATTAGTGATACAAGAAATAACAACGTCAGTTCCATCAATGAGACTATTGATGTTTTCTACTTCTTCAAAATGAACATTGCTATGACATTGAAATTCTTCAATGAATTTGGATGCCTGCATTTTGTAGGAAAGAAGACGTACTGTAATTTTTTTTTCAGGATATAATGTCAGAATGCATGCCATAGTGGCACGTGCCGTATTTCCCAGTCCCATCATGGAAATTGTTTGAAAATCTTGTTTGGCGAATGTTTGAAGGGCGAGAGCTGCTACTGCTCCAGTACGGGCGTTCGTTACCCAAAAAGCATCCATAAGAGCCAGAAGATCTCCGGAATGATAATCGTAAAGAAGTATTTCCCCATTAATGGTTTTGGCTCGTCCCGGATAACGTGTCACAATTTTTACCCCCATAGCGTTCAGGCTGGGGACTATGCAGGGCATCGTATTCATGAATTTTCCTTTATCAAAGGAGATGCTTAATTTATGGGGGAGAAAAACAGATTCTTCATCCTTGATACGAAAAGACTCTTTTACCCATTGGAGTGCCTGTAGAGGAGAAATATTGAGAGAAGAAATAATTTCGTGAGGAATTGTCAGCATGGTAGGAGGAGTATGGTAAAAAGAGAGTGAATCATTATTTTAAACATATTGAATATATTTCATGCATGGCTTGGATCAAGGCATCATTATCATCTGTATCCCTGACGGCAATACGGATGAATTCTCTACCTTCAAATCCTTTTTTTCGGAGGGGGGGGAGTCATGTAGTCTCCGTACACGCAGCGCAAATAGCCATCTGCATTGCCTATAGCATCAAATTGAAAACTTTCAAAAGATACGGATTGATTTCCTTGATAATAAATACTAGGAACTTTTTCTTTTGTACAATATCCCCATATAACATTGCCTGCCCACTGAGATTTTTTCCATGGATAACGTCTAGCAAGCCAATGACTTATTTTGTTCCAATAGGAGGATTTAGTTCCCAATGTGATAATTTTAAATATGAGCAAAAATAATTGTTTGGGAAGACTTCTGTCTTTTACTCGCAAATGAAGGCTGGCTAAGGTTGTTATGTGGCGAAACATTCTGTGGAGATATAAATAAGCATTTCCCATGATGTTAGATTTGGGCATGCCATCGAGTGGGAAAATATCAATATGTAATCCCATGCGAAACTTTTCTTTCCCTTTTCCGATCATGAGCGTACGGGTGTCTTCTAGCTTCATGAACGGATAGAAATATCCTTTTGTTGTACGAGAGTCATTTAATTTTAAATATTCAGGGTGCTGTGAGGCTGGGTAAACACAAAATAACCGCTCATAATCTTCTCTTGGCATGAGAACGTCAATATCATCGTCCCATGGGATAAAGCCTTGATGTCTCAAAGCGCCGATTAGCGTCCCAGCATATAAGGAATATCGTAGGTTTTCCTTACGGCAAAATCGGTGGAATTCTAATAAAATATCCAATATGATTTTTTTTGATTTTTCGTAAGAAATCTCTTTCATTAGTTTTTTAGACGATTTTTTAATTGAGTTGTTGATATTTCTGGGGTTCTTTCCAAATAAACAACTTCGCAAATGTCTTTTAAAAAATCAAACTTGCCTGCCCAATCATTTCCTATAGTAAAAATATCAACATTTAGATTGATAATATCATTCCTCTTTTGATTCCAATCATTTTCGGGAATGATAAGGTCGACATAACGAATTGATTCCAGTATTTGCTTACGTTGTTCGTAATCAAAAAAGACTGTTTATTTTTTATGGAATTAAATTGATCAGTAGAGAGTCCAACGATTAAATAATCCCCCAAAGCTTTGGCTCTTCGCAATAAATTGATATGACCATAATGAAGAATGTCAAATGTTCCGTATGTAATAACTCTTTTCATGATTGTTTTTTATTGAATTATTATTACAGTTTTGTATGTATTTTATACATTTTTACGCCATTCATATTCTTTTTTTGAGGATATTCCTTTGATTGCAGCCTTATAGTAAGCATAGTATTCGTTTTTTCTTAATGCAATGGCTGTATTTATCTTCCTCTTAAGCCATTTTAACAAGTGATTGCAACCTATATTGTTTAGAACAAAAGAGTGGGAATTAGTCGGTTTCCAGGATCCGCAACAGTGATGAATAGAAAATCCATGGGAACGTATAAACGCAGGCTGTTCAAAAAATTCTTTGGGATAAACTTTTACGGAATCATTGCTCCATGTTTTACCATTTAATAAAAAACCAGGAACCTCATTAATGAAATAATCTGTATAAATACTATTGGAAACAGGACAATAATTTGGTTTTATTTCATCATATAAATTAAGTAAATCTTTACAAACTGTATGGTTGGGCGGTGCATAAAGAAAAGCTGTGCCAAGAGCGCATTTATACATATACCCTAGTGAAAAACGATGGTCTACAGGGAGAAGAGACAATGGTTTGAATAATTCTATATCGCAATCCAAATAAAAACCACCATGTTTTACTAAAGCTTGAAGACGGACAACATCTCCTAAAAATCCCCATTTTTTTTGTTCTAAGCATCGTCTTCCGAATTCAAAATCAGATACATTGATATTATTTTCATTCCATTCAATAATTTCAAAATCTGGATTAAGAGTTTTCCATTTTTCCACATTGGCCAAAACAGAATCGGGGACAGATCCTCCAAACCAGCAATAATGAATCTTTTTGATCACAAATCTTAAAAGGGGGTGTAAAACGAGAATGTAGATTAATAATTTATTGTCAATATAAAAATGAGTGAGTTGTTTTTTGTTAATTTAAAATATATCTTTTCTTATGATTAATAATGAGTTAGAGCTCATATTTGATTCCGTTCACTTCTGTCCTAATCTTACTTTAGCCAGCTTTTTCGCCTTTCAGAACGAGCAAATCCATCCGGTAGCTTTTTCTTGAGCCTGAATATTTCGAGCTGTATTTACCACCAGTTGTCCGCGACTTGTTCCCACGCCCTTTCTCTCGCCAAATACAGACGCTTCTCGCGATACCCGGACGGGTATACTTAGCCGTTTTCCGACTCTTCCCCCTCCCTTACGGTTGGGCAGTAGTTGGTGCATTTTCATTCTCAGACTGTGGTTCGTGATCGGCTTTTCCTTCAGCCCTTTCAGTTTTTCGCTGTTGATCAGCGTCTCTGCTTCTGTCACTTCCTGTTTTGCGGCCATCAGCTCATTCAGTGCCTCCAATATCTGCTTTATTTCAGTTTCTTCCGCAAAGCCCAGCTCGGTATCGATTTCAGCGTTCCTTTTTTCCGTTTTTTGGGATTAGGTCAGTTGACGATTGTGAAAAAATCTTCTCATCTGTCCATCCTTACCCACATCTTATTCTAGAGTCCAATACGTCAGATATTTTTGTTCGGAGAGGGGATAGAAGGTTATGCTTCTTAGTTTTCCAGCTGTGGTCATTTTCTTTCTTCCTTGACCCTGATGTTTGAAGAGAGGTATCATTAAATAATGAGAAGGCCCCCTATCCCCGGTTTGGTGATGGCAGATGGTTGGTTGCAACCGTATACTCGTCAGATACGTGATCGCCAACGATTATTTGATTTGAAGATGAAGCGGATCAGGCAACTTGCCGGATCTTTGGAACGATATTCACAAGGGTATCAGTATTATGGATTTAATCGAGATTCAAAAACGGGGAAATGGACGTATCGAGAATGGGCGCCTGCTGCTCGTGGATTGTTTCTAATTGGGGATTTTAATGGATGGAATCGAAAGAGTCATCCACTGGTAAGAAATGAACGGGGTGTGTGGGAGATTACATTGCCGGCTGATTCTCTCAAGCATGGGCAGAAGGTAAAGGTTCATGTCATCGGCGCTGATGGGGTAGGGAAAGATCGTATACCTGCTTGGATCACCAGAACCGTTCAAGATCCTTGTACTTATGATTTTTCCGGGGAGATATGGATGCCGGAACATCCCTATGTGTGGCAGCATAATGGATTCGATCCATCACGGATAGGTGCTCCTTTTGTATATGAAGCTCACGTAGGAATGAGTGGCGAAGATGGCCGCGTGCATACGTATCGTGAGTTTGCGAATGAAGTCCTGCCCCGTATAGCCAAACTTGGGTATAATACTATTCAGTTAATGGCTATTCAGGAGCACCCTTATTATGGTTCCTTCGGTTATCATGTTTCTTCTTTTTTTGCGCCTTCATCTCGTTTTGGGACCTCAGATGATTTGAAGTATTTGATAGATCAAGCGCATGGTTTGAATATTGCAGTGTTGTTGGACGTTGTTCATTCTCATGCTGTGAAGAATGAAGCAGAAGGATTGAATAATTTTGATGGATCCGGAGGAATGTACTTTTTACCTGGAGAGAGAGGACGACATCCGGATTGGGATTCTTGCTGTTTTGATTACGGACGGGATGAAGTGATAGAGTTTTTACTTTCTAATGTCCGTTGGTGGTTGGATGAGTTCCGGTTTGATGGATTTCGTTTTGACGGGGTAACGTCTATGTTGTATTTCCATCGAGGACATGAGCCGTTCGGGGATTTGGGATCGTACTTTAGTTCTTCTGTGGATTTGGATGCTGTGGCTTATTTGCAGCTAGTTACTACTTTGATTCAGCAGATAAAGCCGGGAGCTATTGTCATAGCAGAAGATATGTCCGGTATGCCGGGGCTATGTCGTCCCGTGGATGAAGGAGGACTTGGTTTTTCTCATCGTTTAGCCATGGGTATTCCAGATTACTGGATTAAGTTGCTCAAGGAGAAGAAAGATGAAGAGTGGAGTATGGGAGATATGTGGTATACGTTGATAAATAGACGTTATGGTGAACCTCATGTGGCGTATTGCGAGAGTCATGATCAAGCGTTGGTAGGGGATAAGACGCTGGCCTTTCGACTGATGGACGCAGAGATGTATTGGAAGATGGCCCTAGATCAACAGAGTCTTATCATAGACAGAGGTGTGGCTTTGCATAAGATGATTCGCTTGGTGACGTTGGCAACAGGAGGAGAAGGGTGGTTGAACTTTATGGGAAATGAGTTCGGGCATCCGGAATGGATTGATTTTCCGAGAGAAGGGAATGGGTGGTCTTACGAATATTGTCGACGTCAGTGGTCTTTAGTGGATAATCCGTCTCTTCGATTTAAGTATTTGAATGCTTTTGATCATGCCATGGTTAAAATGGCACAAGAGGCACGGTTGTTGGATAATCCTCCGCCATTCCCCCTTAATATCGATGAGAATAATCAGGTTATGGCGTTTCACCGTGGTGATTTGGTGTTTGTGTTTAATTGGTCCGGAGACAAGGCCATTATGGATTATATGTTGCCTACTCCTCAGAAGGGGGAATGGCGGGTGATTTTGGATACTGATAGTTCTCGTTTTGGTGGATTTGGAAGGCAGAATGAGACCATGCCCCATTTTACGGATGAGGATGGTAATTTGTCTCTGTATTTGTTGCCACGAACTGCCTTAGTTTTGAAAAGAGTTGGCTCATCAGTGATGACGCGTCCTCCCTTACAGAAAGAGTGTTAGACGTGGAGGATTAATAAATTTACTAAGTAGAGCCGATATGCGGATTTTAACCATCTGCAGGAGGGAGTTCCCTTTGCAGATGTCTGTGTTCCCTTACTCGGTTAAAACCGGGTTTTGGGTATCCCTTTCCTGAAAAGAGGAGAAAATTTTCTCCTTAAAAGGAGCTTGTTTTACCATTGTGTTGGTAAAGCTCGTAGAGGAGGAGCCTCGGAGGAGACTTTTTTCAATCTAATAGTCAGGGTATTGCTCTTGAAATCTTTAGCTTTTTCATTGTTACGTCCCCACAGAATAGCTCCTTGGGTAGTTATTTCCGGGTGAAATGTTTTTTCTGCAGAATAATAGCCGGGCTTATCCGCTACCACGTGTACAGGTTTATGTCTATTCAATGGTAGAGTAACAGGAGCTTGTCCAACGTAATCCCCGTTGACACGTAGGCTGGCTCCAGAAGGAACGCTACAGATAGTGATATCCCGAGAAACGCTACTGCATGAACAAAACACACCACATCCTGTAAGCAGGAGCAAAATTTGAATGGGAAAATGGTGAGACATCATTAGTTAATGGGGGGATTCTACCATCTTTAAAGCAGCTTGCTTAATTTGAGTTGCCATGGAGTTTAAAGCATTGGCCCTTGTAGGAGCTAAATGATCTTTTAGACCGGTTTTATCCAATTTAGACATATCAGCTTTCAGGATTTCTTCCGGGGGCAGACCGGAAAGCAGACGGATGAAGACAGCGATAAGCCCTTTGGTAATGAGCGAATCGCTATCAGCCGCAAGTTGTAGCACACCATTATTGGGTTCTGTGTGTAACCATACTCGGGATTGGCATCCTTTAATAAGTGCATCATCCGTTTTATATACGTCATCTAGTTCCGGAAGTTTTTTCCCCAAGCTGATGATGTATTCGTAGCGTTCCGTCCAGTCCTGGAACAGTTCCAGTTCATCTAGCAAATCTTGCAGGCGTTCTTCGTAGTTCATGGCATGGAAGAAATAAGAGAGTTTTGTAAAAAAACTTTGTTATGCCCGGTGAGCCTCTGCCAGAGTAGCAAGCACCGCTTTTTGTGCGTGAATACGGTTTTCTGCTTCTCTAAAAATAACAGGGGCAAATTGTTCCAGAATGTCTTCGGTAATTTCTTTACCTCGGTAAGCCGGTAGACAGTGGAAAACGGAGTGGTTGGAGGTTGCGTGTTTTAGCAGTTCTTGATTTACCTGATAGGGATAAAAGTGTTTTTCCTTAGACAATCCCTCTGACTCTTGTCCCATGGAAAGCCAAACGTCCGTGTTGATGATGGAAGCTCCTTTAACTGCTTCTTCCGGATTTGTTGTAAAGATGACGTTGTCACAGTCCAGATGACTACGAAAATCATCCATGGGCAGATAGTTGGCTGGAGCGCCGATAGCGAGTGTAAATCCCAGCCTTTTTGCGGCCCACATCCAAGAACGGGACATATTATTATCACCATCACCTACAAAGGCGATTTTCATATCCTTCCAAGATCCTACTCCGTAAAGTTCTTCAATGGTGAGTAAGTCTGCTAAAATTTGGCATGGGTGTTCTTCATCTGTTAAAGCATTGATAGTTGGAATGCCTGAAAAGCTGGCGAATTCTTCTACTTCTTGTTGACCATAAGTACGTATGGCTGCTCCATGAATCATTCGTCCCAACACGCGAGCCGTGTCCTTAATAGGTTCTCCTCTGCCAAGTTGAATGTCATGAACGGAAAGAAACATGGGACGTCCTCCCAGTTCGCTGATCCCTACTTCAAAGGAAACACGAGTACGTGTGGAAGACTTGGAAAAAATGAGAGCCCAAGTTTGACCTTTTAGGGGGAGATGTTCGTGGTTGCCTCGCTCTGCTTTAAGTTTGTGCCCCAGTGCAAGGAGTTCCCTGATTTCGTCACCGGTAAGCTGTTCGATAGAAAGTAGGTTCTTCATGATATTGAAAGGAGAAATGAAAACGGGAAAGTCATATTATACCCTTCGCTTCTTTAAAAGAAAAGGTAATAATGCGAATTTTCCCGTTGGAAATAGGACGACATTGTCTATTGCCTGAGGCAAAAATTGTTTTGGAATACGGGAGAGAGTCACTAGATTCGGTTGATTTGGAGTGTGTGGTGCTGAGGGGGGGGTATAGAGACGATCCAGGTAGGGATGGGGTATACGGGAAAGGAAAGGGTTATGGCTCAAAGGGTTGGTTCCATTGAGAAGGGGATTCTCCGGATGCGTGCAGTAGCCGGTCCAGGACGTCGCCGTATACGTGGATCACGGACGGGCCGGAACTCATAATACTCCTCCTTTCTCAAGTAATAAATGAGGAGCTAAAAACAAGATGTTTACTGCGCTAAAGGCGTAAAATTTTGAAAGTAAACATGGAGGCGGGGGCGGGAATCGAACCCGCGAATAACGATTTTGCAGACCGTCGCCTTACCACTTGGCTACCCCGCCGCTAATGTTGTGCAGAGATTCTAGTGGAATAGGAGATAAATGTCAACATCGTTTTTGAAAAATGCGACTTGTTTTTTTAGTCATTTGAAGTTGCCATGCGTTTTACCTTCAGAATGTTCTTCTATAATGGATGCTGAATAGAGGAATACTCAGGAGGGAAAGTCAGTTCGCAAGTTATTTTTTATTTTTAATCAATGGCATTTCCACAACACCGGTACTGTTACCCGGTGTTAATAAGATTTCTACTTCCAAAGGAAGTGATGTATCTGCGAGGATCCCTTCCGGGATAGAAATACCAATGGGATCCGATTGTTTGCCGGGTTTTACCTCTTGAAGAGAAATAGCATCTAGAATGCGATTGCCATGTTGAAGGACATTGATTTTGCTGATCGAAAATGATTCTTTTAAGCTCGTGTTATGTAGAGTAATACCTTTAATTTGTTCTGGAGCAAAGGGACCCGGAACAGAGAATCTCAGAATGACAGATTTCTCGGCAGTTTGTGGGATTGGAATCCAGTGCGCTACAATAGAAGCGTTAGAGTTCAGACTATTGGTCATGTAGGCTGAGCCGTTAAGATGTCCCATCATTAGCTTGGATAATTCAGGAGACGCCGGGACGCCCCAGCCTTGGGAATACATGAGAGAGAGTAAATACAGAGCTTCCATATCCCTATACTGAACAGCCATTCTCAAAAAACGAGCTGCTTGTGCATAATCCCTAGTGGCCAGCATTGGTTGTTGGGGTAGATCTGGGAAATAAGAGGGAATATCCATTAACAGGATGCCTAATTCTTTCATGGCTTCATAACATCCTCCTGTAGCAGAGCGGTAGAGCCATTTGATTCCTTCTACCGGTTGAGAACCTCCTGGATAGTAGGGAGATAGCAGGAGTTTTCCTAATGTTTGCTGAGCGATTGGGTAACCTGCTTTAGCGAATTGCTCCAATGCTGTATGGTCATCAGGGTTCGTGATTACCTGGTCAAGAATGCCTTTGCTAGTTATGGATGGGTTCGTTATAGCTGATATTAGTTCTTTGTACTTTGGGTTTTGTAGGATTGGAGGAGGATCTGCAGGAGGGGCTGCAATAAAGCGGATTTTTGGGAAAGGTATATCTGTGCGTTTGGCTTCATTTTTAAAACAAGCCATTGGCATGGAAATCGCCTGGCCGGTAGCATCCTCAAACGAATATGTGTAAAGGCGATCCGTGGATAAAGTTGGCAGATCCGGAAAGAAAAAGGTGGTTGTTGATTGCCCTGGAACAATGAACGATGGAACGGAATTGATAGAACGACCGACTTGGTTGCCTTTATCATCTCTGATAATAAGGTGTAAGTCCTTTACGTTTTTTTCAGGAGGATTGATCTGGAGATAAATGCAGGAAATACGCAGTTTTTCTGGTAATGTCGGTGGTAAAGCAGTGCGTGATAAGATTGTATCATCTAGCCGCATACTGAAAGAAGATAGATCCCTTAGTTCTTGAGCTGCGTCTTCCGGCATTCTGAGTTCTGGGATGGGGATGGCGTTCAGATCCCTTGGTTCTATTTCCTTGAGAGGTGTTTCTGCCGCCGGTTGGCGAATGGCTTCTTTAATGGTGTTAATGGTAGTTCCCATGGGGGCCTTGTTCAGGTAATCCATGAAGAAAAAAGCTCCTGTTCCCAATAGTAAGGTTAATATGCACCCTATCATCAGGGACATCATGTAACGGTTACGCTGTGTAGTGGTTGTTTTGGTGTGGAGTGTATCCGTGGTAGTAGGTACGTTAGTTGGGACTCCTGCTAAGGGCGTATGTGGGGGATTCAATTGATTTAACTCCGCTCGAGAGATTTGAATGGTGGTGGAGGCTTCCCCTCCGGAAATAGCACAGATATCGTGAATCCATTCATTAGCGTTTTGGTAACGACAACTAACTTGTGGTGTTAGAGCTTTATCCAGAGTGAGCAGGAATTGTCGGGAATAATAACGGGTAAGTACGGAATCTCTGTGCAACGGTGGCATTTCGTCTTCTGCTAAGCGACCCTCTGAACGTTCCGGTGGGTGTCCTGTCAACAGAGCGTAAAACGTAGCGCCTACAGAATAGAGGTCGCTCCATGGACCAATATTAGTTTTGCCAAGTGCTTGTTCCGGAGAAGAATAACCTTGTGTTGTTAAAACTGTGGCCGCATGTAATTGTAGCACATGACGAGCGGCTCCAAAGTCAATGAGTACTGGTGTACCCTCTTCTGTTAGTAAAATGTTGCCAGGCTTGATATCCCGATGATAAATATGAAGAGAGTGAAGGTATTCCAGAATACGGAGAAGACGCATCAGTAACCCTTTAAGTTCATCTTCCGTATATCTGTGTCCGGTACTGTGGAGCTTTTCTCCCAGGTAATCCAAGGATAGTCCTGTAATATGCTCCATAGCAAAATAGGCTGTACCATTGGCTTCAAAAACAGATAATATTCTAACGATACCGGGGTGATTAAGTTCTGCCAGTGTTTGTGCCTCGCTCAGAAAGCTTTTTAATGCCCAAGTGTAATTTTCTAAATCATGTCCGTTATTGGGGCGAATATGTCCTGTTAGCGGATCTCTGTAGGAACAGCTGGAAGGAAAATTTTCTTTTATAACTACATTGCGGTTCAAGAACAAATCCTTTGCCAGATAGGTAATCCCAAAGCCTCCACTGCCTAATACTTCAATGATTTCATACTGTTCTAACCGTGTCCCCGGAGCTAGTTCCCGTTGATACACAAAGAATGCTCCTTTTTCTTCTGCATGGGGCAAAGGAGGTCGTCCGGGTAGAATCCCGTCTAAGCCAGTTGTCGGTGCTGTGGACTGATTTTGTCCTAATGCACGGTGGCTGGTATTTGTCTGGCCTTCTTCTGTTGGCATGGAGGAAGAGTCTGATTCTGATGCGTATCTGCTTCGGAATGTGGTATGATGTTGATATTAGGTTAAGGTGAATGGTTTTTTTATGAAATTTACATCTGATAAAGGAATCTTGATAAAAGATCAGGATTTGTGACGTTTCAGAAATTCCTTGGCCGCTTTCAGATAAGCAATAGCCGCTGTACCAGCAGGATCGTGCTCAAAAATTGTATGGCCAAAACTGGGGGCTTCCCCAAGTCTGATGGAGCGTGGAATAACTGTTTTATACAGCATTTGAGGCAGGTGTTGTTCCACTTGTTCAATGACTTGTCGGGAAAGGTTGGTTCGGCTGTCAAACATGGTCATTAGTACGCCCTCATGGCGGATGCTCGGATTGGCACCGCTAGCGCAGATTTGAGCCGTGACATGAAGAATCTTTGCCAGCCCTTCCAGGCCAAACCATTCACATTGCAGGGGGGTTAGTACTTCGTCACAGGCAGCCAGAGCGGAAGTCATCAGAACTCCCAGGGAAGGCGGCGTATCCATGATGCAATAATCATACGCATTTACTTCTCTCAGTGGAGCAAGAGTTTCTTTTAATCGTGTCAGGTGGTTGCCGGATCGAGCCAACTCTATTTCAACTCCAGCCAAGTCCATGGAAGCTGGAATGATATCCAGTCGTTTTCTTCCAGAAGAAAGAACGCAATCTTCTGCAGGTATTTGTCCAAGTAGTGCCGGATATAACCCGGGATGCTCTTTGGTTTCAATGCCCAAGCCGCTAGTGGCGTTAGCTTGTGGATCTAAGTCGATGACAAGAATTTTCTTTTTCAACTGGGCAAGGGCAGCCGCCAGATTGATGGCTGTGGTAGTTTTCCCTACTCCCCCTTTTTGGTTGGCGATAGCAATGATTTTCATGCGGGAAAATGGTGCAGAGCTAGGATATCATAATGCCCATTCCTTTCAATCATTTTCCCGGCTGTGATACGGCTTTATGGTTTAGCCAAGGCAGATGGTGACTCAGAGGTTAGAATAAGTCGAAACCCTAGTGCTTGGTCTCGTGTATCTTTGGGGAGTGGGATACGGATTGCTGTGGTAAGTTGCTTGGGGCGGAATGCTAGATAGCTGCCACCTCTAGCCACACCGTAATGGTGTATAGGAAGGGATTGGGGGCCACCGTAAGAGTCATCCACCCATTCCATGACGTTGCCGTCTATGTCATACAGACCCAATTGATTGGGAGGGAATGTTTTGACGGGGGCCGTGTAAGGCTGTTCGTCATTGTATCCAACGATTGCTCGAGAGGAAGGGAGATAGATTAGAGCCGATTGATCTGCAAAGTTGCCCGTGTTATCAGGAGGCGGCCAAGAATCACCCCAAGGGAAAGTATCCCGTGTGACTTGATGAGGAAGGGTCCTTTCATAGGGGGAATTGCCTTGCTCCTCCGTCAGACCAACCCATGTACTCCATTCTTCATCCTTTGGTAACCGGTAGGAATCATTTCTGTCAATTAGCCCCAAAGCACGTTCTTTGTTGGTGAGCCATGTAGCAAAGTCTCGAGCGTCTTGCCTACTGACATTAACAATTGGGTGATCATCTTGTTGAGGGAATAATGGAAGTGGAGGTGTTTTTTTCCCCGTTGCTTTTAAATATTGCTGAAAATCTTTAATTCGTACCTCATGGGTCATTACTAATTTGTTCCCTCCTACTGGAGCTAATTCCATCCCTAGGCTATTACTCCAGGGAGATCCATAAACAACGGATTTATTTGGTTCCATCTGTAGGGAAAGATATAAATCTTGTGGATCTAGTCCTCTACGGCGCATGGTCGCATGTCCTGGCAGTTTAATTTCGATAACGTAAGGTACTTGATTGACGTATTCTTCAATAGGAGTGCGTCCGATAAGTTTATTGTTGAAAAATACGCTGGCTCCCGGAGGGGTTGTTGTGATGGTGATAGGTACCTGAAACACGCGTGAAACGTTTAGAACGTAGGCGTGATGAGAATCTGTCTCTTCATTCGTGGAGTTTGGTTGAGCCTCGGCAGTAATAGAAAATTCTTTTCCTAGCAATCCCTCACGGTCACATTTTTTATTTAGCCACGCCAAGTAAGCTGTAATTCCGTCTTGAGTCAGTAAAGCTATATCTTGTTTGAAAGTTGAAGATTTTTTCTGTTTGAGATCGTAATTATTTTTTTGATGATCCTCCTTTAAGAACTTATTAAATAAATCAGCGGTAAGAGGTTTTTGAGCTACATGGCGCGTTTCCTCTGGCAAATAGGTCACCCCCTCTGTATCCTTCCATGATTGCTTAGGTTGAGGTGGATGATATTCTTTTAATATGCCGCCTAATGCCAGAGTGCTTCCTCCTTTAATGATCCCCGTTTCTTCTTTGTCTGCAAAACCAGATTTTTTAATAGTATAGGTTATGTTTGTGTTAGCTGGGAGCTCAATGGGGCCATAAGGCGTTTCATCCAGATAATTACCGTCTGCATCATATACGGATGCTCCGGAAGGGGAGCTTGTTATCAAAACATAGCCAGTTTGAAGATTTGATTCCGGTAATACGAGATTCAAATCTTTAGAAGATTCCGTAATGGTGTTGTTTTGTTGTTGATTGTTATTGAACCATGTCGCTCCCCCGTAAGCGGTTATTCCCCCGGCTATGGCCGCGCTTAATAACTGAATGATTCTTTTAATTTTATGCTTTTTTTTCTTACTTTGAAGCTTAAAACGAGAAGGAACCTCGTACCCTCTTAGTGCGTCTATTTGTTCTGCCAGTATCTCAGCTGAGTCAATGGTACATTCTTCAGGTCGTGGTTCTGCTGCTTGGCAGATGATAGCATTGAACGCTTGCCACTTTTTAGTCACAGTTCCTTTGGGTAGCTCATCTGGCAATTCCGGAAAATCCATACGGTCTTTTCCCGTGCTGATTTCATATAAAACCTTAGCTAGAGCATAAACATCAGCTCGTTTGGTACCGGGACCGTCCGGTGGTATAAAGCCCTCCGTACCTACAAAACTACGTTGATCCAGATGTGCAACTAATCCGATATCTGCAAGTTTGGGTCGTCCGTTGACGAAGATAACATTGGCAGGTTTAATATCTCGGTGCGTCAGATTTTTACTGTGAAGATACAGCAAGGCATGGGATAATTGGCTACCAACTTCCAGACAATAATCTAAAGGCAACGGTTTATTGCCAGAAAACTTTTTATCCGTTTGAAGCGTGCGCGGAATGTACTCATCCGGGGTAATATGAATACCGGTGCGAGCATCATCGCCCAGCTCCATAACGTAATAGTAAAATGAGGCTCCCTGGTCATGTCTGCCTACGTGCAGGATATGCACCAATCCAGGATGATTGCGTGCAATGGGCTCATATTGTAAGATCCCCTCAAATTCGCGGTTAAAAGACCGCTCATCATCAAAATCTTCTCTCCAGACTATTTTTACGGCACGCCATGCTCCTGTCAGAGATTTAGCTAGCCACACTTCTCCATAAGCACCGCTACCAATTTGGCGCACAACTTCATGATCCGGTATGGAGGGAGTGGGACGCACCACCCTTTTGACGGGCAATGTCGGCAAACTGCTGCCCGGAATGGGTGATGCGTCCTGAGTCATGAATGATTAGAAGAAAATCAGGAAATAACTCCCAGGTTCTTACCAACCTTGCAGAAAGCGTCAATAGCCTTATCCAACTGTTCACGAGTATGAGCAGCGGATATCTGCGTGCGGATACGGGCCTGGCCCTTTGGTACTACTGGATAGAAGAAACCTACAGCGTATACGCCTTCTTCCAAAAGTTGAGCAGAAAACTTCTGGGATAACACAGCATCGCCCAGCATAACCGGAGAGATGGGGTGATCCTTACCACCGATGGTGAAGCCTGCTCCAGTCATAGCGTCACGGAAGTACTTAGTATTGCTTTCCACACGGTCACGAGCTTCTGTGGATTGTTCCAGCAGATCCAGCACTTTGATGGATGCTGCTACGATGGCAGGAGCTACGCTGTTGGAGAACAAATATGGACGAGCCTTTTGGCGCAGTACGTCCACTACTTCCTTAGGACCAGATACATAACCACCGGAAGCTCCGCCCAAGGCCTTGCCTAGAGTACCCGTTGTGATATCAATATTACCAAATAGACCACGGTATTCGTGTGTGCCGCGGCCACGCTTGCCAAGGAACCCAGTGGCGTGGCAATCGTCAAAATGAACAATAGCATTGTATTTGGCAGCCAGTTCATGGATCTTATCCAGCTGAGCAATAATGCCATCCATGGAGAATACGCCGTCTGTGGAAATTAATTTTACACGAGCACCGGCTGCATCAGCTTCTTGCAATTTGGCTTCCAAATCTGCCATATCATTGTTTGCAAAGCGGTAACGCTTAGCCTTGCAAAGACGTACACCATCAATAATGGAAGCATGATTCAGAGAGTCAGAGATGATGGCGTCATCTGCTGTCAACAGCCCTTCAAACAGACCACCATTGGCATCAAAACAAGAGGGGAACAAAATCGTGTCTTCCGTACCCAAGAATTGGCTCAGGCGTTCTTCCAATTGACGGTGCAGTGTTTGTGTACCACAGATGAAGCGTACGGATGCCATACCAAAACCCCATTGATCAATGGCTTTCTTAGCGGCTTCCATTACTTCCGGATTATTGGCCAATCCCAAATAGTTATTGGCACACATATTGATGACGGAACGTCCGTCTTTCAGTGTTACTTGGGAATACTGCTGAGAAGCAATAAAGCGTTCATCCTTGTAAAGACCTTCCGCACGTAACCCGTCAAGGGTGGAAGTGAGGATTTTTTTAAATTCGGGGGTATACATGTTGAATAATGAAGTATGTGAATTGAAATTGACGGCCAGTGATCGAACAGGTCACACGGCTGCTCCCCGTTCATAGCATATTTGCTTACTGAATAAAAGCTCAAAGAATGAAATCAGCAGAATGTATTAGCCCCAAAGATTAAAGCCACCCTCTTTTTATAAATACAGCGTTGTTGTAAGGGGAAAAAGTAGGCTCCCCTTTATGATCTGATGTTAACGGGTGAATAATTTGCGAGCGCCGATGCAGTAAACGACTGCAGAATAAATTGTCAAGAGAACGGCCCCCCAGATCGTTATTGAATACAGAATGACTCCGGGCAGGCAGAGTTCTGCCAAAGATTGCATGAATAAGGGAAGAATCGTCGGCATATGTTGTCCGGTTAAGGCGAGCAGACAGGCGATGCAAAAAGCTAGTTGAAATGCCGTTTTCCATTTGCCAGAAGTTCCCGCAGGGATAATGACGCCGTGATCCTGCGCAATTTGGCGTAACCCGGTGATTAAGAATTCTCGGCTGATAATGAGAATAGAGACCCAAGCCGGACAGAAGTTTGCTCCTGTTAGATAAATGAATGCAGCTGAGACCGCTATTTTATCAGCTAAGGGGTCAATAAGTTTACCGAAAGTGGTAACTTGGTTCAAACGTCGTGCTAGGTAGCCGTCTAACCAGTCTGTACATGCAGCCAGAATGAAAGTGGCTAAAGCAACAGGGAAAAGCCAAGGTGTTTGGCTGGCTAAGCTGACTGCCACAGTAAAAAGGATTGCCAGGACTATCCGTATAAGAGTAATGACATTTGGCAAGTTCAGCATATGGCAGTTATTAGGGAACAGATATGAGCCGGTAGCAAGCTTTTTTACGCTGATCTGGTGTGAAAAAAATCTCCAGATGGTGAATATGAAGGGATTATTTTTCTATTCCGATGATCTGAAGGAACTCTTCTTCAGAAATAACAGGAATGCCCAGTTTAGTAGCCTTATCCCGCTTGGAGCCTCCTCCAGTGCCTGCCAACAAAAAAGATGTGGATTTGGAGATAGCCGCTATGGCTTTCCCTCCATTGTCAGCGATGATTTGTTCAAAATAGTTTCTTGGGTGGCTGAGCGTTCCGGTGATGACGATTGTTTTGCCACTGAGAGGGCCAGCGGAAAGAGTAAGAAGGCTGGAACGGTATGATTGAGAGCGAGGATTGATTCCTAGAGAACGAAGGGTTTCCATGGTGCGAGTCCCGGCAGCAGAGTCAAAGAAGCAACACATGGATTTTGCCGCTGCTACGCCTATGTCTGAGCCGAAACTGAGTTTGGAATTGTTTTTATGTAAGTATCCAGTTGCCAGATAAGGCTCGGTCAAGCGGTCAATTTCAGTCACTAATTCTTGATAACGAACGTTGAGTATTTCTGCTGATATTGAACCTTCTTTTACCGCTTTTTTGTTTTCACGGGATTTGGGATTGGCGGTCGAAACTAGTGCCAATAATTCGTCTAGGCGGATGATGTCTTTGATGTACGATGAAGAGGCAACATGCTCCAAGTCTGGATGTGTATCTGCCAGAGCTTTGGCTGCAACTTCTCCCACTAAGGGGATACCGAAGGCAATAATCCAGCGTTCTAGCGGTAAGTATTGCGCATTCTGAAGGGCCTCTAGTGCTTTGCGGGCGTTTTTTTCTCCATATCGGCGTGGTTCTTCTTGAGTTCCTAGGTTCAGAGAGGCGAGTTGGTCTGTTTTTAGAAAGAATAGATCCAAGGCTGAGGATACCATACCTGTATTTCGTAAGGCCTCAGCTACGGTTGAGCCGATGCTTTCTACATCTAATGCTGCACGAGAACAGAAGTGGGTAATACTCGTGACGGCTTGAGCAGGACATGTGAAATTGGTGCATCGCCAGGCAACTTTGCCTTCTTCTTTCATAATGGGATTGCCGCAAGCAGGACAAAGACCGTTTGTGGCTGCCCAAATACTGTATGGATTTGAATTTGTCGGGCGTTTGGAAAGGTTTACCTTAAGAATTGCTGGTATGATTTCTCCAGCTTTTTCTACTAATACTGTATCTCCAATACGTATGTCTTTACGATCGATTTCGTCCTGATTGTGAAGGGTTGCACGAGATACTGTGGATCCGGAGAGTTGGACAGGACTGAGTTCCGCTACGGGGGTAAGTACACCGGTGCGACCTACTTGAACCGTGATATTAAGCAGGGTTGTTTCTTTTTGTTCTGGGGGAAACTTATAGGCGGCGGCCCAACGTGGAGCTCGCGCTGTGGAACCCATAATAGCACGCGTGCTCATAGAGCTGATTTTAATAACGGCTCCGTCTGTACCGTAAGGAAGCGTGTGACGAATGTTGTCAATTTCCCGAACAGCAAGACGTGTCGTTTCCAAATTGTCTGCATAGAGTATTGGCTTATTGCAGGGAATTCCACAGCGGATGAGTAATTCCCAGAAGTCATTAACATCTAGGAGTTCCGGCCCTTCATAGGCTCCCAGACCATGAGCTAGAAAGGCTAAAGGCCGATTTGCTACTTGTCGGGAATCCAGTTGCTTGAGTGTGCCGGCTGTAGCGTTGCGTGGATTGGCAAAAGCCGGTAATCCCTCTGCATCCCTGTCTTCATTGAGCTTGGCAAAGGCTTCATTCGGCATATAGACCTCTCCGCGTACTTCCAATACAGTGGGTGCTCCTGCTGGAAGTTCTTGTGGAATGCAATGGATTGTGCGGACGTTGGCTGTTATATCGTCTCCTACATCTCCGTCTCCACGTGTGGCTGCATATACTAGCTTGCCATTGCGGTACATGATGGTGAGAGCCACTCCATCTATCTTAGGTTCTATGGAGACGGGGATTTTCTCCGTGTTTAGTGCTTTGATTAATTTGTTGTAAAACTCCACCAGTTCTTCATCTGGTATCAGGGAATCCCTTTGTTCGAAGATATCATCTATGGATAGCATCGGGACGGCATGTCTGATTTGTGTGAAGCCTCGTAATGGAGCCCCTCCTACTCGACGTGTAGGAGAATCTGGTGTAGCCAAATCCGGATAAGTTGATTCCAATTTTTCCAGTTCTAAGAATAGAGCATCATATTCCGCATCGGAGATTTCCGGTTCCGCTTGTTCATAGTACAGCTTGTTATGGCGAACCAGTTCCGAACGCAGGAGTTCAATACGTCTTGCGTCTTTTTCTTTGGTTGCCTCTTGTTGTGATAAGGCGGAAGTTTGTTTGCTTGCCGCTAGGGAAAAAAGATCTTCTTCCATAGGGAATATGAATGGAATGATGTTATTATTTGCTCAGCTTGATGACGGAACAAGCTGTTTTAGAATGTTCATGCGCTTTGAATTGAACTGTTCCATTAATGACCGGCAGGACAACGTTGTCCCCCAGCAACGTG
Source organism: uncultured Akkermansia sp. (assembly GCA_964525305.1). GTDB lineage: Bacteria > Verrucomicrobiota > Verrucomicrobiia > Verrucomicrobiales > Akkermansiaceae > Akkermansia. Next base: position 150,796 of record CAZGGR010000002.1, read on the forward strand.
GCATGGGTATAACCAATTGGCAAGGTAATGGTGACTCCTTCTTCATCTTCAAATCCGGTAGCGTCCAATGGTTGCATCCTGGCGTGTTCTGTACCTTCTGTTAGCTCTTGCATGGTCCCTTTGCTGGGAGGCATGGCTGTTTTTTTATCTGGTGGAGGAATGAGGAAGACATAAATGTCTCCTTTACGATTGATGGAGGCCGGTTGGTCTAATTTCAGATAGGCACGTGTACCATACACAGCTTCTGCATTATAGCGAAGCCATTGTCCTACACCACGCATGGATTCTGCAACCTTGGGGGGGATTGTACCGTCTGCCATAGGGTTGACGTTGAGCAAAAGGTTTCCTCCTTTAGTGACGCATTCCACGAGTTTTGCAATGAGAGTTTCTGAGGATTTAATATTGGTATCATATCGATTGTATCCCCATTTATCACTGACGGTCATGCAGGATTCCCAGTCTACTCCGGGATACCCTTGTTTGGGAATGAAATGTTCCGGAGTAATGAAGTCTCCACAACGCAAATCCAGAGAACCAGCTTGATTTTTATTTAACCCGGCATAGGCATATAGACGATTGTTCATGATAACACCGGGATTAATGGAACGAACCATATCCATCAGTTTTGGAGCTTTCCAACCACGTTCTCCTTCCATAGCTCCTTGTGAGTAATCCCACCACATAATGTCAATGGTTCCGTAATGTGTCATCAGTTCCCGTACCTGAGCATGCAAGTATTTTTGATAAGTCGCATGATCTCGTGGTATTTTTTTGTCTTGAAGCATTTTAGCTTGTCCTTTCGGGTAACAAAGACCGGGGCAAATTGTGTTGTCGTAAGTAGGATGATGCCAGTCGATAACAGAATGATAAAAGCCTACTCTTAAACCACGTTTGCGACAGGAGTTCGTGTATTCACGGATGATGTCTCGATTGATAGCGCTTTTGGCATCATATTTAGTCTGGGTACTGTCAAACAATCCAAAACCTTCATGGTGTTTACTAGTAAGTACGACATATTGGCATCCTGCATCTTTGGCCAATTGCGCCCATTCTTCTGTAAGTCCTGCTTTTGGTTTGAACAGCGGCAACGCTTCTGCAGCATAAGTGTCCGTATCAACTTCCACATTTTTTTGAATCCATTCTGAGCCGCCAGGTTTGCCCTTCCATTCTCCTGCCAAACCTGAGTACAGACCATAGTGGATAAACATTCCAAACTTGGCATCACGCCACCATCCCATACGTTGGTTACGTTCTTTTGCCGTTTCTTTTACAGCAGCATGATTTGAATCTGCTTTAGCCGGTAAACCAGGAGTGAGAACGGAAAATTCTTCGGGGACCGCCGTAGTTTTCCCATTGCGAATCTGATGAGCGAATTGTTTATTAAGAGCCAGAATGGGCTGTCCGTTTTCCGTAACGATTTCAGATGCGGAGTATTGAGCTATGGCAGGAATGCTTGTGCAAAGGGACAAAGATAGAGCAGTAAATACGGCAATATTCATATTTTAAGAAATGATAGGTATTTTGAAATAAGATGAGGTGGTTAAATGCAGTCTGTATCTGCATAACTACCTAGGATTTTCAGCATAGAGCAATGTTTTTCCAGCTCTGGAAGGGTTTCTTTGAGAGGAGATTCCAGAATGTGGCCTACGGCATCTATATAAAAAACATATTCCCAGTTAATGACCTTGGATGGACGGGATTCAATGCGTATGAGATTGTTGTTGTGACGCTGAAAACAGTTAATGACTTCTGCCAAGGTCCCTGGTTTATGCTGAATGCGTATAAGCAGAGATGTGCGGTCTTTTCCACTTGGTTGGGTTTGCTGACGACCAATAACGGCAAATCGGGTGGTATTGCCTGTCAAATCTTGTACGTCTTCTTCCAGAACCTGTAGTCCAAATAGTTCTGCCGCCAAGGAACATCCTAAAGAGGCCGCTCCCATGGCTGCATTTTCTTTGGCAAGGAGGCATGCCTTTGCAGAGGATGAGGTTTCCACTTGTTCAGCATTTGGAAAGTGGCGCTGAATCCAGTTTCTTGTTTGTCCTAATACCTGGGGGTGAGAATATAAAATGCGGATATGTTCTCGCGGAATATCGGCCATCAGACTGTTGCGAATATTCAGATTGACCTGAGCACAAATTTTAAGGGGGGAGGTGACAAAAAGATCCATTACAGCAGTAACCGAGCCTTCTGACGAATTTTCTACGGGGACGACGCCGTATTGCGCTTTCCCTCGATCTACCATATCAAACACGTCTTTAAAACTTTGGCAAGGAACGAGTGTACAGCTTTTTCCGAATTGTTTAAGTGCTGCTAAGTGGCTCCACGTCCCCTTGGGCCCCAAATAGGCAATGGTAAGTCCCCCTTCTAGAAAAAAAGAACAGGATATGATTTCCCTGTAGATGGAGAGAAGTGCTGCTTCTGGAAGGAATCCAGCATTGAGTTTGTTTAGTTTATTGATTAAAGCTGTTTCTCGTTCAGGTACGAAGATGGGAGCTGCGTCTGCTTTTTTGATGCGACCAATTTCATGAACTTGTTTCGCACGCTTTTTCAGTAATTCCACAATTTGGGCATCTACTTCATCAATGGCTTGCCGAGCCACCGATAGGGCAACAGTTCGGTTATTCGATGTTACGCCTTTATCCTGTTGTGAGACTGAATCCGGATTCCCGGACTTTTCTTGGTGCGTATTCTCCATGTTTTTCTGTGAAAGCTGTATGTTAAATCCACATCAGAATAGTTATTTGAAGATGGTAAAGCAAGGTTAAATGGAGGTTGATAACGGAGACTTTTTTCTTGTAAATAACAAGAGGTAAACAGCTCTTTTGTTTAGATGTCTCAAGGATGTTTTTATTATAGATGTGTTGTTTAACGTTGATCGAACCCGATGAATTACGGTTAGAAATGTTTCTCTGAATGGTTATGTTTCAATTTTTTATGATTTTTATCCCGATCTTTATAGAATGAGTGGGGTTTTCATTTAGGAAAAGCGGGTAAGGGGGAAGTTGGGGCTTGGGCATCTAAACATAAGATGTTTATTGGAGACGTCGAGAAATCTAAAATAAGAGTAACAGGTGTTACCGATACTGAGACAAAGACTGAACTGGATAATTATTCATTTCGCAAAAATATATGTTAGCCAATTCATTTGTTAAGTATAACTTGGGTATAAAGTAGGAGAATGTTTTTCTGTGAACCCCGGATAGACAAATATTGCTATGGCCCTCGATGGTGAAACGATATACGAGTACCCCTGTCGAAAAATAACCAAAGATGTATCAGCTTTGTTCCAAGTCTGATTGCATGGGGCGAGGATCCGGAATGACTCCATAAAGACCATTGGGAAAGAGTTGAAGCCATGGTGTGTATTCCGGAGGAAGCGGAGCTTCAAACTCCATGCGTTTGTTTGTGCGTGGGTGGTCAAAACATAGCCTCCAAGCATGAAGCATGAGTCTGCCCGGTTTGGCTTTTTGTCGTGTGGGTTTGGCGTAAATGGGGTCTCCAATGAGGGGGTGTCCCAGGTGAAGCATGTGCACGCGTATTTGGTGGGTTCTGCCTGTGTGCAGAGTACATAGAACTAGAGATGAATCCGTAGCCGGGTCTGCGCAGAGTAGATCGTAATCCGTAATGGCAGCTTTTCCGGATCCGGGATTGACTACTGCCATCTTTAGACGGTTGACCGGGTGACGCCCGATGTGAGTAAAGATTGTTCCGGAACTTTGAGATGGAACTCCCTGAACAACAGCTAAATAACGCTTCTCTGTACTGCGGACGGCAAATTGTGCGGTAAGCGATTGATGCGCTCCATCATTTTTTGCAATGACTAAGCAACCGGACGTGTCTTTATCCAGTCGATGGACAATGCCGGGGCGTTCTACTCCGCCGATACCGGAGAGGTCTCCGCAGTGGTGAAGCAGGGCATTAACAATAGTTCCATCAGGGTTACCGGCAGCCGGATGTACTACCATGCCACTTTCTTTATTGATGACGATAACGTCTTCGTCTTCATATAGGATATCCAGAGGAATATCCTGCGGCTGTGCTTCCGCTGGTTCTGGATCTGGAATGCTTATAGTGATGGAATCTCCCCGGAAGACGGGATTTTTAGGCTTGGCAGGAGCTCCGTTCACCAGCACGTCTCCGTTTTTAATTAAGTTCTGAATTCTGGAACGGGAGAGTTCCGGTAGATGAGATGACAGGTATTGATCTAGACGGATTTTTCCATCGGCATCGTCCGTAGTTAGGTTCATATACTGATGGTGACGGTTAATGACAATAAGCGGAAGGAGGTAGATCAATGAAGACGGAATCCATTTCGTAAACATCTTGAAGCAACCGCCCCAAAGCTTTTACACCGAAAGTTTCTGTAAAGTAATGACCACCATAAATGAGGTTTAGGCCTAACTCTTGAGCAAGGGGAATATTCCAGTGGGATCCTTCCCCTGTGATGTAAGTTTGGCATCCCAATTCTGCGACTTGAACCAAATCATCTCCTGCTCCACCGGTACAGATGAAAACATCTCCTGCTGGTTCGTTCGGGGACTTTGCCCAAAAGGATTGAATTGGAGCCTTAAGCACGGATTGTAGTATGTTAGCCAGTTCTGAACAGCTTCCACAGAACTCTCCGTGGGTCCCTAAGGAAACGCCTTGATAATTCAATCCTTCATTGGAGCAAGGAGTTATACCACAAGCTTTGGCTAACAGAGCATTGTTACCGTATACGGGATGGATGTCCAAAGGAATATGTGCCGAGTAAATGGCCAGATTCCCGTCAATCGCAGCTTTCAGTTTACGGTATGCTATGCCGGTAATAGGTTGCATGGCTTGCCAAAAAATGCCGTGATGGAGGATAAGTAAATCTGCTCCGATTTCCAGTGCTGCGCGGATGGCTTTTTCAGAGCCGTCCACGGCAAGAGCTACTTTGGAAACAGTTCCGTTGTTTTCCAACTGAAGTCCATTTTTCGCTCCCGGTGCGTCTGGGATAGATGCTACAGAAAGAAGCCCGTCTAAGAAATCGGTAACAGTTTTTAGGGTAATAGAACTCATGATAGGGGGAAAGAAATGGTTAATTGTCTTCCGAGAGGCTGGCTCCAAGTAACCGAACGGCATCCATATTCAGGATAAAATAATAAGGAGATGTATTGATTTTACCATAGTAAAATCTGCTGTAACCCGCTTCCCCTGCAGGAGCAATGGTCAGGGTGATTGTTTTTTCTTCCATTTCCGATTCCTGAGCAAAGGAAATGTCTCCATTGCCGGTGTCCGCTGGATGAGAGGATTCCTTGTAAACATTGAGGATAAGTTTTAACCGGAAAACCGGATTTTTCATTGCTGTATGAGCCATAACATCCGTATAGGGAAGCCATGTACTTACTTCCAGTTTTTCCAGTTCATCTAGATAGCGGTTTGCACGGTTGGGATTGATGTTTAGGGTTTCGTCCCTTCCGTCTTTTGTAGCCGTCCAAGAGTCGTCCAACCGGTCAAATCTAAGAATCAGGGGGGCACCATTTCCGATTCGTTCCAGGTGCATTTCCCTGAGGTCAAATCTATTAAAGGAAAAAAGCCTTTTTTTCTTCCAAGCCAAAGCATCCGTCAGTAAATCTTTCATATAGGAACTATCAAGCATGACGACAGAAGTTTTGCCCGCTTGTTGTGCGTACCAGGCTCCATCCGTACCTTTGGAGAAAAAGACCATTACCGGAGGGCGTTTTGATTCTCCTGGCTTGGGGAGTAAGGACATGGTAAGCGTTAATTGAGGATTGTTCAGTCCGTATACGGAAAGGTCTGTGGCATTATCTGTGACGAAGCCTGCTACGTTACCCGTTTTGATTGTTTTGAGTAGGGAAATAAGGTGTTCTGGATTGGCTTCCTGATAGCGGGATCCTTCCGCAGTGTACAGCCATGTGGGCTTGATCCCTTTTTTCTCATCTCCCTGAATGAATCGAGCAATGGTAGGATAATCTCGGAAACTCTTACGGATGGAAAGGCCGGTTATTTTGTAATCCCCGATATCAGTCAATTGTTTGGATCGTAAAAGTTCTAGAGATAGCGGAATATTGCGTACTCCCGGCACTTCTTTACTGTTTTCAGATGTTTGAGCCAGTTCAAATACGGCTTTACGGTCTGAAACCGTTGCCTTGACCGGTTCTGTTTGATTATTGTTACCTGAAGGTGGGTAAATACGGAGAGTAACGGGATTCTCTTCCGTCGGCCAAGATGAGTCGTTTGATGTATGGCTTCCTGTGAAATTTTTAATGGAAACAGAGATCAGCTGGTCATCCGGAAGATCCGGAACGCTGATTTCTTCTGGATCATAGACGCGCAGAGCAGTCAATTTTTGGAGTGTTCCTAGCAAAACGTCCATCATGACAGAATCCGTATGTAACTCGAGAGGTTCAGAGATCAACCATGGAGAATGGGGACTTTGACGTTTTAAAGTGATGCGCTGTCCCTTGTTATTAATTTCAATGGAAGCAGGCATTGACGGATGCAGAAGCAGTGGACGGTGGTCCCTGAGTTGGCGGATACCTGCCTTAAACAAGGGCATAATATTGCCGGTACCTACCAGAATGCGAGTGTCTCTACCATAGAAATCCGTCTGCATGTAGGTAGTCTCATCCGTTGTCTGGTTTTCTTGATCATCTACTAACCATGGTGCCGGAGACCCTAATGTATAACGAGCTACTGTGGAGGTGTAATTGCCGTCGGTGCTTATATTTTTAAGGGTAATTGTAACAGGGGTTGTTTTGACTCCAAACTCTTTCAGAGAAGCCGAGTCTATTTTATGAAGGGGTAAAGCGTCTACAATGCTAGTAGAGTAAGTGTATTGCAAAATAGCTGCTGCGGCACGGGGATCCATTCGGTCATTCCATGGTTTGTCGCACCACCAGACGCCGTTAGATTTTCGATGAAACTCCGCTATATCTCCTACGCAATTAATGCGCATCCAAGAGACTTTGTTCATTTCTTCTCGAGAGTAGGGGAACAAGCGTTCTCCTGAATTGAAAGTAGTTCGTCCGATGAGGCGTGACAGGTTACCGTCAATGGTCAGTAAAACCGCAGCTCCAATGGAGACAATGGCTAGGATGATAAGGAGAATGAAGCGGAATGTGCGCATGTGCTTTCCGATGATGAACGATGTGGTATTAGTGGCGACGCGTGTTCCAGATGATCATGGCAATGAGCAAAGCCAGCAGGGGGAGTCCGATGTTGGTCAGAAGTTCTAGGATTCCCAAGGCGTTGCGATCCAAATTGAGCTTAATAGTTAGATCGTGTCGAGATCCGAGCCCTCGTAATTCTTCACGATCCGTCATCCAGCCGATCAGTGTACGCATAAAGTCCCTTTGTTCCGGCTTGATTTGACGTGGCTGAAGCAGATCCGTATTTCCCAATAGAACCAAACGTCCGGTCGTTTTGGTTTGATTCACGTCTCCGGAGTTGCCGCGAATGAGAGCTGCTCCTATCATCAGAGGACCGGGCGTATCTTCCCGTGTATCAAATTGAACAGGAAAACGATTGTACTTAGTTTCTCCGTAATAATCTTCTGTAGTAACTAAAAGAGGGTAGGGGGTGATTCGCTTTTGCTCCATTGTTGCATTGTCTGAATCCAGAATGATGGAGATACTTTCACCCTCCAACCCTGTGCTGGAGTTCCAGAATTCACGTGTACAATTTAGAGACGGTGCAAAAATGGCGTTAATCTCAAAAACGGAACGATTGTTACGATTTCGGAGCATGACCCGGTCATTTTGCGGCCTTAATCCTTGTTCTCGGAGAAAACGATACAATTGTTTGGGTGTATCTTGTTGGGGCTCCAGCATGACCAAAATGGCAGAATTAGGACGATCCCAGTATTGGCGGAGTACCTGAGCTTCCTGAGAAGTTAGATCATATTTGGAGCCAATGATCATAAATCCGGAGGCATCTTGCGGAATCTCCTTTAAGCCACTCATACGGATAGGAACAAGTTGCAGATTAACGGAACGGCAGATCTTGTTCAAAGTAGTGAAAATACTTTCTTCATTGCTGTTACTTAATGAATCATTAAAATTGCTTTTGTCTGCCGCAATGTATATTTTACGTGGTTCACCGTTAGCCGCTCCATAAATGCCGGCAGTCATCATATCTTCAATTTGAAGAGCGACTGCTTTCATATTCTTACCATCTGGACCGGGAGCGTATACAACAAATGAGTCCCCAGCCAAGATACGAACGTGGGCTGCATCAGCTTGAGTCCCTTCAAATGTTTTGAGGGCTTTTTCTGTGTCTTCACGGGCGTCAATGATGACTAGGTTCTTTTTGAACTCAATACCGTAAATATTGGAAATCTCACGTGCTTTATTCGGCTGTCGGAGAGGATCTACGTATTCAACTTTCACTTTGCCATTGGAATAACGTTCATATTCCTCAAGCAGGGAGCGCATACGTGTATAGTTTTGAGTGGTGCGCAGAAAGGCGAAGGTAATTTTTATAGGGGTTTTACGATTCTGAATTTCCGGAGCATGGAGCATATTGATACTTTGTCCGGAAATCTCATAACGTTGGTCTTCTGTTAAATCTCGGCGGTAATATTCGTGACATCCTACATAGTTTAGGCATATAACGATAATGCATAATAGGAAGAGTTTGATCCAGGTCATCCAAGGGCGTTTGACTTTGCGCGGAGGCGTTGAGGTGGTTTCTGCTTCCGTGGAAGTGGTGGCAGGTTTTTCGCTCATAAATAAAAGTAAAAAGAAAAGTGAAAAAAGACGGACGAGCAATTAATGCTTCCAGCGACGGTGATCAATAATTCGAATGGTAACAGCAAGTGTTAGAATTGTTGCTGTTAAGTAGAATACAACTGGACGTGTATCAATCAGCCCTGCAGAAAAACGATCCAGATGTTCCGAGCATGAAATGTAGTGAAAAATCTCTGCCGCAGGAAATTCTCCCCATACAACGGGAATCAAGCCCATGAAAAAAATCAAAACCAACAAGCCAATCGTGATGATGCCTGAGATAATTTGACTGCCCGTCATAGAAGAAGCAAAAATGCCAATGGAGGTAAACCATGCTCCTATAAGCAATAAAATGGCATATGCTCCGCCCCAATCTGCCAGACGATAGGGGAGTGCCATGCCGGCATCATATCCGTAAATCCACTGCACGAATAAATTGGCCCAGTCTGCTAATAGCGGATACAATAGCAAGGGAAGCCATAGAATTATATAAAAGGCGTACGCTGAGAAATATTTACCCAGTACGACTTGCCATGTTTTAACTGGAGCGGTGAGTAGGGATTCCAGAGTGCCTGTTTTTTCTTCTTCCGCTAAAGAACGCATAGTAAGTAAGGGGAAGATGAACAGGAAGTAAAACCAGAACATGGGGGAATGCAGGATGAAGAACAAGATGCCTTCTTTTTGCGGTGCTAGTTGAAATGCCTTAAGCGTACCTGATAAGGAAACGCTTTGGAGCGCCATTACAAAGGCAAGAATGACCCAACCATAAGGAGTCATGAGGTAACCTCTGAGTTCTTTTCTGAAAATGGTAAGTACCGGAGACATGGAAAATGAGAAATAATGAAAAAAGAGTGGAGATTGGAACTGGATTAATTTTTGCGGGTCATTTCCACAAATACTTCTTCTAGGGTAGGGGTGTGGCGGTAAATGTGGCGCAGGGGACACCCCTGTTCAGAAAGGAGTCGAGCTGCTTTTTCTCGAGTGTCTGTCCCTGCTTCTGCTCGTACAGTCAGAGTGTGCCAGCCGTCGGAGTCCGTTCCTTCGTGAATGACTTTTTTTACGTGTTCTAGGCCTTCCAGCTTTTGTGTGATCAATTCTCGATCTCCTCGGAACTCCAAGGTGATTTTGCCGGCTGCGCGGAGATTAGCTGTCAGGTTGGCTGGAGTGTCAGCTGCTTTGACTGTGCCTTGATCAATAATGATGACCTTGTTGCAAATCATTTCCACTTCACTGAGAATATGCGTGGAAAGAATGATGGTGTGACTGGATGCTAAACTCTTAATAAGTTCTCTTATTTGGCGTATTTGATTTGGATCTAATCCGTTGGTCGGTTCATCAAGAATGAGTAGATCTGGTTCTCCCAAAAGTGCATCGGCAAGCCCCACTCGTTGACGATATCCTTTGGAAAGAGTACGAATCATTTTGCGTCGCACAGGTTCCAGACCACATTGTTCCACTACCTTAGCAACTGATGGCCAGATTTGTTTGGAAGAGATACCTTTAAGTCTTGCTCGGAATTTTAGGTATTCCGTTACGCGTTGGTCGTCGTAAAGAGGAACATGTTCCGGCAAATATCCCAAATGTTTGCGAGCTTCCAGTGGATTTTTGACAATATCGAATCCGGCAATAGTAGCTGTCCCGGAAGTGGGGGGCAGATACCCTGTCAGCATACGCAATGTGGTTGTTTTGCCTGCGCCGTTCGGCCCCAGAAAACCTACTATTTCCCCTTTTGCAATATGGAAAGAGGCATTTTTTACCGCTTGAAAGCGGCCAAACTCTTTGGAAAGCTGTTCGGCGTGGATCATGGAATCAATGTGAACGGGCATGATTCTAATCCAAAACAAGCCCCTGCCTCAAGCTTATTCTCCCCTCCCGGTTTTCTTCAAATCCTTCTCAGGAATAGCTATGCGAAGCTGTGTGTTGACCTTAGGGGGAGACGTGTAGCGATCCCTTAAGAAAGACTTCAAAAGGGATTATTCTTTCAATTCTTCTTCCAACCGCAAAACGATATCTCTGATGCGTACATCGTCTTCCATGCGAGAGGCAACCAGTTTGTTGGCATGGATGACTGTACCATGGTCTCTCCCTCCAAAAGCCCGTCCGATGTCTTTTAGGGAGCATTCCGTTAGGCGACGACTTAGGTACATGGCGATTTGACGAGGAAAAGCGATACTGTTCGGACGACGCTTGCCCGTAAGGTCACTTACCTTAAGCTCGTAAAAGTCCGCAACTCTCTTTTGGATGGTATCCACTGTCAAAATACGACTGTTTTCTTCCCTTAAGATATCGCGTAAAAGCAACTCGATTTTAGAAATGTCCGGCATTTTCCCGGAAAGAGAGGAGAAAGTTGCTACACGAAGCAACGCTCCTTCCAAACGGCGCACGCTTTTTTGAATGCGTTCAGCAAGGAATCTCAGAATCTCATCGGATACATTCATCCCGGCTCTGTCTCGTTTGCTGCGCAGGATTTCCAAACGCCCTTCATCGTCCGGAAGATTCAATTCTATCGTAAGTCCGGATTCTAAGCGCGCTGCCAGACGAGTATCTAGATTATCAATGTCGCAAGCGGCGGCATCTGCACAAATGACAATAGTCTTATGCGCATGGAACAGTTCATCAAATGTATGTAAAAACTCTTCTACCGTTTTTTCTTTACCGGAAATAAACTGGACATCATCCACCAGCAACACATCCGCTTTGCGGTACTTGCGTCGCAATTTTGTAAAGCTTTGTCCATTCTGGGTTCGTGATGCGTCAATAAACTCATTAGCAAACTGTTCGCCGGTAACGTACACCACGTTTGTTGATGGATTTTGTTGTAATACCTCGTGTCCAATGGCTTGAAGTAGATGGGTTTTTCCAACGCCGGATTTGCCATATAAGAAAAGAGGATTGAACAGGGGGCGTTCTGATTGAGCCGCCGCTAGTCCTGCTTGATAGGCAAAGCGACTGTTTTCATAAACGACAAACGAATCAAACGTGTACAAGTCATTGAGACTTGTTTTTGGTGTTTGTGAACGTTGCTTTTTGACGATGGGTTCTGCTGTCGGTTGTTCCTTGAGCTGAATAACAGTCTTTTGCGGTTGCTCTTTTGTTGGTGCGGGAGCTGTAAGATCGTCTGTGCAGATGAACTTAATTTGTCGTTCGGAACCAAGTGCCAGCATGACGGCTTGTTTTAGCTCGGATGTATAACTGTTTTCCACCCACATAGCTGCCATGGAGTCAGATGCATCACAGATCAGAGTCAGCGTCTTCCCATTATCTTCAAACAAAGAAAATTTGGGAAACCACAGGTCATAAAGATCCTGGGATATGATTGTTTGCAGAGCTCCCGTGATTTTTGACCACGTGGCGGATAATTCTGATGCTGGTGTCATTGTAATAAAAATGAAAATGTTGTTGATGTTTTTTGCCCGTTAGGGCTTTTTCCCGTCGCGTTATGAGGCCGGCCTCAGTAAAATCCCTGAAGGAATACCTGCAACCGTGTCTGCTCACAACGTCCATCGGGAGGGAGAAGGCGAACTCATCCGCTTTCAGCTCAACCTCTCGGTCGGCGGGAGCGCCAAACTACAGATTTATGGCTCCAGAAAAAACATCTTTTTGAAATGAGTCATGGCAAGATTCCTCCGAGCTATGTTCCATGGGAGTTCCACATAAAAAAATATTTTGTGCTTGCATCCGCCGATAATTTAGTCCTCCTGAATATATTTTTTGAATAACGTTGTAATTTGTTTATTATAAATGTATTGGAGTGTGTATTATTGGTGCATGAGCTGTAAAAATGATGATTATATCGCCCAAAATCAAGCACTTATGCTTGGCTGTGAGCCGGGATGAGTACAGGTGTATTTTGCCGTGATTGACAAGTGTTCTGGAGGAATCTAACGTGATGTTCATCATGGAATCAATGAAGCATCAAGAAGAACCGACCCAATCCCTCTACCAAGGTAGTTTTTTGGAGCTTGTGAAAGAGGGAAGATGGGAATATGTGCGCAGAGTTAATGCTAATGGAGCCGTCATGATTATAGCGGTAACGGAGCAACATGAACTTTTGTTGGTAGAAGAATACCGTGTTCCTCTGCATTCCTTCACAATTGGGTTGCCTGCAGGGATATCCGGCGATGAGGGGGAAGAAAGCACATTGCAATCCGCTACCCGAGAACTGGAAGAAGAAACCGGATTCACGGCAGATCATTGGACTTACCTGTTGACCGGGCCTTCATCCCCCGGGTTGACCACAGAAGTAGTCTCCTTTTATCTGGCAGAAGGATTGCATCAGGTATCGGAAGGGGGCGGGGTGGAAAATGAGAATATTATTGTACATCGCATTCCCTTACCGAAAGTTCATCAATGGTTGGAGGATCAGATGAAGATAGGAAAAATGGTGGATCCCAAGATCTTTATGGGGTTGTATTTTTTGTCCCTTTCCAGACGAATATGAGTAATAAAAGGTCTATTAACTCTGAAATCTCTTAGTATTTTGAAAGATCAATATGTGGCGTTTGATGCTGTTGTTGACTCTGCATCAATTGTTTTATTAGAACGAGATGGAATGTCATTCTCAAGAAAAGAGCCCGGATTGATAAAAAAATCTGGACATTTGTTCCGATTTGAGCTAAATATCTCTCGCCTTATGGCATCAACCACTTAATGGCAGGGTAGCTCAGTGGTAGAGCAGAGGACTCATAAGCCTTTGGTCGGGTGTTCAAATCACCTCCCTGCTACCAGTTTTATTTAACCGCAAGTTCTATGAAAACAGGACTTGCGGTTTTCTTTTCGTAGATTGTGTTTGAATCGAGGTGTCCTTAAGATTAGGGCGAATGGGTTGAATGAGCTCTTAATGGACGCTTTTTAGAGCCGGTACAGCTAAGGAGTACCTTATTCGTTACAGGAAGCTCTTATTTGGGAATGGACATATGAGGCGGGGCAAGGTGTGGCCGCCAAAAAGTTTTCTCAATGAACGTTTCGTGAAAAAACGCTTAGTGGGGCTTTGCAACAGAATAGAAAGGGGGGCTGTTTTTCATTTCCCAAATGTGCTTTTTTGGGATTGTAGAGCCCAACAGGCAATCGAATGATGATTGATAGGGCTTATCATGAAGAGATAAAGCGGTCAGACAAAAGAAACGCTTTGCCATTACAATGTGGGAATCATCTGTTTCGCCACGACGTTACTTGCGACTGAATATCGGAAAATGCTCTGCACGAAATCACAATGAAATACATCGCTAAAATAATGCCCATGTAAATCTGTGAGATTTTATGAAATCGTTGAAAAACTCCTTCTTTTTGCATCAAGATGAGTTCAATGTCTTGGCGAGTTAGTAAATAACGTATGGCTTTTGCTCCCCAAATTTTTAAAAGATGTTCTTTATGATTTGGTGTGTACGATGGAAAATTGTTTATTTCATGATAAGATATATAATTTAAATTGTTTTTTATTTCTTTAATGTAGTATTTGTTTATTATTTGTGATAATTTTTTCCAATCGATAGCCATAGGAATACCATTGAGGAAATGTGATTCTATCCCCATGTGTAATTTGTCGTGACTAATGTTTTTTGATAAAATAAGCATTCTCTGCTCATTCATTACTTCTGGATCGGTTTTTTCCTTTAGTGCTTGGTGATCTTGGTTTCTTGCTTGATTGATATCATCTTTTATGATCTTTCCATGGTATGAGTTTGTGTTATTGCTTGGAATCCAGGGGACTTTTTCAGCTTCGCCTCCAATTGTATAGGGGCGTTTAATCATTTCGGTAGCATATGTCTCAAGGGTATCACTACAGCGCCAGATTAAAGTTCCCGGAACAAGAAGCAGATAACAAATAAGAAAGCTGTATAATCTGAAATCATTATTTTCCTGCGTCCATTTTCTGTTCCATAATCTTCCACATCCATCTCTGATTACCAATAAAGCAATCAGACATCCTAATAATAACAGACTGGATTCTATAGGGTGTTCGTGAAGCTGATACCTAAGCAACAATAAAAAATCGTTCATTTTAAGGGAGAATCGACCTTTACCGTAACAGCAATACGGCGGCATCTTGCCTTGTATTCATGTACAGATTCTTCAGGATTTTGTTTTAGTAAACCAAATTTTCCTGCGGAAAAGCATCGGAAGACGACTCGATTGCTATCGGTTATATGAAGTTGTTCGTGGGACTCTAATTGATTTTGCAGCAGGATTTTAATAATATTGGCAATAAATTGAGCACGACGCATACCTAGGTCATTATTGGTCTCTGCATCGCCATCGCTATCCGTATAACCTATAATATCAACGGTTATAGTTCTATCCGGATGGTCTTTGAGCATCTCAATGATGCCTTTGTTGTGTTTGCTTGTATTTCCATTTTTTTCATCAAATCCGGTAATCACTTTTTTCAGTAAGGCTGTCTGTGCCGTATTCCATTGGTCTTCATCGGCAAAAGCTTTGCTAGAATGATAATAAACCTTACTGAAATCATTTTTGCTTTTGACGGATTCAATTAAATGATAGCCGGGTTGATTTTTTACAAACTTTACTTCACTTTCACTTAACATGGAGTTAACAATATCAAATTGCCCTCCTGTGATATTTTCAGCTAATTTGCTCATAGCTGAGGCAATAAGTTCGGGAGATTCAATGCGAACGGTTTTATTTTCAGTTGCTTCCAGGAACATTTCCAGGGCTCTTTTGAATTGCTTGTCTACAAGAATCAATGTCCCTTCAGAGAAATTTGGGTTTGATTGTTGCAGTCTTTTTACTTGATCCCACTGTTGTTGAGTTTTTTTCTCATCTTTTGGCAACTCCCCAAATATGCTTATATATTGATTTACTTGTCTCTTATAGATGTCTCGTTCTTGTTCACATTGTGTTAATGTAGAAACTGGGACAGTTTTTGATTGTTTTATTTCTGTTAACAATTCTTTAGCCTTAGTAAGTTCTGTCTCTTTTTCTTGCAAGAGTTTTTCCAATTCTTCTTTAGTAAGAAGCTTCTTGCCAATGCCTGGTCCCAGACGTTCAACGATTTTTTTGATTTGTATATCCGGGCGAAAATTTTTCAAATAAAAATTTACTTCTGCTTTTGTTTTTAATTCTTTTTGGTTGTCATCTTTTATTTTTACGAAGTGGGCGAAAGAAAGAATAGCTTCTTTATAATTATCTGTATGAAATTCTGTTGAAAGATTAAAGTTTTTAACATGATCATCAAGGTCTTTATTTAGCTTGTCTCCCTGGCTTTGAAGAGTTTTAGCTGCTCTGTATAACTTCATTGCCAGGGCCGTTTTTTTCTCTGGATCCTCGATGTCCTCAAAAAGTGAATAGCTTGTTCCGGTTATCAAGCGCAAAAGAATAGACGCTTCTTGTTCTATAAGCACGTCCTGCATGTCATCAAAATCTTTTTCTTTAGATGAAACTTGTGCTTTATATGCACCGAAGGCTACCATTGCGACTACAAACAAGACCAAAAACATATCGCTGAAACATGGCCAAAAATTGACTGTTTCTTTTGTTTGAGGATATTCGTTTTCCATAAAGTGTCAGACAGACGTGATATGTAATATATTTGGTAGTATCTCAAATAAATGAGATGAAGGATTTTGCTCTATTGAGCTGGTGTATTAATATCTGAATGCTCTGCCAAATTTTGCCCTCCTATCTGGATTTTTAGAATCGGACTGAGATGATTTGTTGTTTTCGTGTTCTCGCATGGATGTATTGATTTTTTTTACCCAGTCCTTGTGTTTGTCGTTCATCATCTCGGTAATATTCTCGCATGATGTATTTAAATGATCCAGTGAAGCACCTGTTTTAGAGAATTGCATTTCAATTTGTTGAATAATTTCTTTCAAGCTCGAGCAATCTTGATTTATATCAGAAATTGTTTTTGATAATTCATTTGTTTTTTCTGTATGAAGTTGATATGAGCTATTGGTTTGTTGAATAATTTCTTTCAAGCTCGAGTAATCTTGATTTATATCAGAAATTGTTTTTGATAATTCATTTGTTTTTTCTGTGTGAAGTTGATGTGAGCTATTGATTTGTTTGATAGAGTCTTTCAAGCTCGAGCAATTTTGATTTATATCAGAAATTGTCTGAGTTAAGTTATTTGTAGATTTTTCATTCATAGAAATTAATGAATGAAATGTAGATGTGATAGATTCAATTGAATCTACAATGTGTTCCTGTTTTTTTTGTGAATTGGATATTTCAGATAAAGTTCCGTTTAGGGTATCAATAGATTTTTTTTGCTCAACTGTGTTATTATACAGGAGATCCAAAGTTTCTTTCATACTCTGAGCACATGTTTGCATCTCCTTGCTGCTTTCTTGCATCTTCTTGCTGCTTTCTTGCATCTCCTTGCTGCTTTCCCGATAGCTGTCTCGGGCGTCACACCATGCATCAATACTTTTCTTAATTTCAGGCATCGATTCAACGCACGAAAAAAATTTTTTTTCAATTTCTGTAAATTTTTCTATCGTTTCTTCAAGTTTTGTCCGGAAATTTAGTCGAGGCATGTATTCATTAACGGTGACACGATCCAGTTCATTAAGAAACTTCATGAATCTGTTCGTATAGTTTGCTCGCACCAAGACTAGGAACACAGTACATGCTACTGCCCATAAACTGGGTTTTAGAGCTACAGTCAGTTCTTGGCCGTTAAATCCTTTTGTTTCGGAAAAATCAATTCCATGAAGACCTATAATGGAGCCGGCAATACCGCAAATGACCAATACAGAAGTAATGGTACGAGACCAAGAGGAGTAAGAATGGGAAACCTCGGAATTTTGAGTAAGATTGTGCAGTTCCGATAGGGAAGGGACACGACGCTTTTTTTCGCCCTTAATAAGGGCGTGGATGCGCTGAACCGTATGGCTTGTTTCGGCAGAAACTTCTTCGGCTGCCAGTTTTTGCATATCTTCGTATGAAAGATTTGTATTTTCTTGCAGTATTTGTTCTTCTTTTTTCGTCCGAGTGATACCTTTTTTTGCAGATAAAAATCCGATGAAACAAATAACAATGATGATTGCTGCTGCCCAGTCTGCTGGTTTGTGTTGTTCGAAGAAAGGCAAAAGGTATGTAAAAGGAGAGGATATATTAGCTAAGAATAACGGTGTATTCATTTGAGGAGGAAGTTTGATTTTTGCGTTAGAGAGGAAAATTTTTTTTAATCATAAGTTTGAGTACCCTTGCTCCAGATTAAGAATACTTCCGCTCGCCGATTTTGTTTTTTCCCACTCTCCGTATTATTAGACCCCACAGGCATACGACTTCCGCTACCAAAGTTAATACAAGGGATGCCTCCTCCATCGTATTTTTCTATTTTAGAACCAAAAAGATCTTTGCAGGTCTTGGACCGTTCAATGGACAATGTGTTATTCCTTTCCTCTTGTCCGGTGCTATCAGCGTGTCCGACAAAACATACACAGCAATCACCTTCGAAATTAGCTGTATATTGTTTAATATCATCACGGATGGCATCGGTCATTTCTTTGAAGTTGGCTCCTTTTTCATCTTCAACAAAGGCTTGTGTCGATTTTTTCAAGGTTTCGGTAGCTTTATCTCCTTCGTTACTTTCAAAGAGTGCTCGATATCCCATCATGACCCCTACGATTTTCGTATCGGATTCAGAGTAGCCAAATCCGTTCTTAAATTTCTTCTTGAGAGTCCGAATAACTTCTTTGATTTCAATATCTTCATCCGTAAGAATCCTAGGTGCATATGGACGTGGATACAGACCTACAAGACCACCACTTTTTAGAGCCGCTTGCCCCTCTGCTTCTTCATTGCTGCGCATGAACTCTATGAGATTGGTCAGCCTCCTAGGAGGATTGTTTTGGGTCGTGCTGGCATAAATCCGATAAGCCAGCGGGTAATATCCCATTCGGATATTGTCTGCTGTTGGCTTGAAAAAGCGGGGACTGTTGCGAATAGTAATGGAATCGTCAATAGTTATCGGGGTTAATGTGGCCTTGTCTGCGCCTATCACATTGTGGTAAGCATATATTTGAATGGTGTCGGCTCCGTGAGTTGAATGGCTTTTTTCTGTTTGGTCTTCCGGACGAACTTCTAAGAACTTGTAATGCCCGTTATTTTTCACAAGAACAGGTATTGCTGACTCAAGTGCACTCGTGCTGTAATAACGGGGAATAGACGGGAACTTTTCCCGTTGCAATACAAATCCTTGTTCGTGGGAGAAGAAAACCAGAGCATCATAAGCTATCAGGGCACTTTCTCCCATTTTGTTTGGACTTAAATAAAAATCAATCGCGGGAGAACCTATTTTTTTACAGGAACTTTCATTGCATACAATAATGCGCAAAATGGCTGTATCTTTTTGGGATCCATGGGGCAGGGTTATTTCGATAAAATGATTCCCTTTAAAGGAAGAAACCTGTAAGCTTTTTGCAGACAACCCGAGTTTTCCCTTGCTTTCAGCCCATTGTTTGACAACTTCCAGCAAAATATTTTGATAGTCGCCCGTTGCCCCAAATACGTAATCCGCTTCTTTTATTGGGAACGGAGGGGTGGGTGGTTCTTGAAGTTTTAAGGTACAATAAGCTCGGGCTTCTTCATCAATATGATGCATCTGATAGCTGTAAGGAGTGAATGTAAATTTTTTGTCCTCCAAAGCTTTTTTGACTTGTTTTAACTTGGCCTCGGGAGTGTCTCCTGCGTTGATTTCTATTTTGGGAAAGTCTGGCGTTTGTGGTATTTCATTATAAACCATCCACATGGCAATTTTGCGATTGATGGTTTGTTTAAGTTTATTGCGTGATTCTTTTTGTATTTTTTCGCATTTTTCAATTCTGTTTTGAACAATCTCAAGTTGTAATAACAGTTTCATCCAAACCGTATCTTTGGATTTATGTTCTTTTATTTTGTTGATATTAGCCCCAATCTTATTTTTGTATGAATTTACATCAAAACTTGGGTTAGTTGTTTTGAGTTTTTTATCTAGATTTTCTTTATATTTGTTAAACACTTTATCATGATAATTTAGGATTCCGTTTTGAAGTGAATTTTGAATATTTCTGAGCTCTTTATTAAATTGTCTGCTGTCTTCACAGAGTTGTTTATAAAGCGGTAATAATTTAGCTTCCGCTTCTTGTTTTAATGCTGCTTCATTTTGTGCACTCAAATCAGGATTATTTTCATTGTTCTTTCTGACTTCTTCTACATCTGTTAAAAGCTTATCTTGTTCTCTGGCATGGGCTTTTTTCAGTTCTTCAAAAAGATGGTTGTGTTGCCTTAAGCGTTCTGCAAGATCTGAATCTATAGTAGAGAAGCCCTCTGGTAAGTATGTGTGCTTTGGACGAAATTGTACAGGGCGCAAAGATGTTTCCCAATTATTGGAAGCATTATCAATTTTTTTAATAATTTTATATATATCATTCTCCTCGTCATCAAAGGCTTCCCAATTATAGTCTCTAGGATCATTCGAAGTTGAAAAAATATTGATACATAGTTGTATTATTGTGAATATCACTACAACTACAACGATTCCGTAAAAAACTTGTTTCTGTTGGGGATTCATAAAATGAAAATGATTTGAAAGGCTAAAATAGCACCTCATCTTACTTTGCCTTTATAAACAAAGTAAGATGAGGTAATTGAAGTTGCCCGTATTAGTGGGCGATGAGATGGCGTTGCTTCAAAGCATCAACAAAATTATTGTATCCATTTTGGGCGTCTGCCAAATCTTGTCCTCCCACCTCTTTGGCTGTTTTATAAATCTTAAGTGCTTTATCCTTTAATTCTTTTGCAACATGTTCAGGGAATTCATTTGCACTAACCCTAGCCAAGGCCTGATTAACGAGATCTTGGATTTCTATCATGTCGGCCATTGAAACTTTTTTCAAGAATTCGTCTTCTGTTATATACATTCCCCTACGTTGGTTCATAACTCTATCCTCCGTTCCCACGTGTCCCTCTATATACTGATGACGTTCAACAAGAGACCTTCCTAAGGAATCTTTTTTGTTTGTCGTTACAATAGGAGTGTCATTTTCATCGCCACACGATAGTAATTTTGCTTGCCAGTAGGCATCAAGGGGAAATGATTTCCGTGCATTTTCTTCTGCTTCACTGTATGTAAGTTCTGGGCGCTCATCATTTTCTCCGGATGGGTCAATATTAACAAAATAGTTGGTTTTATAACGTTTAAGATCCAAATTGTGATATTTTTCTGCTAGATGTTTAACTGCGCTAATGAAACGAACAGGCATCCAATACATTATATACATCAGGCTGATTTCATACTGATCACTACTGGGGTAAAAAGTAAGCTCTTTTTGTATACGCATCTTGGTTGGCAGCTTACTCTTAAACAGGTTTTTAAGATCTTTAGCTGTGTCAAATTTCTCTTTAGAAATCCCCATGCTCAGACAGGCTAAGGGAGCACCTTGCAAATTAGGACAAGAATCAGCGTTTGGAACTGAAGCAGCTGATAAATCTGTTGCTGCGCTGGCGCAGATTTCGTCCATGAATAGATCAATCTCTTCTTCCAATTGTTGACGAGATGATGGTGTTTTAAGTCGATTTTCTAAACGGTTGACTAGTGAGCCATCAAGGACAGGAGAACCCTTAAAACTGTCATTAGCTATCAGTCTATTATGTAATTCTTCCGCTGTTTTCCAGAGGTTGTTGTTTTCTACATTGTTTTGCTCCAGTGCTGTGAAAAGGGCGTTTATTTTGTTGGGGCTTGCAACTGCTTTGCACATATTCTCAGCATAATTTTTCCATAAATCATCGAAATATTTCAATTCATCATCTAAAAGTTTCTTGTTTGTTGATAGCCCATCATGAATCTTAGTAAGATCTTCATAATCAAATTCATATTTAACGAAAATACTCTTTTGCGATTTCAACGATTCTAGATTTCTGTTAGACTTGGCTAGTTCCTTATCGATTTCCTCTGCTCGCTGTTTAAATTTATCAACCGTTTGTTGGGCTTTTGTTACTAACTCCTCAAGCATTTGACTTATCTCTCTGTTTAATTTGGTTTTTACGCTACGCATCTTGCTTTCGAATTGCACTGCAAAAAGAACGAAGCAATCTTCACAATGAGCATCTAACAGAGAATGATGTTTGTTAAAGAGAGTGGAAAGGAATGTAATTTTTTCCACTTCTTTTTTGCGACGGTTTAGAGATTTTTCTAATTTTACCCGTTGATTTTTTTGGCTATCATTTAGTTCTTGTTCTTTTTCTTCTTCTTCCTTAATTTCTTTATCGAAATTGTCTTTTGTTTTTTTCAGAGAGTTCAACATATCATCAAGGCCTCTTCCTTGTTGGCTGATTGCCTTGGCTGTTTCTTCCTCAATCTTTGGTTTGACAGTTTGATAAATGATCTCCAGCCCTTTTTTGAGCTGAGCTTTTGCAAATTCTTCTAATGACAGGATTCCTTGTTCTGATCCTGATGTTTCTAATAATCTTCTAAATTTAACTTCAAGTTCATCAAGGGCAGATTCTGTCCAATTTGTCTGCTTGTATTCTTTTAAAATATTTGAAAATTTAAGTCTTATATTTTTTTTATAAGTGTCCTCTTCTTCAGTTCGCTTTTCGTTATGGATTTCTGTTTCAATGATATTTGTAAGAGCGTTCTTTTGCTCGGCTGTGAAAGTTGAGTGTTGGGTGTATCCTTGATTTGGCTCCCAATTTTTGTATAACCATTTGTAAAGTAGTTGTTTGTAAGTGAAATAGAAAAGATTTTCTTTACATTGCTCTACAGGCATTGTCCAACGTTTGACACAGGCTACGGCAAAACGATAGGAACGTTCCTTTTGTGAGTTTTCCGGTTCTGCTGAATAATTACGAACCTTATCTTCTCCTGATAAAGCATTCTTTAGACCAGGATCGACCCCTTCTCCCTTATTATCCATAACGTAAACCCGGTTAAAGCAAATTTCCGCCATATGGGGGATTTGTTTATCCAAGGAGATTTCACGCCCGTTACCTGCTTCATCGCAACTGATGAAAATCTGCTCGATTCCGTCTACTCCATCTTTTTTAGCAAGTTTCTCGTTGTCTCCGGAGAGTAACGCTATATCTGGTTCATATGCGCCTACATTAATAGCATTCAAATCGCGCAATGCGGTATATTGGTTCAGGAAAAAGTACTCTGTTTTGCGCTCGAATTCGATATGTTTCCCGGCAATGTATAAATAAAGATAAATAGGATAATTACCACCGTTGGGTTGATTTTTGTATCGGTTACGAATAAAACTTACTATATCTACGATTGTTCCTGAACCTGTGCCTCCTCCCAAAGTAGCAAAAATATGGAACGAACACTTCTTTTCGACAGCTCCTTCATCGCTCCCAAAACTCCTAACTTTTTGTTCAATTCTTTCAGTTATATTCTGTGCATTCGCTGCCCCTAATAAACGCCCAAAGCGGCGCATTTGATTAGCTCCTTTAACTGCTTGTGTGGACCCCAGCTCCTCTCTCAAGAAGCTCTCTTTTCCATTTAACCATGGCTGGATATGCTTTTTAGCAGCTAGGTCTACAATGCCATTCTCTGGCAAGGTGGAGTAATCGATTTTGATCCACTCGTCTTTTTCTAGACTTACATTCTCTCCCATGTAGGACCAGTTGAGATCACTAGGTTCAAGGTTAGAATCAATAACTAAAAACCGAAATTTAGATGTTGGATTGGGGTTGGTAGGGTCATCGATTCCCAACTCTTTAAATTGAGTTTTACGTTTAACAGAAAGACGGCGAAGTTCTGCAATTGATTTAACTCCCTGACCTCCGAGCCCGATGAAAAGATGGTTGTTACTCATGATATAATATGGATGTTAAAATGAAAAGATGTAGATTAATCTTTATAAGTTGATTTTATGTCGAGATGTGCATTATAAGCTACAATAAGTAAAAGTGAAATGAAGAATGTTCCGAAAAGAAATAAAGACGTTTTGCTCGCATCTTGCCTGGCTATATTTTTAGCTATACAAACTATTTTGTAATTGTCGTTGGAGGCTTTCTTAAAGTTCTCGAAAATAACTTGATGAATATCTTCCAGATTGTCACTGTCTGACATATGGATAGGTAACTTAAGTTCTACCAAATTTTTGTTTTTAAATAACTCAGACAGCTCATTAATATATTTCCCATTATTTGTTTGAGCAGAATTAAAACTATCTTTAATTAAGAAATTCAGACTAGGAATAGCCGAGGAAAGTTTAGATTCCAATTGTTGATCTGCAACGTTCATCATCTCTTCAGCAAGAATCTTGACAAAATCGGATATGGCGTCCGGATTGGCTGTATCACTTTCATCCATGTCAATTGTTTTCTCTATCCCATCGATTCGATAGGACTTTGCCGCTGGATTTTTTTCAAGATTGACTAGGGCTTTTGAGCGAATAACTCCGTTCTCATCCTTACAAATTTTTTCCAATTGTTTTGTAAACTCAATCTCTAAATTGCTCACTTCGTTGTTAATAACGCTTGGCGAGAAGTGACATCCGATACTGCCATAATAGAACAATCCGCTGACTACAACGCAAAGGGAAAGAAGGAGTACAATGCTTAAAGTCCTTGGGTGATTACTAAGTTTCCATTTTCTATTCCAGCATCTTCCCCATAACGTGCCAATGACGAAGAATGAAATGAAACCAAGTGCTACTGCAAGCAGTATTGATATGATATATTCGTTGTCTCGGAATGGAATATGGATTAAGTATTCTAGAAAAGGATTGATCGTGTTCATCGTTTAGTAAGGTAAAGGTTGGTTTTTTGTCCTGTTTGTTGGGTTGTTGTTTCTGTAGATATTGCTGACTGAGATTATTTATTTGATGTTAAAATAGGGAGGCACAGGGGGGGGCGAAATGCGAAAGTGCTTTAACCGGAGAAGATGTTTTGAAGCCGAGAGCTGGACTTTTTTATGTAGAGAGTTTTTATCATAGGGGAAAAGAAAGTGGAGTTAGTTGGTCGAGGAAATGATATGGCGTTTGATTTGTTTCCAGTTGCGGCAGGCAAAAGAGTGGATGCCGGCATCTGCTTGGCTGATGAGCACTCCTTGCTCTGCTTGTTCCAGTTTCAAAACCAAGCAACGTTCTTTTTCACTGAGAGGCCCCGGATGGGGAACTTCTACGATAATCGGATTCATTTGTCCGTTCGGCAGACAGATCATGCATTGGTGTTCAACGGGAGCCATATCCTGAGGCCAGGTAATGGAGCCGGAGTTTTGGATATCTTCCAGAGTCTTCCACTGGAAATCTTGTGTAGGATTGGCGGTGTTGCTGTCCGGATGGCGACAGTCTGCGCAACGATATCCAATCGGTTCTCCGCATAAGTCGTCTTTCAGAACTTTATTACCAATAACCAAGTTTCCCTGCTGATCTGTCTCAATATTTTGGATAATATAACGGTGCAATGCTTGTCCGACTAGCATCAGTTGATGTCCTCCGCATTGAGGACAAGTGAACCGGATGATATTTTTCATTGTAAAAATCTCGTTTGCGTCGTCAGTATGTCTAGCTTTTGCTACTTTGGTCAACATAAAAATCTTACCCGACCAATAAAAAATGATGAATTTGTATAACGGTATTGCCAGAAGGGTAGAATGGTGATACATTCCGAGCCATGGCTGGTGTGAATCAGGATGAGCTGAAAATGAATGTGAAGTTGTGGCTTAAGGCTAACAATTTTGACTACGCATGGCTCGCTGAAAGATGTTACGTGACAGAAGCTACTGTGCGTAACTGGATGGCGCAGAAGCCTATACCGGCAGCTAAGGAGCACATTATCCGAGAACTGATCAAGCAGCTTCCGTTGTCTCTTCCGACTCGTGTGCAGGTGGAAGAAGAGACCTTAATTACGTTGAAGCTTGATCCGGATACCCGCAAGGCTTTGGAGAAAAAAGCTTTCTCTCAGGGTAAGACCTTGAAGGAATTTTTGGCAGATGAAGTGCCCAGACTTGGGGCGTTGCCTCAGGTTTGAACTGCTGTAATAGCTTCTGAAAGGCGGGTGGGTTAAACTGCCAATACAATTGTTTGGCGGTAGGTTTATTGTAGCCCAATTGGTGGCGATTTTCCATATGTTGCCAATGGTGTATGAAAAAGAGTGGCATATTATTGCATACATTAGTACAGGGCAGTCACCTCTTTATCTGATGGTTGGCAGTATATCCCGAATCTTGTGAACTCTATGCCGATTATTACTCCATAAATAGGGGAACTAATATTGTAAACAAAGGAAAACCCTTTCATTTCTTCAATGAAAGGGTTTATCAAATGGTGCTCGAAAGGGGACTCGAACCCCTACGGTTTATCACCACTAGATCCTTAGTCTAGCGCGTCTACCAATTCCGCCACCCGAGCATGGATGCCTGAAGGCGAGAAGTTTTTAGCGCAGATGATAGAGGAGATCAAGCTTTTTCTTTATTTTTGTTGTCCGTTTGGTGGAACTTGATGAGATTTTTTTTACTGGGGCAGTGCCGGTGATATGGGTGGCATGATAACGGGTCGAAGTGTAACTGCTTTAGTATTATATTCTTCTGATGGTTTGAAGAGCCATCCTGGATTGGTGTTTGTTTCCACAAAGCCGGTGGGCTTAAAGATAGGCAGTTTTAAATTGGAATTGGGTTCGTAGCCGTATTTACCCGTATATTTGCCGTATACCTTGTATTCATAGTTATTGTCATAGGTGTAACGAGGAGTTCCTGTGTATTCCGGTAGGCGATCCGGGGTTTTGCAGGAACTTTCATCCATGATGACTAGTTGAGCTGTTCTCCAGGTTTGCCCGGGGCTGCGTAAATATCCCCAGAATCTGGTGGCTGGAACATGGTAACGTCGGCCGATGAAGTAGTTGCCTTTGGGTTCACGTGCGATTTCTGCATTGCGTGCATTGATGGCTGCAATGTCTTTTTCCAACGTGTTGCATTGGGTTAACGTGGGAAGAACGAGGGTACACAGCAGAGGAAAGAAAAGCTTTTTCATGATGGAAATGAGTTTTTTTTCTTGTTTAAAAGCAGTTGAATGGCGGCAGATGCGGCAAAGAAACCAAATGTGCCCGTGATATGAGTGATGGATCCAAAACCGGCATCGCACCCCATTTTGCCTTGAAAATCAGGATCTCGAGAACAGGAGGTTGCTCCATCGCAGGTAGGGTAAACGGGTGTTTCTTGAGAGAAGACGCAAGGAATTTTTAATTTACGAGCTTTTTCCCCCAATGGAAGACCATAGTCTTTTTTTAATTTGTAGCGTAGAGATGAGAGCAGAGGGTCTCCTTTAGTACGTGAGAGATCCGCTATTTCTATTTTTGCCGGGTTGATGCGTCCACCGGCTCCCCCACAGGTAACCAAAGCTTGTTTATTGCGATAACAGGTTGCGATGAGATGTGCTTTGGGACTTAGAGAGTCTATGGCATCAAGAATAACATCCGGGTGGGTCGCCTGCAATTTTTCCGCATTGGAGGCTGTGTAAAAATTATTGATAGTAATGACTTCTGCTTCCGGATTGATTTCCTTGATTCGGACAGCCATAACCTCCGTTTTTGATTGGCCGATGGTGGAGTTCATGGCATGTATTTGCCTGTTGGTATTGGTGATGCAGATGTCATCCAAGTCCATTAAAATAATGGTGCCTACGCCAGAACGTGCTAGTGCTTCTGCTGCCCAAGAGCCAACGCCTCCTATACCAATGACAGCCATTCGGGCACTTCTGAGTAAGGTTAATCCGTTATTCCCGTATAGGCGCCCGATACCGCCAAATCTGGTGTCATGATTCATGGTCGCATGTTTGTGTTCCGTCCGAGTGAAAAGTCAGTATGACAACGGAGGAAATTAAGATGCCGGTTTTTCTATGATTCTGTTGATGCGGGTGATATTGAGTGCTTTACCGGTCGTTTCATCTATTTGAACGACTGCTCCGCAAAGGCGCACCGGCCAGTTGGCTACAGGGAATTTGGACGGCATTGAGGTACAGAAACGTTGAATAATAGGGTCTTTTTCTCTCCCCAGAACCCCGATGGCTGGACCGCACATACCGGCATCTGTCAAGTAAGCTGTGCCGTTTTCTAAGATGATTTCATCTGCAGTTTGGACATGTGTATGGGTCCCGATAACAGCGGAAACCAGGCCGTCTAAATGGTATCCGGTGGAGATTTTCTCACTGGTGGTTTCTGCGTGTATATCCACGAAGATGACTTTGACATTATCTTCGTCTCTGAGTTTTTTAGCTTCTGCCGCAGAGATCAGGAAGGGATTTTCCAGAGGAGGCTGAATAAAAGAGCGCCCTTGAATCTGCATGACGGCTATTTTCCCCTTTGGGGTTTCTGTGATAACGCAACCATGTCCCGGTGTATTCGGTGGATAATTAAGCGGACGCAGTACCCTCGGTTCTGAGTTTAACCAGGGAGCCAATTCAACTTGATCCCAGACATGATCTCCAGTCGTAATGACGTTTACTCCGGCTTGAAGCAATTCTTGCGCCAGGCGCGGGGTAATACCTCGTCCTGCCGCCGCATTTTCTCCGTTGATGATGATGAAATCTACCCCGTACTCCTGTGTGAGTTCCTGCAACATATGTTTCACGGCTGTTCGTCCGGGTTCTCCGACAACGTCGCCTATAAAAAGTATGGTAATCATGAAAGATGTACGGGATCAGTATTGGTTGGAAGCCTATTGTTCTTCTTTTGTGACCGGCACAACCAATACCGGAACAGGGGATTTGCGCATGACTGAGCTGGCTACGCTTCCCAGAAATACGGAGGAAAGGAGTCCATGATTGTGTTTGCCTACAACGATCATATCAATATGATTGTTGTAGGCGTAGTTGATAACGGCTTCACTGATTTCAAACTCATCTTCAACAGCTTGGATGATGGTGGCATTTGTTAAGCGAGAAAGCTTTTCTGCCGTTTGCTTCAAATGATTTTTTGCAATGGCTATGACTTCATTTTCTTCCGTTTGATCCATAATAGGAACGGGTACTTCATCCGGAAGCACTCCGGAAACTTCATAACAAATGCTTGGTTCCACAATGTGGAGCAGATGAATGATGCTGCTGTTGGGGCAGGCCAGTTTGCCGATTTGATGAATAACGGCATCTGTGGCGTTAGAGAAATCAATGGCGACCAGAATATTCTTCATATTATTCGGTATAACATTCCATTCTCGTTACTGCCATAAAAAAACTGCGGTTTCCCGTCTTTTCCGATATGAAGCAATTTATGCTAGTCCTACGGCGCGACGTATTCTGTCCAGTACGACAGTGGCCGTGGTTCTTGCTTTAATGGCTCCTTCTGCCAGAGTTTGATGAACGTAGTCCTGATTGGCTTCTAGTTCTGCTCGACGTTCTCGTGCGGTGCGGAAGTATTCCCAGTAGGCGTCGAAAAGGCGCTTTTTGAAGTCTCCGTAGCCACAACCGCCGTTTTGGAAGTCGCGTACCATCTCCTCATATCCTTGAGCAGAAGCAAAGAGCTTGTAGAGTTGGAGAATAATAGAGCCTTCCATAGGCTTGGGATCTTCCACCGGGGTTGAATCAGTCGGGATCCTCATGATGAGTTTGCGGACGGCTTTTTCTTCTCCAAATATGGGGAGGGTATTGTTATAGCTTTTGCTCATTTTTTGCCCATCCAGACCGGGAACAATGGCTGTACTTTCTGCAATGAGAGCATCCGGCATTTTGCAGGTACCATCGCCGTAACGTTCATTCATTTTGCCCGCCAGATCCCTAGTGACTTCCAAATGTTGTTTTTGATCTTTGCCTACGGGAACAAGGTCGGAATCATACATCAAAATGTCTGCCGCCATGAGAACCGGGTAGGTAAAGAGTGCATTGCTTGGGGAGAAGCCCTTGGCGATTTTATCTTTGTAAGAGTGACAACGTTCCAATAATCCCATCGGACAAACTGTGCTGAGAATCCAGGCCAATTCATTGACTTCAGGCACAGCTGATTGACGGAAGAAGACACATTTTTCAGGATTCAGTCCCACAGCCAAGAAGTCTGTTGCAAGACTGTTGCAGTTCTCACGCAGAACTGCTGCATCATGAACGGTGCTCATGGCATGGTAATCCGCTAGAAAGTAGAAAGATTCTCCGCTTTCCTGCATTCGGACTGCTGGCTCCATGGCTCCAAAATAATTACCAACGTGCAGTTTGCCGCTGGGTTGAAGGCCTGTGATGATACGCATTGCGCACAAGATTGTGCTCATTTATGACTGTTAAGTCAAGAAAGGGGAAAGTCAACGGATCGGTAGATGAAGAATCACTTCTTTTGCAGAGGTGGATTATTTTGATGAATGAGGGAATTTTCCAATGGAGTGGCAGATGGTGCTGTAAGCAGAAGCCATCGCCGTTCTTCTGCCTTTCGGTGCCAGCCGACCAGTAAGGATTCATACCGGTTGTAGTCTGTGCGTTTTACGATCATGTATGGAGAACCTGTGCACGGAGGCGGCAATGTGCCCGGAGTTAAGCGTTGGACCTTGCCTGCTGAATAAAATTGAGCAGAATAAGGAGGGCGTACATTATCCCAGCAATATAGCGGAGATTGTCTATCCCAATTGCTGAGGAGTTGTTTTTGGCAGCGGTATTCAAGTTGACCAAAGCCATTACCCAGTAGGAAAATTGTCATGATGGCAAACACAGATGCCGGGAAGAAAATGAGATTTTTCATGCCTGGATAGAGGCGGTCTCGTTTCCAGAGCGTTTGTACGGTTAAGAGGCAACAAGCTGGAATCCCCGGTAGGACGTAAGCAGGGAGGATGTTACGTGCAAACGTGAAGAAAATCAATGGGCTGAGTGCCCATAGCAACAGATAGGATTTTTCTCCAACATGAATATTCGTTTCTGATTCTGGTTGCGTTTTTCTTCGTAAGAAAGGGAGCAAAATCGTCCATGGCAGGAACATCGTTAGTCCGTATAACCAAATGGTGCCAATCGGGGAAGCATGACCCGAACCATACAAATCTCCCTGCCAGCCTTTAACAAGAAAACGTTGAAAGTGTTCTCCTACGATAAAATAATGGAGGAAGCCGGGCGTTTCTTTTTCTGCCAGAAGATACCAAGGAAGACTTAATGCCAGCATTAGTAAACAGCCTCGTAGCCAAGGAACTTGATGCAGGACTTGTTTCCACTTTTTATTCCAGAAGGTCCAAAGAGTGAGAGGAAATCCGGTAAGGACAAGAGCTAATGGGCCTTTGCTCATCAGGCCAATGGCTAATCCGACAAAGAAAAGATATTTCCAGCAAGGATGAACAGAAGTCTGAGATATGGTTTTCCAAAAAGAAATCATGGATAGCATAATGCCCAGTGCTAGAAATTCATCAGTCATGACCGCTCCGGAAGAGACAAAACCTATACCGGATGAAGCAAGGATCAGAAAACATGCCGTAGCCTTTTGTTTGGTCAGTGAGCGGAACGGCCATGCAAAGAACAAGATCCCCATGACAAGGGAGGCTAGAAACGGAGCCAGCCGAGCACTCCATTCGTTAATTCCTCCAAGCTTCATTGTGATGGCACTTGCCCAAAAAGAAAGAGGAGGCTTGCCCCAGAAGGGAACACCATAGTCAAATTGTGGTACGAGCCAATGGTTTGTTTCCAGCATTTTTCGGGACATTTCCGCATAGCGTGCTTCTGTGGTGTCCATGAGAGGGTATGCTCCCATGCTGATGACTCGGAGAAGAAGGATTGCTCCCAAAAATAGGATAAGTAGGAGAGAAAAATCAGATTGAATGCGGAGTTGTTTTTTCATGCTCCGGAAGATGGAGCTTGCCAATGAAGAAGGACGACTGTTTTCAGGAATAAGAGTGTTGGGGAGGTGTTCTATTATCAACAACAGAAGGAGGAAGCCCCCTATGATGAGGGTGGGAATCCCAAATATGGAAGGAAGATGGGGGATGGTTGTAATGGCAAATAGATCTCCAAAAAATGAGAAAAGCCCGTCTTTAGCTATTTCTGTGTTTTTAGCACTTTCGGACAGTGGTAGGCTGCTGCCCCAGGAAAGGATAAAAGCAAGGGCACAAGCCAGAATGGGGATGGCGGCTCTGATTGGAGCTGCAGGAACTGTTGGTCTGGGAACAAGCTTTTTAAAAAAGATGGCTACAGTCCCTGCCGAAACGACCAGAATACCAACCGATACCGGAAAAATGGGAACGGTTGTTGCAATTTGATTCCATGATTCTCCCGGCGCTTGAAGGAATTGACGAGAATAAAAGGAAAAGTGATCACCGGTCAGAATCTCTACCATTTCTTCACAACTATTGAGCAGGCAGAAAACGGTAAAAAAATCAAAGTGACAGCACGATCCGTTTTTCCGCCATGAAATGTCTTGGGGAGAGCTGACAGGTAAAGTAAATAGGGGATGATGAGATAGAGAAATGACGAACAGGTTTCCACAACCAGATTTCCCAGAAGCCGGAGAACTGTTGTAGCGTGCCAGTCTGTTCCTGATTGCTGTAACAGTGCCAGGATGGTTATCTCTGCAAGTTCATAAATGAAATAGACAATGAGAAATGGTGCTAGGCGGCGTACATAATAGTTTTTTTTCAACCAAAGAGAAAAAGTAGACATAAATATGAATTAAAAAGCTTGATGTTGTGTGTGGTGAAAATGGGGATTAGGTTATTCTTCCATAGCTTCTAAAACATTGTGAACGCCGTCTACAAAACTTGGGTAAAGAGGCTCCCATCCCATGGATAGAAGCCGTGAACAGGAGATCCTTTGATTGGTAAAGCCTCGTTTGGATTCTGCCGGGAGTGGCCCTAGGTGCGGCATAGGTAAATCCAGTAAGTTGGAGAGGTAAGAATAGATATCTTCCATTTGCATGGGGGTGCGATCTGTTAGATTAAATATACCGGACGGTGATGGTTGCAATGTACAAAGCAAATGTAAAGCCGTGACCGCATCATCTCTGTGAATGTAATTGAGCCATCTGTTCTTATCGCCGGGTAAGGCAAGACCGTCAGTGCAATACCGAGTGGCCAAGGCGCAACGATTGGGACCATACAATGCTCCCAGTCGAACGACAATACCGGCTGTAGACAACACAAGATGTTCCGCTTCTGCAAGTAGAGCTGTTTTCCCGGTCTGGGGGTAAATGTTGTGTTCTTCTGTCACCCATCGTCCGTCTTTAATTCCGTAAACAGATGTACTGGAGCAGAAGATAATGGGAACACGAGGAAAGGCATCCAATACATTTTGGAGACCATGGATGTAGAGCCGTCGGTAAGCATCTTCAGAGCCGCCACAAGTGCTGACACACATCACGATGATATGGGGAGTCGGGATGCGGGATGCCAAGCTGAACATGGCTTCTGCCTCTGTAACGTCTGCGTGATAAATAGCTGAGTTGGGAACGATATCTGCCGTGAGCACGGTTAGAGCTGTATCTTTCCTAAGGCTTTCTGCCAGTGCTTTCCCCAAATATCCTGTTCCCAAAATGAGGATATTGCGTGTTTTTTTACACGGAAAACCGCTCATGAGTTCTGGTTAAGAAGCTTTTGTTCCAACAGCATTTCTGCATGGGATATGTCTTCCGGCCATGTGATTTTGGGATTGGGTTCATGGTTGTGAACCAATCGTGTGGGGTGGCCTATTAATTGCAACGCTGTTACTTCATCGGTAACCGTCAAATTGCGTTCCATGACTTCTACGTAAGCGTCTAACAAAAGAGGATATTGAAAGACCTGAGGAGTTTCCATGCACCACAACCCGGAACGTTCTACTTGTTCCGGTAATGTAAAGCGGTTTTCATCTGCTCGCTTTAACGTATCTGTTACCGGATGTGCGGAGGCGGCGGCTCCGCATTCCCTGGCAGTTTGGATACAGCGTGAGATTTGCTCGATAGTAATCAATGGGCGCGCTCCATCATGTACTGCTACGAAATCTGGCGTATAAAGTAATGCCGCTAAACCATTTTGTACCGATTCATGTCGTTCCGAACCTCCATCTACGCGAGTGATTGGTATTTCCGTTTCCAAATCAGCTGCATCAATGGCTCTAAAACGTTCTTCCGGACAAACGACCACGATTTCCGAGATTTCTCGGCAGTTGGCGAAGGCTCTGATACTGCGTTCCAACACCTTGATCCCATGTATTGGCGCCAGTAATTTGTCAAAGCCGGCACGGCGGGATGATCCTGCCGCTACGATAATGGCAGCACAACATTTCATGAGAGTCTGGCAGATACCATGCGAGCCAACTCTTTACCATTGACTCTACCGGCAGTTCTTTCCTGCATGAGCTTCATAACTTGCCCCATGTCTTTTTTAGAGGATGCTCCTGTTTCCTGCATGACGGCTTCCAGAATAGCAGCTGTTTCTTCTGTGGAAAGTTCTGCCGGCATAAATTGCTTCAGAACGGAGATTTCCGCTTCTTCTTTCTCTGCCAATTCTGGGCGACCTGCGGAGCGGAATTGTTCTGCTGAATCTTCTCGTTGTTTGATTTGTTTACGGATAACCGCCAGTTCTTCCGCTTCTTCCAATGGTGTTCCCAGCCCGCCTTTGGAAATGGAGGCGTTGGTAAGGGCTGTTTTTAGTGAACGTAATGTGTTGAGGGTTACGGAGTCTTTTGCTTTCATGGCTGCTTTCATGCCGTCCATGATTTGGTCAGAAATCTTGCTCATATATCCATGATGATAAGCGCATCCCGTAGCTTACTTCAAGCCGTAATTTGAAAAAGACCGCCAGCACGGGGTAGGTGACTGACGGCTTGAAGCAGAAAGAGAAAATGGTACTGGAATGTTTATTTTTTCCCGCCAATGGGGGTGATGTGGATTTTCTTTTCCGTCATGCCGGGAATGATGATCATGGAGTCATACAGAGTAAAATCTGCCGCTCCTTCAATGGATGTAGTGGCAACGGGAACGGAGCGCCCGGATTTCAAATCCAGTTTACGAACGGCTTCTGGCTTTTTATCCTTGGAACGGTCACTGTAATACAGGGCATGATCCCGATAAACCAGTCCATCATATAATCCTCTTTCCTTGGAGAGCTCCGTGACTTCTCGGGAAATTGGGTTAATGGAAAGCAATCTGCCACTAGGGTTTCCTTTGGCATCTGTGGCACATTCGCAGAGGTAGATGAGTTTTTTATCTGGATCCCAAGCGAGACCGTTGGGCTTGTAAATGGGCTGTTTGGTAACCAGTTCTCCGTAGGAATTGGTCGCCGTTTCCACATAAAAAATTTGGTTGGTATCGGTGGATGTAACCATCAGTCTGCCATTAATGAATGCCAAGTCATTGAGGTATTTCATCCGTGAAGTAGACAAATCCGCATAACCTTCAATAGATCCGGTTTGGGCGTTTACTTGGAATACTATATCAACATCGGTGCAGTACAAATAACCATCATGATAAAGCAAGCCTTTAGGCGCATCTAATGTATCAGCTCCCGTGAGTTTTTTAGGTTCTGTAGAACCACGAGGAATAACTCCTAAGTAGCCGTCTTTATCTTTTTCCGTAGGGGTGAGCTTGGTTCCAATGCAGGTAAAATAGATATTACCATCTGCATCCGTTGCCACGCTTTCCGGATGACCATCAATAGCAATAGCGGCTTTTTCTAGTGGAGGTAGCTTGGGTTGAGTCTGTTGCTCTTTTGCAGGAGGTGCTGCTTGCACAACGCTACCGGCCATCAAGAGAAGGATTATAACATTTTTCATGAGTGGAAATGAGGAAATCATGACCTGTGCGAGAATGGATGGGGAAAGTGGTTCCGGAATGAGTGCAATTAAGATGACGCCCCGGTTGATGGCGTTCAGACCGAGGCGTTGTGGTTAGATTGTTCCTTCGTCCAGATGGTTGGGACGGGGCATATTTTCCATGCGGATAGAGCGGTTAACAGCATTCAGATAAGCTCGAGCAGATGCTTCAATGACATCTGTGGATGCTCCTTTCCCAACGATGGGCTTGGGCAACCCAAAGTCTACTCGGACGGTAACTTCCCCTAGGGCATCCTTACCTTCAGAAGCTGCATTGACACTGTATCCTTTGAGAGTCCCTTTACGCTTGGTGATGCGTTCAATAGCCTTAATAACCGCATCTACGGCTCCATTACCTGTGGAGCTGTCTTCAAACTTTTTGCCTTCTTTAAGCAATCCCACTGTAGCAGTTGGGCGTGCGTGACTGCCTGCGACAAATTGAAGAAAGTCTAGTTCCCAAAGCCCGGAAGATGCATGCAAGGAATCATCTACAATGGCGGAAAGGTCATCATCATAAACAAACTTCTTGGAATCTCCCACTTTTTTAAAGCGTTCAAACACGGCATTAACTTCTTCTTCCGTGAGTATATGTCCCAGCTGTTCCAGTCGGGATTTTACGGCAGCTCGTCCGGAATGCTTGGTAAGTGGTAGTTCTGTAGCTCCCCAGCCTACAGATTGCGGATCCATTACTTCATAGGTTTCTCTGCAATTAAGAATACCATGTTGATGGATGCCGGATGAGTGGGCAAAGGCGTTTTCTCCTACGATGGCTTTAGAGCGTTGCACTTGCATCCCGCTCATGCGTGCAACGATGCGGGAAGTACGAACGATTTCTTTCGTATTGATATTGTCCACCACGTCTCCGAATTGACCGGATCGGGTACGTAATGCCATGATGACTTCTTCCAGAGCTACGTTGCCTGCTCGTTCTCCAATGCCGTTAATTGTGCCTTCTACTTGTCGGGCTCCGGCTCGAATGGCTGCCAAGGAGTTGGCTACAGCCAAGCCAAGATCATTGTGACAGTGTACGGAAATAATGGCTTTATCGATATTCGATACGTTTTCTTTGAGGTGGCGGATGATGTGGTAGAATTCGTCCGGTGTAGTATATCCCACCGTATCGGGAATGTTGACCGTAGTGGCGCCTGCGGCAATGACGGTTTCTACAACCTTAGTTAAAAAGTCTAGGTCTGTGCGAGAGGCGTCT
This sequence comes from uncultured Akkermansia sp., assembly GCA_964525305.1. Lineage (GTDB taxonomy): Bacteria > Verrucomicrobiota > Verrucomicrobiia > Verrucomicrobiales > Akkermansiaceae > Akkermansia. The sequence goes on from CAZGGR010000002.1 coordinate 187,347, forward strand.
TCCGGGGAAAACTCGATATCTTGCACGAATTGTTTGGCATAGGATACGCCTTCTGCTGCCATGCGAAGGATTTCCGATTCTGCCTTTTTCAGCTTAAACTGCATATGCAATTTGCTGGTTGCTAAAAAGATGTGGATGCGTGCTCGGTCTCCGGCGGGTTCCAGAGCTTTGACGGCAGAGTCAATGTCTGATTTGACGCAACGAGCCAGTCCAGCAATACGGCAGTTTTTGATTTCACTGGCAATGGTGTGTACGGCTTCGAAATCACCGTCGGAGATGCAGGGGAAGCCGGCTTCTATCACATCCATGCCCAGCCGTTCCATTTGTCGCGCTACTTCCAACTTTTCGCGTAGGTTCATGGATGCTCCGGGGCATTGTTCTCCATCGCGAAGGGTAGTGTCAAAAAAGTAGATTTGATCGGACATAGATTATATGATGTTAAGCGGTAAAATGATATATGCTTTGCGCTGGTAAGGCAAGCTTTACGCATAGCATATTCTGACAATGATCGAGGAATGGCTGTTTTTGAAGTTGGCAGAGGGATATGGCCTAAGCATGACGGAAGTGTATTTTTGCTTAAAAGCGGGATTGTGCTAAACTCAAAGAGTGCGAATCCGATTTTATTTGAATGATCGTGCAGAGCGTATGATGGCTCTGTGGAGTGAAAGACGAGGGGAGTATGTAGTTGCAGATAATCTGCTTTCGGAGGTGGATGCCTACATAAACGGGGAGACCGATGCTAGTGGTGAAGGGCTAAAAAGGATAGAAGATCATTTGACAAATCCTGCCACCAAGGCGGTGGATCCTGATTGGATGATTGATACAGCTCTCCCTTGTACTCCATCAAAGTTAGTGTGTTTGGGTAAAAGCTATGTGGATCATGCAAAAGAATTTGATGGCGAACCTGTGCAGGAGCCGGCTATTTTTTTGAAGGCTCCATCTGCGATTACCGCTTGTAGCGATGTTGTTTTGTATCCTCCCGGTTGTGATCAATTGGACTATGAAGTGGAACTGGCAGTAGTGATTAAGGATGTGTTGAAAAATGCGACACCGGAAAAAGCTGCCCATGCTATCAGCGGATATACGTTGATGTGTGATTATTCTGAGCGTGCCAATCAATTGAAACATGGAGGGCAGTGGACCAAAGGAAAGAGTTATGATAGCTTTGCTCCCTTGGGGCCTACGTTTATTACTGCAGATGAATTAGGGGATGGTTCTGGTATCCCTCTGGAATTGAAAGTGAATGGGGAACTTCGTCAGCATGGTAATACGGAGTGTTTGATTTGGCCCATCCCTCATTTGATTGCGTATGTGTCACAGTTCATGACATTATGGCCTGGGGATGTAGTTTCAACAGGTACTCCGAGTGGCGTGGGAATGGGGATGTCCCCCCCTGCTTATTTGAAGCCTGGAGATATTGTGGAGTGGGGGAGTCCTCTTTTCGGATACGCTTCCCAAGCTGTAGTGATTGATGATGAGGGATAAAAATGTGCTTATTGGGTTTGTTCGGATGGGCTTATCGTTTAGATATTGCTGAAACGTTCTCATGAGGGATGAATTTGTTGCATATCAAAGATAATGTTGTTTTTGTGATGCAAGCATGATGAGAACCAAAGCAATAGACTGAGAAAGGAAATCAACTTTTGTCGTTCTCTTTAATGTGAGGAGTGCTTTGAGATTTCCCATGAGATATCGCAGAGAAAATGCCGTTGGGACGGCAGTGTTTTTTCTCTTGATTACTTATTCGTAGTTTAGTGAAGTAACGGCGTGAAAAACGTGGTATTGTATGTGGTTATGGTAACCGGATTGACGGCTCTTTTTGTTTGGATGAAAGCCCGCAATACGGAAAGTGCTCCCGCGCCCTTTGTTAAAGTCGTTTCTCCGGAAACCAAAATGTCCGACGAAATTGTATTAGTAGATGTTCGTACACCGGATGAGTTCCATTTGGGGCATGAAGATGGTGCTGTCAATATTCCTGTAGATGAGATGGAGAATTTGGCTCCCAGTTTAGTGCCAAATAAAAATGCCGTAATTTTGTTGTATTGTCGTACTGGAAAACGTGCTGATAAGGCAATAGAAATCCTTAAGAGCATGGGATATACTCGTTTGGAAAACTTGCACAGATTGGGGATGTGATTGCCCCTTTCTATTTCATCCTTTTAGGATGGTGGATGACCTTATATCGCTGTGTTTCCTTATTTAAGCCACGCCAAGAACTCATGATTGCCATCGGTTCCTGTGATGGGGGATGGTTCGCACCCCATCCAAGAGCGGTTCAATTCATTGGTGACAAAAGTGCGTATAGAATCCACTGCCCGTTGATGTAATGCCGGATCTCGAACAATACCTCCGGGTCCAATATCTTCCGGTTGGAGTTCAAATTGGGGTTTGATCAGAACTAGAGCGTCTCCTCCTTCTTTGAGTAAGGGAAAAGCGGCTGGTAGGATTTTTTTTAGAGAGATGAAAGAGACGTCGGATACGATTAAATCGACTTGTTCTCCGATATCTTCCTTAGTCATATAACGTGCGTTGAACTTTTCTTTGACAACAACGCGAGGATCCTGACGTAATTTCCAAACGAGTTGATTAGTCCCGACATCGATGGCGTGAACTTTAATTGCACCATGCTGGAGCAAACAGTCCGTAAAGCCTCCTGTGGATGCTCCGATATCTAGACAGACTTTCCCTTCAGCAGAGACAGGAAAGGCTTTTAATGCGCCTTCCATCTTTAGCCCCCCCCTGCTGACATAACGAGGGCGATTCTTAATGATGATGTCTGCATCTTCTTGAACCTTAAGCCCTGGTTTAGTGGATGGATGTCCTCCTACACTTACTTCTCCGGCAATGATAAGCCGCTGAGCTAGTTCTCGGGATTCTACAAGATGACGGGAAACCAGAAGGACATCGAGTCGTTGTTTGCTCATGATTCGAAGAGAAAGGTGCGGATGAATGTATTTTTATGAAACCATAGGAAGAATCAAGAAAAACCATCCTGAGATGAAGATGGCGGGATAAAAAATGCGATAGGGTGTGTACTGGAACACTTTACGATTGATTGTCTTGTCATTATAGCGGAGATTACGGCGAATGGAAGATCGCTACAGGCAGTTGATGCGCAAGGTCAGACTTTATTTACTGACTGAGGTTCGTAAAAAATCTTGGGCAGGTAAGCTTCTAGCAGCAAAGGCATTTGATCCTGTTTACTGGTCTTGGAACAGACGCTCTGTGGCAACGGGGGCTGCTTGGGGGGCTGTCGCTGCTATTGCTCCATTGCCGATGCAGAGTTTGTGGGGAGTATTTGCCTGTTTTTGGCGCAAGGGAAATATCCCTATAGCCATTCTGATGGCTTGGTTATCTCCGCCCGGTTTTACCTTTTTTGCTATTCCCGGTCAATGGTGGTTGGGAAACTTATTGTTTTCGTCTTTGGGTTTCTCTTCCTCCGGAGCAAATTGGCAAATGCTTAAATCTGCTGTGGAACAATGGTCTTGGGCTCCTTTGGGGGAATTAAGTATTGGTATGGTTAGCTTAGAATTTGTGGTGGGTTGGATAGTATCCAGTACGGTATTGGGGTGTCTCAGCTACGGGGTAGTTCAGGCTTCATGGGGAATTGGTAATTTGTTGCGTTCTCGAAAAAAATCTCATACCAAATCGACTAAATAAGGTATTGTTTTTTGATGACTTGTTGTGAAGTCGCTTATTGGTGAGGTGTCAGTATGGTTGGAAAAGCAAAATAGGGTGGAACGTAAATAGGTGGTGCAATGTCTTTTATTTTAAGATAGATTATGTGAGTACCTGTGCAAGTCAAACAAGGTGTATGGTTCAGCAAACGTTCATGAGATGGATCAAAGGTCTGATCCCAACGGTAATGATCTTATTGGGGGTGTTTTTGCTGGGGTGTGTTTGTTATCTTTCCATTTGGGGCGCACCATCATTGATGGTGCAACGACTGGAGCATTCATTGCAAGAGCAGGGAATACCAGTTAAGTTGGATACCGTAAAAATCTCCTTGTGGCCTCGAGCTATTGTAACACTTAAAAATACGGAATTGTTAGATCCGGAAGTATTCCCGAAGGACTATCGAACCGTAGCGGTTCTGAATGAGGTAGATGTGGCATTGAATTGGAAAAAGTTGATGGATGGTCAGCTCGTTCCGGAAATGGTAAATGTGAGAGGATTAAATGTCGCTTTGCCTGTACATGCCGAAAAGACGTTTACCATAAAGGATTTGAATGCAGAGTTGAATCTTGGGCGTCCCGGCATGATGAATCTAGAGCATGCGGAAGCCATTGTTCAGGGCATCCGGGTATCAGCTCAAGGGGCTTTCCCTTTTGAGCAGGGCGATTCTGATGACCCCCTGTTGAGTGCTGAGGAGATGAGTATTGTAAAGGAGAGATTGAGGCAGATTTTGGATTATTTGGAACGGGTTAAGTGGCCGAAAGATTCTCCTCCTCATATAGTGGTCAATTTAAGTGATGATTCCAAAGGGGGAGTACGGGTTGGTGTGGATATGCAAGCTACGGAACTCGCGTATGGAAAAATCAAAATAAGGGATTTTTTGTTTAGTGGGGATTATGCGGACGAGGTTATGATTGCCAAGCGGTTTGCTATGATGGATGAGAAAACCGGTGGAGTTGTCAATTTGTCACTTCAGGCGGATTTGAATAAGCGTGAGGTGATTTGGGATGTTCGCAGTACTGCTCCATTGGTGTCTTGGGCTGTGTCGGTTGCTGATGAGGATTTATTACCACGGGAGTTTAAATTTTTGAGCGAACCATTCGTGCAGGTCGCCGGACGTGCTCTTTTTGATAGGGATTGGTCGGCCTTGGAACATTTGAATATGTTGGGATCCGGTTCTTTGGGTGGTTTTTCTGTGTTTGGAGAAAAATTCCGTAGAGCCTCTTGTGATTTCTGTTATGAAGACGGTAATTTTTATGTAACGGATTTGGATATACAGCATCCCGGCGGTTGTTTGACGGGTAAAGTGATGGGAGTAAATGGAGAGCTTAAGGTAGATGTATTCAGTACCTTACCTCTGAGGGCGATGTTGGATATGGCCCGTTCTATTGTTGCAGATGATGTGGCATTGCCTTCAACTTTGGAAATACGAGGAACTCCGGAAATCAGCGTGATTGGCTCGGTGGAGTTTAGTAAAGATTGGAAAGATTTTATCCGGATGGATAAGCTTCGAATTGATTCATCTGTGTCAGATGTTTCTTATCAAGGCGTTGACTTTGAGTCGGTATCTGCGAAGGGAGAGTTGATAGGGAGATCCATTAATATTTCCAACTTGGAGCTTGTACGGAAAGATGGCCGAGTGAAGGTTGAAGGCAGTTATTTGGGGACGGATCTTATTTTTACGGTAGAATCGGATTTAAAGCCTGAATTGTTGGTTGCTTTGGCTAAAAATACTATTTCTATTCCGGAAAATCTAACGTTGCCGGAAAAAGCGGATTTAAGAGTTCATGGCCGGTTAGATATACCGGAGGGTAAACCTGTGGCTCCGAATCTGATTCGGGTGCGGCTTAATGCAGAGAATCTCGCTTGGAATAAGGTTCCGATAAAAATGGCGGATGTGGAGGCTGAATATCGTTCCAATCGGCTTTTTGTGCCAAATTGCCGGATTGAAATGGAAAATGGTATTTTTGAATTATTTGCTAATGGTTTTTTAAACGGACAAATGTTTGTGATGGGCCGATCAACGGTCCCGTTGGAAACGATAGATCACCTGTTGAAGCTGGAGGACGATGACTTTTTTATGAATCGTTTTGTTTTCCGGAAGGAATCCGGTCTGGAGCTGGCTTTTCAAGGAACCTTGGGGCTGTATAATTTGGAAAAGGCATATGATTTGCAGGCTACTATTTTAGCAACTAATACACAGTATAAGGGAGTTGATTTGAAGTTAGCTCGTGCAGATGCTCATCTGGTGACAGATCAGCTGGTGCTGAGGAATGTGGAGATGGTGGTGTCCAATGGCAATTATTTATCTTCCTCTAAACGATCAGGAGGCTCTGCAGAGTGTACACTTAAGGCTGAAAGTATAGATTTCCGATTTATACAGGACACTGTAGAGGTGCTTGGACTGGATGGGTATGCTTATCCGGGCTATACCATGCAGATGTTTTCTGACAGTGCAACTCGTGTTTTGAAAGACTTTGTGTTCTCTAAACCGGTTAGACTTTCAGGCGGGGGGGTATTTCCGATGGGGGATGATATGAAACTGATGAAAGGTCGTATCCGCTTCGATGCTTCAGCTGGACGAGTTCGTTATCCTCTGTTGGATACAATATTAGATTTGGGCAAGACAAAAGGAGAGATTTTGATTTCTCCTCAATGGGTGGTTGTGGATAAAATGCAGGGTACTATTTGGGAGGGGAACTTTACGGGACGAGTACTGGCTCGAATTGATGAAGGAGATGCCTTAAACGGATCATTTGTTTTTCAGGATATGAATCTGACTGCTATTGGGGAGTCTTACGATAAAAAGATGGAGAAAGCTGCAGTACATGGTGCTATTGAGTTTTCTTCCAGAGGAGGAAGGATGAACACCATTCAGGCAAAGGGGGAGGCCGCTTTAGTGCATGGGGATTTGGTGGAGATTCCCTTGTTCGGTTTTTTGGGGGAAGCTCTTTCTGAGTATATTCCGGGCTTGGGCCACTTGATCAATTATAAGCTCAATAGAGCTGATTGTGATTTTTCTATAGAGAAGGGCTATATTCAGACTAATAATTTTGCCGCTCAAGGGGGGAACATGTCTTTAGAAGGAGGGGGATGGATTCGCCTTTCCGATTTGCAGGTTAATGCAAATTTCAAATTGGGGCTTCGTGGTTTGCCTAAGTTAATTACGAGTCCTGTCTTTTGGCTGGCTGGCGGTTTGTTCCAAGTGCGTGGGGAGGGGCCATTGAGTAATGTTTCTTGGAGTTTTGCTCCGTTTTCCGGAAGTCAGACTCCTGTCCCTCCTGTTGCTCCGAGCGAGAAAAGATAAATCTGTCTTTTTAGCAGACAATGTACCGAACCATTAAAAAAGGCAGCTGAAATAAATCAGCTGCCTAGGTAAGGGAAGATTGATAAGGGTTATTTCCCGGATTTACCCAGCTTGTATCCGGCGTAAGTATCCGTGTTATACAGTGGCTGGTTGTCTGGGACGGCATAACCAATAGCTTTGCGAATAGCAAGGAAGTCTGCTACGCCTTCTGATCCTACCTGATTTAATGGGGCCTTGTGTAAACCTGCCATCAGAACCATGCGGCAGTAGGCATCTGCGTTTTCCATGAACCATTCTGCTTCTTCTACATCTCGGGCTCCGGTGATGACCCCATGATTTTCCATGAAGACAACCGTGGATTGTTTGGCCGCTTCAGCTACGGCTTGAGCCGTTTCCAGAGAACCGGGAGTTCCGTAGGGTGCCAAAGGTATATGTCCTAAGAAAATATCCGCTTCTGGATTAATGCCGGACGGCGGAACCTGTCCGGCAAACAGGAATGCATTGCAGTGCGGGGGATGCGCATGGATGCAGGCATTGACTCCTACGGATTTCATCATGGCAATGTGGGTTTTTACTTCACTGGTGGAGGGACGAATGCCTGCTTTTTGCCGTGCGTCCATGTCTACCATGCAGATGTCGTCCACTGTCATGAACCCCTTGGAACAGAGGGTAGGAGAGCAGAGTAACAGGTTTTGCGCCACTCGTACGGAAATATTGCCTCCGTTACCGTCTACGTATTCACGATTCCACAGGCGACGTCCGATGTCGCACATCCGTTCTTTGATGACCAGGATTTCCGGAGAATGGAAGAAGTCATTTACTTCTTCTCTGGTGACGGGGTTATATTTTTCCCAAGGGAATATTTTGTCCGGCAGGGGCGGTGAGATTGACCAATCTTCTTCAGACATATTAAATGATGTGTTAGTGGTTAAGCTTTTCGTATGAAGCCGCTTGTGGCCCTGGCATATACGTTTTGTAGGTGATGCCAAAGGCGTCTCTGGCTTGCTCAGGGCTAGAGTACACCCCAGAACCTGCAAAGGCAAACATGGATGCACCCAAGACCGTACTTTCTGAGACTTCAGAGACTTTTACGGGAATCTGTAAGATGTCGGCTCGCATCTGAGTCCAGACGCTGTTCCGGGCACCGCCTCCTACCAGAATAAGAAAGTCACTTGTAAACCCACCTACAGATTCTAACCGTTGTAGACGGGATTTTAATCGCCAAGTAAGGGCTTCCATGGCTGCTCGATAAATGTGTCCGCGGGTTTTTCCCAATACTAAGCCGTTGATAGAGCCTTTTTGATCACCCGATGCCAAGAAGTCTGGTACCATTGTTACTCCATCGCACCCCGGAGAAACCGCCGCTGCTTCTGCATCCATTGTGTCGTAGGTCTCTCCATGAAAACAGGTAGATTTAACCCATTCAATGATACCGGAGCCTAGCCATTGTAATCCGGGATTGAGTAGTCCTGGCTCAGAATCAAATTCTGCTGTGGCTCCGTCTTCATAATCTTCGGTGGTCAGATGGGCTTGGGAGGAGCGCGCCATCAGGATTTCCCATGTCCCGGATGAAAGAACAGGTTGATCCTTATCCGCTCCGGAACCAAAAATGGCAAACTGAGTGTCATGCCCGGCAGAAATGACAGGAACTCCGGCCAAATTAGGAATACCTATGGCTTCTGCCGCTTCTGGCGTAATGGCTCCAATGGGTTGACCGGCTTCTATGGTCGGCGGGAAAAGATCTCGGCGTAGTCCTAAACGCTCCAGAATGAGGGGAGAAAAATCTCCCGTTTTTAAGTCGGTTAGTTGGGAAGTCCCGGCCATGGTTTTATCTGTTGCCATGACTCCGGTTAATTTGTGAGCTAAAATATTGGATATGAATAGCCAGGCGTGAGCTTTTCCCAATAAATCCGGACGATTTTCTTTAAGCCAGATTAATTTATAAATGGTATTAAATGCAAATGCTCCGATACCTGAAATTTGATTAAGTTCCTGTTGAGTAATATACTTACCAATGTTTTTCATAACCTCCGCTGTGCGGGGGCATTTCCAAGATATGACTGGATAAATAGGGGCTCCTGAAGAGTCCACTAGGGTGCCATCAACACCAAAGGTAGTAATGGTTACCGCTTTTACCTGTGTTACATCCAAGCCACAGAGCGCTTGAACAGCACATTCGGAAAGTTGTTTGAAAATCAGATTGGCATCCCAAACATGAAATTCTGGATTTTCTTCACCGGGCCATGTGGAATTAGGCTGTGAGGATTTCCCAACGATCAAGCCATGTTCATCAACAACCATTGCGCGCACATTGGTTGCGCCGCAGTCCAAGCAAAGGGAGTACATAGATAATATGTTTGCTATGAAAAATGAATATACAGCGAGAAACGTTTATGGGTGAAAATAAGTTTGAAAAACGTTCTCTTGATTACTGTTGTAAACAGCTTCGGATAAATTGACATCATACTTGTCCCTTAACGAATAGGTTGAGCAAGCATTTCTTGTTTCTCCTCTTGCTTTACGTTAGAGAAAAGCTTTGGGTGAAACGAGATTTCTATATCATCTTTTATCCGAAGCTGTTACTTATTAACTATTTTTGATGGGGATTAATATTTACCGTACAGTGGCCCGTAGTTGGCACAGGCGCGGAAGTCTGCCCCTTCTAGATCTGTTGTACCATGAAGCCCCCAGGCGGATGGACGATAGATTTGTTCGTCCGGAATGTTGTGAGCATATACAGGAATGCGAAGCATTGAGGCCATGGTCAGAATGTCTGCGCCGATGTGACCATAGGTAAATGCTCCATGGTTAGCTCCCATGTTGGCCATGACGCTGTAAACATCCTTAAACGCTCCCTTGCCGGTCAAACGAGGTGCAAACCACGTGGTTGGCCAACCTGGATCAGTACGTTCATCCAAAGTCTTATGAACTTCAGCCGGCAGTTCTACGGACCAGCCTTCAGCGACGATAAGCACAGGTCCAAGTCCCTTGACAATGTTCAGGCGCATCATCGTGACCGGTGCCCCTCCTTTAGTAACGTAGTGAACGGAGTAACCGCCTCCTCGGAAGTATTCTCGGTTAGCTGGACACCAGACGGCTTGTTCCATCATGTTTTTAGCATCGTCCGGCGTTACATCCCAGTGCTTCTTCATCATAGGAGCGCCGTTTTGATCCGTGCATGCCATGCATCCGTCCAAAGCTGCTGAGCCGGAATTGATGAGGTGAATGATACCATCTTTGGCGTGACCTTCTAATGTATAACCGGTTACACGTTTTACGGCATCAGGGCTCCAGTAAGTACGCACATCTGCGAAAACGTTAGCTTGTCCGGTGAGCAAGTAACCAAAGAGAAGGCAGGCTCCGTTGAGTGAGTCATTTTCTGTAGCAAACGGCATTGGTGCTCGTGGCCCATTCCAGTCAAAGGTGGAATTGAGCAGGGTTTCTGCAATATCGCCGTTCGGATAAAAGTCTGTCCAGTGGCGTTGCCCTTGGAAGCCTCCGGCAATGGCTTGATATCCCAAAGATTCTTCTTCGCGGTCAATCTTCTTGAGTTTGGGGTTACCCTGCATCATATCACGGAAGATCATAGCCATCAGTACACTTTCTTTGAATGTCTTGCGGCGACCGGCTTCGTCCAATTTCAAATCTGGACGGTTTTTATCTTCAGCAAATTTAAACACGGAGTCTGCCCATTGCATGGCAATATCAAATTCCGCTTCATCATAAATCTTCTGATCCATACGACGGCGAACTTCCGTCATATCTACAGCTTGTACGCGAACTCCAAGGTAATTTTCCCAGAAAGACTGATCAACAATAGAGCCGGCAATCCCCATGGAGCAACCGCCAATGGAGAGATAGCCTTTACCACGAAGCGTTGCTACGGCAAGACCAGCGCGGCAGAAGCGAAGAATTTTTTCAGCAACGTCTTCTGGTATGGTTGTATCTGTAGCATCTTGAACGTCTTTTCCGTAGATAGAAAAAGCTGGCAGCCCCTTTTGGTTTAGTCCTGCTAGAGCCGCAGCAAGATACACGGCTCCGGGGCGTTCTGTGCCGTTAAAGCCCCAAATGGCTTTGGGGGTAAACGGATCCATGTCAAATGTTTCACTGCCGTAGCACCAGCAAGGAGTTACGGCAAGAGAAACCCCTACGTTGTTGGCCTTGAACTTATCTGCACATGCTGCCGCTTCTGCTGGTCCACCAATGCAGGTGTCTGCGATGATGCATTTGACGGGTTCTCCGGAGGCATGGCGGATGTTGGCTTCAATGAGAGCTGCCGCTGCCTTGGCCATGTTCATGGTTTGTTCTTCCAGAGATTCACGGACGCCGAGACGGCGGCCATCAATCGTCGGACGGATACCGATGGTTGGTAATGTTGTTTTCATATCTTGAATAATGATGTGAAGTTATGTTTTACGCTTGAGAAAGAGTGCTGTCTTCTTCTTTTTTAAGATGAACATTTCGGAAGAAAAATCCGTAAATGAGTACTACGGCAAAGCAGATGATGGGAATAAAGAAGGACTGCCGTACAGCTTTTTCTACAAAACTTTCTTGGGCAACCTGGAATTGTTTCATATCCAGTGGCTTGTCAATAAGGTTATCCAAGACTTTCGTCTGATCCCCGGAAAGTGATGTGAGTGCTGGAATCAGGGAGAACTGCTGGATTTGTTGTTCCTTGTTGGCTGGTGCCGGCAGACGATCCAAGTTGGTTTTAAAGGCGGTAAGTTCTTCTGGAGTCAGAGAAGAACAGCCGGGTAGGCTCTTGGCTGCTTGGGTAAAATGATCCCCATCCAGTGTGCGGAGTGTCAGGAAGGTTTCTAGATTCTTTTGGAACTTGGATGCCGCTTTTGCTTGGGCTTCTCCTTCATTGGACGTTGCTTCTGACATCTTATGCAGTGCTAACATGGCTCCGGAGATGGATTTGTTGGAATCCGCCGCTTCTGCTTCTGCAATCAATGGCCGGTCAATGGATTCAAAGTAAGCAACCTGGTTCTTCACCGTGGTGTTGTCTATCCAAGACCCCATGTATGGGGTGATGACCGCTCCTCCTAAAATGGCCATGATGAGACCGGCTGCTCCTAGTTTCACTTCAGACCCCAACCCGCGCAGGGCAATGCCATAGATGGTTGGGAACATAAGGGACATACAACCGGAGATTCCGACCAGTGTCCATACGGAGATTTCTTTAGGCAGGTAGATGGTTCCCAGGCAGCAGAGTATTCCGGCAATAGCAAAAAGAGCCATCATGTTGGCTGGGTTGAACTTTTTCATCAGCGCTGTGGTGATAGCGCGGCAAATAATGAAGAGGATGATGGAAAAAATATAGTAATTGGAGGCTTCTGCTTCTTGCATGCCGGGGAAGACGGACATGATGTATTTAATGGTCCATGTCCATACGGCAATTTGCACTCCTACGTAGAAGAATTGAGCCGTCACGCCACAAATGTAACGTGGGAGTTTTATCAATTTCATCAGTTGACAGCGATAGTCCGGCATGATGAGTAGGAAGGCAAGAGGTCCGATCATCATGATGAGAATCTGCTGCACCATGCTGAAATTAAAAGAAGAGTAATATTGGAATAAGAAGGGAATGAGGATGAAAGCAACGCAGAGTCCCAGGCGTCCAAGTTTTGTGGAGAGAGGTTTAGTGTTTTCTTGTGTTGCCATATTTTCTGCCCCGGACTTGTACCGACAGAAAAAGAACCAGATGACGGCGGCGATCGCTACTAGCCCTACATAAGGAACGCATACCCAGAAGAGCTCATTGCTTACAATGTCATTTAATTGCTCTGGATCCATTGCCTTGCGCGTATCCATATCAGCATCGTTCAAGTGCGCCAAGATGAAGTATTTTGCGAGGAAAATACCCGTCAAAGATCCGAGCGGGTTGAAGGCTTGTGCAAAGTTGAGTCGGCGAACACTTGTCTCTTGGGACCCCATGGATAGCACAAATGGATTACAAGTGGTTTCCAAGATGGATAAGCCTCCGGCAAGTACAAATATGGCGACCAGATAAATGTCGAAACTTTGACCAATGGCGGCTGGAATGTAACACAACGCACCGATCATATAAAAACCTAATCCAATGAGAACGCCTGCTTTATAGGAAAACTCTTCCAATAGGATAGAGGCAAAAATGGCGAGAACCGCATAAGCTCCATAGAAAGAAATTTGCACCCCTGCAGATTCTGATGCATTGATCATGAAGATCTTACTGAATGCCGGAACTAGGTTGTCCGTCATGTTATTTAGTAGTCCCCATAGCGCAAAACAGGAGACCAGCATAAAAAAAGGCAGCCGGTATTGTTTGGAAACGATCGGCACGGTAGAGGTTCGATTTTTATCCATATTGCTTTTGTCAGTCTCTCACACCGGAAGCTGGGCGTCAATCTGGAAACCGCCAAGAGCTCAAATTCCGTTTGAATCCATCAGCCCGAAATCCCGGTCGCTGGATCATGATATTCTGTTTTGTTCAATCAGACTGAAATTTTATAGGCCGTTTCCTATTAAAAAACTTGACTCCTACTTGACTACTCTTACGTTAATTGTTAGGAGGATAACGAAATGGATAGTCTTACTGTGAGTGTTTTTCTAACATTGTTAGGAATTTGTGGCTCTTTTGCGGAACATCCCGTTGTGGCTAACCCGATTAAATCGGATAAAATAGACCATTCCTCTCAATTATCAGGAGAGCTGTTGGCTGATCACGTAGCAGAGGTCGAGTATACAGGTAAAATGCATCGAAAATGTATGTTTCGAACCGCTTTATGTCCGGATAGGTGTGACCATGCTCAGGATTTTGCTACGTTTCGAGTGATTAAATATTTAAATTATCAAAAGCCTGGTAAATACGGGGATGAAAAACAGGAACAGGTAATGATAGATATGAATCCAGCTCATAAACCAATACTACAGGGAGCTGATATTGTTGAGAAAATAAATGCTTTAAAACCAGGAGATAAGCTTGTTTTGCACTGGTCACATTACTATATGCATCAAGGGGGGAACTCTTTTCCCGATCGTCCTGTGATTTCCATCAAACCGCTAGCTCGTTAGCTGTGACTGAATAAAAATAAGTTCTGGTCTTTCTAACGGTTTTAAGTCAGGGACTGGACGGAATAGGTTGTCGTATGGTAGAAAATGACCTGACGATGACGCATTTCCGGGCAAGATTATTACGGGAATTGCGTATCAATTCAGCGAAACACACCATAAATACGATGCGTTTACCTTTGAATATATTAACGGGGCTTGCGTTGCTATGTTCCATGGGACTGTCTCTTCCTTCAGCCTTTGGAACGGAAAGTTTTGATCAGGCCAAACGGGGCAAGTTCACAACACTGTCAACTCAATATGGAATGATGTCTTGTTCTGACGGCATTGCTGAGATATCAGGAGGCGGGAAATCCGGTGACTCCTGTTTACGGATGTTTGGTGGACAGGATACTCAGCTCAAGCTGGATTTGAAAGATGTGCCATCCAAAGAGGTGCGTCTGTCTGCATGGGCTGAGCGTTGGACGCAACAGGCTCCGTTTGATTTTTCCATTGTGGCTATGGGGGCTCAAGGAGAAAAAACGATTTATAATGGCAAAGATATAAAAACAGGCGGGTTTAATACTAAAATAGACGCTCTTATCCCTGCTGGGACGAAATCTTTAGTGTTTAAGTTGACCTCTCCTGAAAATAAAGGAATAAAGCTGGATGACTTGTTTATTGTGCCCAGTATTCCCATGAAGGTGAATCCTCTGGTGAAGATGGATTCTTCTGCTTATCCTGTAATGGTACGCATTCCTTGTAACCCTGTACTTTCTCTGAATGTACAGACGGAGGGATGTTTGAAACCTCAGCTTTTAACAGCGGTTAATTTGGATTTATCTGACACGACAAAGCTTTCCGACATTGAGTCTGTGACAGTATTGCGGGGAGGAGAAACGCCGCACATTTACCAAGGGGAAAAAGCTATGCCTCAAGATGGGCTTCAAGTGTTGGGTTCGGTGAAGTTTTCCGGTTCTACCAAGCCTCGTGTTAGTGTTAAGGGGAAAATGGAGCTTGAACCTGGGGATAATTATTTATGGGTTTGCGTGACGATGAAGGAAGGTTCTTCTTTGAACGGGAGAGTGGTAGTGCGTCCTGTTGGAGTGGTGGTTGGTAATCAACAACTGAAGGTTGCTAATGCTGAACCTGTGGCTCAACGTATTGGCGTGGCTGTTGTTAAGCAAGGGGACTTTAACTCCAAGTTTTACCGTATTCCTGGGCTGGCTCGTTCTAAGAAGGGGACCTTGTTAGCGGTGTATGATATCCGTTACAATCATTCCGGAGACCTTCCTGCCAATATTGATGTAGGTGTAAGTCGTTCTTCCGATGGCGGACGCACTTGGTCTGATGTGAAGATTGCCATTGATGACACTAATATCGCTCCGGAATTGGGGGCTACTAAAGGCGTAGGTGATCCGGCTATTTTGATAGATGACAAAACGGGGCGTATTTGGGTGGCTGCTATTTGGAGTCATAGACATTCTATTTGGGGAAGTAAGTCCGGGAACAATTCTCCAGAAGTTTGTGGACAGCTAGTGTTAGCATATAGTGATGATGACGGTCTTTCTTGGTCTAAGCCTGTTAATATTACAGAACAGACAAAGAATAAAGATTGGCGTATTTTGTTTAATGGGCCGGGAAATGGTATTTGCATGAAGGATGGCACCTTGGTTTTTGCTGCGCAGTATTGGGATGGTAAGGGTGTGCCATGGTCCACTATTGTTTATTCCAAAGATAGAGGTAAGACTTGGAAATGCGGAACGGGCGTTCATCAGCAAACAACGGAAGCTCAGGTGATTGAGTTGAAAGATGGTTCCATTATGATCAATGCCCGTTGTAACTGGGGTGGTTCTCGTGTTGTCGGTGTGACTAAAGACTTAGGTAAATCTTGGGAGCTTCATCCCACCAACCGTACGGCGCAGTTAAAAGAACCTGTTTGTCAAGGGAGCTTGCTTGCCGTGAATAACGTGCCAGGGGTGGGGCGTGTTGTGTTGTTCTCGAATCCTGACACGACTTCCGGACGGTCTCATATGACCCTAAAAGCCTCTAATGATGATGCCGGTTCTTGGCCGGAAAAAAATTGGCTTCTTTATGATGTTCGCCGTTGTTGGGGCTATTCTTGCTTGTCTCCTGTGGATAAAAACCATGTGGGGGTATTGTATGAATCACAGGGAGCATTAAACTTCCTGAAAATACCATATAAAGCAGTTTTGAAAGGTACAGTGAAGCCTTGAGCTTGACTGTTGTCTTCTTGTTATACAACAGGGCGTCTCTTTTTCAGGAGGCGCCCTGTTGTGTTATGAGAAAGCTACTCGGTAAGAAGTCCGTCCGTACAGTATAGATGCAACAGAGTGAATCCGGTGAGAAGCCTAGTATAAAGTACACAACGCCGACCGTTGAGCAAGGTGCATTTTTAGACCTCCTTTTGCGATATTCTCTTATTTGTGTTCACTAGTTCAGGGTATGGATATTGTTATTTGTCAAGAAGCGCTTTTTGTCGGGAATGTTGATGGTACAGGCTTGTTCTCTTATTCTCGATCTCTCTTGGCTCCTTTTTCTCGTAGCAAGGCTTCAATTTTCGGGAGCTTCTTTTGTATTGCCTCATCCAGAGGCGTCTGAAAATTCTTGTTCCTAGCGTTAATGTCTGTATCCGCTTTAATCAACAAGTTGAGTGCGGAGAATGGAAGAAAAAAACTATTTTTTAGGGGAAAATGACCTGTTTTAATGAGGGAAAAGATGGCTGATTGAGACAGGGGCTTCTTTGAAAGGGATAAAGAAAGCCAGGATCATTTTTATGATAGAGCGATCAGGACAAAAAGTCTTTCAGAGAATCCTTAAGCATATTTCTTGCACGGAACAACAGGCTTTTCGTTGCCGAAATGGACATATTTAGCGTTTGTGCAATATCTTCATAAGGCATATTTTCAAAGCGACGTAGCTGAACAGCTAATCTGGCCTTTTCTGGAAGAGCTGCAATGGCTTTATCTACGGCTTGTTGAAGTTCCGTGTGCTCCATTGCTTCATCCGGAGAGAGAGATGGCTCGAGAAAGAGAGTCGAGCCTCCTTCTTCCTCTATGGCATCTGCAGAACTTGTCGGCTTGCGTCGTTGTCGTCGCGATTCATTAAATACCAGATTCCGCAAAATCGTAAACATCCAAGTGGTAAAGCGAGCCGTCGGTTCGTAATGGGAAGCTCCTTTCCAGATGCGAATAAATACTTGTTGAGCTATGTCTTCTGATTCCGGAGCATTATTCAGCATACGGGACACTGCAGCATAGACTGAGTTCTGATGTTTGCGAATCAGTTTTTCCATGGCAACGACATCTCCGGTCTTGACTCTTAGCATGAGTCGGGTGTCTTCGTCTGATTCTTCAGACTTGATGTCTTGTTCTTCAACCATGGAACTCCTTTATATAAACCCCATATTCGGTTACTGGTTGCACCTGAAATGGACATTCTGCTTCGGGGAAAGGTCTATTCGATTTATCTTCTTTTGACGAGATGAAAACGGGTATTCCCCTTTCTTTCTTGATGAAATGGCTCTTTGTTTACGACAAAGCTCTGTTTTTGACGCAAGCCTTGCTTGATTGATAACTTGATGATACAGATATTCCAGTAAATAAGATAAGGAGATGTAGCCATGAAAAAATGCATGAACTCTGATAATCTGCACCGCCGCCTTAAAAAGATTATCGGGCAGGTGCAAGCGATTGATAGGATGATAGATGAGGACGTCCCTTGTGAAGACGTTCTTGCCCAACTTAATGCTGCTAAATCCGCTCTTCATAAGGTCGGACAGGTTGTGTTGGAAGGGCATATCAGTCACTGTGTTCGTGACGGTTTGATGCATGGAGATCCAGATGAAACTATTGCTCGTTTTACCAAGGCTGTGGAACGGTTTGCTAATATGAATTAATAAAGCCATATCAGTAGAATAGATAGCCAGACAGGATACGGTTGATTTTTTTTTCTTGTTATACCTATACCCCTATGGGTATATTGGGCGAGTGATTGCATTTGATAGAAAGAAAAAACGATGATTGATCGATTAGAAGAAATGTCGGAATGGGGCGGGATTAAGTTTCAAATAGTACTCTTGGTTGTTTCAGGCTTATCTTTAATCATGAGTATGTTGGATATAGAGCCTTTGCCTTTTGATATATCATGGATAGCCATCGTATTGTGTGGTGTACCCATTGTATTAGAAGCAATGATTGGTTTGATTAGGGATTTGGATATCAAAGCAGGGGGGCTTGTATCGATCGCATTGATTGCTTCAGTCATTATCGGAGAAAAGTTTGCTGCGGGAGAAGTGGCTTTTATTATGCAACTGGGAGAGCTGCTGGAAGGAGTCACTGTATCCAGGGCTCGCTCAGGTATAGAAAAACTGGTGCAGTTAACACCAGCTACAGCTCGGAAAGTGAATGAAAGCAAAGAGGAAATAATCCCGACAGATCAAGTACGTGCGGGAGATGTTCTTCGAGTGTTACCTGGAGAAAGGATCCCTGCAGATGGGGTAATTATTTCCGGTTACACTTCTGTTGATCAAGCCGTGATGACAGGAGAGCCCCTGCCTGTGGATAAAGTTGTGGGAGATGAAGTTGTCAGTGGAACGGGGAATCAATTTGGCTCATTTGATATGAAAGCCACCAAAGAAGGTAAAGATAGTTCTATTCAACGAATGGTACGTCTCGTGCAGTCGGCAGATGCCAAAAAGACCAAAATTGCAGGTTTAGCAGATAGGTGGGCAACATGGATCGTTGTAGTAGCTTTATGTTCTGCTGTAATTACTTGGGGCATTACAGGGGAGGTTCTCAGAGCCGTCACTATTCTGGTCGTATTTTGTCCATGCGCACTTGTGTTAGCTACTCCTACAGCTATTATGGCGGCCATAGGTAATGCAACCAAGCATGGATTTTTAGTGCGAGAGGGTGATGCTTTGGAGCGTTTGTCTACTACAACACATCTTACATTTGATAAGACTGGTACGCTTACATGTGGCGTTCCGAGTGTTGTAGCTGTGCGCAGTTTTTTGCCGAATCTGGTAGAAAAAGATCTTTATAGATATGTAGCTTATGCGGAATTGCGCTCTGAACATCCGTTAGGAAAAGCAGTGGTTCGTTGCTTTTTAAAAAAGGGGGAACAAGAATTACATCAACCGGAACAATTTCTCATGGTGCCTGGTAGAGGAGTTCAGTCTCTTGTCTTGGGAAATGATGTATGGGCTGGTAATGAGGCTTTGTTTAAGGATAATGGTGTGGATATACCTGAAGAGATTATTAGAGCAGCAGAATCTTACCAGCAAGTTGGTAGCATGATTATTTTTGTAGGGATAAATGCCAAGGTA
The DNA here is from genome assembly GCA_964525305.1 of uncultured Akkermansia sp. Classification (GTDB taxonomy): domain Bacteria; phylum Verrucomicrobiota; class Verrucomicrobiia; order Verrucomicrobiales; family Akkermansiaceae; genus Akkermansia. Next base: position 206,711 of record CAZGGR010000002.1, read on the forward strand.
GCTGGATTCATCGTATTGTCTGATACTTTAAGAGAAGGCATTGGTTCAACTATTCGTGAGGTTCGGGATATGGGAATTCTTCCGGTTTTATTGACAGGGGATTATAAAAATGCTTCCGAGTATATTGGGAGGAAGTTGGGAATAGATCAGATATGTGCCGGCTGTTTGCCGGAGGATAAGTTTCATTGGATTGACTTATGCCAGAAGGAACAGAATCGAGTTTGTATGATTGGGGACGGAATTAATGATGCTCCAGCGTTAAAAGTATCCCATACTGGCATAGCAATGGGAGGCATTGGGAGCGATATTGCTGTAGAATCTGCAGATATTGTATTGGTGAATGATGAATTATGTGAGCTTCCTCACTTGTTACGTTTAGCCAAACGAATGATGAAAACGATTAAAGGCAATTTAACATTTTCTATGGTCTTGAACTTTATTGCAATCATTTTAGCGGCTACCGGGATTTTAAATCCGGTAGCAGGGGCATTAGTTCATAATGCCGGTTCTGTTATAGTGATTGTGAACTCTGCCTTTTTATTACATTGGGGTAAGAATAAGAAGATTCACGTCCATCGACAGATGAAAGTTTTTCCATGTTGAGAGACAATCTTAGGGAACAAAAAGGATGGTAACACTTTCTCTGAGGTCTGATCATGTGAAAACGCTTGGACGAAGTGTAAGCTCATGCTAGCATCTTATCATTCGGCAGGGGTGCCCAAAATAAAGGCTGAGATTGCGGAAACAGAACGTTGCTTTCGTAAAACCCTTCAAACCTGATGCAGATAATACTGCCGCAGGGAGTCCGATGGAACGGGTGAATCCTGTTTTTCGGGGAGAGTTTTCGTGACCGCTGTTCCTCCTGCCGGAATAGAACAGCAATTTAATTTCCATGAACGATACCTCCAATTTGTCTTATCCCGGTTCCCGACGCATTTATATTCAGGGCCGTTTGTATCCGGATGTGCAGGTGCCTATGAGGGAGATACTTTTGAGTGATACCCTGTTGCCGGATGGTACAACGCACCCTAATGAACCGGTGCGTGTATATGATTGTTCCGGGCCTTGGGGGGATGTTGCGTATGCTGGTTCAGTGGAGGAAGGGCTCCCTCATATGCGTGCAGAATGGATTCGCTCCCGTGGTGATGTGGAAGAAAATACGATGGAGCATGGCAGATTTTTGAAAGCTTCAGGGAAGACGCCAGTTACACAACGTTATTACGCTCAACAGGGTATTATCACTCCAGAAATGGAATATGTTTCTATTCGTGAAAATCTAGGTCGAGAAGAAGTTTTCAAAGCGATATATGATCGATATCCCAACGATAAGAGCCGTCCGGAAGAAGCTGACGCCATTTTGGAATCTCTTACTATGATGCCTCGCCCTTCTGAGCTAGAATCTCAGGAAGGTTTTGGCCCATCCAGCATGGTTGATCGAGACAGACTGGATCACCAGCATGCCCCGGAACAACGCAAGGGCAGCCGTATGCCTGCTTATTTTACACCGGAGTTTGTTAGGGATGAAATTGCTGCCGGGCGTGCATTGATACCTGCTAATATTAACCATCCGGAGTGTGAACCGATGATTATTGGGCGTAACTTTTTGGTAAAAATCAATGCCAATATCGGCAATTCTGCATTAGGTTCCGGCATAGAAGAAGAGGTTGAAAAGTTGCGCTGGGCTGTGCATTGGGGGGCTGATACGGTTATGGATCTATCCACCGGTAAAAACATTCATGCTACCCGAGAATGGATATTAAGGAATTCTCCTGTGCCCATTGGAACGGTGCCTATTTATCAGGGGGTGGAGAAGGTGGGGGGGGATGTTGCCGCCTTAACATGGCCTCTCTTTCGGGATACTCTTATTGAACAGGCCTGTCAAGGGGTAGATTATGTAACGATACATGCTGCTCTGTTACAACGGTTTGTGAATCATACAGCACGTCGGATGACCGGAATTGTTTCTCGAGGAGGTTCGATCATGGCGCAGTGGAGTATGATACATGAGCAAGAGAATTTTCTTTATACACATTGGGACGAAATATGTTCTATATTAGCGGCTTATGATGTGGCTGTTTCTATTGGAGACGGGTTGCGTCCCGGATCGGTGGCAGATGCCAATGATTTTGCACAATTAGCGGAATTGGAAGTACAGGGAGAATTGACGATGAGAGCGTGGAAAGCCGGAGTGCAAGTCATGAATGAAGGACCCGGTCATGTTCCCATGCATCTTATTGCCGAAAACATGAGTAAGCAGTTGGAATGGTGTATGGAGGCTCCCTTTTATACATTGGGGCCGTTAGTAACGGATATTGCTCCCGGGTACGATCATATAACCGGAGCCATAGGGGGGGCGATTATAGGGCAACAGGGGTGTTCGATGCTATGTTATGTGACGCGCAAAGAGCATCTGGGATTGCCGGATCGTGAAGATGTACGAGAAGGCGTGGTTGCTTATAAGCTGGCAGCTCATGCTGCCGATTTAGCGAAGGGGCATCCGGCCGCACAGTTGCGCGATAATGCTTTGGCACAAGCCAGATTTGAATTTCGGTGGGATGACCAGTTCAATCTTTCGTTGGATCCGCAAAAAGCGCGTTCGTACCATGATCTAACGCTTCCGCATGCCAATGCTAAAAAAGCGCATTTCTGTTCCATGTGCGGACCTAATTTTTGTGCGATGCGCTTGAGCCAAGATATTCGCCGACGGTCTCAACAATAGCGTAGAGGGGCCGTGTGGAAGGGGGGTAGAGGCTAGTAACTCGTCATCTTCTCCGGTGAGAGGAGATGGCGTGTAAGGGGATGGCGTATGGTGGTTAGTGAGGGGCGTATGGTGGTTAGTGAGGGGCGTATGGTGGTTAGTGAGGGGCGTATGGTGGT
>CAZGGR010000002.1:209687-209776 GCA_964525305.1 uncultured Akkermansia sp.
TAGTGAGGGGGGGTATGGTGGTTAGTGAGGGGGGGTATGGTTATTAGCTTATTCGTATCTTCTTCTGCCAGAGGGAACGGTGAGGAGAG
>CAZGGR010000002.1:209876-239855 GCA_964525305.1 uncultured Akkermansia sp.
GTATGGTTATTAGCTTATTCGTATCTTCTTCTGCCAGAGGGAACGGTGAGGAGAGGCGCGGCGTATATGGTGGTTATTGTGGGAGGGGGGGAGATTTCTTTAGGGGAGAGGATGATGGATGGTGTTAGAAAAAGGCTGACAAGAGGAGTAATGCTGGTATAGTACGACACAATATGAGAAACCCCATTTTTACATCAATAGGTATTCTTTCCGCAGCCACCGCATTAGTTTGTTCCGCAGCTTCCACCTGGGAGACTGAATGGGATCAGGCCATGGAAAAATCCACGAAAAGCGGACAGCCGGTATTGGTAGACTTTACCGGATCCGACTGGTGTCCCGGATGTATTTATTTGCGTAAACATATCTTTGATACAGAACCGTTTGCCAAGTACGCAGCCGAGCATCAATTTATTTTGTTGGAGCTGGATTTTCCCAAGAAGCCCGGCAAGATTCCGATGGAAAAGCTCAAGTTTCATGAGAAGTTGATGCACCATTATGCTATCTCATCTTTTCCCACCGTTTTGTTGATGGATGGCAATGGCGCACCTTATGCCAAGATGTTGAGCGCAAGCAAAACACCGGAAGAATACCTGACGAGATTGGATGCCGCTCGAGAAACGAGAACCAAGTTCAAAGAAGCAGTAGCGGCAGCCGCTACCTTGCAAGGGAATGCCAAACTGGAACAACTGGTTAAGGCACTGCGCATTCTTCCGGAAGAACTGCAGTCACACCATAAAGACTTGATTGCAGAAATAGCCTCCTTAGATCCGCAGGATAAATACGGATTTAACAAAAGGGCCAAAATAGCGGCTGAATTGGAAAAACAGAGAAATATGTATGAACAGTTCTGCCAAAAGTATGCCGGGAAGATTGCCCCTGCAGATGTACAGGCGAGCCGTGCAGAAGCAATGCAAATGCTAGAAAAAGGGAACTTGCTTCCGAGCATTCGTTTGGAAGTCGCTAAGTTTATCAGCGATGGGTATGCACTGGAACGCAATCTACCCAAGGCTCTGGAATACTTGGAAATAGCACGCGATTCCGATCCGGAATCCAAGGCAGCCAAGAGATTGCAACCCTGGATTGATAATATGAAGAATATCATCCAACAAGAGCAGAAGTAAATCAGACTTGTTAACGAAAGGCATTCTCTCCCGTTTGCACCAAAACAGGAGTAGAATGCCTTTCTTTTTTAAACAAAAAAAGGGAACTGCTACGCTATGACTGATGAAGAACATGAATGTACAACGATGAAAAATAGCGTCGACTTTAGGGAGGAGGAATCAGAAGAGGGACAGAACCACTTGTTAAGTTGGGATGAATGGCTACGACAATATGCAGCCCAGCTTCTGTTGTTTGCCCGTCAGCAGACTCGTTCTCCGGAAGATGCTGAAGATATTCTTCAGGACGCTTTGATACGTTTAGCACGTAAAGAAGCATCCGGAGAATTTATCGGAGGTCAGGAAGCATGGCTCTCTTATGTTTTTGCCTCTATTCGTCGTTTGGCTGTGGATTATGGGCGCAAATCCGATCGACGTCAAAAAAGAGAAGATGAAGCATGCGCTGCCGAACAAGAAGAAGATATTTATGCCGATCCCTGGTTTTCCAGTTCCGCTGCCGATGAAGAACTCAAACAGTTCATGGAAAAGGAACTTAAGAAACTACCATCCAAGTTTTCAGAAGTCATTATTCTGAAAATATGGGGGGAACAGACTTTTCAGCAAATTGCGGAAACGCTGGAAATCTCACAAAATACGGTAGCGAGCCGATATCGTTATGGCATTGATCTGCTTCGTAAAGCATTAAGGAACAAAAAAGATCAACTCTAATCCCTTGAACTTATGAAAAATAAAACAAATCCAATCGATTCAGAAACAGGCGACAATGGAGCGCCGCCCATACAACCGCTTGCTGTGTCTGATGAATTGATTTCCCGCATAGCCGGAAAGTGTGAGGAAATCTTTCCGCTAAAAAATCGGTTTCAAGAAGAAGGCATCTCCGATGAAGGCATTTTGGAGATGGAATCCCTATTAAAGCGTTTTCAGCCGGCGCCGGTAAAGTTCTTATTTCGAGAACAATGCTGTACCCTGATGTGTGCTGAATCCGAACGCGAGATGGAATCTCGTTTGAAAAAGCTTTCTGCAGCACCGCTGACCGATTTTTCCGTTTTCAGAATGGCTCAGGAGATGAAAGACGTTAATAAGCGAGGCAGAGCCTCCGGCGATCATCAAAAGTCGTCAATATGGAGGAGACTTATTTATTTTTCCGGTTTTTCCGCCGCCGCAGCTCTTGTTGCCGTTTTTCTGATTCAGGATGAAAATGGTATGATTCAGCCAGCATCCAGCACTGATGGAGGCGTTTCCGGTGCAGAAATTGTCCAGGAGAACCCATCGCCTTCTATTAAACCCGGAGAGAAGGAGAAACTGTTTCGACCGGCAACGCCGTTTGAACTACAAGGCGGCGATGAACGTATTCCCGTCATGGCACCTGCAACGCCCTCGACTTCTCCCGGCATTCAGAAAATCCTACCGGGGAAAAAATATTAAGATACTTACTTTCCAGCCAGAAGGGCGGCTGTTGGCAAGGTAGCGTCTTTCCCGGCTGAGAAGTCGTTTTTTGAAGCGGCAGGAATGGTGTATTCTATACCGCCATGCTATTGAGGGGGGCTTTTTATTGAGGTCGGACGTGATATACACCCGGCTACAATAATCGGGTCTGAAGCTAAAGTTTACTGTGGGATACCTTCCAAGCAGAAATATCCAACACCTGCATTTTTTGATGGATCAGCTTGTTGCTATTTTACAAAGGGTTGAAAAGCTGTATTTCGTGTACTTACCTTTTAATTGACAAAAGACTCTTTATTCATCATATATCATACAGTTATGAAGAAGTTGCTGTTTCTGCTGGGATGTTTGCTGGTTCCAACGCTGAGTCATGCTGAGACATGGGAGAGAATTTGGGGTGTGATTTCTCCTACATCGCTGTACAGAGAGAGTGATGGATATCGTCTGGGGTATTTAACAGGAGCCCCTTTGGTGTCCGGTTCGCTTGATTGTGATACGGTTTATCGTATTATTGATCCTTTATACAGAGGCTACTGGGATGATGGCTGGTATTATGGAACAAAAAATAACGATGATTATGGAGAATTAAAAGTAGGCGCATTCCATTCTTCTGTGGAGGATTGGTTAAAGTTAGATTATCCCAAAGAAGCAGGCGGAGCCTTTGCTGCTTGTAAGTGTGAGATGTTGGAAAAGGCAACCTTAGATCCTTATGAAAAATTGAGAGTATCCTTTAGAACAGGAAGCACATTGGATAATACTTCTGAGACCGGACAAACTTATAATTTTGGGTTATGGTATTGGACTAAGTTTGAAAGTGGCGCCTGTCTCGTTGAGCAAATAGATGGTAATATGATATCAAAAACGGCTGCGGAATTAATAGATCAAGAAATCAGCTGGGAGATTTCTCGTTCCGAGTATGATCATTTGTTCGATTATGGAGGACGGCTTTGTTTAATTTTAAACTCTACAGCCGGGAAAGAAGACCAATACGTTGAATTTTCCTGTTTCAAGGTGGAAGGTCTACTGATACCGGAACCTTCCAGCACCTCTGTTCTTTTGGTAGGCCTTGGCGGTCTTTTACTGAGAAGAAAAAGAAGATAGGTTTTGTTCCTTATCCATCATCAATTTGGAATGTAGGAAATTGGCGATGAGAAAAGGCGGGGAGTGTGAACTTTTCCCGCTTAGTTGAAGAGCCGCCACTTCCGATGTAGAGACGGACACAAAAAATCCCCCCCCTGACTTGAGAACAAAGACAGGGGGGGATTGGTTTAAGGAATCAACTACAGGGCTTTCAGCTTAATGAGCGCAAGCTGCGCAAGCCCAGCTTTCACGGATTTTTGCGAAGAAGTCGTTACCCTTATCATCCACGAGGATGAAAGCAGGGAAGTCTTCAACTTCAATCTTCCAGATAGCTTCCATACCCAGTTCCGGGTATTCCAAAAGCTCTACTTTTTTGATGTTATTCTTTGCGAGGATAGCCGCAGGCCCCCCGATGGAGCCCAGATAGAATCCGCCGTGTTTGTGGCAGGCATCAGTGACCTGTTGGCTACGGTTACCTTTAGCGATCATGATCATGGAGCCTCCATTAGCCTGGAAGAGATCGACATATGGATCCATGCGACCAGCGGTGGTAGGCCCGAAAGAACCGGAGGGATAACCTTCAGGAGTTTTTGCCGGGCCGGCGTAATAGACGGGATGGTCTTTAATGTATTGAGGCAGACCTTCACCTTTTTCCAGACGTTCCTTGAGTTTGGCGTGAGCAATGTCACGAGCCACAATAATTGTGCCGTTAAGGCTCAGACGAGTGGTGACAGGGTACTTGCTCAAGTCAGCCAAGACTTCCGGCATGGGGCGGTTCAAATCAATAGAGACAGCCTCGCTTGACGTCATGCGCAACGCTTCCGGGATGTATTGACCCGGATTGGTTTCCAGCTGTTCAATGAAGATACCCTCCGGAGTGATTTTGGCTTTAGCATTACGGTCAGCCGAGCAGGATACGCCCAAGCCTACAGGGCAGGAAGCACCGTGGCGCGGCAAGCGGATGACGCGGACATCCAGAGCATACCATTTGCCACCGAATTGAGCACCCAGCCCCAGTTTGCAAGCCTCTTCATGGAGTTCTTTTTCCAATTCCAAATCACGGAAAGCCCTGCCATGCTCATTACCGGAGGTTGGGAGGTTGTCGTAATATTTGGTGGAAGCCATCTTCACGGTCTTCAAGCATTTTTCAGCGGAAGTTCCCCCGATGACGAATGCGATATGGTAAGGAGGACATGCCGCCGTGCCTAAAGTACTCATTTTTTCAACCAAGAACTTTTTAAGCGTAGCGGGGTTCAGGAGAGCTTTTGTTTCCTGATACAGGTAAGTTTTATTAGCAGAGCCGCCGCCCTTGGCAACAAAGAGGAAGGAATATTTCATGCCTTCTACGGCTTCCAAGTCAATCTGAGCGGGCAAGTTCGTACCGGTGTTTTTCTCTGTATACATATCCAGAGCCACGGTTTGAGAATAGCGCAGATTATTTTGGGTGTAAGCGTCATAAACGCCATGAGAAAGGAACTCGCAGTCATCGCACCCCGTCCAGACCTGTTGACCCTTTTTACCAACGATGGTAGCGGTACCTGTGTCCTGGCAGAAAGGAAGAATACCGGCCGATGCCACTTCAGCATTGCGAAGCAAGGTAAGAGCAACGCTCTTGTCATTAGCACTGGCATCCGGGTCATCCAGAATAGCTGCTACTTTTTTCAGATGGGCAGGACGCAGGAAAAAAGCGACATCATGAAAGGCCTCTGCCGCCAGCAGACGCAGACCTTCGGGTTCTACCTTCAAAATGGGGTGACCTTCAAACTCGCCTACGCTCACGTAATCCTTGGTGATGAGACGGTATTGGGTGTCATCCTTATCCATGGGGAAAGGATCCTGATAATGAAAATCCGGTGTTGCCATAACGGGGAGCACTATAGCTGAGCCAACTTTCCTATTCGAGCAAAAAATCAGATTCACCAACTCGATGGAAGACATGATTCACAAAGAGAGACCTGCGGGATGAGCACCCTGATCCCATGTCTATCGTTCTTTAGTTTGAATCTTGATATTAGGCCTCTTTTTGCTGTGGGAGCATCAAGCCTTCTTCTGCCACTATTTGAGTCGTGACGCACTCGACAGAAAAGGTAATGGAGATTTTTAATTTTCCATTTTTATTTCTTCAAATAGCGTTTTGTTTGAATGAAAAGCATGAAGGATCAGTTACCCCAGAACATATCAATGTATCGTTTCCTCTTCATGAAACTGTTTTATTGTCTCCTAAAATACTTAACTTCTTACAGATTGCCGGTATTCAGACGGACGCTGTTATGAAGTCGTGCATCATCAGAGCGCGATCGTTTTTAGCGATATTGTTTACCGTGAAAATACAAACAATCTGCAATATTTGGATAGGAAGCATGATTTTTTTGGGGAGGAAATCCGTATTGCCAGAGGGGAAGAATGGCGGTAACATCGGCGCACTATGAGTATAGAGAGTTTTGCCAATCAGCATGTGCTGGAATTAGTGGCTTATCAACCCGGGAAGCCGATCGAAGAAACAGCTCGGGAATTAGGATTGGATCCGCACGATATAGTGAAACTCGCCTCCAATGAAAATCCGCTGGGACCTTCACCTAAGGCGGTTGAAGCGATTACCCGAGCGGCAAGCGGCGTGAATATTTATCCGGATGGGGCAGCTTACCGACTTCGTACCGCTTTGGCCGAATTTTGCGGAGTGGAATTTAATCAGACCGTGGTGGGAACGGGCAGCAGTGAAGTTATCGAACTCATTTGCCATGCTCTGTTGAATCCGCAGGCAGAAATGGTGGCCGCCAAGCATTCGTTTTCCATGTACCCGATCATGAGCAAATTGTTTGGGGCCAAGTTTGTAGAAGTTCCGAACAAAGCAGATTGGACGCATGATTTGAATGGGTTTTTAGAAGCCATAACGGATCGCACCCGAGTGGTATTTATTACCAACCCGACCAATCCTTTAGGAACGGTTGTGACTCAGCAAGAGATCGATGAATTTATGGCTCGCGTGCCGGAACACGTGCTGGTGTGTTTCGATGAAGCATACCGAGAATTTTCGGAACATCCCCCGGATACACTCAAGTATGTGAAAGAAGGTCGCAACGTGGTCGTGCTGCGCACCTTCTCCAAAGCTTACGGTCTAGCCGGGCTACGCGTAGGCTACGGCATTGCTCCGGAAGCTGTTTGCAGTATGCTACACAAGGCACGAGCACCATTCAATCTGCACGTTTTGGCACAAGAAGCAGCATTAGCAGCCCTGGAAGACCAGGAACATGTGCGCCGCACCGTGGAAAACAATGCACAAGGAATGCGTTTTTACGAACAAGCCTTTCGTGAGATGGGCTTGGAATGGATACCCAGTCAGGGCAACTTTATTCTGGTCAAAGTGGGGCAGGGGAAGAAAGTATTCCAAGATATGTTAGCCAAGGGAGTGATTCTGCGTGCGCAGGATGGATACGGATTACCGGAATGGATTCGCATCAGCATCGGCACACCGGAGGAAAATGCTCGTTGTATTGAAGTTTTGAAAGAAGTTCTTTAAACAACAGAGCCGTTGCTGTTGTCTCAACATCGAATAGATACCATTATTTAAAACGTTATGATGACCCCCGAACAATATCAGGAAGGCCTTGAATGGCGTTATGCCTGTAAGAAGTTTGACCCCTCTGCGAGCATTGCTCCTGCCGTATGGAACGCTCTGGCAGAAAGTTTGCACCTTAGTCCCTCATCATTAGGGCTACAGCTTTGGAAGTTTGTGGTTGTGACCAACAAGGAATTGAAGAAACGCCTGAGGGAAGTCTCCTGGAATCAATCACAGGTGGAAGACTGCTCTCACTATGTGGTTCTTTGTGCCCGTCGTGACGTTACCCATCAGGATGTGGCACGCCATTTGGCTCAGATTGAAGCCGTGCGGCATGCCTCTGCGGAAAAACTGGCTGCTTCCGCTCAATTCTATCAAGGTTATGTGGATTCATTAACCCCGACCAAGATGCAAGCATGGCTGGATTGCCAAGTGTATCTGGCAGCCGGATTTTTGCTCAGTGCCGCTGCGGCCTTGCGAGTGGATTCCTGCACCATCGGAGGAATGGATTGCGAACAATATGATAAGATTTTGGGATTGGAGGGAACACCCTACCGCTCCGTGGTGAGTGTGGCACTAGGCTATCGATCCCAAGACGATGCCTATGCCCGTGAGGCTAAGGTGCGCTTCCCAGCCGAAGACGTCCTGGACATTCGCGCCTGAGTCAGGTGATTTTTCCAATCAGGGTCGACTCTCAGCCATTTCCGACAGGAGGGGGGGGAGTCGACCCTGACGTGTTTTATGGGTGGCAAGTATGAAGGAGGGTAGGAAGGTAGGAGGGGAGCGCTTCATGGCATTTGAATGGGGAGTTTGAGTTTTTTATCTCGCCAACGGCAGGCTTGCTGGGTTAATAATAGACAGGAATAGGACGGAGCTATTTTTCATTTTTTGTGCAAGAAAATGGAAGGAAGTTGCGTAAACCCTGTTACCGAACAGACGTCACCCTTTTTCCAACAGAGATTACAACATGAAGAAGAATCTATTACTGATGATGGCCGCCATGGCTGCGTCCCCATTGATGGGGCAGGATGCTCAGCAGATAGCGAACTCACTGACCATTCCTCCCATCAAAGCCGGAGCCAAGCAATTGACTATGCCCAGTGCATCCGGCGCACAGATTAAGTTCCTGGGAGCAGACTATGAGCAGATCATTAACAGCAAGGGGAAGATATCCCCTGTGATTTCCGATACACCCGTCAATGTCAGCTTTAAGGTGACCAAAGATGGGAAAGAAGCCATCAGTAAAGACTATGAAATCATGCTGAAGGCTCCGGTTCAGAATAACCAGAACCAGCAGATGAACCCCAAGCCCCGCATTATTCCAGAAATCCTGCAATGGAAAGGCGGGAGCGGCGAATATAAGCTTGGGAAAACGGTGACCGTTTCTTGTCCGAACAAGGAACTGGCGCAGATGTTTGCCGCAGATCTGGAAGACGTACTGGGAGCCAAGGTGAAGCTTGCCGCCCCCGGAGCCAAGGCAGACATTGTCTTTACTCAGCTGAAAGGCGGCAATTTGGGCAAAGAAGGCTACACCCTTAAAATAACCAAGAGCGGCGTCAACATCGGCGCAACGGCTACGACCGGGATGTTCTGGGGGACACGCACCCTGTTGCAAATGCTTCGGCAAACGCCCGGCAGCGTACCTTGCGGTACAGCCGTGGACTTTCCCCGTTACGGCTTACGCGGCTTCATGCTGGACGTTGCCCGTACGCCCTATCCTCTCAGCTATCTGAAGGACGTGATCCGCACCATGGCCTGGTACAAGATGAATGACCTGCACCTGGTCATCAACAACAACTATATTTTCCACGAGCATTATGTGGACAACGGACACGATCCATTTAAGGAACTATACGCCGCATTCCGACTGGAATCCAATATGAAAGGGAAAGACGGCACGCCATTGACCGCCAAGGATCTTTTTTATACCAAGAAAGAATTTGCAGAGCTGGCCAGCTATGCCAAGAAGCGAGGCATCAATATTGTTCCGGAATTTGACACGCCCGGACATGCTCTTTCCTTCACGCGTCTGCGTCCCGATCTCATTTACAAAGGGCGCATGAATCATGAGAAGCGTCGCTGTGAAATGCTGGATGCCGCCAATCCGGAAACGATTGAGCTGGTGAGCAAAGTCTTTGACGAATATATGCTGAAAGATCCCAAACTGGGACGCCCCGTATTTGCTGACTGCGGTGTGGTACACGTGGGTGCGGATGAATTTTATGGGGACAAGGAAGACTACCGCCACTTTGCCAATGCGGTACTCAGCCATGCCCTCAAGCGTGGTTATACGCCTCGCATCTGGGGAAGCCTCAGTGCCAAGCCGGGCAAGACCCCGGTTGTCAGCAAAGGCGTTCAGATGAACCTTTGGAGTACCGGCTGGATGAAAGCATGGGAAGCAGTCAATCAGGGCTATGACGTGATCAACACGAACGATGGAGCCCTTTATATTGTTCCCTTTGCCAACTACTATCGGATGGACAGGAACCATAAGGGACTGTACAACAACTGGATTCCCAATCGCATCGGCAATGAAACGTTGCCATCCGGGCATCCTCAGCTCCTTGGAGCCACCTTTGCCGTTTGGAACGATGAAACGGACATCATGCATACGGGATATGCTCCGTATGATGTATGGGGCATTATTACCGGCTCCATGGATGTGCTGTCTCAGAAGATGTGGGGCACAGCCAAGACACCGGACACCTTTGAGTCTCACCGAGAACTGGTCAAGACCCTGGGAGACGCCCCCTGCACCAATCCTCTGTACAAGTGGAAAGATGCCAAGCCCTATTCCGTAACGCCCGGCAAGCTACCACAGCAGTTAAACAAGCCGGCACTGGGCCCCGGTTATCATCTGACCATGGAAGTCGAACTGACGGCCGCACCAGAAGGACAGGAACAGGTGTTGCTATCCGGACCTGAAGGCAAGTTGCTGGCCGTGATGAAAGACGGCACCGTGGGCTTCCGCCGAGACGATTCCCTGGTATTCACCTTCGGAGCCAAACTGCCCGTGGGCAAGAAGGTCAAGATGGAAATTGTGGGAGAACCGGAGAAAACCACGTTGCTACTTGACGGACAGCCCGCCGGAACAGCCGTGCTGAATAGCTATTCCTACAAGTGCAAGGATTTTTCGGAAAACTTTAAGCATCGTCCGAAGGTTCACCGTTCTACGTTCATCCTGCCGCTGCAGGAACTTGGCACCTCCTTCCAAGGCAAGGTTCTGCAAATGAACGTTCAGCCCAAGTAAAACATCCATAAGGGAGAGATTCTTCCAGTTAACGCTCCGTAGCTCTTCGCTGCTACGGAGCGTTTTTGTTGGGGGAGGGGATATCTTCCGTGAAGCAATCCGTCGACAGATACCATGATCGGAAAACACATATGCTCCTACAATGAACGTTTTGGATACTTGACGAGACAAATAAAATGATGAGATGCTGTTGACGATGTCAGAAAAGCAAGATATTGCGTTTCTTTTTTATACATTTTTACATATCGTGAGCGATGTCAGAAGAATATATGATTCCAGAGCAGCCGAATGAAGGCAATAAACCTGATTCCTCGCAGGTGATTCTTACAGCCGTTGTACCATTGATTTCCATCCTGACCGGAGGCTTTATCGTGAGCGTTATAGCCCCACTGGTATGCTGGTTGATTTGGAAAGATCGGAATCCGATGGTGGATCGTGTAGGGAAAAATGTCCTTAACGGACAGCTATCCTGGAGCCTTTACAGTTTGATCGGAACATTGCTGTGCTTTGTTTTAATCGGCTTATTCATCGTGCCCATTATCAGTTTATTGTGGCTGATTTTCAGTATTGTGAATGCCGTTAAAGTAGCCAACGGTCGGTTGGATTATGTGATGCCGTTCACGATCAGATTTTTGAAATAAACAGTTGTTGCCGATTGCGGCATCATTGGAAAAGTCCCATTGGTTTGAACTCCTGACCAACGGGACTTTTTGATAGAGGGGGGCAAGCGATAAGAATGCTCAGATGGGGATTTCCCGTTCGCTTCCTCCATACATGAACGAGTGCAACAGGCGTGTAACCTGATTATGCTCCGCATTCAGTTGAGCTTCCGGACGGAGGGCTGCATAGGTCAGGTTATCATGACCTGTGAACTCGCGCATGACAAAGCCACGGAAGTTCGACATGAGTGTGCTGTTGTGAAAAAGCTTTCCTCTGCGGAGCAGTTCATCAAAGACATGCTCCGCCTCCCGTGTACGAGTCAGGGAGTTTTCCGGGTGAGGAATCCGGATGACCAGAGCCCCACCGTCACCGCGGAAGTTGATGCCGGAGCCCGCCATGACATCAGCACCCGGAGAACCGTTGGCACTACCCAGCAGCAGGACGCCGTTATCCACCAAATGAATGCGGTTTGTGCGGGCACATTCTTTAACGTGTAATACGCCACCGTTAATGTGAGCGGAAGCCTGTCCCGTGAGTTTGTTGACACGCATTAACCCGTGTCGGATGATGAGTTCTGAATCTTCAGAGGGCAGGTCAACTTCATTGGCAAAAAGCCATCCATCAGCCATGATGATTTTGGCCACATATTCATTGGATCCCAGAATATTCCCTTGCCCCATCAGGAGACGCCCCTTGTTAATCTCCAGACAAGCATTAGCCTTGTTACCCAAAAAGAGACTCATTTGACCCGGCAAGTTTCCCAGGAGCGTCATGACCCCTCCGTTACGGATGATCAGATGAGCCGTGTGATGCCCGTGATCCGGTCGATTGGGCCCTCCCACATAAACGGGAGCGTTGATAATATAAAGATTCCCACCGGAATCGACCGTTAGGGAATCCTGTATATCCGTCTGTCCCTGTACCACATCATTGCCAATGGTGACCGGGCACATATAAGAGACGCGGTTCATGGATGAGGCCGAAAGCGGCATCATCCCTGTTAAAATAAATGGGTTGATATTGCTCATGAAGTTACCGGGTTCGGGTTCCTAATGAGAGGGAATAGCAGACGCCCCCGATAGGGGTGGATCGCCTGACAACCGAGAATGTTCAGTAAATCTTTTTTTTTGGGGGGGGGAGGGGTGGAATTTTTTTACCATGACCAGACATTTTGAATCTGGAAGACGACAGCAGTCTGACCTTTGCGACCATGGACAGGATTTTTTACAATCTGGATATCCGGTTGAATGGTCATCGTAGGCGTCACCTGAGCCACATAGGTCAGCTCGATTCCGTATTCATTCTTGTTAGTATAAGGGCCATTTTTTTTAGCACCCTGTTGCCAGAGGAATCCCAAGCCCAGATAACCGTCATTGGAAGCCCCCTTGCCACAGAAAGGAGAGAGGAGAGCCAGCCCCGTTGTGACGGCACAACGAACGCCGGTGAGCGTGGCGGCATCGTCATCTGCCCAGCCACAGCGGAAAAACCAGCCCAGGTGGCTGTCACGCCCCAGCTGTTGCTGGAAGTTCACCGCTACGCCACCGCCGTGTTCTCCGTCAGCTGTGGTCAAAAAAGGTTGCAGACGATAGACACCGGGACCCCAGCCACAGAAATCCTCCGCGATGTAACCCAGTTCCAGCACGGTAGTCCAGTTACGTGCGCCCAGATGTCGGAAGGGATTGTGGTTCTGACTTGTATTATTAGCGGCACTAGCAGCCATGAGATAAAAAGAATGAACGGGTTGCCATGCGATATGGAATCCCAGTGAATTATCCGTCAGCGGCAATACGGGATTATTGCTGAAAACACTGTTGGTCAGGTTATTATTATGAGAATTGGCATAGGCATTGTGGTCCATGTAATTGGTCGTGTCCAGCTGACCTGCCATCAGCAACAATTTGCCACCGACACCCACCCAAGCCAGGCTCAGATTGCTCAAGTGCGGTTCCGGCCCCTGGAAGGAGTCCGTAGGATTCTGCAACGAGCCCAGCGTGACCTGAGGGCCTTTGTTTCCCTCTCTGAATCCGAACCCGTTGCCCAGATCAAACTCAGAAGCCAGGTACAGACCACCGCCCGTCGTGTTGCTCCGGAAAATGGTGATATTGCTCAGGATGGAGCCGTTCCAGGAAGGGAAGCTTCGTTTGCCGGATAACCCTCCCCCCGTCAGCTCCGTATCATTACAACCAAACTGAGCAGAATAAGTGATGCCGTATTCGGACAAGGTTGTTTTAAGCCGTTGAGCCCCGGTTGAGATTGCATCTTCCCGAATCCAGGCATTAGGTTCCGCACAGGTATTGCCGAATACATAAGAACTATCCAGATAGGGCATCATTTTAAGTGGCTTGGAGGCAAACCATTCCCTGTTATTGTCTGTTCCTCTGCGGAGCAACACGCTAGGTTTGGTTGGCACACCGGGAGTACGGCGCACTATTTGTTGTTCCGGCCGCATGGCCTTGTGCAGGCTGGGACTCAATTCGTCCCCTTCCTGAATCTTCACGCGCAACCCGCGCTCTGTATTGAAGTAGGGTGGTACAGTAGTTTCTTGCGCCGGCAGAGCACGGCTTTCTGCAACAAGGAGGGCAAACAGCGTGGAATACAGCACATATTTCATATAGACGCTCAGACAAAGCCGGAGACATCTGCGTCACTGTACTGCCGGAATACTGACGCAATTTCCTACCGAGCTTGTTTTTCTGTCCTGAACCCTACAAGGCAAAAAAAAGATGGGAGCTCCGGCAAAGGATCTCCCATCTTTCATGGAAAAATCTGTTACAGATTTGATTAAGCTCTGCGACGGCGCATCATCAGAGCAACCAGACCCAGCAAGCTCAGAGAAGCTGTGGCCGGTTCGGGGACGCTGGCTATTTCAGTCATCAATTGTCCGACCTGCTCTTCAGTAAGCGCAGAATCATGAACATAAAGTTGCTCAACAGCCTCGCTCAGAGTTTTGTCCATCAAAAGACCGTTGACGGTAGAATTATTGAACTTTAAAGAATTTTGGGAATAGAAAATATCGTTGCTACCCCAATAGATACGGGTTCCGGAGTCTCCTGTCACAACAGAAATGGTCAGTTGGCCTTCTGAATCCAAAGCTACGGTTGTTGGACCACTGCTAAATGCTGCACCCTGCCATAGACCCTGTAATTTGCGGTCTGTGGTTAAGCCAACTCCCCACTTAGAATCACTGCTATCTACCGTTTGAAACAAGGTTGTATAAGCATCAGGTGTAGTAATTTGCGTTAAATCCAACACCATGGTAACGGTAAGCGTAACTCGACCGGTGAAACTAGCTAACCCATTTACGGACATGGTCAGATTATTCCCATCAGTCGTAAATGTTTCTGAACCCAGTTTGCTTCCAAAATCTGCCTGTTGAGAGGCAAAATCGGAAAAGCCGATTACGGATTTGTTTAACATTGTTGCTGCGGATGCGCTTAAGCTCATACCTGCCAGCAACAGCATTGTCGTTAATGTCTTCTTCATATTAGTGTGATAGTCGCCTGACTCGATAGATATCTAGCGGATTTGAAATCCGCTGGTTTCACAACGCTATCTTATTAAAAATGATATATCGTTTTATAGGTGCTGATTTTTGACTATTTCTTTCAGTTTTCTTAAAAAGACCAGATGTATAACATATTGTTAATAATCAATATGTTACATCAACAATAAAAGCCTTACCTATAAATTCGAATTGCTAGCGGATTTCAAATCCGCTAGTTTTTTTGAGCGGACGGGAGCGTCAGCATTCCGTCTGTTGCACTATAATTCAGCAAGGTGTATCTATATATGAAGAAAACATTGTTTTTGATTACCGGAATGGCAACCATTTCTTTAATGGCACAAGGGGCTACACTTGTGTCTGAATGGAATGGGTTTACAAACGATCGTTCCGCCACAACTGGGAACTTAGCTTTTAGCAGTTACGGAACCAGCTCTGTGAGTGATGGAGTGTTGAATGTTTCAGCAAACGGTTCGCTGGCGAATCGTCCTACGATTGATTTGTCCTCCTCCAGCCTAAGTCTTTATGATGGGCTTACCATTTCTTTGAAAATCAAAGGAATGACAGCAGGTGTTCAGGACATCATGTTGGGATTGGCATCCAGTGAGACCCAGTTTTTGTTCTCTGCCGGTAAAAACAGCTCTAACCAAGGTTATTTCTTTTTTAATGGAAGTGCCAACAATGCGGGCAATAGCCCTACTCAAGTTATAGGGGTGACTTCAGCCGATACCTATTCCATTATTACGGTAACTACCGCATGGGATGACAGCAATGTGACGTTTAAGATGTACGAAAACGGCACTCAAGTTGCGACAGGAAAGACCAACAACACAACCTTAACTCAGCAAGATTTGAGTAAGATGGTTTTGGGCGGATGGGCCGGTGAGTCTGACGGTTCTACATCCAGCGAACAGGTTTCCCGTTTAGCCATTTATGATGGAGCCATGACCGCTGAGGAAGTTCAGACTGCTTATACGGCATGGAGCGTTCCGGAACCGACCACAGCCACGCTGAGTCTGTTGGGATTAGCCGGTCTGATGCTTCGTCGTCGCAAGTAAGAGAGAGACATCTTTCAAGTTTCAACAATCCGTTACTCTTTAAAAAAGGGTAACGGATTTTTTATGTTTAGAAGGGAAAACAATCAGCGAATTTAGAATTCGTCGGTCATTTGATGAATTGTTAGATCGTTATAATCTATTAATTGTGAATGGTTCGCTATTTAAATATTTCAACAAGATTTCTTTTAATTTCTGCCAACAGCGACGTGCCGATTTCCATAGAACACTTATTTTCAAATTTTTTCCTTGTCAGCGGATTCTAAATTCGCTAGTTTGCCGGGCATCCTTTAGGAGAGGATATTTAACCACCTTATCTATTATCATTTATCAAACTATGAAGAAAACGTTAGCTCTGTTCTTCGCTCTGAGCTCTCTGACAGCAATCTCAGCAGAAGCCGCTACCGCCTTGACTTATCAGACAAGTGCAGTGGGGAATATGGATATGACCATGAACGGTTTTTGTTTGAGCCTTGGCTCTGATTCATTAGTCCCTGCGGATGGCACGTCTGCTTCTTCTTTAACAGGAGATGTCAAGTTGAACAGCTTGACGGTAAAAGGAGCACAAGCCGCTATTGAGGATGTATCTGATGTTACTTACGGTTTTCTGGTATTGAACTATGCCGATGATGCCGTGCTCGGCTGGAGTACCAATACAGGGACGACAGCTGTCGGTACTGATTTGACCTTTACTTTTTCCGAGTTGGATGGCTCCGATCTGATTCTGGATGCGTCAAGCACGTACCGCTTTATCGCCGTCAGCGTGGCAGTGATGAACCTTATTCAAGAAGATACGTCCAAGAGTTATACCTATAGTGGGACAACAGTAGGTAATCCTCCCCTTTCCTCAACTGAGACTGATGATGGAAGCATTGCTATCCAAAACGGGCTTCAGACGGTCGGCGTTTATTCTCAGTATTCCGGTACAGCCTCTGATGATTGTGCCCTTTTGGCAATGGGGGGGAGCGGAGCAGATTCTGCTGTTAATGTAATGCCTCCCGTCTTGACCAACATTCAGGTAGAAACGGTTCCGGAACCAGCCACTGCTACGCTGAGCCTGTTGGGGCTTGCCGGACTGATGCTTCGCCGCCGCCGCTAAGGTTGGGCGAACGGAAGTTGATATTCCGCAATTTGCTTTTTTCAGGACTCCATGTCACCTGAGCGGTGGCATGGAGTTTTTTGTTATCATCGTTGAGGAACGGGAAAAATACCGGTTGAGGACAAGTTACAAAAAAAGAGGTCTGCCCGCAGAAAACAGGGGCAGACCTCTGAAGAGAAAAGACGGAACCCTTACTTCACGGCGATGGTCTGTTCACGATCGGGACCGACACCAACCGTGGAAACCGGGCAACCGATGAGCTCGCTCATGCGCTTGACGAACTTCTGAGCATTTTCCGGGAGTTCTTCCCAAGAGCGGCAGGAAGTGATGTCCTGCATCCAGCCGGGCATCGTTTCATAGACGGGCTTGCAACGTTCCCATTCATCCACTCTGGCAGGAGGATAAGGCAGGATTTCACCGTCCAGATCGTAAGCCGTGCAGATTTTGATTTCCGGGCACTTATCGTAACCGTCCAAGTTGGTCATAGCCATTTCATCAAAGCCATTGAACATTGCGGAGAAATGAAGCAATACGCCGTCAGCCCAGCCACAGCGGCGCGGGCGACCGGTGGTAGCACCGAACTCACGGCCCATGCTGTGCAAGTGATTGGAGATATCCTCATCTTCGGTGACGAAGGGCCCGGA
Organism: uncultured Akkermansia sp.; assembly: GCA_964525305.1. Lineage (GTDB taxonomy): Bacteria > Verrucomicrobiota > Verrucomicrobiia > Verrucomicrobiales > Akkermansiaceae > Akkermansia. The sequence goes on from CAZGGR010000002.1 coordinate 227,284, forward strand.
ACCCACACGAGTGGTGTAAGCCTTGCAGACACCGATGATGCGGTCAATCTTATGAGGCGGGACACCGGTACCGGTGCAGGCACCGGCAGAAGAGGTGTTGGAAGAAGTGACGAAAGGATAGGTGCCGAAGTCTACATCCAAGAAGGCACCCTGAGCCCCTTCGAACAAGATGCTTTTGCCGGAAGTAACGGCTTCATGCATGACCGGGATGGTATTGGCGATGTGTGGGCGGAGGACATCAGCGGCGGCCGTGACATCAGCCACCATTTTATCCTCATCCATGGCAGGAAGCCCCATGCGTTCCATTTCGACGTTAGCCATTTGGATGCGACGGCGCAGCACTTCATCAAAGACCTTTGGATCGCGCATATCAGCCATGCGAACGCCGATGCGGCGTGCTTTATCGGCATAAGTAGGCCCGATGCCACGCTTGGTGGTACCGATGGCTTTTTTACCGAGAGCGGATTCCTGAGCGGCATCCATTTCCTTATGGAATGGGAGAACCACATGGGCACGGTCAGAGATCAGAAGGTTGTCTTTTGTGATGGATACACCCTGACTGCGGAGCTCATTGATTTCTTCCACCAAACCGATGGGATCCAAGACGACACCATTACCGATGACGCAGAGCTTACCCGGCCAGAGGATGCCGGAGGGTACAAGGTGAAGGATGTATTTCTTCCCGTTGGCAATAACCGTATGTCCAGCGTTATTACCACCTTGACCGCGAGCCACCACGTCGGCGGATTCCGTCAGGAAGTCGATCATTTTGCCCTTGCCTTCGTCGCCCCATTGGGAGCCGATAATAATGGTATTCATGATAAAAATGGAACTTGGAGACCTTAATGATAAACCTGCCGTATGGCAAGACAATCTTAAGAAATCGTTAAGATTTCTTGATTAAGTTGATGAGGATGGGGGGAGAAAGAGGTGGAGGGAGGGGATTAACGGAAGTGGAGAGCAGAGCGGTACGCCTCCTCCGGGACCAGTTTTTTCCAGATCTCCTCATCCGCCGCGATCATGCGCTGGATGTCCCGAGGCGTGTGGCGCAGGAGGAACTCGTTAAAGAACGGGACATCGATGACCAGCTCGTTAGCCAGGAAATGCTGGTAAAGGTGAACGTACTGTTCCGGGGCGCGGAACGTGCGAGCGGTGACAAACTCCCCGGACTTACGGTTGAGCCAAGGGGAGACGAACAGGCGCGTTTTATTTTGGAACGTGCGGCCGAATGATTCCAGAATGCCACCGGGGATATCATTCGTCCATTTTTCTTTGAACAATTCATTCAGCAGACCGATAGAAAGGGTGATAGCGATAGGCTCGTTGGTGTAACACGCCAAGAGACCGGAGAGGCTATCGAATCGAGCCATATTGGTGATCAAGACGTTTTTACCGAGAGCCTTCAGACTATCGGCACGATCCAAGAACTCCAAGTGATCCACCACATCACCACGGAGCAGGTTATTCATGGATATTTCGCAGATTTCCATGCACCGCTCCGCCTGTGTTTCATTCAGTCGGGAGAGGAAACTTTTTTTTGCCTGAGCCATCACCTCCAGATGGAGATTGCAGACGGGATTAAAACTCCCCCTCATCAAGATGATGGGGCGTTTGTACAAGACATCAGCAGCTTGAGCAACTTGGCCATTAGCCAAGAAGAGGGTCGCCGTCGTCAGCCCGGATTGGACAAGCTGAAGGGCGAAAAGTCGGTTATCCACCATAGAAAACCCGTGACCCTCGAATCTGACAACGTCTATTTCGACCAAGCGCGGATTGAGGTTGTCCACCAGGGATTCAATAAACTCCTCCAGCCTATCTCTTTTGAAGAAGACGGCGTGAAGGATGTTGACCCCCAAGATACCCAGATCCTTCATTTGGCGGTCATGATCCGGATCATTCAGGCGGACATGGATAATCAGATCGGACGGATCCACTTCCTCTTTCAGCTGAAAGCGCACGCCAATCCAGCCGTGCCATGGCCCTTTATCCCGATATCCCTTCACCTTAACCGTATTACAGAAAGCAAAGAATCGGGTATCCTTACCACGTTTCGGACCCAGACGGTTGACGAGCTGGGTGAACTCATAATCCAGCATTCCTTTCAAGCGTTCCTCGGACACATAGCGTTTGACGGGGCCGTACAAGGTATCACTGACGGTCATGTCATAAGCCGAGATCGTTTTTGCCACCGTACCGGCAGCCCCGGATGCCCGGAAAAACCAGTTAGCGGTTTCCTGACCGGCCCCGATTTCGGCAAAGGCCCCGTAAATGGAAGGAGTCAGGTTAATTTGCAGAGCTTTATCCTGTGTTTGCGCTAATGCTTTAGAACTCATGGAAGGAAGGTGGGAAGTGAGCTATTGGAGGAGGGGAGGATCAGTTATTAGCCGGGAGAAGCTTCCGGGTGGATTCGCTCATCCATCCGGAATGCTGTAACTCATCGATGATGACAGATTGGCAATTCGGAACGTCAGAAGGATAGTGGATGAGCAGACAGAGGCGCACGGGACCGTTATAGAGCAACTTAAGCAGATTCAACGCCAAGGGAGAATAGCGGTCGACATAAGCATTGATGCATTCCCCGTTAGGGAACTTCAGGGTGAAGTTGCTGAAAGCCGTGTTGCGGTAGCTTTCCGAAGAAGTCTCCTGCAAGAAAGGAGCACTGTAGACATCCGAAGCACTCAAGGTCACTCTGACCGCAACCGGCGTACTTGGCTTTTTGGTGATCAAGTCTGTCGGGAGAATGGAAGAGTAGCCTTCCCATGCTTCCCAGTCCAACTTCCATTTATCGGAAGCATGATCGTACATGAAAATAGCCGGGCGTATGGTGTTGTCATCCATCAGGACGGAAAGCTGAAGCAAATCTCCGTCTTTCGAGCTTCTGCCGGCTTCCTGAGGGAGGAAATCCTTATCCTGAGCGTAGGCTGCCCAATGAGCTATTTTGGGAGCCGTTTCAGAGGGGTTCAGGACGTAATTAAGCTTTTCTTGCTCCGACTTGGACATGCAGTAAAGAGCCAGCTCGTTCATAGCCGCCGTGGTGTGAGCAGCAAGCTCTTCCACATCACGGTCTTCCTGGTCGCGAGAGCTGTGGGTCAGAGAGTACTGTTTTTCTCTCTTGTGTATTTCCTCCATCAGGTCTTTATTCACGTCTTGGGAGAAAGTCGCCTCATGATCCACAAAAATATCGGAGATATTCAGCGTCTTGGATCTTTCCTTTTCCAAGGAACACCCTATGATGAACATGTATATCCCCAAGGCGCATAATATGGTACCGCTGATCCCCAGCCAGGTGGGCCAGATGATGCGTTGCCGGTTGCGGGAGGCTTCAAAGGCAGTGGGTTGGTATTCCGGCTCCTCCTGAGCCAGAGATGTCGCAGACGTTTTGGTGATAATAGGCTCGGCATCTTCTTCCCACTGTCGTTTGCGGATTTTCGTGGTAGGCTTCGCTTGAGGCGAGAAGTCATTGAGAGGGACGTGGATACTCCGTTTGTCCACTTTCTTCTGAGGGGAAATGGGCTCTTGATTGACGAAAAGGGAGCGAGACTCTTTCGGATCGGCCTCTTCGCCATGCAATGAAGCCGTGATGGCAGAATAACAGCCGGGGCATTTGACCTGCTGCCCCAGAAACGAAGCTTGGACGGCAAATTGATTACCGCATACGGGGCATGTGCAGGTGACCGAATTCTGAGGCGTGTTTGGCATGATGATGAAAAAAGGTTACAGATGAATGAACTCCGGAACAGGGATGGGAATCATTTTTGGGACGGGCAGGGCGATACTGGTATCCTCATGATCGGCAGATACCGGTTCCTCAGAAATTGTTTGAGCTTCCGGAACATTCTCACCGGTAACCAGCAAGTCAAAGTTCCGATTAGCGGGAGCCTGACTCAGCTCCGTGTGATAAGGGTCATCCCCTTGGAGGATGGGCTTTTTAGGCAGGATAGGCGGTAGAGGAAGGATGCGGTTCTGCTGCGTGGAGAATGGAGTGGCAGAGGCAGAAGCATCCTCTCCGTGCAAGTCACAGAACGACAAGCTGGCATCCCCTTTGCGCAAGTATTCAAACATGGTGTGGCGGCGGTATTTTTTATCCACCGGATCAATGTCGTAGCAACTGTGGGTAGCTTTCTTCCCCGTGGTCATGCAGATTTCCACCCGTTCGACACTGGAAGGAGGAACAATTTCTCCTGCCGGGAACAGACGTTCCGCCTCCGAGAGAGCCGTGCCCAGGATGGATGCGCAAGTATCGGAAGAGAAAGCCCCCTCATAAATGGGCTTTTTCCCTTCCAGGAATCCCACCCAGATACCGCAGGAGACATTGCTGTCGTAACCGAACAACCAGTTATCCGCAAAGTCATACGTGGTACCCGTTTTGACACCGCCCTTGAAGTTCTTTGGAAGAAGTCGAGCGACGGAACGAGCGGAACCGCTTTTTAAAGAAGAAGTCAGGATGTGATGGAGCTGGTAGGCCGTTGCCTGAGAACAGGCACCCTTACGGATTTGAGCGTTGTTGCGCGTTTCGATAGCCTGATTGGATTCCCAGATCAAGTTACCCTCTTCATCCTCTATTCTATCCAAGTAATAAATATCCTGAGGGCGAGAACCCTCATTCGGGATAGCCGTGTATGCCAGCGTCATCTCCTTTAAAGAAGCCGGCTCCGTGCCCACAAAGATTTTGGGTCGGTAAATGGGATTTACCTCCGTACTGCCCGCTTCCCGAATCGGTTTACGGATGCCGAAGTCCACCAGTTTTTTAACGAAAGGAGCGGTACCCATCTCGATCCCCATGCGGAGAGAAGCGGCAATTTTGGAAGCAGACAGACCCCTATGGGCAGAAATCATCCCCTCGTAACGGTTGCCCGTATTTTCCGCGCCCCATTCCCCCAAGATCCCCTCAGACCCCCCGATACCCGTGAGACGGTTATCAATGGCATCGTCCAGAATCCGAGTGACGGGGCTTTTACCCGTATCAAAAGCAGCGGCATACAGGAAAGGAAGAATGGCGGTGCCGGTGGGGCGGGCGCCGTCTTTGATCGCATCGTACTGGCGTTTGGTGTAATCCCTGCCGCCATGATAAGCCAAAACGGCACCGGAGCGGTTGTCAACCATCAGCAGAGCGCCTTCCAGATATCGAGGCTTATCCCCGGAACCGCTGTGGTAATCCGCGGCCTTTTGGTGATGGTAACCGGGGCGTTTTTCAATGTTTGCCAGAGCATCCCGAAGAGCCTTGCCGGAAGCATCCTGAAGCGTTTTATCGATGGTGGTGTAAATCTTCAACCCGGCAGCATTGACGCGCTCCTCCCCCAGATAAGCGATGATTTCAGAAGAGATGCGTTCATAAATGTGGGAAACGCCCCGTTTCAGCGGCTTAGGATTCAAGCCTAAGTCCATAGCAGCGAGACGGTCCGCTTCCTGCTGAGTGATGTACTGCTCCTTAGCCATGCGGTTGAGCACATGGTTACGCCATTTCAAGTTGCTTTTGGGGTTATTCAGCGGAGAGAGGCCGTTGGGATTCTTGATCAATGCGGCAATGGAAGCAGCCTCGCGAGTGGTCAGGTCCGCCGGTTCTTTGCCGAAATACCCCAAAGAAGCCGCCCGTATTCCATAAAAACCGCTCCCGAAATAAACCCGGTTCAAATAAAACTCCAGCACCTGATCCTTGCTGTAGCGTTCCGTGATGCGCCGAGCCAGCGCAATTTCGACAAACTTACGGCCAAAGCTCCCCTCATTCCTGGCCTTAGCCCGGTTTTTCAGATCATATGCATTTCTGGCGAGCTGCTGAGTGATGGAAGAGGCCCCCTGGTTGGCATCACCGCTGTTATTGATGTACTCCCTAGCGGCGCGCAGAATACCCAGCAAATCATAACCCGGGTGTTCACGGAAACGGGAATCTTCCTGAGCAATCAAGGCATTGACCATAGCCGGAGAGATTTGATCCAGCGTGACGTAGCTACGGTTTTCTACGTAAATGCGCCCGATTTCCTCACCGTTGCGGTCATAGATGATGCTGGGTTTTTCCAGATCATTAATACGTTCCAAATCAAACTCGGCAGCCCAGTTGTCATAACGCTTCCAAGCCATCATGAAACCGAAATATCCGGCAGAAGCCCCGAAGATGGCGAGAATGAGAAACCACAAAGCCAGCTTTCTGATAAAACTCCAGAAACTCTTTCTGGGTTTTACCTTGAGCTGCCGCTTCTGATTGGCCAGGGTGTGCCGGCGGGGAGCTTGTGAACTTAATTCAGCCATGAATATGATGCAGGGATTCGACCTGAAGAGAGAAAAAAGATGTGGGAATCCTAACGTATTTTCATTTGTTTAGCAATAGCGTACATGATGAACGAGAGAAAAAACAGGACAGCAAGAAGAGGATTCTGTTACCGGTCACCGGGTACGGTATTGAAGATGTTGCCAGCCTTGGTGATACCGTGCTCCATCGTGTAGACAACGGCATCAGCCGCCTTAGCCAGCATGACCTCCAAAAGCTCCCGTTCCTCCGGGCGGAACTTACCCAGCACATGGCCGATCATTTCACCCTTACCCCTGGGCAGACCGATTCCAAAGCGTAAGCGGGGGAACTCCTGCGTTCCCATGTGGGCGATGAGAGATTTGATACCGTTGTGGCCGCCAGCAGACCCCTTTTCCCGCAGCTTCATCACGCCGAGAGGGAAATCCACTTCATCATGAATGACAAAGACGCTGTTCGGAGGCAGTTTGAAGAAACGCATCATGGGACCGACGCAGAGCCCGGAATCATTCATGAAGGTCGTAGGCTTGACCAGCAGAACGCCTGGGCCAGCCGCCAGCTCGCATTTGCGCTGTTTATCCGATTTGAAAACGGAGCCCCACTGAGCCGCCAGGCGATCCAGAACCATGAAACCCACGTTGTGGCGGGTTTCTTCATAAGTTTTTCCCGGATTACCCAGGCCTACGATGATTTTGATAGGAGCGTCCACGACTAAGGTTAGAAAAAGGAAAGAGAAAGGGGAATAACCGGAGGCATTCTGAACCACTTTGGGGGAGCAAGCAACCGTTCCGTGAGACAGTTTATGATCGACCGTGCTTTTTTTGGCGACCCATCAGGAACCCCGTCAGGACGTCCTCTATGGAATCCTCCGTATTGATCAGGCGGTAATCTGCCCGGATGTCCGTGCAGATACGGAGGGAATCTGCCAAATAATCAGCCATGATGGAGCGGTATTCCTCAGCAATGAGATCCGGTTCGGTGATCAATGACGAACCGCCCTCCATGTCTACAAATCGGATGGGGCGGTCAAAGTCGAAGTCCATTTCCGGACGATCCACCAAGTGGAACACCGCCACATCATGCTTGCGGAACTGTAAGTGACGGAGAGCGTTTTTCAGCTCCTCGGAGTCCGTAAACAAGTCGGAAAAAATCATTACGAGAGCCCTGCGACTGACACGTTCCGCCAATTCATGCAAGGTTTGGGAGAGGACAGTTTCGCCCTTAGGCTTATGAGAATCCATCTGATTGATGAGGACATTCAGATGAGCCGGACGGCGGGATGCCGGGATGTGAAGGGTGCCGCCGTCCTGCGCCTGACGGCAGAAACTCATCCCCACGGCATCCCCCTGACGGATGGCGATGTAGGCTAAATGAGCAGCCAGACGGCAGGCACGTTTGTATTTAGACTCGGTCTGTTCCGGGTGATAATTCATGGAACCGGAGAGATCCATCACCAAGTAAGCACGCAGGTTGGTATCCGCCTCAAACTCCTTGATATAATACCTATCGGAGCGGGCATACGCTTTCCAATCCAGACGGCGCGTATCATCCCCCGGTACGTATTTACGGTACTCGGCAAACTCCACGGATGAACCACGAGCGGCACTCCTGTGGCGACCGGAGACATTGCCAGCCATGCTGTGGCGAGCCTCCAGAGGCAGATTCGCCAAGCGGCTGAGCAGGGCATGGTTCAAGTAATTCATGGAACGAAACGATGGAACAACGGGAAACCGAGCCGGAGAGATTAAAGTTCCGACGACAATCGAGCAATCGCCTTGCGTGGCGTGATTCCCTGAGTTTCAGCGGCAAAGTTAGTCACGACACGGTGCATGAGGACGGGCTCCGCAATGGCATCGATATCCTCCTTACGGACAATGTAGCTCCCACGCAGAGCCGCTCTCGTCTTAGCCCCGAGAATCAGGAATTGAACGGCACGAGGGCCAGCCCCCCAGGCGACATACTGTTTGACCCATTCCGGGGAAGAATCCAGAGACGGGCGAGTGGAACGAACCAATTTGACGGCGTATTCGTAAATATGCTCGGGTACGGGCACACGGCGTACCAGCTCCTGATAAAAGATGATTTCTTCGGCGGAGAGAATGTGTTTGAGATCGCCATGGTTGTTGCCCGTGGTTTCTCTGGCGATGCGCAATTCTTCCTCTTCTGAAGGATAATCCACTTCAATCAGGAACATGAAGCGATCCAGCTGTGCCTCCGGGAGGGGATAAGTGCCTTCCTGCTCGATGGGATTCTGAGTGGCAAGAACGAAGAAAGGAGGCTCGAGAGAGAACGTGCGGCCCATCACGGTCACGCGGCGTTCCTGCATGGCTTCCAGCAAAGCCGATTGAGTTTTTGCCGGAGCGCGGTTGATTTCATCCGCCAGCACGATATTGGCAAAAACGGGACCTTTGATGAACTCAAACCGTCGTTTACCCCCGGCGGTATCATCCTGAATGATATCCGTTCCGGTGATGTCAGCCGGCATGAGATCCGGGGTGAATTGGATACGGTTGAACGAGAGATCCAGCGTTTTTGCCACGGAACTGATCAATAACGTTTTAGCCAGCCCGGGGACCCCCATGAGAAGTGCGTGACCTCTAGAAAACAAGGCAATACAGAGCAGTTCGACAACGCGTTGTTGCCCGATGATCACCTTACTTAATTCAGCGGAAAGCTCCTGATAGAGGCAACCCAGACGATCTATAGCCGTTACATCATCGTTGGGCAGAGAAGGGGTGTCGCGTTCCATACTGCAAGGTGATAGCACTTTTCCGCCTGTTTTCCATCAAATAATTACACCGTATTCATTTTCCCTGCTTGGAATGAAGAGAGAAACAAGGTAAAGGAATGTGCATGCCGAAAATCGCACTCATTCAGCTGACCGCAGATGCTCAGCCAGCCGTGAATCAAGAAAAAACGGAGCTTGCTATCCGAGAAGCCGCCGCCAACGGGGCTCAGATTATCTGCACGCAGGAACTTTTTACGACGGAATATTTTTGCAGGACGGAAGAATGCGAGCTATTCAACCTAGCGGAAGCTGTACCCGGAGCATTGACGGAATCCCATCAAAAGCTGGCTGCGGAATTGGGTGTGGTGATCGTGGCATCCGGTTTTGAAAAGCGAGCCACCGGGCTGTATCACAATACGGCATGGGTGGTAGATGCCGATGGATCCTTTCTGGGAATATACCGCAAGATGCACATACCGCAGGATCCCGGATTTGAGGAGAAGTTTTACTTCACGCCCGGAGATTTGGGGTACAAGGCATTTGATACCAAGTTTGGGCGCATCGGCGTCCTGATCTGCTGGGACCAATGGTATCCTGAAGCGGCTCGTCTGACGGCGATGCAGGGAGCGGAAATCATTTTTTATCCGACGGCTATAGGCTGGCTACCGGAAGAAAAGCCCCTGCTGGGAGAGCAACAACACTGCGCCTGGGAAACCGTGCAACGGGGGCATGCCGTGGCCAACGGCTGCTACGTTTGCGCCGTCAACCGAGTCGGGACGGAAGGAGAAAGCGAGTTCTGGGGGCAGTCTTTCGTAGCGGATTATTACGGACAAATCATAGCCAAGGCCCCCGTCAGCGAAGAAACCATCCTGTATGCGGATCTGGATCTGGACGCCTTGGAAGACCATCGGCGCATTTGGCCCTTCTTCCGTGATCGCCGCATTGATTCTTACGGCGGCATCACCAAGCGTTGGGGGAAATAGACACTACCTTTACAGGAGTGGCTCATTGGGGGGGGAGAGAAGCTCATGCCATGATGAGCAGCCCCCTTCTTACGGCTGACTACGGCGGATGCGCACGGCTTCTGCCTGTTGAGGAGAGCTGTTGAACGAAGGCGACAAAGGAGAAGCCTTCCTGATGGCTTGGCGGCAGGCCTCGATGACGTCTTTCGGGCGATGAGCCGGGCTTACACCGGTGGAGCAGACCCATTTTTCTTCCCATTCTTCCAGATGGGGCGTTTTGCCTTCGAGCCGGGAAGCCATGAAATATTCCCAGCGGGGCAGATAATAGTCCCGTATCAATCCGCTCCATATTTTAGCGGCATAGTCATCCACGGGAGGCCCCCATCTGGTAACCAGTCGTCTGGCGTTTTTTTCGTAAGAATCTTGTTCGTTCGGGGAGGTGCCGTGAGAGCGAGCCAAGGCGAGCCAGCGAGACAATTTCCAAGTGGGGTGAGCCTCCAGCAGAGAGTCAGCCTCGAGGGCATACGAGCGGAATCGGCGCATGCAAGATACTGTCGTTTCCCGATCTTGACGGTCCAGCGCATCCAGAGCGGCCCGGATGGCTTCCTGCATACGAATTCCAAGGAAAAGAACCGTCATTTCGATGGCATCTTGTCGGAACAGAGGAGAATGCTCCATGCCCGGAGAATGGACAAACAGGGAGAGACCTCGCAGGAAGTCGGCATCGGTGTTGACCGTGCCGGAGCGTGTGCCCGGCTTCATCTGCCAGTTGAATCGGGGATGGTCCTGTAAGTTGGAATAAGCGGTGCGGCGGAACAGAGACCACGCTTCTTTCATGGAAGGAGGATAGCTACCGTATCTGTTCAGGCAGTAATGTTCCAGGAATTGATCCAAGTTTAATCGCTCGGATCGCCAGGCGGCATCCGAGAGAAGTTCGTAAATGACATCGTTATTTTCGATGCCTTCCGGAGCGAACCCCATACCGACCGGGCGGTTGGCAGAAGCCAGAGCCTCCAGATGACCGTTGGCATAGAAGTCCAGCACGCCCGTCATGGCGCATTTACCGCCCATATTGGGAACGACGCTGTAAATCCATGGCTTTCGGAAAAAGCCGTGGAAAACGTCCCAGTTCATTCCGTTGCGCCAAAAAGTCTTATTGTAATCTGCCGCCAGATCCAGAATGAGCATATGATCGTTCGGCACCTTGCTGAGCAGAGCCTTCAGCGTATCGGCATTCCAAATGTGGCGTTGGTATCCGAGCATCCACCCCTGCATCACCCAGACGGCGTTCGGATTGTCGGCGGTGATGGAGCGGTAGATTTGTTCCCCCAGAGAAGAGAGCATCCGATCACGAAGCTTGGGGTCCTGTCGGTTGATGGGAAGTTCCATCTCGTTGAAAGAATCTGCCAGGAAATACGTTTGGCTACCGAACTCTCGTTGCCATTCCTGCATATAGAGCTTTCCGATACGTTGGAAGAGAGGATCGTGCGGAGAAAGCAGGAAGGCGTGGTTTTTCTGTGGCCAGCCCCCCCAGCCCAACTCATGGAGCTCAGCTGTCGGGAAAAGACGCTGTATCCCCCGTGGCACAAAGCCGGAAAACGCCGGGCAGATAGGAGACATACCCAGGGATTTCATCCTGCGGAGAATGCGATGCTGAAGGGCAATTTGCTCCTTGTGCCAATCATCGGACAGTGTGCCATCGTGGTTGACGATGTTTCCCATTCTGTTCCAAGGGAGATGAGCAGGGCCCGTGAAAGACTCCCGGATTTCTTCTTCTTTCAGCCCCAGTTTTTTCCACACACGGACGGCAATTCCTTCTGTAGCGGTCAGAGCCAGTGGCATATTGATCCCATGCAGGGCCATCCAGTCGATTTCTTTTTCCCATCGTTCCCAAGACCAATAGGGCATGGTATATCCATAAGTAACGACATTGAAATAATAGCGGTGCTTAAAGGGGGAGACGACCCTGTAGCGTTCGGTTTCCGGCAGTCGATCGGGCCAGCGAATGACCTGAGCCCCCCAGGATACCATTCCCAAGTGATTCCTTTTCAGGAAGTCATAGAAGCCACGACAGAGAGCTGTACCGCTACTCCCCTTGATGAACAATACTCCGTCGGAAGAACGGGTCTCAAAGACATCGCAACCGTTTACCGATGCCACCATTTCCAAATGGAGTTTTTCCGGAGACTGAGCCAGGGCAGGAACCGTTCGGCAAATAACCGCCCGTGCCGCATCTACCTCACCGCCAGTTTTCCCACCGGCTTCAGCCGGGATTTGCCACACTGCCGCCAACAGAACGATCAGAATCTTGGACAAGAAAGACACCATATTCATAGATACGCACGGTAAGGGGACGTTCTATAAAAAAAACAATGCCAGAGATTTCTCCAATCCCCGTCCAAATAGAAAGCCCATGATGAGGGTGGGCAGGGGGCTAAGCAAGAAAAGGAGCCGGAGCTTTTTCATGGATAAATCAGAATTTGAAAACCACAATTTTATAAGTGGTTATTAACCCTCGCAGGGCTTTAATAAAATTCTTCAAAAGTCTTGAAAATAAAGGGTTTATCGCAAATGCCCACCTTAACCTATTATACGATTTCACTTATGTTTATTCTTCCCTTGGAAGCTGATAAGGGCAAAC
>CAZGGR010000003.1:0-133819 GCA_964525305.1 uncultured Akkermansia sp.
AACTCCCCCTCTTTTCCTTTCAATTCTCTTAAATTCCTCCCTCTGTCCTACTCATCGAAAGTATGAGTATGGGGGATATTTTGAACCCTTTCCAGGAGATCATCCCTGCTTCATACACATTATGAAAAAACTGTTGAGAAATCCCCCCTAGAAAAAGCCCCTGCTATGAACACAAGAATCATCTAAATCCACTACTTCCGTGTGAACCATGCTTCAACCTCATGAACAAATCTTCTCAAGTATTTGTCTAGGTATTATATGAACGATCAGGGAATCCACATACCGACTCCGGATCCACAACATCCTTATGAACAAGAGAACGGACACTACAGTTTCCCTATCATAACAGGAATCAATCAACTGGGAGATCAAGTACAACTTCCTCCTACAGTTCCGAATCATTTCCATATTGTACTAACCGTTTTTTCTCCGGAAGCCTTGTTTGATATCAAAGAATGGCTCCCTTTTTGCGACGAACTCTGCAAACAATACAAACACACACCAAGCCCTGTTAATTATAGCACGTTGCTAATCTTACAACCTCCACCTCAAGAAGGCGATAGTCCAGCATTCGCTCAAGCGTTGGGAGAATTTCCGAACTTCTACCTGAAAACGCATTCTCTCATAGCCTATTACGATCAGTCTTTTGTACGGCGGCGTCTTTCCCTTCACAAGAAAGCGACAAGTGCCATTATCCTATTGGACGGCACCGGAAATATCATTTGGAAAGATAGCGGAGGATTTACACCGGCGCGCTTAGAACACCTCAAGGTTATTCTGGAGACGCTATCACCCCTAATCGCCAAAGCCCGGAGATTTTAAGAAAGGGACACATCTTGTCAGATTCGCACTTTCCGTTTGAGCTTCCTTTCGGAATGCTTCATAATGAATCCATGCCTACTATTTCTCTTGCGCTCGGAGAACGCTCTTACGATATCCATGTAGAAAATGGAGCCTTAGATCGAGCAGGCGAGTTTGCCTACCGCGCCGGATTGGATGGGAAAATAGCCATTATCACCGACAGCAACGTTGCACCACTCTATGCGGAGCGAGTCATGAAATCTATGGAAAGTGCCGGATTTACGCCCAGCCTGCATATCATTCCGGCAGGAGAAGCGTCCAAAAATATGCTTCAAGCACAGGAACTATGTTCTGAACTTGCGGCAGCCGGCATAGATCGAACCGGTTGTATTGCAGCATTAGGCGGCGGAGTTGTGGGAGACTTAGCCGGATTTGTAGCATCCATTCACTATCGAGGCATTCCGTTCATGCAGATTCCGACAACGATTGTCGCCCAGGTGGACAGCTCCGTTGGAGGCAAAACAGCCGTCAATATTCCGGAAGGGAAAAATCTGGTTGGAGCCTTTCATCAGCCGACCGTCGTTGTTATTGACCCAACCACCTTGGTAACACTCAATCACCGCACACTGGCGGAAGGTCTAGCGGAAGCGGTCAAACACGCCGCCATCAAAGACGCATCCATGCTTCACGAACTCAAAGCACTAGGACCGGAACTAGCTATCGGCTTCTCACTTAACACCATAGCTAAACTCCCGGATATTATTGCTCGCAATGTAGCCATTAAAGCACGTATTGTAGAACAGGATGAACTGGAAACGATGGATATCCGCGCGCTTCTCAACTTTGGGCATACAATCGGGCATGGGATTGAAGCATCCGTTCCCTATGGAGACATTCTGCACGGAGAAGCTGTTGCCCTTGGAATGAGGGCAGCCCTGTTCCTCAGTGAACGGAAATCCGGTTTAAATCCGGCCGATTCCAAAAAAATCCTTACAACTCTTCAGGCGATGGATCTTCCATTGGTTCTCCGGAATGACGTTGATACGGAAACAGTTCTCCAAAAAACAGCGTCTGATAAAAAGTTCCGTGCCGGGAACATCCGCTTTGTCCTGCTTCCACAAGCGGGAAGTGCGATAGTTGCCAAAGACATCACACGAGAAGACATGGCAGATGCTATTGAAGAATTACGTACACCCCTACCCTGAAAACGGTAAGTTTTTTCAAAAACACCTCTTTCCTCCTTCGTTACTTCATTCGGTAACAAAGAGAAAAGGCCATCATTAAAAGGTGGCCTTTTTCTATCCCTAAAAAAGGTTTATTTTTCAGGCGCTTCCGGCGTTGGCTCAAAACCATCAACCTCCAAAGGTACGCTGTTCGTGTATTCTCCGGCGTCAAACTTGATCCCCTTAACAGCATCCTCCATAACAGATGAACCATAGTACATCTTATTATTTAGCCTCAACAATTCATTAACAATATTCACAACCTCCTCATTGGAAATATCTTTTGGCAACAGAGAAACTTGATCTTTTACCTCTGAGGCATAGGCATCAGCCGAAGTCCTATCCTGGACCTGCGACAGGATAGACAACAACTTTTCACCCGGAGTTTTTGGAACGGACTGCTCTTCAATTAAGGGAACTTCCTTCTGTTGCTCCGGTTTGTTCCCTCCATCGCAAGAAACAAGTGTCCATGTTACCAACAATACTACAAAAGAAGAAAGGGATTGTTTGATCGTCATAAGCGGAAAGGGAGCCAAACACTTCATTAGCGCCATCATGGACACGGGAGATTCCGGAGTCAAACCAGTTTTTAACCGAGAAAATGTTTTTTAGACACTTTTTCACATGGCTGACGCTTTAGCAAATGAACAGGAAAAACATTCCCGTTCACCTCATAGCCAAATATAGTGCATTCATTGATTCCTACAGCAACCGCAACACCCAAAAACGGATATTGCGGTTGCTTTTTTGCGTCACCATATCAATACGGCGTTTGATTTCATGCCCGGGTATCGTATGATGTCATTGAGATGGGTTATCCTATTTGGAACAGACGCCGCTTTTTAAAAACTGCAGCGGGAACAGCAGGCTTTCTTATCGCCATGCCCTATCTAAATGCAGCTGAAAGCCTTACAGACACAAAACAGATCAAAATAGGTCTGGTAGGGTGCGGAGGTCGTGGCCTTGGAGCAGTCAAAAACGCACTGGATGCCGACCCCGGGACAGTGGTCTGGGCACTGGCGGATGTGTTCCAAGAGAGACTGGATTTCAGCACTAAATTGTTGTCGGAACAATATGGAGATCGTGTTCAACTCGACAAAGACCGTCTGTTTGATGGTCTGGACGGATACAAAAAACTACTTCAAACAGACATTGATGTTGTGCTACTCTGCACACCTCCAGCATTTCGTCCGGAACATCTGGCAGCAGCCATTGATGCCAACAAGCACATTTATGCAGAAAAGCCCGTTGCAGTAGACGTTCCGGGAGTTCTCTCTGTGCTGGAATCTGCCCGACTGGCAAAACTCAAAAATCTGGTTATTTTGGATGGGTTCTGCTGGAGATACGATAAAGCGAATGCAGAAGCACACCGCAAGCTCTCATCTGGAGAACTTGGACGAGTTCTTGCCTTTGACGGGATTTATTACACTACCCCTCCAAAGTCCCCTTTGGCTCGGGATTCCCGCCCCGCTTCCGATACGGATGTGGCATGGGCTCTTCGCAACTGGACTGCATGGAACTGGCTAAGCGGCGGGCAATTTGTAGAACAAATCGTCCACACGATTGATGGCATGGTTTGGTCCATGAATGAACAATTGCCTCTGGCAGCATTTGGAACCGGCGGACGAGCTCAACGACGTGACGACGGAGATGTGTGGGATCACTATGATGTTCATTTTGAATATGAACACAACGTGACAGCGCACATTTCATGCAGACAATGGGTAGGAAGTCACGGGGAAATTGTGGATCGCACGATTTGCGAAAAAGGGATTCTGGTAACACCAAATCGCCCCCACATTCAATCCGATACCCGCTGGCGTTTCCGAGGAGAACGCGGCAATATGTATGCGGATACACACGTTGCCTTTTATCATTATCTGCGTAGCGGGATCTGGACACAAACTCTAGAAAGTGCCGCTAATAAGACCCTTGTTGCCATTATGGGCAGAGAAGCAGCCCATACAGGACAACGTATTACTTGGGAACAGATTAAAAAGAATACGACGCAATTCATGCCGGAAGACCTGACCATGGATACACCTCTTCCACCGGCCCGAATTCCACGTCCAGGGAGAACATCCTAATATCTGATCCTCTGTTTATTATGGCCAATATTTTCCCATCCAATACCAATAGGCGTTTTTATGGAGGAATTGCCATCATAACGCTCATTGTCATACTGGCTCTTGGCTGGGTCTATTACATTAACTTTGGTCTGACGGATTATACACCTGTGCAACCAGTACGCTTTTCCCATCAATTCCATGCAGGCGAACTCAATATGGGGTGTACTACGTGCCACAGTGCCGCCCTCCGCTCCCCCCGAGCAGGACTGCCGGACACGGTCTCTTGTCTGGGATGTCACAAACATATCCTACCCAACAGTCCGCTCATCACACCTTTGAGGGAAGCAGCAGATCCTCAGTATCCCGGATATACGGGAGAACCGATCCACTGGGTACTGGTCAACCGCCTGGCCGGACATGCCTATTTTAACCACATGGCTCACTTGAATCGCGGAGTTGGCTGTACATCTTGTCATGGAGATGTTGCCGGCATGGAACGTATTAAGGCACCTCGTACAGCACGTATGCAATGGTGCATGGATTGCCATCGAGCTCCTGCATCCCATTTACGACCGTTAGAAGAGATCGCCAACCCTCATTATTCCGCAGCAACTTACCTTCGGACGCATTCCATTAGGAAAGATGACGGGACTCTCATTCAAACGCCATTCCAACTAGGGGAATACTTAAAGCAACAATGGAATATCCGTCCAAAGACAGATTGCACGACATGTCACCATTAATATCCTTTCTTGATTTCATCAGGAAGATTGCCTAAAAAAAGCCGTCTATTTTTCCGTTAATCTTTACCATACTTCGGTTTGTCTTCCTATCCCCCATCACATCAAAATGAGCCACCCAAGGATCACCCTGCTTTTCTTCCTCAAGAAGAGCAGGAAATGACACGACGTTCTTTCATGAAATGGATGGGAGCAGGGGCTGCTTTAATGGGGATAGGATTACCGGCCTGCCGACGGATAGAAAAATATTTGGTACCCTATCATCAAAGCCCGGAATGGACTGTGCCCGGTGTTGAAACGGCTTATGCCACCTGCCAAACGGCAAACGGGATAACACACCCCTTACTGGCAGCCTGTTATGAAGGACGCCCCGTTAAACTGATTTCTTCCCGGCAATACCCGGGAGGACCGGGATTATCAGCAACCACCCAAGCATCTATTCTGGAACTTTACGATCCCGGACGCAGTAAACACATCTTATTCCATGGTAACCCGGTCTCCGCAGATGAGTTCCGAGGAGCCTTTTCTTCTTGGTCCAGTAATTTAAGGAATAGCGGTAAGGTTGGCATTCTTCTACCCTCCACGAATTCTCCTCTCATACAAAATATGACAGAGGAAATGATCAGGAAAAATCCCGAGATCTCTATTTACCAATATTCCTCCGTCCCTGTCATCGGGTCCGGAATGCAAGCCGCTTTACCGAAAGATATACGTTTCAGAGTCCGCTTTTCCCGAGCAAAGCGCATCTTGGCTTTAGATTGTGATTTTCTGCATACCAATCCCTACGGAAACACCGAGGATTTCATAGCGGCACGATCTCCAGAAGGGCTTCGCTATCAAGAAGAAGCAATCAATCGCACTCGGCTTTATGCAGTAGAAGGGCGCATATCACTAACCGGAGCGCATGCCGATCATCGGCTTTCCCTCCTACCTTCTCGCCTATCATTTTTTTTAAAGGAATTGCTTCGATATATTTCTGCCAAGAAATATGCATCAACGGAATCAACTCCATCGCCACAACCTAACGGTCTCTTAACAGAAAAAGAACTTGTTTGGCTACGCCACTGTGCTGATGATTTATTGGCGCATCCCGGAGAAAGTATCATTCTGTTGGGAGACAATCATCCGGAACTGTCTGCCATTGTCTGGCAACTAAACAGCATCCTAGGCTCTATTGGATCGAGCATTCAATTATTGCAAGCACGACCCTCACAAACACTTGGTGATCTCACAGATTTTATCCGAGATACCCGGAACGGAAAAATAGAAATTGTCTTTCTGCTAAATGCAGGAAATCCCGTACTAGATTCCGAATACGGAGCAGAACTGGAAAAAGCCCTGAATGAAATGGAAAGCATCCATTTGGGTATGTATGAAGATGAAACATCCCGGGCTTGCCGATGGCATCTGCCGTCAGCGCATTTCCTGGAATCATGGGGGGTAGAACAAGACAACCGAGGCAGATTCTGCTACCGGCAACCGGTTATTCTTCCTCTGTATGGAGGGATTTCTACGGAAGAGATTCTTTCCGGGTTACTTTCCTCCAAGGGAAAACTTATCACTGCAGACAATTCGCCCAATCACCTTTCTCCCATTTACCACCGAGCCCGCAAATGTTTCGAACGAGCTGTCAATCCTGAAAATAAAACTTCCGCATGGACACAGGCACTGCAACGCGGTTATTCGGAAGAAACAGCCTATCCGGCATTATCACCACAACAAGAAGGCGACATCAGTCATGCCCTGGCGCAGCCCGCTGTTACGCCATCTGACAACGGACCTCAAACTACGGGAGAAGCATTGCTGGAACTACAGTTCTATCCAGATTACTCCATTGGAGACGGCAGTTGGAAACGAAATGCCTGGATGCAAGAATGCCCGGATCCGATAACAGGCGTAAGCTGGGCAGCTTCTGCACAGATTGCCCCTACCACACTTCGCCGGCTAGGCGGAACAGAAAGTATCCCCATGCGCTGCACGCTCTCCGCCCCCCATACGCGCATGGAAGTAATCTTGTGTCCTATTCCCGGAGTTGCAGAAAATCTCATTATTCTCCCTCTGGGGTATGGTGGGATCAATCCCATAGCAGAAGATCAGAGCCAATCTGCCGGATACAGATTCCGCAACGGACTCAGCACACAAACAAGAAGACATCTTGCAGCGACTCAAATCACATTGGCACCTCTGGAGAGGCAACACGAGGCCATCCAAAGTCCGGTGATCCATCCCGATCCACTATCTCACAGTAAAGCACCAACAACTACTCCATTTACTCCTCCGCAATCAGATACCGTCTATCAATGGAAAATGGCCATTGACACAGATCGGTGCATCGGGTGCAACGCCTGCCTTATTGCCTGTCGGGCAGAAAACAACATTCCTATCGTTGGCCGTACTCAAATGGCTAAAGGACGGACTCTGGATTGGATACGAATTGATAAATATTTTACGGAAGAAGGGACTCTCACCGCTATCCCCATCGCCTGCCAACAGTGCGGTAAAGCCCCATGTGAATCTGTATGCCCCGTCAATGCCACCGTTCACACATCAGAGGGGCTAAACGCCATGGTATACGCCCGATGCTGGGGAACCAGGTATTGTGCAGCCAATTGCCCATATAAAGCGCGACGCTTCAATTTCTTTGATTATGCAAAGGCCTCTGAACAAGCTACACGTCTACAGCGCAATCCCAATGTAACTGTGCGTTCCCGTGGAGTTATGGAAAAATGTACTTACTGTGTCCAAATGGTAGAACGAGCAAAAATCCAACATCGTTCCCGACTGATGAAAAAACATCCAGGAGAACCGTCCGTTTCCATTCATGTGACGGAAAAAGATCTTCTCCTACCGGACGGGGCAGCTCAAACAGCCTGCCAACTTGCATGTCCGATGGGGGCAATCACCTTTGGTAATATCAAAAACACAGATTCTATCATCTCACGCACAAAATCCCTGTCACGTCACAGGGATCTCCTTGCCGGACAGGGCACTGCGCCATCCACCGGCTACCTCATTCCTGTCAGGAACCTCAATCCTGCTATGGTAGAGTAAAAATCATAACGGCCTTATTTCATATCAATAAGGCCGTCCTATTCTACTAGGCGGCCTTATCAGTCAAAGGTTTTATTGTTTAGCGTTTAGTCTTCTATAATTTCTTCCACCGTTGTAACGGTTTCCACAACTTCGATGTTAGCGGCATCCGCAAACCGATTGACAGCCTTAAGCAAAGCTGGAGTCATAAGATTAGCATTTTGAATGCGTTCGCAATTTTCCAACATATTCACAATGATATCTTGTGCTTCTCCATTCATCTTGGAAATACGAATAGCCTGCTCAGAGGTAAGCTTTATCTTTTCCATTGCTTTATCCAACTGTTCAGCCTTTTGGCTCAATGCATCAATCTGCTTGATGGCATTGTCCACTGCTGATTGATCCTTCACATTATCCAGCACCTTGTTGGCAGAAGAAATCAAATCAATATTCTGCTTAACCAACTGCACGGGATCCGTTGCATTCTGAGCCAAGGCTGAGCCGGCGCAAACGATGGCAACCACGGGAAGTATTTGGTATGTTTGAATCATTGTTTTATCGGTGTTTAAGTTAAAGGAGAACTCATGCTCCCTTACTCTTTTAGATTCATCAATGAGAACGAAACGTTGTATCCCTGATTGTCATACATCTATTAACACCTCATCATCAATAGCATGAAAAAAGAGAAAAAGATGATCAGACTTAACCGGTTACTCTCTTTTCTCCGTCCTCCGATAACAAGAAGCGAAGCGGCCGATATTTGTCAGACTCCAAGTTCGGGTCTTCCATCAGTATTTGCTCCGCCAACTGCCTTCCACGGTGAATCAATCGAGCATCCAGCAACCATTCATCAAAGCGCACCCTCTTTAATCCGCTCTGAGAAGTCCCTAATACATCACCGGGGCCACGAAGTTTCAAATCCTGCTCTGCCAGATCAAAACCATTTGCCGTGGTTTCCACAATGCGCAATTTTTCCCACTGCTCATCCCCCTGATGAGCATCCGTCATCAAAATACAGTAAGATTGATGAGAGCCACGCCCAATACGCCCACGAAGCTGATGAAGTTGAGAGAGTCCAAAACTTTCTGCATTATTGATAATCATCACTGTAGCATTGGGAACATCCACTCCTACTTCCACCACTGTTGTAGCAACCAACACGCTAATACGATTATCTCTGAAATCCCTCATCACCATCTCTTTTTCCTCAGAACTCATTCTACCATGAAGCAACCCTACATCTACTCCGGGCAACAAGGATTTACACTCCTCCAACACATTCATCACGTTTTTCCCCTTCCGGGAATCCCCCCCATCTATCAGAGGAGAGACCACATAAATCTGACGTCCCTCCTCCAATTGATTCTGAACAAATGTCCATACCTTTTTTTTATCCTTATCCGTACGAATAGCCGTCACGACCTTTCTTCGCCCTCCGGGGACGGCATCCAAAACAGATACATCCAACTCACCGTAAAAAGTCAACGTCAATGTACGGGGAATGGGAGTTGCCGTCATCACCAAGACATCAGGCCGGACTTCCCGGGCAATCAACTTTTCACGCTGGTTCACGCCAAACTTATGCTGTTCATCGATAACAACCAAGCCCACGTGCTCCGGTCTATTCTTTCCATAAAGTAAAGCATGTGTTCCAATCACAATGCCACCCTGTTTCCCAAACGAAACGTGAGACTCCTCTTTTCTGTCCGCCGTGACCAAAGAGACAGGAACATCCAGCTTATCCAACATCTGCCTAAACTTTAAATAATGCTGTTCTGCCAGGATCTGCGTAGGAGCCATCATTACAGCAGAGTAGCCGTGTTCAACAGCCAACAACATAGAACACAAAGCCACCAACGTTTTTCCCGATCCAACATCCCCCTGCAACAACCGGTTCATGGATCGTTGAGACTTCATATCCCGATAAATCTCCCTAACGCACCGTTTCTGAGCAGCTGTTAGCTCAAACGGTAAAGAAGCAACCAAATCATGAACCAAATGACTAGTCTCTGCGGTTTGCATGCCGGGAGCTTGCTCAGCTCTGCGTCTCCTATAAGCCACATTCAACTGCTGAGCCAAACATTCCTCCAGCGCAAAACGTCTCCTGGCTCGGATTCTAGCCTCAGTAGATTCCGGGAAATGCAAATCTTTCAAAGCTTTTTTACAAGGGACATCCGGGACAAACTCATAAATCTCAGATTCCGGTTCCGGAGAAAGACGAGACAATACCTCCCACACAATTTCTCTCAATCTCCGCACAGCAATCCCCATACGGGCACTATACACAGGGACGATGCGATTCAAGTGAATAGACTGCTCATCATTCTCTCGGATCAACTCAAAATCCGGATGTACCATACTAAGCTTCTTCCCGTATAATTTCATGCAGCCGTATACAATGATTTCCTGCCCGGCACATAATATTTTGGCTACACTAGGCATACTAAACCACAAACAGGAAAAACGAGCCTTACCCAAAGCCTGTTCATCTTCCAAAACGGCTTCCACATATCGTTTACGACCTCTTCCGCCTTTACTCGCCCAGCCTTTCCAACCTACATCTATGATGCGCCCCCTCAAACAAACGGGCACGCCGGATGATAAAGCATCATACCGGTCAAACATACGACGGTCTTCATACCTGCGAGGAAGCATGAATAGCAAATCCCGCACCGTATTCATCCCGACTGCTTGCATGGACGCCAATTCTCTGGGACGTATCAATCCGCACTCCTCTAAGCGAGTCGTTAAAAGCAATTCTGCGACCATTGGTTACTGTCACTCCCTCCTTCGTCCTCATTCACACTTACATCATCAGTGCACGGCAACAGGCCGCGTCTCCAAACAACGCCTGTAGTAATCCACCCGAGAAATAAACCAGCTCCATTTGTAGCCGGGGCGACCATGAGTCAACAACGGAGCCGGACAATTTTTCCCAGTCCAATAATAATGAGGCACAACATTGCGAAGAGGAATGTTATACTGCTTCATCAATATCGCCGTTAACTTAGCCGAACGATTCCAAGTAATCATGGGATTATGGCTTCTAACCTCTCCCATTTCTATCCCAATGGAGTACATATCACCGGGGCCACCTCTGTCCGCATGGCGCCCCGTTTCATTAAGCGGAATATGCTGAATAGCTCTGTATTGATCTACGGTAAAATGCCAGTTTAACGACCCCATAGCCCCCCGTTTCAAAGCACGAGCATGAGCTGCTGCATCACCATTAGGATTAGCTGTGCTGTGAATGGTAATAAAACGTGGCTTCATCGAACGCGCGTTCCGACGAGCTTTAGACCGAGGAGACATGATATCACGACTGATTCTTACCTCCCTGGACATCTCAGACATCGACCGAGGCACAGGAGCTACATTCTGAATCTTAAAGTTGACAGCAGGCACCCGTGAATGATCTGCACATGCCGCCAACAGAACAGGCAACGCAAAAATCACTCCTTTTACCATCAACGCTCTAACATTCATGATTCTTCACTAGACTATCCATCTCAAACTAGCAAGCAGTTTTCCGGTCAAAACCGGGTTTTCTCATCCATTCTGAGGAACTATGCCACAAAAAAACAATCTTGCTCGTTGAATTTATCAAGCCCCAATACAGAAAGAATCAAGGCAACGCCTTACTCTGCATACAATTCCCATACATAAAAAACACCTCGTTCATCCACAAAAAGCCACACGGGAGACTTGCCAACGGCTATTTCCTTGCATACACTACAAGCACCATGAGTACCACTCACGAAGCAGCTAAGAAGTGGGTTGAAGAAATCGCCCAGCTTTGCCAACCCGACTCCATCTACTGGTGCAACGGCTCTCAGGAAGAAAATGATGAGCTCTGCAACCTGATGGTAGAAAAGGGCACCTTTATCAAACTGAACCCCGAGAAGCGTCCCGGATGCTTCCTCGCCCGTTCCACTCCCTCTGATGTAGCTCGTGTGGAAGACCGCACGTTCATCTGCAGCGAGAAGGAAGAAGACGCCGGCCCGACTAATCACTGGGCTGACCCCGTTGAAATGAAGGCTAAACTCAAGGGCCTCTTCAATGGTTGTATGAAGGGTCGCACCATGTACGTGATTCCTTTCTGCATGGGACCTTTGGATTCTCCTCTTGCCAAGATCGGCATCGAAATTACAGACTCCCCTTACGTAGTAACCAATATGCGCATCATGACCAAAATGGGTGCGCAGGTTCTCAAGCGCTTGGAAGATGAAGTCAACGGTGGCGGTAATCCGAAGCGTGACGGCTACGGTACATTTGTTCCCTGCCTTCACTCTGTAGGCGCACCTCTTGCTGAAGGCCAAGAAGACGTAACCTGGCCATGCAACGAAGAAAAATACATCTGCCACTTCCCAGAAACAGAAGAAATCTGGTCCTTTGGTTCCGGTTATGGTGGTAATGCACTGCTTGGCAAGAAGTGCTTGGCTCTTCGTATTGCCTCTGCCATTGCCCGCAAGAACAATTGGATGGCTGAACACATGCTCCTCCTGGGCGTTGAATCCCCAGACGGCTCCAAGGCTTACATCGGTGGCGCATTCCCGTCCGCCTGCGGTAAGACCAACCTGGCCATGCTTGTACCCCCAGCTTCCTATCGTGAAGCCGGCTGGAAGACCTCCATTATCGGTGACGACATCGCTTGGATCTGGCCACATGAAGACGGAACCTTCCACGCAATCAACCCGGAAAACGGTTACTTCGGCGTTGCTCCCGGTACGTCCTACAAGACAAACCCGATCGCCATGGACACCATCAAGGAAAACGTCATCTTTACCAACGTTGGGTTGACCGACGATGGCGACGTCTGGTGGGAAGGCATCGATGGTCCTGTACCTGCTCATGCTATTGACTGGCAGGGCAATGACTGGACTCCAGACTGTGGCCGCAAGTGCGCTCACCCGAACGCCCGCTTCACAGCACCTGCTTCTCAGTGTCCCACCATTGACCCCGAATGGCAAAATCCGGAAGGTGTTTCCCTTTCCGCTATTCTCTTCGGCGGCCGTCGTGCTACCACCATGCCTCTCGTATTCCAGTCCCGCGATTGGACGCACGGCGTTTACGTCGGTGCCACAATGGGTTCTGAAATGACTGCTGCGGCCTTCGGCAACATCGGTCAAGTTCGCCGCGACCCGATGGCTATGCTTCCGTTCATCGGTTACCATGTAGGTGACTACTGGCAGCACTGGCTGGATATGGGCAAGACCGCACCTAAGCTTCCGTTGATCTTCAACGTGAACTGGTTCCGCAAGGACAAAGACGGCAACTTCATGTGGCCGGGTTATGGTGATAATATGCGCGTTCTTGACTGGGTACTGCGTCGCGTCAAGGGCAAGGCTGAAGGTCAGAAGACCGTGCTTGGCACCTCTCCGACTTATGCAGAACTTGACAAAACCGGTCTGGACTACAGCGAAGAACAATTTAACGCCAACATGGCTCTTAACCCGAGCGAATGGCAGGCTGAACTCGCCAGTCAAACCGAATTGTTCGACAAGGTCGGCAAGAAACTTCCAGCAGAATTGGAAGAACAGCGCCAGAATCTTATTAAGAGCTTCTCTTAAACCGAGACTCTCTTAACTGAGTTTATTCTCAAACCCAACGGGGATGTCCTCAAAAGGACATCCCCGTTTTAATAAGCGTAAATAAAGGGGAGAGACGGGAGAAAAAAGAGCTAAAGTTTATTCCCCTACTGCAATCACAGAAGCGGCAGCACTCAACGCAGAATGAGACATCGTCAAGAACCAAGTTGTAATCCCCAATTCCCGAGCTGTCACTCCGGCAGTGCCATGTAATAAAATAGACGGAGAACCGACTTCATTGCGAATCACTTCCACATCCGTAAAGGAACACTTCTCTCCAATTCCAGTACCCAAAGCTTTTGAAACGGCTTCCTTGGCCGCAAAACGAGCAGCTAAGTGGGGCACAGGATCCGAATGCTTCCGGCAATAATCCCATTCATCCTGCGTACAAATACGCAAAGCAAAGGCATCACCGTTTTTCAAAAAAGCCTGACGAATGCGATCCAAATCAGCCAGGTCTATTCCCAGCCCTATAATGCGACTCATGATCCGAGAAGCGAGAATCTAAGGTTACAACATAAAGCCCGAACACAATCAATTCCGGGAATCAATAGCACGGCGCATTTCTCTGACAGCCTGCTCCATCCCTACAAAAAGAGCACGGGATACAATCGTA
Source organism: uncultured Akkermansia sp. (assembly GCA_964525305.1). Classification (GTDB taxonomy): domain Bacteria; phylum Verrucomicrobiota; class Verrucomicrobiia; order Verrucomicrobiales; family Akkermansiaceae; genus Akkermansia. Next base: position 14,068 of record CAZGGR010000003.1, read on the forward strand.
TGGCCAATATTCAGCTCATGCAGGTAAGGGACACCATCCAGCAATTGATCCAAGTTCTGATAATTAATACCATGACCGGCATTCACTAAAATCCCCAGAGAATGGGCCAATTCCGCAGCATGTTTCAAGCGACTCAATTCCACATCACGTTCTTCACCATCATGATTGGCAAAGCATCCTGTGTGCAATTCAATCATAGGCGCACCCAGACGAGCAGCAGCCTCAACCTGAGCCAAATCAGGATCAATAAACAGACTCACTAGAATCCCCTTATCCGCCATTTTTGCCATAGTTGGAGCTAAATCCTTTTCATAAAAGACAGCATCCAAACCACCTTCTGTCGTAATTTCCTCACGCTTTTCCGGGACAACGCAGATATAATCCGGTTTCAAGCTCAAGGCAAAGTTCACCATTTCCGGGGTATTCCCCATTTCCAGATTCAAAGGAAGCTCTACACTGTCTCTGATGAGCAGTGCGTCCCGATCCTGCATATGGCGACGATCCCCCCGAACATGAAGAGTAATGGAATCAGCTCCGCCCTTTTGCGCTGCGTAAGCAGCCTCTAAAACACTCGGTTCCACGTTGAAAGAATCCAGCATAGTCGCATAACGAGCCTGCCTCAACGTGGCAATGTGGTCTATATTTACACCTAATAACATATTGTTTTAAGACAAAAAGACGGAGCTATTCATTCAAATTAATGGAGGAAATGGCGATGTCCGGTAAATACCATGGCAATACCGGCAGCATCAGCCGCAGCAATCACCTCTTCGTCCCTGATGGAGCCACCAGGTTGAATGCAGGCCGTAGCACCAGCATCAATAGCCACCTGCAAGCCATCTGCAAACGGGAACATCGCGTCAGAGGCCACAACACTGCCTTTCAGATTCAAACCGGCCTGGCCAGCCTTCCAAACAGCAATGCGAGCGGAATCCACACGACTCATCTGGCCGGCACCAATGCCAAGCGTACGATCTGTGCCACCAAAGACAATGGCATTGGAGTGAACCTGCTTCACAACGCGCCAGTTAAAGCGCATGGCTGTCAATTCTTCCTCTGTCGGGGGACGCTTGGTCACCACCTTGGCTTCCAGATTATCCAGCCCCATCACATCCGTATCACGCTTCATCGTCATGAAACCACCTGGAGCTGAGCGGATAATAGGATCGCGGCGAGCTTTCAGCCAAGCTTCCGTGTTCATGCGGATAATACGGCAGTTTTTCTTCTTCTGTAAAATAGCACGAGCCTCCGCATCATATTCCGGAGCAATAATCACATCTGTGAAAATAGCACTCAATACACGAGCCAAACCTTCCGTCATGGGACGGTTAACAACAATCACACCGCCAAAAGGAGCCTGTGTATCTGTTTCAAAAGCTTTCTGCCATGCATTGCGCAAGTCTTCATCATCCTGTCCCACACCGCAAGGGTTCGTGTGCTTCAAAATACCAACGGTAGGACGACGGAATTGAGTAATCAACTCTGCAGCACCTTCAATATCCAAAACGTTCGTGTAAGAAAGTTCCTTACCTTGCAACTGATGGAAAATATCTCCGAAATTGCCATACAAACTGGCTTCCTGGTGAGGATTATCACCATAACGCAACTCCTGATACAAAGGAGCACAAATGCAGAAACTACCCTTCGTACTTTCAGAGCTCTGATGCCCCAAGAAATTGGTGATGGCATTATCATACTTGGAAGTACGCATGAACACCTTCACCGCCAGATTTTCTCTGGTTTTCAAGGTTGTTTCTCCCTTATGTGTCTGCATTTCATCCAAAATGCGAGCATAATCAGCGGGATCGGAGACCACCGTCACTGCGGCATAGTTCTTAGCAGCAGAACGAAGCATAGAAGGGCCGCCGATATCAATCTTTTCGATCGCTTCCTCCAGCGTGACATCCGGTTTTGCAACGGTTTCTTCAAATGGATACAAGTTCACACAGACCAGATCAATAGGCTTAATGCCGTTTTCCTTTGCCTGACGGACATGTTCCTCATTATCACGACGATGTAACAACCCGCCATGCACCATGGGGTGGAGGGTCTTCAGACGGCCTTCGAACAATTCAGGTTCACCTGTGTAATCGGAAATCTCAATCACCGGAAGCCCCAATCCCTTTAGGAAAGCAGCTGTACCGCCGGTGGAAATAAGCTCTACTCCAAACTCATGCAGGCCCTTGGCAAACTCTTCCAGGCCGGTCTTGTCGGAAACGGATATCAATGCGCGCTGAATAGCCATAAGATAAATATCGGTAATGTAACCGCAATCGCATCCCTTACGGGAACGAACGCGACAAATGCGGTTCCTTTCCCTACATATTACCGGCACGTGAAGCAAGCGCAATGTCACCAATCATGACAGCTAAGAATGATTTTTACCCATCAAGACACAAAAAAACACCATTTTTATCTCTCTTGTCTTGACATTCGGTCAAATACTTACTACTTCAACCGCTCACAAATAACCATTTCTTTTTAGCCATGGCAACGATGGAAGTAATTCTCGCAACAAAAATTGAAGGACTCGGTGCAGAAGCCGACCTGGTGACCGTTAAGGCTGGCTATGGCCGCAACTACCTCATTCCTCAGGGTCTGGCTCACGAAGCAACGGCATCCAACCGCCGTTTCATCGCCAATCTTCAGGCAGCTCGCGCCAAGCGCGAAGCGGAAGAGCTTAGCGCCGCTCAAGAAGTGGCAGCCAAGATTAACGGTTTGAGCATCGACCTCACACTCGAAGTAGGTCAGGGCGGCAAAGCATTTGGAGCCATCACCAACCAGAACATTCACGAAGCGTTGACCGCTCAGGGCGTGGAAGTCGATCGCCGTGCGATTGAACTTGAAAAGCCAATCAAGAGCGAAGGCGAACACGCAATCGTCATCAAAGTGCATCCACAAGTGGAAGCCACGCTCAAGGTGATTGTCAAAGAAAACGCCTAAGAGGCAAACATATCCTCCTCTTTTCTTAAAAGGCTCGATTCCTACTCCAAGGGATCGGGTCTTTTTTGTTACCTTTTTACTTCCCATTCCGAGCCAAACAAGGCATCATGTCTGCGTTGAGTATCTGCTCAACATCATGCACGGCATCATCTTTTATCCCACCACTCAAACAACGGCATGATTCGGCTTTATCGTCAAACTCCAGAAGGAATTGAGCGCACCACTCAGATGGATGCGATGGAACAACACCTGGATTCCATATTCTGGATTGACTTGCTTACTCCTGAACCGGCAGAAATCAGATTTGTAGAGCAGCTTTGTGGCTTAGAAATGCCGACCTATGATGAAATGCGAGAAATTGAGGCTACAAGCCGTCTGTATACGGAAAATGGAGCGCGATTCATGACCACTACAGTGCTTAGCCGAGTGGATACCGAGTCCCCTGCTCTGTCAGAAATTACGTTCGTTCTGATGGCCTCTAAAATCATAACTATTCGCCATTCTGACTCCTATTCTTTTCGCGTTTTTTCCCACCAACTCCTACGTAAAAACCAAATTACCAGAGACCAGGTCTTCACCGGCTTGCTGGGAACAATTGTAGATCGTCAAGCAGACGTACTGGAACGTTTTGGAGCGGAATTAGACCGTCTTTCCAAAAATATTTTCCGCAGAGATGAACCGGATAATAACAAGCGCGGAAAAAAAGCGCCCATCTCCGGAGCGTTACGCCTAACCTTACAAGATCTGGGACGCGTTGGGGACTTACTCTCTCGCCAACGAGACTGCTTAGTCAACCTGTTGCGTTTGCTTACTTATGCCAGCAATGAGGAGGCCATGGATGACACCAACTCTACTCTATACACTAAGCTACGACCCTTGAGTCGAGACGTTACCTCCCTCTCAGAATACGCCAACTTTCTTTCCAGCAATGTCAACTTCATGCTAGATGCCGTTCTGGGACTCATCAATATTGAACAGAACGAAATCGTTAAAATCTTCACCGTAGCGGCAGTGGTATTCATGCCTCCCACCTTAATTGCCAGCATTTACGGGATGAACTTCTCACATATGCCGGGATTGAGAAGCGAATATGGGTACTACATTTCATTGGTTGTCATGATTGTCTCCATTATTCTACCCTTAATCTTTTTCAGAATCAGACGGTTATTTTGAATAACCGCTTTACTTTAATCTCTTCCCCAATTTAACAAATCCTACCGATTCAGTATTGTCATGGACTCCAAAATCAATCGCCTTATTGAACAGGCCTCCGTCATTGTCGGTGCTCTTCCTTACCTTCAAGCCTATCGGGACAAAACATTCCTAATTAAGTTTGGCGGCAGTGCCATGGATGACGCGCGTCTGGTAAAAAAACTCATGAGGGACATTGTTTTACTGGAGGCATTGGGGTTCAACCCCGTCATCGTTCACGGAGGAGGCAAGGCCATATCCAAAGCTATGACAGAAGCCGGTTTGGAAGCCCGTTTCGTCAATGGGTTACGTGTCACTTCTCCGGAAGCCATCTCCATTGTAGAGCGAACGCTATCCGGAACGATTAACCCAGGGCTGGTACAGATGTTCCGGGAATACGGTGGTAAAGGCGTTGGCATTCCCGGCACAGAAATCTTTGTGGGAGAACGCATTCGAGAAAAAGACGAACAGGGCAATCCTATTGACATTGGAGAAGTAGGCAATGTGATAGGATGCCTGACGGAACGCATTACAGAAGCACTAGAACTTCAGATTACCCCCATTGTATCCCCCCTAGCCAAAGAACTTGGCACTCACAAACCGCTCAATGTTAATGCAGATTTAGCAGCGGCAGCCCTTGCAAAAGAGCTCAAACCAGTCAAACTCATCTACATTTCTGATGTTCCCGGCATCATGAAAGACCCATCAGATCCGGCCACTCTCATCAAATCTATCTCCCGAACGGAAGCGCTGGAACTCATTAAAGATGGCACTGTTTCCGGAGGCATGATTCCAAAAATCCATTCTGCCATTGATGCGCTAAATGCAGGCGTACGTAAAGTTCACTTTATCGATGGACGACTTCCCCATACTCTATTGCTGGAAATCTTCACTCCTGATGGGATAGGAACGGAAATCATCAGAGAGCAGCGTTAACGCCATCGCCATGCGTCTTTTCTTTCTCTTGTCTCTAGCTTTGCTGACGACTTGCTGTTCAACACCTACATCCCCAATCCCCTCCAAGCTCTGCGGGGATTGGGTACAACCTATACCGGGCCAACCGGGACGCTTACAGGGGATTCGACTTTTACCTAATGGCGTAGCCGAATCCATTAATATGCATACATTGCGCTACAGCAAATGGGAATTGGACGGAGATCGCCTTACCCTAACAGGTAAAAGCATAGGCAATCAACATTCCGCCATATTTTCTATTACCCCATCTTTTGCTCTACTTCGTCAAGACACGCTGATCCTGAAATTCAGCGACCGACAAGAAACATATATGCGCGTAGCTCGCACTCAAAATCAATCTAATTAAGAGATTAACAACTTTCCATACAGCACATAACTTCACATATTTTATTCCCATTACTTATGCCCATCACACCATTTATCAAAAGCACACGGTATTTCTACCACTTTGCAGGATTTCTGATGAGTTTGGGAATCATCATGCAGAGTACACCAGCAACCGCCGCTCAAATCTGGGCAACAGGCGTTACTCAAGATGAAGGCTGGACAGATGCAGTCGGCTCAGCTGAAGGGCACTGTTGGGCAGCAACTGCAACCAATTTAATCTTGCACTGGCAAAATGAATTGGCAAAGACATACGAACTTCCCGTGAATGCGCCTAAAACGGAAGAAGATATTCGCGCTTATTTTGTGAATAATTTTGATCCGGCCTATCAAGTTAAAAGCGGAATCAAATGGTATATGCAAGAATACTTCCCCATGTTGCAACTTCCTATGCCAGATCCCCTACCCGATAGTAATCCAATTGCCACGGAATGGTGCAATCACGATAGCCTGGCAGAATTCTCTTCACGTATCAAAAGAGTTCTCTCGTATGGAGAACCCATAGGGCTAGATCTCTTTACTATCAAACATGCAACCACTTTATGGGGTGCTCAATTTAATGATACAACAAATCTTTTAGAAAAAGTTTGGATCACAGATTCCGGTGGGAACTCCAATGGTTTAGAAGAATGGTGCGTACGAGAAATCCCCGAAGCGGATCGGGAAGATTACCAAGGATTCAGCTTCCAATTCGGGAAAGATAACGGCAATGGCTCCCAATCATGGCTCTACGTTGTTGATTTTATGGATTACCTTACAACGGATATTAAAGACGTAAACGGCAACACACCAGATTCCTTAATTACACCATCTATACCAGAGCCAACCTCTGTCATGTTAGCTTGTGCCGGGATTGTATTATTATTACGCAGAAGACACCAATAACATCTTCTAACCCATATATCGAGGAAGCAAAAACCTAAACAAACTCCAACCGGGCATCCGGAAGCGACTTAAGAAAGCGCGAACCATACCTTTTACTTACAACACGCGGATCAAGAAGAACGACCATCCCGGAATCTTCTTTGGTTCGAATCAATCTCCCGACCCCCTGTCGTAGCTTAAGAATAGCAACGGGAACAGAATACTCATAAAAAGGATTTCCGCCACGAGCTTTGATACTCTCAAAACGGGACTCGACTAACGGATGATCCGGAACTTCAAAAGGCAAACGGGTAACAATCACATTGGAAAGAGACTCTCCCGGCACATCCACTCCTGTCCAGAAGCTGTCTGTACCAAAAAGAACGCTGTTTACATCCTTTTTGAATGCCTCCAACATCGCATGTCGCTGAGCTCCCTGCCCCTGCACATACAAAGTCCAGCCCTGTTTTTCACAAAATGGGCGGACTTTCTCTGCGGTCTGTATCATCAAACGGTAGCTGGTAAACAATACAAAAGCTCTACCATGGGACTCAGCTAAATACCTTTTAATCCATTCCGGCAACACCTCTGCATATTCCGGTTGATCAGGTTCCGGCATAGAGCGAGCCACAATTAACCTCATCTGTTCTCGATAATTAAACGGACTACCTATTTGCAATTTACGGACACTTTCAGCCCCTATACGCCCAGCAAAATAACTCATATCTGAGTCCCCTGTCCCCAAAGTAGCAGAAGTAAGAATAGCAGAGCGACCGGCAGAAAAAAGCCGTTCTCTTAAGATATCTCCCACTTCTACCGGCGCGGAACACACGCTCAGATTTTTTCTCTCTGCACCGGTACGTTCAGCCCAATAGACATGGTCATCTTCCGTCATATCCAACAATGACTTCAACGAAGCTCGGACCTCCTCCATTCGATTAGCCATATCAGTCAATTCATCCTTAACAGACGGATTTTCTTCCTGCTTGGCAGCCTCCACTTTCAGTGCACCTATCAATTCCATTAAGGGCGAAGAAAGAATATCCTGAGACCATTCCGGCTCAAAAATACGAACAATTTTCCCAGAACCAGCAAATCCCAAATCATCCACAGCATTCTGAAAGAACAAGCCGGAAGCGTCCATTACATCCTGCACACGCTGAAACAAAACGGGATTATTCAATGGTTTTAATAGTCCCTTATGTGTACGCGGATTAAACATTCGCACCAATTCATAATTCAAAAGAGCTTCTGACAACTGTACACCTAACTGACGAGCAGCAATATTCTCAATCATATGAGCCTCATCCAAAATGACAAAGTCACCCGGAAATACAAATCCAACGTCTTCTGAATCCTCTGCCTGAGCCATCAATCCAAAGAACAGCGTATGATTCAGCACCACAACCTTAGCATCCAATACTCTTTTACGGGCCACCTGATATGGGCATGTGGGGCCACAATGACGCATGCTACACACATGAGGTTCACTACATACCATAGCCCATACTTTGGGAGATGGGCTAAAGTTCATATCGCTCAGGGTACCATCTTGCGTCCTCAGTGCCCATTCCTGAATCTGTCTCAATTCTGCCGCTTCAGTCTGTGTAAACAAAGAATCTGTTTGAGCCAAAGCGCGACGCAGTCTGGTGTGGCACAGGTAATTCTGCCTTCCTTTCAACAAAGCTGCAGAAAAGTCAATACCCAGAGCAGAACGCAACAGAGGGATATCCTTGTTAAACAACTGCTCTTGTAAATTAATCGTATGTGTTGAAATGACCGCTTTTCTGTCGAAATCTAACGCAAACTTTACCGCCGGCAACAAATAGCCCAGAGACTTGCCGACCCCCGTTCCGGCTTCTACTAACAGAGGAGCATCCACTTGAAGAGCACGAGCAACAGCCAATGCCATCTCTTGCTGCTCCGCACGATACTCAAAATCCTTGGCACAGGAAAACAAACCATCTGCCGCAAATGCCCGTTGGACATAAGCTTCAAAAGAGGTCATTCTTTCCTGCTCATCTGCAACAGCGTCCTTCATCTTGGAACGCAACTTTCACCTTTTTCACTGCCCTAAAGGGAGTTGCCGAGAGGAAACCGGTGGCAGATTCACATTTTCAGGCAAGTCATAAAACATCGACCTAAGACCGTTTGCGTTGATCTTAGAAGCGTCAATAAAAGTCCATGGCCCCTTATCTTTCAAATCCTTCACCAACACTAAAACCCCGGTGTTCTCCAATTTAACAAGCATTCCGTCCGGACGCTTCATCGAAATAACCATTCGTGTGGGAAGCACCACAAGTGCCTCACTGCCACTCTTCACCAGATGTTCTGCCGTAGGCTGACCGATTTCATAAGTTTCCACAACCATCCCCCGCTCTTTCATAACGGCAGCAGCAGAGCGCATTTTTTCTCTCATGGTTTCCATGAAAGAAGCCTCCCCTCCGGGAAAAGATGCTACAAGCTGTTTCTTCATAGGAGGATACATCTTCTCAATCATCCACATCATGTCACCCGTCTTAACAGCTCCGGAAAGTTCCCGAGCAGCACGCACAGCGCTATCACCATATTCACCAGCCTGAACGGAGCACACAGCTACCATCATCACACCTAACAACAAACTCTTCATCATGGACAAAGTGTAACGGCACGCCTCCCCCGTCGTCAAGGCAAGGCCTATGGCTCAACCATGTTTTTAACACACACTTCCCGATAACACCTTACCAGACCACATCCATAAGGTGGGATCCAGCTGCAAATGAGCCGCTGTCATCAGCCTATGAGCCGCTTCTTCATTTTCCATCACAGCAAACATTGTAGACCCAGATCCGGACATCATGGCCCCATGAACACCTGGTTGCTCCAACAACCAACGCTTCACTTCCGCCAAAAACAGATGCTTTTCAAACACCGGCCTTTCCAAATCATTCACCAACTCATGTCCGTCTACATACTGCGTACCGTATGGGATTCCCGGCAATTCACACGAAGCAGCCCAGCGCTTGTAAGCATCCGGGGTAGAAACACCAAAAGACGGCTTTAATAAAACAAGGATAGGATCCCAACCATTCCAATCCGCTACAGGAGCCACCTTTTCACCTCGTCCCATGCAACGACAAGCTTCTGCATAAATAAAAAAACCAACGTCAGATCCGAGTTCCCCGCACAGTTCGACTAATCTATCACGAGACAAACCTGCATTTTCCAACTCATTCAGAGTAAGCAACACACACGCAGCATCACTACTACCGCCACCAAGTCCAGCCCCATGTGGCACTTTTTTTACCAAATGGATATGCCAGGGCATAGGATACCCCAACTCCCGCTCCATCAATCGCCCTGCCTTCATCACCAAATTACTCTCATCCAGAGGGACCCCGGGAGCATCACAACTCATTTCCAAACGCGATGCCGGAGAAAACTCCAATTCATCACACAATTCCAGGGGAACCATCACCGTATCCACCTCATGAAAACCGTCCTTCCTCTTTCCTAACACACGGAGGGAAACATTTACCTTACAAGGTGCCTTACGTCTGATCATACTCAGCAGATTCCAACAAGAGACAGCTTCCGGGTCAAGCCACATCAACCACAAATCAACAGACTTACATTTTTTCTTCGCAAATCACGAATATCACGTTATAATATGTGGAGACCTCGTTGCACATGGCTTACGACGAAAACAGCATTAAAACCCTGGATTGGCGGGAACACATCCGTATGCGTCCAGGCATGTACATCGGTAAACTAGGCGATGGGAATTCCCCTGACGATGGCATTTACGTTCTACTAAAAGAAGTCATCGATAACTCAATTGACGAGTTCGTGATGGGATTCGGCAAAAAAATCACCATAGACATCACTCCGGATGGACTGTGTGAAGTGCGAGATTTTGGCCGAGGCATCCCCCTTGGCAAGCTGTTGGACTGTGCTGCAAAAATCAACACAGGAGCAAAATATGACAGCGATGCTTTCAAAAAATCCGTAGGTCTCAACGGCGTTGGGATTAAGGCTGTCAATGCGTTGTCTGACTTTTTTGAAATTCAGGCCTACCGTGATGGAGAAACACGCTCCTATCAATTTAGCCAAGGGAAAGAAATACCCAAGGGGAGAAAAGATGGGACTACGGAAGAACCCAACGGTACGCGCACTGCTTTTCATGCGGATCCGGAAATCTTTCCGGCGAACACTCAATTCCGCCCAGAATACGTTGAGAAAATGTGCAGATACTATTCTTATCTTAACAAGGGATTATCTCTGCACTTTAACGGACGACGTTACATCTCCAAAAACGGGTTGCTGGATCTACTCTCAGAAGCCATGAGCGAAGAGCCTCTGTATCCCATCATCCATTTGGAAGGACATGACATAGAAGTTGCCTTTACTCATGGCGGTCAATATGGAGAAGAGCATTTCTCCTTTGTCAACGGTCAGCACACCACACAAGGAGGGACTCACCAAGCAGCTTTTCGAGAAGCCATTGTTAAGACATTAAGAGATTTCTTCAAAAAGAATTACGAAGCGTCGGACATTCGTTCCTCTCTTGTCGCCGCCATTTCCATTAAAGTAAAAGAACCTGTCTTTGAATCCCAAACCAAAACAAAACTGGGATCCAACACCATCAGTCCGGAAGGAGAAACAATCCGAACCTTTGTGGGTAACTTTATTGCCAAGGAGCTGGATAACTATCTTCATAAACACCCGGAAACAGCTAAAATTCTTGAAGCCAAGATCAAGGATTCCGAACGAGATCGCAAGGAACTTTCCGGGATCCAAAAGCTGGCCAAAGAAAATGCACGCAAGGCTAAAATCCACAATAAAAATCTCCGGGACTGCCGAGTTCACTATAACACCAAACACACTCGAGCTGGCGAAACAACCATTTTCATCACAGAAGGGATCTCAGCATCCGGCTCCATCACAACAGCTCGTGATGCAGAAACACAAGCAGTCTTCTCCCTACGAGGCAAACCACTGAACTCCTTCGGCATGAGCCGTAAGGTTGTTTACGAAAATGAAGAGTTTAACTTCTTGCAACATGCCTTAAATATTGAAAACGGACTAGAAGATTTGCGCTATGACAAAGTCGTTATCGCCACAGATGCTGATGACGATGGGATGCACATCCGTATTTTGCTGATGACATTTTTTATTCAGTTTTTTCCGGAACTCATTCGTGAAGGACATCTTTTTATTCTCCAGACCCCGCTTTTCCGTGTTCGGAACAAACAGCAAACCATTTACTGTTACTCTGATTCGGAACGGGAAAACGCCATCAGCCAACTGGGGAAAAACCCGGAAATCACAAGATTCAAAGGGTTGGGGGAAATCTCCCCTCAAGAGTTCAAAGCCTTCATTGGTGAAGGCATGCGGCTAGACAGAGTTCGCCTAGAAGATTCTCATAAAGTAAAAGATCTACTGGCCTTTTACATGGGGAAAAACACACGAGAAAGACAGGAATACATTCTGAAAAACTTGCGTGTTGAACTGGATCCTTTCATTGACTAGTGTAACAGCACAATTATTGCTCTATGCTTACCATTCCCAAGGAAAAAATGCCACGCCACATTGCTTGCATCATGGACGGCAATGGACGCTGGGCAAATCAACACCATCTGCCCAGACAAGCCGGACACCGAGCCGGAGCAGATACGGTAGAACATTGTGTAGACTTCTGTATAGCACACAATATACCTTGGCTCACTCTTTATGCCTTTTCTTCAGAAAACTGGAATCGCCCTAAAGCAGAGGTTCATGCGCTGATGTTGCTCTTGCATGAATTTTTAAAAAAACGCCTACGTCAAATGATGGAAAAAGGGGTGCGCCTCCTTGCCATAGGGGAACTTTCCCGTCTTCCCAAACGTACCTATCAATTGCTTCAAAACACCATAGAAGCCACGACAGGAAATACCAAACTCAACTTGGTTCTTGCCATTTCTTATGGAAGCAGGGGGGAAATTACCTCTGCTACAAAAAAAATAGCAGAAAAAGTTTCCAGAGGAGAACTCAACCCGGACGACATAACGGAAAACCTTTTCGGCGAACACTTGGACACAGCCGGAATACCAGATCCGGATCTACTCATACGCACTTCCGGAGAAATGCGTATTTCCAATTTCCTGCTTTGGCAAATCAGTTATGCGGAAATCCATGTCACAAATACGCTCTGGCCGGACTTCTGCGAACAAGACTTGGAAGCAGCTTTGCTGGATTATTCCGGTAGAAACCGCCGTTTTGGCGCACTTTAACCCACACCCTTCTCTCATCTAAATATTCCATGAACCAATACGCTCTTATACTTGCCGGTGGCAGCGGCACTCGATTCTGGCCACTTTCCCGAGATCACCGTCCCAAACAACTCCTGAATATGTTTGGAGAAGGGACACTTCTCCGTCAAGCTATTGATCGCCTGGACGGTTTGGTACCTCGGCAAAATATTTTTATCCTAACCAATTACCTTCAGGAAGCAGAAGTACGTCGCCAAGCACACGATATTCCATCAGATCACATCATTTCTGAACCAGTCCGACGCGATACCGCACCTGCGATCGCCTTAGGTATAGGTCTCATCAAAGCAGCAGATCCTCACGGAGTCATGCTCGTTATACCTTCGGATCAACTCATCCAAGACAAGGGATCTTTCCGCTCCCTGATGAAAGCTGCTATGGATACAGCAGCAAAAGAAAAAGCTCTAGTTACCGTTGGCATTCATCCTACATGGCCATGTCCGTCTTACGGATACATTGAACGAGGACAAGAAATACCATCCGCACCCGGTACATCTTGCAGAGAAGTTATTCAGTTCCGAGAAAAACCAGACACAGCTACGGCTGCGGAATACCTACGTAAAGGCAATTTCTGCTGGAATGCCGGAATGTTCGTCTGGAGTATTCCTGCTGTTTGTGAACAGCTGGATAAACACTGTCCAGAACTAGCCTCTTTTGTGGAACATATTGCTGAATCCCCAATTCCACAAGAAACCATCCAAGAAGAGTTCCCTACTCTCACCCCCATCTCCATTGACTTTGCTCTCATGGAACAAGCAGATAGGGTGCTGAACATGGAGGCTACCTTTGACTGGGATGATGTCGGTTCTTGGATTTCTGTATCCAACTATCTGACGCAGCACTCTCAAAATGCGACAAATGCAGACATTACCGTCCAAGATGCTACGAACAACATCGTCTTCTCACAACGGGGCGACAAACACATTGCTCTGTTGGGTGTAGAAAATCTGATTGTGGTGGAAACCTCAGATGCCATTCTGATTGCGAATAAAAACAAAGCTGACGAAATTAAAAAAATCGTCAACCAACTTCCTGATGAACTCAGATGAGCCCCACATTACATCCGGCTCTAGGAATTGACTACGGAGAGGCGCGCATAGGCATTGCCGCAACAGACCCTGTAGGAATCATGGCGCATCCAGTAGAAACCATTCACAGACATCAAACAGATCCCATTCCCCGTATCGTGCAAATTGTTAAGGAACGGGGCATACGAACCCTAGTGTTAGGACTGCCCGTTCGCATGAATGGAGAAGAGGGAACATCTGCCGCCAAAGTACGCGCTTTCGGTCAAGAGTTATCTGCAGCCCTACCAGAGTTACCCTTAGTTTTCATGAATGAATTACTGACGACTGTTATCGCACAGGAAAAACTACACGCCGCCGGAAAAAAAGCAAAAAACTTTCGTTCTATTATCGATCAGGTAGCCGCTGTAGAAATCCTTGAGTCATGGTTAGAGTCTACGTTGAGCTAATAAATCTCAGATAAGACGACATTACATCAACAGAAATTCCAGCCAGTCAACAGCCATCAAAGACAAACTGCGAAGTGCTTGATAAAATACATCATCAACACTCCGCAGTGAAAACAAAATGTGCTTAAACTTACCTTAATTAGGCGCGTTCCATACTCAGCACTATTTTGCCGTGACGGAACTCCTCTTGAGCTTTCTCAACAGCTTGACGGATTTCACTCAATGGATAAATAGTATCCACAGCTTGCTTTAATCGGCCATCTGCCATCAAACGAGCCAACTTATCGTAAGCAGCTTCAATTTCCGCTGAAGGGGCATTCCTCAGCCATTGAGTCACCCACAGTCCCTCCAACTTGATCCCCTTAAAAATCAAAAAACCATTCGGGACCTTAATACTTTTGCGACTCATTGCACCATATGTCACCATACTTCCACCAGGAGCCAACATATCCATCAGACGCATGGCACTATCGCCCCCTACAGCATTAGATGCTAACACTGGTCTCTTGCCGTCCAAAAGGGGCAAGGTTTTCTTTACAACATCTTCATCGTCTTCACCCACCACAATATCTGCCCCCAAGGCAGTAAGTTCGTCTCTCAATTCATCCGGACGTCTTACAAAATTTACCGTTTTCACACCCATTTCCCGTGCCAACTGTATAATACAACGCCCCACCCCAGAATTGGCAGCGTTCTGAACAACCCAATCTCCCGGCTTCAGAGCTACAAACCCCTCTAACATTCGCAATGCCGTCAGGGGATTCACTTTTAACATGGCAGCCTGCACAGGATCCACCTTAACCGGTAACTTCATTACATTTTCAGCGGGAACTGTTACATACTCACTCCAAGCTCCTACACCGCGCAATAAAATCACTTCATCCCCCTCAAAAAAACCTTCCGCATTGGATGCCTGTACAACACCGCACCCTTCCAACCCGGCACGAGAATGAGGCAACACAGGCTTTAATCCGTAAACGCCCTGTACAAAATTAATATCTGCCGGATTGATAGGCGCAGCTTTCATCTTAATCAACACCTCTTCTTTTGCCGGTTTCGGCATTGGACCGGCAACATATTCCAATACGTCCTGCGGCTTCATTCCACATTCGGAAAACTCTGCATAATGATTTTCACTCATGCTTTCAATCTCTCATGTTACGCCCCTGCGTGCAAGCGCCAGATACGCTTGTCCTGCCATACTCCTTTTAATTCATGAGGCAATCTATCATGAGTTTCCTCCTATCTATTCCAAATCCAAAACCCGACTTAGAACATCAAAGTATCAGTCACAACCTTCTCTAGCTATTAATCCTCTCCCCTTAGTAATCTCCGTACACCAACAAAATTCACGTCTTTTGTCCGGTTGTTCTTGACCTTAGGCAAAAATACGCTAGAGTTTCCGTCTCGTATCAACAAATAACTTCGATTGCCATGTCCCGTATTTGCATCATCAGAGGTACCATGCCTCACAAAGGTCGTCGTATCCATCGCTCCGGTCTTGCCAAGAAAAAGGGCGGTATTGGTCGTCACGTCACTAAGACTGTCAATCGTACCGTTTTCCCCAACCTTCAGGAAAAGCGCATTTGGATTCCCGAACTTGGTCAGTTCGTGAAAATGAAGATTTCTGCCAAAGCTCTGCGTACGATCAACAAGAACGGTGCTTACAACACTCTTAAAAAGGTAGGTCTCCTGTAAAAAAAGAATCTTTTTTTGAACGTTGTCATATCGCTTGAAATCTAAGATTTCAACGAGGTGAACAACAGACAGAGAAAGATGTCCAAAAAGACAAGGGATCATCTGCTTAAGTGAAGCGCCTCCAAGTTGAAGGTTTTATTGAAATATGAATATGCCAACGGACGTAAATTAAACGTCCTCTACTGGAAAAGATCACACAGATGAAAGCCCAAACAAAAATCGCTCTTAGAATTAATGATGACAATCCGAACCATCACCTGTGGAATAACAGGGGAGTTTGGTGGTGCCATGTTACGGTTCACAAACCGGATTCTACGGCAGAACGCCTGAGATTCTCTCTGAAAACTCGTGACATTGAAAAAGCTCGCGCGCGTCGCGACAAGATTTTCGCCTCTATTCAGCAACACTTCGGCATCGCAGCCTAAAGATTGCCAGAACAGAGTGAGGTCAGTCACATCAATCTTTTGATATGAACCGTTCCGATAATTTCGGAACGGTTTTTTATAGAGAAAAAACAAAGCTTTCCCGTTTATTTCATTCAATCCTCAAACTTTTACTCCTTGCGGGAAAAAGCAATAATTCGCACCCCGGATAACGGTGCAATAAAAAGCTCGAAGCTCTTTTGACCCATCACACACCCAACTGTAGCTAAAACATCCGCCAACTCAGCTGAAGGAGCCATCACACTTACTTGCCGGCCATCTTCCATGCCGAGACCGGTCAAAGGGTTCAACACATGGGAATAAACTTTCCCGTCAATCTTCACAAACTGGTGTGCACTCCCCGATGTCGACACCGCCGTATTATTTAATAGCAGAATATGCTCGTTTCCATCGCCACTCTCCACTTTCAATCGCCATCCGTCCTTACCGGGAGGAGCATTGCCGGCAAAAACATCACTGGTAGTATCGATCAAGAAAGAACGCACACCTTTCCGCCTCAATACTTCCGACATTCTATCCACAGCAAACCCTTTACCTATCCCCCCCAAATCCAGACTCATTCCTGATACGGTTTTCTGCACGGCGCCTTGATTCACTATTAATTTTTTCCATCCGCAAGTACGTAAAGCAGTCTGTAGAGCATCTTCAGATGGCAAAGACCCAAGACGACGACTCTTCTTCCAAAGACGAATACATGGACCTAAAGTTGGATCAAAAAAACCATTTGTCATGCGGGCATACTCCAAAGCATCTAATAACACCCGTTCCAATTCCGGAGAAATAGGGACAGGAACATCACATTCGGCAGCATTAAGTTGAGCCAGCTCGCTTTCTGCGTCCATAGCAGACATTACTTTCTCCCAATGCTTAGCACATATTAACGCTTCTCGACAAACGAGAGCGGCCTCTTCCACATTCATTCCCTCATCTGGGTAAGCCCGTACCGTAAAAACGGTCCCCATAACCGCCCCACATACAGTCACCATACCATTTGAGGCATATTCACAAAAGATCTGGGGAGAAGCAGCATCCTGCAAATATAAATCCTTGCCATAAGCTATTCCCGATCCGTATTCCCCACACACAATCACGGCCATACAAACACACCATGACAAAAATCGACGAATCCCCAAAATATTCTTCGTTTCCACATCAGCACAAGCCACGATACTTTCGAATCGTGGCTTGAATATTTTGAACAACGAAGTCTCAACCTTATTGAGCAAATTAGGCATGGGGTTAGTAGTAAGTCCCTCTATATCATACCCGATGCGATACAGAATCAAGACCACTTTCAGCCATGTCATGCTTCCATAAGAACAAATAATGCCCCCTCGTAGTCAAACTTCAAAAACATATGATGATCACGAATGAACTGGAAATTATTGATGTCCGAGGGAGAGAAATTATTGACTCCCGGGGAAATCCTACCGTTGAAGTTGACGTAGCCTTAGCCGGAGGAGCTATCGGCCGTGCGTCCGTTCCCAGCGGAACGTCTACAGGAGAACATGAAGCAATAGAACTTCGCGATGGAGACTTCTCCCGTTATGAAGGGAAAGGTGTTCTTGCCGCAGTTGAAAATATTAACAACATTATTGCTCCGGAAGTATCGGGACTTGATGCCACCTGTCAGCCGGCAATCGATAAAATAATGATTGAACTGGACGGCACTCCCAACAAATCCCGTCTGGGTGCCAACGCCATATTAGGCGTTTCTCTTGCCGTAGCAAAAGCCGCAGCTTGTCAATTACGACTTCCACTTTTCAAATACTTAGGAGGCCCTAATGCCAAGATACTTCCCGTCCCTATGATGAATATTATCAATGGGGGCGCCCATTCAGACTCTCCCATTGACTTTCAAGAATTCATGATTATGCCCGTAGGAGCACCATCTTTCCGTGAAGCACTCCGCTACGGAGCAGAGATTTTCCATGCGCTTAAAGAGGTTCTGCATGATAACGGACTCTCCACCGCTGTAGGAGATGAAGGAGGATTCGCCCCTTCCCTAGATTCTGCTGATGCGGCATTAGAATATATAGCCAAAGCCGTTCAACGAGCAGGATACTCGCTGGGGACAGACATTTTTTTTGCCTTAGATATTGCCTCTTCCGAATTTTATGATCCGTCACGTAATCTATACGTTTTCAAAAAATCGGATGGCAGATGCAGAACAATTGAGGAATTAACTGACTACTACCGAGAACTCCAAAAAAAATACCCTATTATTTCTATTGAAGACGGATGCGCCGAAAATGACTGGCTGGGATGGGAATATCTAACTAAAACAATGGGACACAACACTCAACTAGTTGGAGACGACTTATTCGTTACCAATTCAGAGTTCCTCAACTTGGGTATTTCCCGTCATGTTGCAAACGCCATCTTGATAAAGGTCAATCAAATTGGTTCTCTGACAGAAACACTGGATGCGGTAGAAATAGCAAAAGACAATAAATATTCTGCCATTATCTCCCATCGCTCTGGTGAAACAGAAGACGTCACCATTGCAGATATTGCAGTGGCGACTAATGCCGGACAAATAAAAACAGGTTCTTTAAGCCGCTCCGATCGCATGGCTAAGTACAATCAATTGCTCAGAATTGAAGAAGAATTAGATAATGACGCAATTTATGGTGGCAAAATTCACATTCTATGACCAAGAATGGTTTGTTTGACTGCCAACAATGCTCTGGAGACGTCGTTATTATCATCGCTTTACCTTAGCGGAGCTCGAAATCCGCAGGGAGAAGCGTGCCCAAATCGTCCAACGAGCACTGCGCCTTTTTGCCATCGTTCTTGCACTTTGTCTAACAATGTTGCTTTTTTTGGTTTGTTTCAAGCCATGGAAAGATCTGCGTTCTTTAGAACATGAACGTTCTTATCTTCAAGCCCGGCTGGAAAAATCCAAAAAGCAGATGGAACAATCAAAAAATGAATTTATCTGGCTTTCTCAAGATCCTCACTATTTTGAAATGATTGCCCGTGACAAAGGAAATCTTTCTTTGCCAGGAGAACACATTCTCCGCATCGCGGATCCCAAATTATTGAAATAAAGGCTCTTGCTCTCTTAAAAAGGACCACATTATTTCGTTTTCTACATCTTATTCTTTTTTATAAAGAATTCTTTCTTCTCTGAGACAATCCACTCTTCATCCTTTTTGAACAATTCTCATCAGAAGATTACTGCTATCCTTTTGCACAATCTCACCAATTTATCGCAAAAGCACTCATTAAGTACACAAATATAATGTGCTAGGATATTAGCTATTCAGCGGCATCTATGGGTATGATTATTTATTTTTTTGTTTGTGTTGTTTTATTTTAGGATGTAACTCTTCTGATAAGAGTAAAGCCAAACGCTATAACAATCATCACAGAACACTGAGTCTTTCATTACAACTACAATAACGGTATGAAAAAACAATCTATTAACGGAGAAAATGGAACTCCGGACACCACGACCGATGCACCGAGCAACAAGCCGACGCGATGCGCCGGGGAGGAACATATTCTTATGCGTATGACAACATCGGTAACCGCACCACAGCGCTCTTCGGCATCCAAACGGGCCGCCGCGCCTTGTACGAATACGGCCCGTATGGGAATATCCTCAGGATGGAAGGAAATGCCGCAGAGAACAATCCGTTCCGGTTCTCCAGCGAATACGCTGATGACGAACTAGGGCTGATTTACTACAATTACCGTTATTTTCACTCTACCCAAAGATATTTGGTTCAGGGAAACGATTACGTAGAGACGCAGTATACAATATTGAGCGACTTCGCCCTTTATTCAGGCTGCCTATTCGGAGCGGTTTTGTCATACTCTCGCATCAATCTAGCTGACCAACTGATGCTATCAGGAAAACGACATGCGGGCGTCGTAGTCAAATATATTCCCAGCTTTTTAGCGAGAGTGCCGGCATCCTGAGGTCTGGAGAAATATAAATCCTTCTGCTCCTGAGGATCATCCGCTACGTTGTAAAACTGTGGGGCACGATCAGGGGTCAGCAGATACTTCATGTCCCCCTCCAACACAGCAGAAGTATAATCCGTACACCAGAAAAAGGTGCGCGAAACAGGAGTAGACTTATTCCCAACCAGTTCTAAAATATCCATACCGTCCAAGTTCTTTGGGACTTGGAGGCCGTTTGCTTTCAGTAAGGTAGGAAGCAAATCTACTGTAGAAACAGGCTGCCTGCATACGCTTCCGGGCACTAAACGTTTATCTGCCGGATATTTGATCATAAAAGGGACACGAACTCCACCTTCAAAATGCTGTCTTTTGGCTCCACGAAACGGAGCATTACAAGAAGAAGTCTCAGGAGCACCACCATTGTCCGACAGAAAGACAACGATTGTATCTTTTTCCAAACCATTCGCTTTCAATGTCTCTAAAATACGACCTACCCCCCTGTCCATGGCATACACCATGGCACAATAAATCCGACGTTCCCCGTCCTGCACATTCTTAAATCTGGCAATATCCTCCGGTTTGGCTTCATTGGGCCGATGAGGCGCATTGTAAGAAACAAACATGAAAAACGGCTTCTTATCCATCCTTGCTTCCTGAAGGAACTCAACCGCCCGATCTGTAATATCATCCGTTAAGTAGGAAATGTCCGTTTTATCCGTAAAATTGGATACAATTAAGGAAGGATTCAAGCCATCAGCCTCCTTTTTCATAGGGAAATAATTCCGGGAACCGCCTAAGAACCCCCACCAATGAGTAAACCCACGTTCCGGAGGTGTATATCCCTTTGTATGGCCAAGATGCCACTTACCGAATATAGCACTCCGGTAGCCACAGGAAGATAAATACTCCGGGATCAATTTTTCCGTCAAAGGTAACCCATAGAGAGACTCCGGAAGATAAGCCATCCTGGTATTGGGATTCGTTGTGATACCATAACGTTTGGGAAAACGCCCCGTCAACAATCCCATACGAGAGGGTGAACACATGGGAGCGGTCACATACGCTCGGGAACAAAATACGCCCTCCTTTGCCAGCTGATCAAGAGAAGGCGTTTCGATCTGCTTAGAACCAGTACACCCCAAATCTCCATATCCCAGATCATCAGCCAGAATGACAATCATGTTCGGCGGAGAGGCAAGACATGACTGTACAACGGCCATTCCACAAAACAAACCGCACATAATCAACAACAGATGAGCTCTCTTCATCATACGTTAATCTACGCATCTTACTTGCCATATCAATCAAAAATCTCATTCATGAAATTCACAGCATTTCGTTTCCGCACACTCTGAACCATACTTCTAACGGGGTACACCCCAGTTGCTCCACCTCAATTTTAGCCAAGGGTTCATGATTTCGTTATATATTGTTTATCTCGAAGAAATACGAGAATTCCCCAGAAAAGGGACATACTACCGGCGTATCAAGTTTCCTATTCCGCAGAACAATCCCTCCTACCTGAGGCCGAACAGCGTAATACGATCGGACAATTCAAGACATGGATGCTTCACCAATGCTAACAGTATCAAACTCCACAATTTTCACAATAATGGACTCTGCCGCATCAGCCCTTTGATTTCGAATAGCATCCAGCAACTCATCATGCAGCTTCATGGCATCAACATCATATTGCTTCTCCTGAAGCAACCTTTCCAGATTCTCCTGCAGATGACGAATCACTACGTTGTATAATTCTGCCAGTACCGGATTATGAGTAGCACGAGCTACAGCCGCATGAAAAAGCATATCATCCTCAATGCCGGGTCTTAGCCGACCATGACAATCAGCCAAAGCATTTTCCAGAGCCATCAAATCCTCTGGCGTCCTTTTAACAGCGGCCAAACGGGCAATTTCCTTTTCCAAAGCCAATCGTGCTTCCAAAATCTGAGGTAGGTCGGATTCCTTAAGACGGTTACTTACAGCAACGGCAAAACGATCCGATGCCATAACGTATGTACCATCCCCGGGACGGGCCTCCAACATACCCATATGAATCAGGGATTGAAGCGCCTCACGAATAGTATTATGGCTAACGGAAAAAGCGCGTGCTAATTCCGGTTCTGCAGGAATACGATCTCCCACTTTCCATTTACCGGAACGGATCATGGATTCCATTGCGGTAAGTACTTGGCGGGATAAAGACACCCTAACCGGTTTCTTCAATTCCATCATCTTTGATTGTTTCATGAAAAATTAACGAATTACCGTCCAAAGACGACCTTTTTCCGTCTTAATCAACTGAATATCCAAGTCAAAGGCATTCTTCAAGTTTTCCTCTGTCAAAACTTGATCCCGACTCCCGTGAGCTACAATTTCTCCGGATTTCAAAATCATTCCCCGATCAAATACAGGGAGAATATCCTCTATGCGCTGAGTGATAAATATAATTGTCAAATCCGGACGAGAATAAGCCAACTCTTCAATCGTTTTTAACAAGAACTCACGTCCCGCCAAATCCAAATACACACTAGGTTCATCCAAAATCATCAACTCCGGATTCGTCATCAGAGCCCGAGCGATGAGAACTTTCACCTGTTCTCCGGAAGACATGGCAACAACGGATCTATCCATCAAATGTTCAGCCTTCAGAGATTTCATAATCCCGGCAGCTTTTGCCTCTTCCTCCCGGGAAGGCTTCCTCAGCAGACCAATTGTCCCGTCAGGCCCAGAAAGAACCATATCTCGCCCCGTCCATGCTCCATCCTCCAGCCATTTATGCATAAAAGGGCTAACCCATGCAATAGACTTGCGGAGTTCCGGCAGGTTCACCTGTCCGAACGTTTTACCCAGCACCTGAACTTTAGCACCAAACAAGGGCCAGGCAAATCCCATCAAGACCTTAACCAAGGTTGTTTTTCCGGCTCCGTTGGCTCCCAGAATAAAGCAACGCTCTCCACGTTGAACCTGCCAAGAAATATTGTGCAGGATTTCATGTCCCCCCAAATAAACTTTGGCATTTTCCACATTGATAGCCGAGCCGGGAGTATCCATAAACTAAAAGATAAAATAAGTACCTCTCCGTAAAAAACTAGCGAAAGAACGACGCCACGCCGCTATTTCCAGACGGGTGGCGCCTCTCTAAGAAAAAGAAACTTTAGTTTCTTTCAAACAGACTACGAATCTTGGCACCGACAATTTCTACCGGATGCTGCCCCAAGGCTTCGCGCTTGGCCTTAAGATTGGGAGCTCCCTTAGCAGCTTCTTCCAACCAATCCTTAGCAAACTTACCAGACTCAATACGCTTGAGGGATTCCTTCATACGTTCCTTCACATCAGCAGGAAGTATCTGAGGCCCGTTATAGTATTCACCAAACTCAGCCGTGTTGGAAATCACGGAGTTCATTTTCTGGATACCACCGTTATAAATCAGGTCCACAATAAGCTTGGCTTCGTGTACGCATTCAAAGTAAGCCATTTCCGGCGGATAACCGGCTTCCGTCAACGTTTCGAACCCGTACTTCATCAGATCAACCAAACCGCCACACAGGACGTTTTGTTCTCCAAACAGGTCTTCATATGTTTCCTGAGCCATGGTGCATTCCAAAACGCCACCACGAGTTAAACCTTCAGCCTTAGCCATAGCAAGAGCCACGTCACGAGCCTTGCCAGTGGGGTTCTGATGCACGGCAATCAAACCGGGGCAGCCGAAACCTTCTTCAAACACGCGACGGACTTCCGTACCCGGACCTTTGGGAGCAACCATGATCACATCCACGTCTGCCGGAGGAACGATAGTATTGAAAACGTAAGCAAAGCCGTGGGAACAGCAAAGTGTCTTACCAGCTTTTAAGTGCGGCTTGATTTCTGCTTCATACACAGCTCCATGGCTTTCATCCGGAAGAAGAAGATGTATAATGTCTGCCTTTTCTGCAGCTTCCGCTACGGGCATCACTTGGAAACCGTCTTGCGTAGCAGCATCAAAAGATTTCCCGGGACGAACACCAATAATCACGTTCACCCCGGAATCACGCATGCAAAGTGCTTGGGCGCGTCCCTGGGCGCCATATCCGATCACGGCAACGGTCTTGCCGTTCAATGCGCTGAGATCAGCAGCGTTATCATGAATAATATCCATTGTTACTCCTTTTTAAGCAATTCATCCAAACATCCAATGTTTGGATGAATGCCAACATAATCATCCGATAACGGATTGCAAGCCTATTTTTTTGCCAACAAAAATAGCAAGTTCCCTTCACCCGATCCACAGAAGCACCTTGATCATTTTTTCCCATGTCCGGATTGAGGGACGGACTGAGAATCAGAATAAATCAAGAGAGAAGTATCATAACCTAATCCCTCTGAACAACGAAGCATGGGTAACATTTCTTCTTCTTCCAAACAAGGTTTCCGAGCCAATAACCATAGATAGTTCAGTGTTCCACCGGCCACAACGGCACGACTGTACTCCTCATCCACAAAAGCCACTTCATATCGCCCGTACACCAAAGGTACAAAATATACCTTTAAGTGGTTAGGCGCATCCCCGGTAACCGCCCGCGCCTTTACTTCTTTTCTTTCTCCGCTACGAATATCATACCCGCTATTGGTAACAGCAATAGAACCATCATCTCGTAGGTCGTATCGTGCACTCACCCGGTTCATCCCCCGCTCAAACCAATTTTCCAGTCTCGCAATTTCATGCCATTCACCTAAATACCGCTTTAAATCAAAATTCGGCATGGATGCCGTTTGAACCATATGCCCGGGAAATAACAAACGTCCTACTGCTTGAATGATACTCATAATTTTCAGAAAAATAATTGATTAAAAAAAGGGATTCATAGAACTTGCACTTCGGAACCAGTATTCTTCGTTCACCTATGTTTTCAGCAGAAAAACATGCTTAAACAGATACAGAATCATGAAAAACAACCTTTACAAACTCAGACACTGTCCACCGCAATCCTCGTTCATCAGAAGACATAATATGCTACTACAACGTTCCCTTTTTCAGCTTCATTAAATAATCCTTTACAAATGACAATTCTCCCCCAAAAATACACTTGCCGTTAGATAAAACGGCCTCCTATAAAGAAAATATATTAAAACTTTATTTGTTTATGAGCACCCCAAAAACGAAGATTCCCTTATTTTCCCTGTTAATACCGGTTGCTGTTATTATCACCGGTATTATTGTGGCCTTCTGCTTTTCCAATTTCAGCAATAAACGTGTGTTGTCCGGTTTTGCCGGCTATGTTTATTCCAAACCAATTTTCGGGAAAAACCAATTTGAAGGGATTCTGATTGGTCCATCCTCTACAGGTTGGGCATGGCGCAAAGAAGTCAGTAAAGTATCCATCACACCGGACACAACTATAGAAGAGTTCGATGCCAGCAACGGCGGTGCCATCTTAGGCAAAGACAAGTTACCCATCTCCTGCAAGGCGTCTCTGGTCTATCGCTTGGATCCAACCCGCGTTAAAGAATTCATGGAAGATTACGGCGGTATTGCCCAAAGTTCCGGACGTAATGATGATGAAGTGGCGGATGAAATCATGCTCTTTGCTTACAAAAACTTTATCCAACAACCTTTCCGCACTGCTGTGCGAGCAGAATTGAGCCAATACAATGCGTTAGATGCCTCAAGTAGCCTGCAACATATTTCTGACAACGTTTATGCTCAATTGAGCAAGAGACTAAATGGCACGCCTTTCATCGTAGATTCCGTAGCTGTGGGGGAAACTAATCCACCCCAAGCCATCATTGAATCTGTCGTCAGAAAAGTACAGACCACTCAGGAAAATGAACGAAAAGAAACGGAACTTCAAATCGCTCGTAAAGATATCGCCATCCAACGAGCACGCGGTGAAGCAGAAGGCGCCATGAAAATGGAAATTGCACGACAAGAAGCCAATGCTAATTTAGTTCAAGGAGAAGCGGAAGCAAAGGTTATTATCATGAAAGGTAAAGCCCAGGCAGCAGCGACGCTGGAAGCGGCCAAGGCAGAAGCTCAAGGCCTGGCACTGAAAGAAAAAGCTTTGGGGCCCAACACGCTCCGCGCCAAAGCCTTTGACAAGATGCTGAATAACGCCAAAGTTTATCTTCCATCTGGGAAAGATGCCAATGGCAATATGTCCGTACTAGGTATTCTGAACCTAGACAAGGCCTCTAACAAATAAACTGTCTTACACAAAAACAGCGTAAAAATACAACAAGCAGTCCCCCAATCCAACAACCAAGGGGACTGCTTCGTTTTTTATAAAAATAAGGGAATCAATCAGGAGGAGTAAAAACCGTCCACCAGTGTGGCGATACGTTCCATTTCCAACATCCCGTAACGCTGATCAACCGGAAGCGGCAAAAGATGCAATGCTAACTTCTGCTCCAAACTATCAGAGGGAGCATCTTCTTCTAATCCATCCCACAGCATGGGGATTAAAATACGTTCATCTATCAATATATTCCTTAACTCCGGAAAAGCGGTCCAAAACGGATAACAAAACGGAACCGACACGGAATCCATATCCACTAACAGTCGATTTAACCTACCCAGCCTCTCATGTAAAAATAAGAAATTATCTATACGTTGACGCCCCGCCCGTTCGTAATCAATTCCATTCATCAAGCGTTCTGTCAACCGGGACATACTGCGTAACGGAGCACGATCCAGACGCCGTTCATTCCGTTCACAAGCAGCAGACGCCTTTTCTACTCCATACTCTAAGCATTCTAACAAAAAAGAAGCGTCCGACAAAGACTCATCCCGTTCTTCCGGGAGCAACAATATCCGGTCTGAATTCATAATGGCAATCCCCCCATCCGGCAATCCGGAAAACTTGCGTGGGCTGTAAAAAGAAGCAGCTCCTGGAGGGGGGGGAGAATACAATGCCAACGCATTATCCACAATCAATCTGCCACCATACAAGGAGGCCAGATGCGTCACATACTTTTCCTTAATTCCAAAGTAATTGGTATACAGCAAATACTCTCCGTCCTTCAATTCCGGGCATTTTTCAAGCTCCAACCATTCATTCACCCGATAAAATTTCATCGCCATATGTAATCGCCTGAGCAGTTCCAACACCGTCCTGCATGTATAAAAAGGCACATATATACACTGAATATCCCCTAAACTCCGCAAAATATACTCCAGTGCCCCCCTACCCGAATTAACAAATACACCTCGCTTCCAATGCCACTGTGGCAAATTGCCAAACTTCGGCAGTTCCAGTCCCAAAAAGCCACCTATGTCCATCCGTCCATCCATATCAATGGGATACAACATCTTCCCGTTAAAAGAAAGTTAAAAGAAACGCTTGTCTCCTTAAACAACCTGAAAAATCTCAGCAGATTAAAGAATATAAAGTTTTGAACCAAAAGGATAAATGGTTCAGCGGAAAGTTTGATCCACCCAGACTAGAAGATGTCCTTAATGCATACGCAAAACAAGGATGGGAAGTGGTATCCTGTTCCTCGGCAGATATCAATACTCTACTCGGCGGAGCCAGGCAAAAAATGGTAATCATCATGAAACGCGATGTCTAACCAAGTACGTTATACCGTTGTTGATGGAGTTGTCTTTATAGAAGATCATGTCCATCCTATTCGCTATATCGGATACATTCAGACCAAACTCAATGATTTTTTGATGTAAAATCAATTAAAAACACTTGATGATTTACAGAAAAAATGGCCAGAATTGTTCGTTCAAGAGGAGATAACGCCGTTTTGTTTTTTCAATATGGTCAACGTTCTACTTTTTGGAAAAGTCTGATTGGTATGGATGATGTATACTGGTATGGTTCCGGGCAAATTGCTGTCCTCGACCCTAATGAATTAGAATCATAACTCTACTTTCTCTGTACAATTCCTCCACCTTGTCTTCTTCTAAATATCAGTTCTGCCGAAGTCCTATACAGATAAAACACATCCCCACGTACAATAAAATAATCAAAATTGACCTAAATGATAACCTATCTTTCCTGAAATTTCTATATAAATTCTTCACGTACTCAATAAATCCTGTTATTCCACCTCCAAGAAGAATTGCACCGAATATCTTATCTATTATATTCTGTAAAAAGAAACTATCATGATATGCGAAAATTATCAAACTCATGAATGAAAATATCATTATTTTCACAAATGGCAATTTCTCAACATAACATAAGTAAAAAACAAACCAAATAAGATTTACAAAAAAATATAACAAATAAATAATATTTCTTCCATATATTATTCCTTCTTATAATTACAAAAACTCGCATGTTTTCTGTGCCTCATACAGTCTCTATGAACAAAAGAAATTGTACTCAAAATATCGAGAGTATCTGTTTCGTTCGTCACCCATTTGATTTTTGCCTCATGCGCAAAAGGGTTTCTGAATGTACTGAAATTCCCTTTAAAAGGGTAGCAAAGCCTTTATGCTCGGATTTTCCGCTATCTGTGTACATAATCCATTGAGCACAAGAAGAGGGCGATCAATGCTAAACATAGTGTCTATAAGCTTCGCTCCATCTTGTTCTAATCCTGTCAATTCTCGTAAGCGGTCAAAGCAGCTTAGCATGGCATCTTTTCATTCTCACTTTCCCATCAGCCTCCAATCTCAGAATACCATATCTTCCAAGGTGCCGACTTTTTTGCCGACAACGTAATCATAGTTCCATACTTATACTCTGCAACAACCTTCCTTCTGTAACCTCTCTGGGGCGTACTTTTTCTCACCTCGGCACTCTACAAAAAAATATCTTCACAAGGCAACCCGAAAGGGAAATCTCTCAGAGAAACGAGACTCGAAAGTGAGACCGAAAGTGAGACTAAAACCGAGACTCAAAAAAACGTATTTTCAATAAGTACTTAATATCAATAAGTTATAGATGGTGCGCCCGAAAGGACTCGAACCTTCACGGGGGAACCCCCACTAGAACCTGAATCTAGCGCGTCTACCAATTCCGCCACGAGCGCACTTTGTTCGGTAAGAACGGGAAAGATTATACATGATTATTACAGATTAGCAACTCTTTTTCTTCACATGTGTCATTTTTTACATGAGTAAGCCATTGAAGCATGCAGGGGACCAAGAAGTCGATTTAAGAATAAGCAAATTGTTTTTCTTCATTTCCGTACAGGAACCCGACCGTTTCCCCGAGCGGGTTTGGAGAGGCGGCCTTCTTCATCATATTCATGGTTCCCCGCTTGAGAGCGATATAGCCAGCTTTCACTACATCCCAAATGCTTTCCTGCCTAAAAAACACCGTGTCATTGGCGACAATAAACGATTCCGTCTTGCAGTTCTATTAGATCACCATTCCGCCACAGGGCTTTGGAGATGGGCGCCTACATAATTAAGAAACCAAAACATGTAAGATAAAACAAGAACTCGATTTAAGAGCTTCTCAAATCTTCCCATATACAGTAGTCTCCTCTCAGTAGTAAGAGAGGCATCTTTTGCAGGCTTGTGAATGAGACGACAGAAAAACCGTTATTGACTCGTTTTGAAGTCATGGAAATAGCGTTTGGCCTATGCACATTGGCTGCGCTCATGTGGTTGCTATGGTGGAATGGATTTGAAGAAATTCGAGAAGATCAGTTGTCCTTACGTTACTTCAGAGAGATTCTATCCCTGCTAGTACTGGGACAAATGACAGGCGTTATTGGCATTTTGGGGAGTAAATGGAGGGCAAAAACCATACGAACACCACGATGGATTGAACTGGTTTTGGGGCTCATTATTCTGAGTATGCTGGCAGGGGATTTTTTCAATTCCACATTCGTTTCCCGAATAGAGCTACAGAATATTTTCCGAATGCTCTGCCTCTGTTACGGAGCGGCACCACTACTCAACCTTAAGGAATATTTCTTCCGCCAAGCTCGTAGGAACAGGGGATTTCACCTTCCACGCATTCGCCCCGCCCTGCTTTTTCTAATTACATTACTTGCCTTCATCACACTGGGGGGGACTTTACTTATGTCCCCCGGAGCAACTAAGAGCGATGTGATTCTTTCCCCTACAGACGCTTATTTTATCAGTACTAGCGCGGTCTGCGTCACAGGACTTGTTCCCATTAACGTCCATGAACACTTTACTAATTACGGGCAAACCATCTTACTGGTGCTTTTCCAAGTAGGAGCTTTTGGTATTATGACGTTCACTTACTTTGTCTCTTTGATGGTTGGGCAAGGGTTAAGTCTGCGATCCAAGGTAACCATCAGTAACTTGCTGGATGAAGAAGGCATTACCCAAGTTGACCGATTCATCAAAAGCATTATTGCCGTCACATTTGGAGTAGAAGCCATAGGAGCCGTAGGGCTGTACTTTTCATGGAGGCAAGTCCCGGGACTAGATGGAGACACTCTCTGGTGGTACGCCGTATTTCATTCCGTTTCCGGATTTTGCAATGCGGGTTTTAGTCTATTTACCAACAATTTAGCAACTCCCAGTATCGCCTACAACATGGGAGGGCAAATAACCATCATGGCCATGGTGCTCTGTGGCAGCCTGGGCTTTGCCATGTATCTGGAAATTGTTCGCCGAACCAGAGTTGCGTTAGGCTGGGATCAAAGAGAATCCATTAGCCGCCACTGGTCCACTTACAGCTGGTTGGTTGTACGCATGACTACAGCACTGGTATTGGGAGGCGGCTTGTTTTTATTTTTTATCAAAGTGATAGACGGCAGTTTGTTTACCTCGGAAAATCCATGGTACTGGGTTTTATGGGAGAGTCTGTTTAACGCTACAGTACGTACGGCCGGATTTAATATTGCTGATCTCACGCTTAACAGCGTTCCTTATGCACTGTTTCTAGGAGCACTCATGTTTATCGGTGGTAATCCAGGCTCAACAACGGGGGGCGTGCATACCACGGCGTTTGCTATTTCTTGTGGAGAAGTGGCGCGTATTTTACAAGGTAAAAAAGATGTTGTGATGAATAAACGACGCATTGCGCGCAATGTAGTAGAACGAGCTGTTATTACGGTAATTCTGGCAGGAGCATGGGTAGGCATGATGACGATGATTATGTGCTTTGCTGAGCCACACTTAAGTTTGGAGTGCCTATTTTTTGAAGCAGTCAGCTCATTCGCTACCGTAGGCTTTTCTTGGAATGTCACACCGGAACTTAGCGATGTTGGCAAATGGATTATTGTCTTCAACATGATTGTAGGACGTGTAGGCATGGTGGCCTTTGTTCTGGCATTCATGAAACCTCCGGCAAAATCCCCCCTGCGTTACCCTGAAACCAGAATCCCTCTCAGCTAGTTAACCGAAAAAGGCTATCCATCCTTAACACAAAAACGGCCTTACTAAAAAAATGCCCTGCGGTGAAATAACCACAGGGCATTGTGATAAAAGACGGACGGTTTTTGAAATTATTCTTCTCCGACTGGCTCCTCAGCATCCTGTGCTTCCTCAGAAACAGTGTTTTTCTCCTGTTGCAGAATGGCAAGTTTCTGAGCTTGTTTGCGACGGACTTCCTCCATCATAAAGAGTTCCGCACAACGGAAAGCACGACGAGCGGCTTCCCGAGCGGTCTGGTCATCCATCAAAGCAAGACCTTCTTCCGATACTTCTGCCAAGAACATTTTCCAAGCACGAGAAGCAACTTTCTTTCCATCTAATTGTTTGAGAGAAGCAATATCCGACATAGCCTGACGGTCTTCTCCTCCATTGCCTTTTTTATTACGGCGACGGCGCTTACGCTTATTGAATCCACCTTCAGGAGCCCCGCCAACCGTTTCAGGCTGAGCAAAAACATCGCCACCGTGTGACTCATGACGGTCTTGTTGTTCCGGATTACGATTAGGACGGAATGATTCACGCTTAACTTTTATGGAAACAGGAGGCTGCGTCTTATGAACAACTTCAACCGCAGGTTCTTTTTCTACGGGAGCTACAGGAGCAGAGACAACAACGGGATCTACCGGCTCAGAAGCTACAGGAGCTTTTTCTTCCGGTGCTTTCTTAATCGACTTAGCTTGCTTCACGGACTTTGTCTTAGTCGCAGTTTTTGGAGCAGGCTTAACCGTTTTAATTTTTCGTTTGGGCGCTTCTACGGGAGCAACGT
This sequence comes from uncultured Akkermansia sp., assembly GCA_964525305.1. Lineage (GTDB taxonomy): Bacteria > Verrucomicrobiota > Verrucomicrobiia > Verrucomicrobiales > Akkermansiaceae > Akkermansia. The sequence continues at coordinate 46,310 of CAZGGR010000003.1, forward strand.
CAACAACTGTTTTCTTCTCTGTAACTGTTGCTTTCTTAGGCGTGGATGCCTTTTCCTTCTTGGGAGCGGAGGCCGTCTTTTTAGCAGCCGTTTTACGAGCGACCGTTTTCTTGGTCTTAGACGCTTCCGAAGCACCTGGTTCTAATGGTTTTTTTGCCATAAAATTTCAAGTGAAAGAAAGGATTATGAAATAATTCCGGAGATTGTCGAGATTTATAACGGAGACTCATCAGGCAAAGCCGGCAAATCTTTTAAAAGATTCTTATACCTAGCTGTATCAAAGGAGCGACCGCCCACCATCATTTCATTAACAACAATGGCTAAAACCTGAGCAATAAGTTCCAAGGCGTCTTGCTCCTCTAGTTTTTCACGTTCTATCAAACGATTAAAACACGCCTTAACATAAGAAGTTTCCGAAGACTCCAATTGTTCCCAAACAGCCGGCAACAACGTTTCAATCATTTCATCCGGGATTTCCATGATGTTTTATTGATTATTTTCACATACCACCCATATAGCTACGGAGCAAGGTGCGCAATTCCGTTTCAAATTCCCTCAAATCATCATCCGTAGGTTCCCCAATAGAGGCATCCCAATTAATACCCCCAGTTCTATCAATATTCCAGACTCCTTGTGCCCCACTCTTAAATAAGACCTTCCCTGATATCAATGCATGAGGAAGCGTTATTTCATCGACAGTAACCTGCGTTTTACCTAATAAGGGGTCCGGAGGCGTAGACGAACTAACAAATTCATCAGCCTGAGAGGCCTGAGATTCTTGCACCGATTCCGGAATCATTTCCATTTCTTGTGCCGGTTCCGGACGACTAATACTAATCTCCAAATCTTGAAGAAGGAATCTGGTATCCATAAACGTCAGCTTAAGCCCCAATTCCTCATACAATTTTTTCTGGATAGCATTTAAATCCAACCCTTTTTCAGCCCAAACACGGAGGGCTTGGACCTGATCCGGAGATAATTCTTCTGGATTAATCATCTTGTGTATTTGAGTTAAAATAATCTTTATTGTTCACTTTCAACCATGCATTCCAGCAAGGGATGAAAGCAGGGGAAAAATCCTGAGGCCTACGTTCCACCCAAGCACTGATTTGTTCCGGAGAGAACCACTGCACACTATCCACCTCTGCAGCAGGAAAACGGACCTTCCCGGAATACTGCCCTTCATAAAGCCTCACATATTCCCAACCGTTATTTTCTCCGGCCTCAAAGTCTGCAATTTTTTTTAACTCGCAGTCAGATACGCCTAATTCCTCCTTTAACTCTCTTACTGCTGCAGCGTCATAAGACTCCCCGGCATCTAAATGTCCGGCGGCAGAAGAATCCCATTTACCGGGCTGCCTATCCTTCCTCAAGGATCTTTTTTGAAGGAGTAAAGCACCATGCTTGTTTATTAAGAACATATGTACAGCTCTATGCCTAAGATTGTTGGCATGGATTTCCTGACGCGTTCCTTGTTTAATCACAACATTGTTTTCATCCACTACATCAAACAATTCATCCCCGCTTTGAGCCGTATCCTTCAATGGATTGGTATCGTATATCCTAGCTAATTCAACCCATTGAACCAAACTTAATTCCTCAGCCCGCACAGAAGAAGGAATCCCCAAAGCGGCTGAGACTTCTTCCCATAAAGGAGATGATGGAAGTTGCTTTTTTAACTGTTTACGCCTTTGAGAAAAAGCCCTACGCATTAGTTCATCCAATAACCGGTCATCATACGGAGGTAACTCACAAAAAGGACGCGGCGTAAGCAACATTACCGTGGAATCAATACGAGGACGAGGATGAAAAGCCTCCGGAGGAATTGTCTTAAGCGCCCGTGGCACCCAATTTTTTTGGATTCTCAACGATAACAGCCCAAAAGCGTCATCATTAGGATTAGCCAAGATGCGATCAATAAACTCCTTCTGAAGCATAACAACGGCCCGCACAAAAGCGTTAGGTCTAGATAAAAAATTCTGAAGGATTGCCCCTCCTGCAGAATAAGGGAGATTGCCTAAAAACTTGACGGGAGCCTCTGCAAACAAACCACGCGGATCCCAAGAAGCACCGTCTGCATGATAAACCACCACATGAGGCTCCCCAGCCCAACGCTCCTTCTGATAAGTAGCTAGCCGGGAATCAAACTCCACCAATATCAGTTTGCGGCATCGTGGAGCAACATGCTCCGTTAAAGCCCCAGTTCCGGGCCCCACTTCCACAACGCAGTCTTGCGGAGTAAGCTCAAGCTGATCCACAATCCAACGTGCCACATTTTCATCCGTCAGAAAGTTCTGTCCCAGGGATTTGCTAGGGCGCACTTCGTGGGTTTCCAGAACATTTCTGATTTCAGATGGCTTCATAGTAGAGGCATACTCTCAAAATTTCACATCAGAAGCCAGTAAAAAGCGGGGCAGTCTACCACATTAAAGACAGGTGGCCCCCCCAACAACAATTGCTTGCACAGTCAATAAAGCAAGACATATCGCAAATTGACAAAAAAGAAAAATCATGCCAACCTTACAGCTATCCGGAACAAGGGAATACCCCTGCTACGAATAGAAAGATTCCGCAGATTCCAACATATCCGGAGCCTGTTCAACATCAATTTGATAAGATCATGAAAGTACTTGTAACCGGCGGTGCCGGATATATTGGTTCCCACACAGTACGCCAGCTCGTCAAAATCGGTGCAGACGTCACAGTGCTGGACAACATGGTGTACGGGCATGTTGGTGCCCTCGTAGATCCGGAGGTTAAACTGATCAAAGGAGATCTTGGTGACGCTTCCGTTGTATACCCCCTTTTGATGAATGGCAACTTTGACGCGGTAATTCACTTCGCAGCGTTCATTAATGTTGGAGAATCTGTTCAAAACCCGCTTAAGTACTACATGAATAACATTGCGCGACCTCTCGTTCTGCTGGGAGCCATGCAAGCAGCCGGGGTCAAGCGCTTTGTCTTCTCTTCAACCTGCGCCACTTATGGAGTTCCAACGCAAATACCCATCCCGGAAACAGAAAAGCAAGACCCCATCAACCCATACGGTAGCTCCAAGTATATGCTGGAAAAGGTATGCAAAGACTGCGACCGAGCATGGGGGCTTAAGAGCGTTTTCCTACGCTACTTCAATGCCTCTGGATGTAGCGAAGACGGCTTGATTGGCGAAGACCACGAACCAGAAACTCACTTAATCCCCAACATCCTGCTTACCCTTACCGGCGAAAAAGAATACATTGAAGTTTTTGGGACAGACTACGATACACCTGACGGTACTTGCATACGTGATTATATCCACGTCAATGACTTAGCCGATGCACACTTAAAAGCAGTTGATTACTTAATGAAAGGTGGCGCCACAGAATGCTTCAACCTAGGAACCGGTCTTGGACTTTCTGTTCGGGAAATCCTGGAAACGGCTGAAAAAGTTACCGGCAAAAAAATCCCCGTCCGTTATGGTCCCCGACGCGAAGGCGATCCACCCCGCTTGATTGCCAACCCCAAGAAAGCTAAAGATATTCTTGGATGGGAAGCCCAATGCAAAGATGCCGGTGCTATTGTAGAAACCGCTTGGAAATGGATGACCGGGCCACGTCACGGTCACTATTAAACAACTATCCTCCCGAAAACAAAAATCTGTTTCAACCCTGCCCCCAGATTTTCCAATTGGGGCAGGCGTTGTTTCCTAACAACAATTCCTCCATTTAGCATCAATCTACATCTTCAAACCTCCTTTTCTTTCAGAAGCGAAATACACCAGAAGAACAAATCACAACAGAAGAAGGCCACAAGTCTTTTACTTAGAAAACATACAACACTAACATCTGGTCATTTCACTATTTCTAAAAACATCCGTTTTTTACACTCGCGCAGACTGAAAGAACATCCTATCCTTTATTAGAAATATCCATATACTGCTATGAGTCTTCATATTGAAAGTACCGATGACGCCATTGCGGAAATGAAAAAGCAGCGAACCAAAACGCTGACTGCCGCTATTTCCGTATCCATCCTCGGCGCTACCTTGATGGGTCTTCTCCTTTATTTAGTACATATCATTGTCGAACTTCCGGAAGACCCGCCCATGGTTGCCTATGCCACACAAGAGGGTGATAATCCTGACATTGACGCACCTGAGGTCACACAGACTACCCAACGCCCCAGTAGCTCTTCTTCTTCCGCACAGGTTAAGGTTATTGCCGCAGTTGCTACGGCAGATGTTGCAGTTGTCAATCCTGACATTGAAGTCGATATGCCATCTGAAGAACTTTCCATGGGCATCGATATTGGCGACGGATTTGGCACGGGCATTGGCGATGGGGACGGGGGTGGCATCCCCGGAGTGATTTCCAAGCGTTGTGACCTAAACGACCGCATGAAACGAATCACAGAAAATGGCGGGACTCCGCAATGTGAAGAAGCCGTTGTCAAATCTCTCAAATGGCTCCAAAAACAACAAAATAAAGACGGCTCTTGGGGGGGGACGCCCCAAAACTACAAGTGCGCCATGACGGGCTTGGCCCTTCTCGCCTATATGGCACACTGTGAGACACCACTTTCCGAAGACTTTGGCGACACTGTTTTGAAAGGTATTTCTTTCTTGGTGGATCAGGGCATGAAAAACCCTGTCATCTCTTTCGTGCCTCAGAGAAATGAAGTCAGCTATGACCACGCTGTAGCTACTTACGCCCTGTGTGAAGCTTACACGTTCTGTAAGCAGATGGATATACCTTCCATCACCAATTTGGAAAAAGTTGTCATTAAGGCTATTGATAAAATTATCGACAACCAAAACGCTGACGGCGGTTGGGCATACAACTATAATACCCAAAAAGGAGCTCATACTGATATTTCCGTTACGGGATGGAATGTGCAAGCATTGAAAGCCGCTGAGCATGGTGGCGTCAAACCCACAAAGGGAGACATTCGCAACGCACTACGTAAAGCTGCTGCTTATTGTCGCAAGTGTAGCAAGCCAGATGGCTTATTCACTTATATGCAGGAAGGCAGAGAAGATGCTTCCGCCCGTCCGTCTTTGATTGGCGTAGGTGTTCTCTCCCTCCAAATGTGTGGTAGCGGTTCAGACTCAGCAGCACGTAAAGGCTTGGACTGGATGTTAAAAAACACTAACCAACCGTTTGACTGGAAAGCAAACAACACTTCTTCCAATCTCTATCAGCACTATTATGGCGTACAAGCAGCTATGAACCGTGGAGGCGATGTCTGGAAAGCCTACAACACAGCTTTCCGCGACTCTACTTTAGGTGCTCAAGCTTCTGATGGAAGCTTTGCCCCCAACGGTTATCCCGGCCCCGGCGGTTTGGTTAATAGCAACGGCTCTTCAGCTAACGATAAAATCTATCGCCAATGCCTTGCGACCCTGATGCTTGAAGTATATTATCGCTTCCTGCCCGGCACTGGGGAAGGCACCAGAAACTCCTAAGCTGATTACGGATTTCAGGTTTATCTTTTTATCTGCTGCCGGCTAATGCACCAGCATAGTTAGGCAGCAGATTTTGTCGTTAGACATCTTATTTTATTTTCGCCAAAATGTGAAAATACAAATATTTACACATCCCTACCCGGCTCCGCAACTATGAGTCTTCATATTGAAAGTACCGATGACGCCATTGCGGAAATGAAAAAGCAGCGAACCAAAACGCTGACTGCCGCTATTTCCGTATCCATCCTCGGCGCTACCTTGATGGGTCTTCTCCTTTATTTAGTACATATCATTGTCGAACTTCCGGAAGACCCGCCCATGGTTGCCTATGCCACACAAGAGGGTGATAATCCTGACATTGACGCACCTGAGGTCACACAGACTACCCAACGCCCCAGTAGCTCTTCTTCTTCCGCACAGGTTAAGGTTATTGCCGCAGTTGCTACGGCAGATGTTGCAGTTGTCAATCCTGACATTGAAGTCGATATGCCATCTGAAGAACTTTCCATGGGCATCGATATTGGCGACGGATTTGGCACGGGCATTGGCGATGGGGACGGGGGTGGCATCCCCGGAGTGATTTCCAAGCGTTGTGACCTAAACGACCGCATGAAACGAATCACAGAAAATGGCGGGACTCCGCAATGTGAAGAAGCCGTTGTCAAATCTCTCAAATGGCTCCAAAAACAACAAAATAAAGACGGCTCTTGGGGGGGGACGCCCCAAAACTACAAGTGCGCCATGACGGGCTTGGCCCTTCTCGCCTATATGGCACACTGTGAGACACCACTTTCCGAAGACTTTGGCGACACTGTTTTGAAAGGTATTTCTTTCTTGGTGGATCTGGGTATGAAAAACCCTGTCATTTCGGAACATCCATCCTTAAAAGAAGTCTGTTATGACCACGCTGTGGCAACCTACGCTCTGTGTGAGGCCTATACGTTCTGCAAACAGATGGATATCCCTTCTATTTCCAACTTAGAAAGCGTCGTTACTAAAGCAGTAGACAAAATCGTCCATGCCCAATGCTCAAACGGAGGCTGGGCTTACAGTTACAATAACAAGCCCAACCCAGACATTGACCTTTCCGTTACCGGATGGAATGTACAGGCACTAAAAGCAGCCGAACATGGCAAAATTAAACCGACCAAGGGAGACATTCGCGCTACTTTGCGCAAGGCTTCCAGTTATGTTCGTAAAAACGTAATGCCTGACGGTAAATTCTCCTATAAAGAAAATGGCAACATGCCTCGCGCATCCCTCGTTGGTGTAGGAGTACTTTCTCTACAGATGTGCGGCGATGGAGCTGATTCTGCAGCACGAAAAGGACTGGAATGGATAAAAAACAACGTTAAAACTCTCCAATGGGGACAAGGCAACGGTACGGAAAACATTAAAAGTAACCTTTATATGCACTACTACTGCGTACAAGCCGCCATGAACAGAGGTGGGGATGTGTGGACCTCCTACAACAGGGCCTTTCGAGACGCCGTGCTCAACGGTCAAAATACAGATGGAAGCTTTCAAAAAAATGACGTAGGTTACATTTCCGGCATGAATAACAAAACGGAAAATATTTATCGTCAATGTCTGGCTACATTGATGCTGGAAGTCTATTACCGTTTCCTGCCAGGCACGGGAGAAGGCACAAAAAATCATTAACTATCCAGTCTCTTTTATCACAAAAACAAAGATTTACACTCGTTCAAAAAATACATAATTCCTTGTATTACTTGAACGTCGCGGCCTGCCATTCTCTCTTATTTCGTGTTAAATCCTGACTTGACCGTACCAACTTCTTTTGTTATTCATTTGGCTTCTATTTTTCAACATCGTGAATAACAATTCATCTATCCTTTTCGGTCTTTTTAATGATTTTCTTTGGATCCGTTGCTCTGGCCGCGGAAGTTTCGCTAACAGTCCTACCGTTAAAACATTAGGTGATGACTATATTGCTTCTGGAGGTAGACTGATCGTCATTGACTTAGAAACATGCTCCGGAATTGATTCCACTTTCATGGGCACCTTAGCCGGCTTGTCTCGTCGCTTACTCCCAATCGGAGGTGCTGTCCAAATTACCTCCCCCAGCGAGCGTTGTTTGAATGCTCTGGAAAGCCTTGGACTAGATGCGCTGCTCAGCATCGAACCACCTACAGCTCCATGGCGAGGGAAAGTAGAACAAATACGCGCCTCTTTAGGAACAGAAAATACTCCCACTGTTCAGCTCACAGCCAAAGACCAAACGCTTCACGTCCTTAATTCACACTTAACATTGAGTGAATTAAGTTCTGAAAACGAAGAAAAGTTTCGTAATGTAACCGACTGTTTAAAAGAAGAACTGGAACGTCAGAAGGAATAACTTACACCTCAATCTATCACATGAATCTGAGCTCCATGGCAGCCCTGTATCAGGATGCTCTTTCCGCAGCAAAGGAAGAAGAGCCGGGTTCTGTAAGAGAACCAGACTTACCCCGCACACCCAAACTACCGGATGAACAAACGCTTCAGCTTCTATTAGCAGAAGGCGTATTTGGTACTATATTCACGGATGATTTGGGCAGAAGTATTCAGATATTGGACTTCGGAGACTGGAATAAATCTGCCGGGCCTGACTTTCTAAACGCCCAAATACGTATCAACGATCTCCTGCAAACCGGAGACATTGAATTAGATCCTATACCGGAAGATTGGGAACGCCACGGTCATGGAGCAAACCCTGCCTTTAACAAAGTTATTCTACATCTTGCCTGCGTCCCCAGTAAAAGAGAATGGTTTACTCGCAATTCTAAACATGAACACATTCCCTTGGCCATCATTCCGCAAGAATCATTAATCCTTGCCAACACCACTCCATCAGAAAACAAGCCCATTCGACATTGTCGTCATTCGGAGTATTTAAGTACTGTTTCTCTCTCCGTGCTGGAAATGCTCCTGCAGACGGCAGCGGCCTATCGTTTTCAGAACAAGCATCGCCGTTACAAAACCAGAGTTCAATATGCCGGAGAAGAGCAAACCCTTTTTGAAAGCTTCGCAGAAACATTAGGCTATCATGCCAATAAAACTACTATGCGCCATCTTGCTATGCGAGCTCCATTGCAAGCTATTCGCCCCTGTCCGGAAGCCATCCTTTTTGGAACAGCAGGCTTTTTAATACCTATTCTGCCGACAATTTGTACTCCAGAAGCCGTAGTCCACCATAAAAAACTCTGGGAACAATGGTGGCCGATACGAGAACAATTTGAATTGGCTCCGGAACGAACATTCCCCTGGGTATTTTCCGGCAATAGACCAGCAAACCAGCCTCAAAGACGAGTAGGAGCACTTGCAGTTATTGCAGAAGATTTCTCCACATTCAAAAAGATTTGCCTCTCCGGACGCATCAAGGAACTAACCGATTACTTAACATCTCTCTTTCATCCTTATTGGAGTACGCATGTAACCTTACCATCCGCTCCATCTAAACGTCCCATGGCATTGGTAGGCAAAGAGAGAATACTAGCCTTTGTCGTCAATCATCTTTTCCCGGCAAAAGGCAACGAAGCAACCTGGCAGCAATACCTATCTCTGAAAGCAGGCCAAGCCGGAACAAAAGTATTCTCTGTATATCAATCGCTTCTCGGCAACAGAAAAGACGCAAAAGAGTTTCTTACCAAAGCGTGGCATCATCAAGCATTGCTTCAGATTCATGAGGACTTATGTTCCCTACACTCCTGTTCTATCTGTTCCCTAATTAAACAGATAGAAAAACGATAAATACATCCTTTCTTTTTCCCTGTTCTTAGATTCAAAATAGTACTTGGCTTATCATACGAATTAAGGCCTTCACCTCGCCTGTGGAGAATGAAGGCCTTAATATTTAACTTTAACAGAATTACCCGCCTTGCGTTATTTGGTTACTTTTTTCGGAGATTCGGCACCATTTTTCAGGGGGAGGGTCTTCATCTTGATCATCTTGCCATTAAACCGCACAGATACCACCTTAGGTTGCGGGGAATAAAGTTTAACCTTACTGACCTTCCCATCTTTCCAAGAGAAGTCCACGGTTACATTACCTCGAGCCTTCAACCCCTTAACGGAACCTTCCGGCCACGCGTCTACAGAAGAAGGCATAATATCCAGACCACCGGCATGGGACTGTATCAACAGCTCACAAATACCGCCCACAATGCCAAAGTTACCATCCATCTGCATGGGAGGATGGGTCGTCAGCATATTCGGCAGAGTGTTATACTTGAGAAGTCCTTGTATCATTTCATGAGCTTTATTCCCTTCACCGAATCGAGCCCACAAAGCCGTACGCCATGGCCACGTCCAAGACCGGCGGCTATCGCCTGTGGTACCGCGCCATTCCAAAGATAAACGAGCAGCCTCCGCCAACTTGGGAGTTTTAAGTTTACTGATCTGATTACCGGGGAACACGGCAAACAGGTGAGACGTATGGCGGTGATCCGTCTTGGGAATACGGTCGATCATCCATTCTTGCAAGTTGCCTTCCTTACCGATCTTATTACCGGCTAATCTCTTCAGTTTCCCCTCCAAACTCTTAGCCCAAGCAGCGTCTTTCCCTAAAATACGGGCAGCCTTAATAGTATTGGCAAATAATTCCGCAATAAGCTGCTGATCATGCATAACTCCATCTTCATGAGGCCCATGTTCAGGAGACCATCCATTGGGTGCCACCAAGGTTCCGGCCTTAACATCAGCCAGATCCTTCTTCTCCTGTTCATTCGGATCTCTGCCATTTGTCTTAAAGCCTTCACCTCCTGCGCCTAATTCCTTTAAATGATCTTCCCAGAAATGACAAATCTCCTTCATTAAAGGATAAGCTTGTTTTTCCAGATATTTTCTGTCTCCGGTGAATGCATAATGTTCCCATATATGCAGGGCATACCAAGCAGCCCCGGGAATATTCCACTGCCAACCATTACCACCAAAGATATTCTGGGATGTGCGCACCGTCCATCCACGTACAGGCTTACCATCCTTTGTCTTAAAGTCCTTATTAGCGAGTGTTGCATCACGACATCCAGGAGCCATTGCCTCCACATAATTAATCAACGCCTCATGACATTCTGAAAGATTGGCAGGTTCTGCCCCCCAGTAAGCCATCTGAACGTTGATGTTATTATGATAATCACTTGCCCATGGAGGAGTAGTGTAATCATTCCACAATCCCTGTAAATTAGCAGGCAATGTTCCAGGTCGAGAGCTAGACATAAGCAAATATCTTCCAAATTGGAAAAGCGTTTCTTCCAAATCCGGGTCCATCTGATTATTCTTGTAAGCATCCAGACGCTTCGGGGTAGATTGTTTGGCTACATCATCTTCTGTTTTACCAAAGTTGACCTTTACACGATCAAACATGGTCTTGTACTGAGCAATGTGAGCTTGTTTCAAAGCATCATAATCCACAGTCAGTGCCTTTTGTGCATAACGATTTAACTTTGTTGCGGGAGCTGCTCCTTTCCAACTCTTTTTGTAATCCATCTCATAATCCGTTTCCATGGCTATAACAACCATGCAAGAGTCTGCCTCCTTTACAGATATTTTATCACCATCGGCAGAAATAGAACCGCCCTTAGGACGAAGCATCACACGCCCTTCATATTTCATACCATTATTCAAAATACCGTCCCATGTAATAACAGGACCTTTTGCAACGACCTTAGCACCGACCTGACTATTAACAGAAAAATCTGCGCTAAATTGACCGGATTGACTAGCTTTGTAATTTAACACCAAAACATTAGCAGGAGTACTAGCAAATGCCTCACGATCATACGTTACACCATCCGATTTGTAATTTACCTTATGAATACCATCCCGAAGATCCAAAGCGCGCGTAAATCCCTCTACAGAGGAAGAAGCAGGTTGATCCCCCTTTTTGAAGTCCACAAACAAATCACCAAAGGGTAAATAACAGCCAAACTCATTCGTTCCGCTTTTGTAATTATATCCATTATAGCCACCTTTGGGATTAGGGCCACCTGACCAGAGACTGATTTCATTCAAGGCAAAACGTTCACGATTCGGCGCACTGAAAATCATAGCCCCTACGCGCCCGTTACCAATGGGATAGCCTTCAGCTTCCCACACCCCAGCAGGATTTCCATAACGCCCCAAACTTCCTGCCGGATTTTTATCCTTCTGCGGATAAACAACGATTGCCGGTTCATCCGACCAAATCAAGTTCGTGGCCGAAGGCTTGTCCAATGCTCCCCATCCCAAAGAAACAGAGCTCACCGCAACAGCCGATAGTAATAAAGATTGAAGATGCATGCTTAAATAAAGATGTCACATATATACCGTAGCCGCAATCTCTATCTTTCACTCTTTCTAAATTTATCATCTCGATTCTCCCAAAAATCATATAATGCATCTACCTCCGTTGAGATTACTTTTATCCTTGGTTCATAGGACAATAAATCCCCTTGTTTTTAAGAAAGATATCTCTATTTTGATTCGATATGTTTACTCGTTTTCTCTCCGCATTTTTCTCTATGCTCCTTCTGGGAGGTCTCATCGAAACAACTCTTGCAGAAGACTCCATCCCAACCGTTCTTAAAAATAGAATCCCCCTAAAAAAATCAGCACATCAGCTCAATGTTGTTTATTTCTTGGGCAATGACACTTCCCCAGTCCCGAATTATGAACGCCGCCTCAGCGAATTGCTTCTTTACCTCCAGCAATTTTACGGCAAAGAAATGCAAAGGCATGGTTACGGAGCACGCTCCTTTGGCTTAGATATGAAAACCCCGGATAGAGTCAATATCATTGAATATCACGCTAAAAATCCAGCATCTTACTACCCTTATGAAAACGGAGGAGGCTGGAAAGCAGCTCAAGAACTGGATGAATTTTTCAAAGCTAATCCAGACAAGAAAAAAAGCCAACACACGCTCATTATCATGCCAACCTGGAATGACGGGACAAATGGTCCCGACAATCCCGGAGGCGTTCCGTTCTACGGCATGGGACGCAACTGTTTTGCTCTGGATTACCCAAACTTTGACATCAAACACCTAGGGCAACAAACCAAAGAAGGCAGATTACTTACTAAATGGTATGGTGGTATGGCTCATGAACTAGGGCACGGGCTCAATCTACCACACAACCATCAAACAACCTCTGATGGTCAAAAATACGGTACAGCATTAATGGGGGCAGGCAATTACACCTTTGGCACTAGCCCTACGTTCCTGACACCAGCCAGTTGTGCACTTCTGAACGCCTGCGAAGTTTTTTCCGTCAACCCTGCTCAACAGTACTATCGAGGGAATTCTAAAACAGACATCTCTGGAATCACTATAGCCTTTAAGGGAGATCAGATACTGATTTCCGGCAATTACAAGAGCTCTCAAACTGTTAAAGCCATTAATATTTATGTGCAAGATCCTCCCTATGCCGTTAACCAAGACTATGATGCTGTTTCTTTTACTTCTCGCCTTGGGAAAAATAACGGTAGATTTTCTGTCAAAATCAACAAAAAAGAATTGGATGGTCTGAACAACAACGAGTTTCGCATCTCGATCATGCTCATCCTAGCCAATGGTCTACATGAGCAAAAGCATTTCACTTTCCATTGGGATAATCTTCAAGATTATAAAGACACATCATCTCGTTAAGAATATACTTCTAGTCACCTTTTCATGGGGACATCCTGAAAACTCCGTATTATCTACGATTAATAAGTTTTCACCAGTGTAATCCTCCCTAATGTTACCACCGAATCTGTAGTTCCAGCACAACCGCTCCAGATTTTAAAGTACACGCACATAACCCGAGCAAATCTCAATAGCTAAATTAATACAATCCCATCTTTTCCGATGTATTCAAACTGAGGCACCGCCTAAAAAACGAGATTTTCGTAAATAATTGTGCCGCATATAGTTATAATTAATCCGCCTACGTCTACCCTATGAACGCCACTCCCATCAGCCTTTTCCGACATTATCTTAACGCCCTTCTACGGCAGGGTGTATTACGTACTCCTCTAACAGACGAAGCCAGACTTGTTCTCCGATCATGGTATATTGCTGCCAAACAAGGGAAAACACATACGCCCGATACAAAGCATCCAACAAAGCCACCTCAACCTAAACAAGTCCTTTCCACAACTATTAAATTACCGGAAGGCTCAAAGGAAGAACGTCTACGATACCTTCGGGAATTAGCACAAAACTGGTCTCCCGCACGAGATCTACACACGCTACGAAACACAATGGTCTTTGCCACAGGATCACCTCATGCAGAATTAATGCTCATTGGAGAAGCTCCGGGATATTATGAAGAACTTCAACAAGAGCCATTTGTTGGCAGAGCTGGAGAAAAACTCAACCAAATACTCAAAGCCATGGGGCTTTCCAGAGATTTGGTTTACATATCAAATATCGTCAAATTCCGACCTGCTATACCCAATCAAAAAACAAATAACAGGGCTCCATCTCGAGAAGAAATTGATGCTTGTTTACCTATCATTATGAATGAAATACAAGTCATTCAACCAAAAATGATCTTAGCCTTAGGCGGCACTGCAGCAGAAGGGCTATTGGGATTACAAGCATCTGTCAGCTCACTGCGAGGTCGATTCCATGACCTTCATGGCATTCCTGTACGAATTACCTATCATCCAAGCTATTTGTTAAGATCCGACAGCCCAAAAGAAAAGCGCAAAGTATGGGAAGATATGCTGTCCATTATGGAACGACTAAACATTCCCATTTCAGAAAAACAACGCACTTTCTTTCTTCCAAAAAAATAATTTTTCAATCATTAAACATCCACAAAAAAGCCGTTTCTCTCCCCCCAAAGGAGAAAAACGGCCAAGTCCTACCAATTCTTTACTTTACTCGTGGTGCTTAAGAACTGCACCTTTACTCGCATTAGAAGCAAGCTCTCGATAACGGCTTAACCAAGAAGAATCAACCTTGTTATAGGTAGGCTTCCATTCTGCCCGGCGAGCGGCAATTTCTTCTTCACTTAAATGAACATTCAGCGTGCGATTCGGAATGGAATACTCAATAATGTCTCCATTCTGCAACAGACCAATTAGTCCACCTTCTGCAGCTTCCGGAGAAATATGACCAATACAAGCTCCGTGCGTAGCACCTGAAAAGCGTCCATCCGTAATCAAAGCAACCTCTGCACCAAGTCCCTGCCCCATAATATATGAAGTAGGTGCTAACATTTCCTGCATCCCTGGTCCCCCTTTAGGGCCTTCATTACGAATAACAACCACATCACCGGATTTAACTTTCCCGGCAAGAATCCCCTCACAAGCTTCTTCTTGTGATTCAAAAATTACGGCTGGTCCGCTGAAACTCATCATATCCGGATGTACACCAGCTTTCTTCACCACAGCGCCTTCTTCTGCCAAATTCCCGAATAAGATCGCCAAGCCTCCGTCTTTAGAATAGGCATTTTCTAGCGGATGAATAACTGTTTCATCCGTAATGTCACAGCCATCTACCGTTTCTCCCAAGGTCTTCCCGCTAACGGTCATCGCGTCCGTATGCAAAGCTCCGGGAATCTTGGCAATTTCATGAATAATGGCACTCACACCACCAGCTCGCAACACATCCTGCATATGGAAACGAGAAGACGGAGCCACCTTACAAATATTCGGAGTCCGTTTAGAAATATCATTAATTCGCTGAAGATCATACTCCACGCCTGCTTCTCTGGCGATAGCTAACGTATGAAGCACAGTATTGGAACTCCCCCCCATAGCCATATCAATTGTAAAAGCGTTATCGATCGCATCACGCGTCACGATGTCACGAGGCAACGGTCCATCAGCCTTAGCCATTTCCACTGCTCGACGAGCGGTCCGCTTCCAAAATTCTTTGCGTTCTTCAGATGTAGCCAACAAAGAACCATTGCCCGGCAATGCCAGCCCTATTACTTCACTTAGGCAATTCATTGAATTAGCCGTAAACATTCCGGAACACGATCCGGCTCCGGGGCAAGCGCGACATTCCAAAGAATGAAGTTCATCCGCATTGATTTTACCAGCCTTAAAACGAGCGACAGCTTCAAATACGCTATTCAAGTCCAACACAGAACCATCTTCTGCCATACCGGCAGCCATAGGCCCGCCACTACAAAAGATTGTGGGAATATTGCACCGCAATGCCCCCATAATCATACCAGGAACAATTTTATCACAGTTAGGAATACAAATCATAGCGTCAAATGCATGGGCACTCAACATCGTTTCCACGCTATCTGCAATCAGTTCTCGGCTAGCCAAAGAAAATTTCATACCTCCATGACCCATGGCTATACCATCACAAACACCAGGGACATTAAACTCTACAGGTGTTCCGCCAGCCTTGCGAACCTCATCCTTAATTAACGCCGCCACCTTATTCAGGTGTACATGCCCAGGAATTACCTCATTGAAAGAATTACAAATGGCAATAAACGGTCTGTTTAAATCCTCATCCGTCATTCCGGTAGCACGCATCAAACTGCGATGTGGTGTACGCTCAAACCCTGCTTTAACTCTATCGCTTCGCATAACAATATAACTGTTGCAAAGCAAGTGTATCATATGACACAGGGATGAGAAGTTGAATCTAGGGCAATCTTGCAAAACGGGTCCCTCTTATTCATCCTGAAATGGCGGCTATCACCACGAGAAACTCCGCAAATTCCCTCACTCCATCTGCTATACCAACCTTTGCTTAGATAACTTTCTCTCCAATAATAGGATTAGAAATAAAAAGAAAAATAGAAAGATCTTAAGCATTACACTTCATTATTTATTCTGTTTTCGTCCAACTTATGATCAATGAATTCTGAAATTTCATGACATCCGCACCAGCCCATTTTTATACATTTTAGAAGCTTTCCCAGCTGATTTTTAATAAATTAGGGTGTACCTTCAAGGTTTTATGCGGTTATTCTCCGAGAAATCCCGAAACTTCACAGAGAATCGCATCCGAAAAAAATTTTTACACTATAACCAAGAAGCCAAAGCAAGCGTTTTATTCCCATTATCCCCGTTGATTGAATTAAATTAGTGAATACTTTATCCAACCTATCGGACGATGATTCATTCAATTGACAATATTGCATGAATGTTTTGCGGCTGTCCTATTATAGGATATGTACGGCACAGCATATTCCGCAAACTGCCTGGGTCTTTTTTTGCTGACTAGATAATCCTGTACCTAAGCAAGTTTCTCAATACTTTCCCAGTCCCGGGGGAAAAATGCCGATTTCCTATGTAAAGCCACATTAATCTTCTTTGCCCAATGCAGCTCCATAAAAAACGGCGTCCTCGTTACACAGAGGACGCCGGGATTTTCCGGAAATCGGACAGACTGCCAGTTTGAGCAGCGAAGCGCACAAACCTTAGGACTTGTAACGCAAACGCTTCTTGTGACGATTCTGACGCATGCGCTTGCTGCGCTTATGCTTGTTAATTTTTGCTTTACGGCGTTTTTTGAGCGATCCCATGATTGTGGTTCGTTTGTTGTTTTACTGTGGTGAGAAAAATTTAGTAAACCAGCTTGTTAAGCGGATATTCGATGATACCTTCCGCTCCCAAAGCCTTGAGCTGAGGAATAATATCCCTTACAACGGATTCGTCAATGACCGTTTCTACGGCCAACCAACCTTCCTCTGCCAAATGGGAAATAGTAGGGCGGCGTAAAGAGGGCAGAGCTTCCACCAACCCATTCAATGCTGATTCAGGAAGATTCATTTTTAACCCAACCTTGCGACGGGCTTCCAAAGCCCCTTTAAGCATGAGGACGAGATTTTCTAACTTCTGCTTTTTCCATTCATCCTTCATGGTTTCCCGGTTAGCGATAAACTGAGGATAAGAAGTCATCAATGTATCCACAATACGGAGCTTATTCGCCTTAATAGAGCTACCCGTTTCCGTGATATCCACAATGGCATCAACTAATTCCGGCACCTTCACTTCCGTAGCCCCCCAAGAGAACTCAACATGAGCCTTAATACCTTTTTCTTGAAGCCAACGTTCCGTGATACCTACACCCTCTGTTGCGATACGCTTGCCCTGTAAATCTTCTGCACAAGTGATGGGGGAATCTTCCGGAACTACCAGCACCCAGCGGGTAGGCTTAGATGTAGCCTTGGAATATTGAAGATCCGTCAATACTTCCACATCTGCACGATTTTCATAAATCCAATCGCGACCTGTGATACCACAGTCGATAAACCCGTCATTGACATAACGCCCAATTTCCTGAGCACGAATTAGAAAGAGCTCCAGATCATCATCATCACTGGTTGGCCGATACCCACGACTGGATACATAAACATTGTAACCAGCCTTGCGGAACAATTCCACAGTGGAATCCTGCAAGCTACCTTTAGGAAGAGCTATTTTGAGTTTCTTCGACATGATGGGACAAAAATAAAACCCTACCCGGGCCTCCTTGTCAAGTTTAGAACCAAAAACAAGGCATTTTACCTTGCCATGAACCGTTCAATATCATCCGGAAGCAATGGAACTTCCCCTAACAAATCGATATTTTCTGTTTCTCCGATCAAAACATCATTTTCCAGACGAATACCAATTTTTTCTTCCGCAATGTAAATCCCCGGCTCAATAGTGAAAACCATGCCTGGCATAACAACGGGGTTGGCTTCGCCGACATCGTGCACATCCAACCCTAAAAAATGGGAACAACCATGCATGTAATACTTTCGAACAATAGGTGGATCAGACGGATTTTCTGCCACTTGTGCAGGAGTAATAAGCCCCAACTTCACAAGCTCTCCAGCAGCAAAAACGCGTACTTGCCTTTCATATTCTGACTTCAGAATCCCTGGTCTCAAGATACTTTTGGCATAGGTCATCATATTCAAAACACTTTCATAAACAGCACGCTGACGAGGAGTAAACTTTCCATTTACAGGAACTGTCCGGGTCATATCTGAATTATAATTCCCATACTCCGTACCTATATCCATCAGAACCAAGTCACCATCTTCGCACAACTTATCATTTTGAATGTAGTGTAATACACAAGTATCTTTCCCAGAAGCAATAATGGGCAAAAAAGAAAATTTACGCGGCCCTCTGCTAATAAAAGCGTTAGCCAAGAATCCCTCAATCTGCCATTCCCCCACACCAGGCTTAATAAAGCGGAGTAATTCCCGAAATCCTTCATTAGTAATGTCACATGCCTTTTGGAGAGCTTTAACCTCTTCAGGCTTTTTAATTTGTCGCATGGACGCTATGATTTCATAAACATTTTTCAGAACTATATCTTGGTATTTTTCCTTTAGTTCTTTAGTCATGCGAGCATTACGCGTTTCCACAGGGCAAGTACAACGAGGATGTTGATTCGCCTCCACAAAGACCAGAGAAGCAGAGGGGACCAGAGAAGCCAATAAATCATTATATTCACTAGTCCAACGAACGTCCTGAATTCCACTCAGCTTCTGAGCCTGTTCTTGAGTAAGACGGGCACCCTCCCAAATGGCGATTTGCTCATTCGTTTCACGCAACAACAAAATCTCATCCCAACCGTCTTCCCGAACGCTCATAATTAAAACGGACTCTTCCTGATCTATCCCGGTCAAATAAAAAAGATTTGCATTTTGATGCAATGCAAAGGTGCCATCTGCATTCGTAGGAAAGACATCATTGGCATGCAAAATCAACACACTGCCGGCAGGCAAACGGGAAGCCAATTCCGCACGATTGCCGACAAAAAAAGAAGAAGGGAGCGGCTCGTATCTCATACGGATAGCATGTCCTGCTTTTCCGGATTGTCAACCATACATCTGGACAGAGATACATCTTCCTGCGTTATATGGATAAGGATTCGCTTCATAAGTAGAAAAACACTCATGGATTACATCAAGTCATGTCCTAAACATCCTCCTTACACAAATTGTCTTACCCTATATGTCCGGCACTATTTCACTATTCCTATCGATTTTTGCCATAGGCTTAATTACATCTTGTTCCCGTTCCGAAATCACCCCCATTTCTCCTTTAATCACACACTCTCTTCATGCAAATCCAAAACAGAATTGCTTTGAAGGGACCTGGTACAACCCCGAGGAAACGAGTTTCTGGTCTTCCTCTCATATGAAGGTTTATATTGCTCCTGTTAACATTGATTTCATTAAAGCCCAATTCCCCAAAGAAGCCCCTTTACTAGCAAAACAATTCCGAGAAGAACTATGCCAAGACATTGCCCGCACGTTGAAAAACAAATCGCTGCAATCTCAAAAAAGAATTACATGGCAATTGGTTGATCATCCTTCCCCGAATGGTGTAACCCTTACCGTAGCCATCGTAAAATTGAAGCCTACGAATGTAGGAGGAAACATTATGTCTGACTTAGTTTCATTGTTCTCCCCCATCACAGGGACAAGTATCCTCCTAAGCCGTTTTATGAGCGGAGACGTAGGCATTGAAGGATGCTTATCCAACACAGATACAAAAACTCCTATCATGGAATTTCAGGCCTACAATACAGATCCTATTACCTTATTCTCCATTAAGGAGTTTGAACGTTTTGCTTTTGATAAGCAAAACCTACAACTTTTCTCCGGTTGCATATCCAGTCTGTTTATCAAAGGGCCATCCGAAAACATTCCCAAGCCGAAAGGAATAGATTTATCCCCGTTCTAATTAACTTAATCATTCACCTTTTTTCTTCTGCGCGAACTCGTTAAAGAAGGAATAATCCTGAACGCTCCGTCTTGTTTTGAAAGCATATATAAAGAACCCAACTCCCACAAGCACAAGAAAAACGGAAAGGAATTGCCCGCGTGTCAATCCTATAGAAAATGGAGCATCAGGCTCCCTATATTCTTCACATACGATTCTGCCGACAGCATAAAGTATGGCAAAAGCGCCACAAAACACACCGTTCCACATGCGAGGGAATTTCACCCTCAAAAACCACAGTACGGCAAAGAGCAAAATGCCTTCAGCAAAGGCTTCATACAATTGAGATGGGTATCGTACATGTTCTTGCATCATCTGCCCAACAATTTCCTTAATGGCAGGAGTATCTCTTACCCGCTCTGCAACCCACGCAGCAGTCATTCTCTCCGGAACAACTATACCGGAAAGAGCCAATTGATCAAGCACCCCTGGCGTTTCATAAATACGGGAAGCTACCCGTACAAATAAATCCGAATCTTGTGAAAGCTCTGACGGGAAAATCATTCCTTGAGTCGTACCAGGAGCCACAATACGTCCGTACAACTCGCCGTTGATAAAATTGGCGATACGGCCAAAAAACAACCCTACAGGTGCTACAATAGCCAAGCCATCAAATAAAGCTACCCATTTAATGCGATGCTTCCATGCATAATAAAATGTATACAGCCCCACGCCTATCATACCACCATGACTGGCCATTCCTCCTTCCCACACTCTGAACACCATAAGAGGATCTTCCCAAAAACGAGACCACCCACAATTGGGCAACTGATAAAAAAGTACATAGCCCAACCTTCCACCCAACAAAACACCGAAAATAGCTACATAAGTAACGAAATCTGCCAACTTCTCTTGCGAAACAGGATACAGTTCCCGTCGAGAAAGCCAAGAAAGCAAATAATAACCGCCGACAAAACCCATCAAGTAAGCCAGTCCATACCAGCGTAAAGCAATTGCATCTGTTATCTGCCAAATAACAGGATCCAAATCATGCACGTAAACAGAAGACTCCATAAAATTTTGATTTTAAGATAAGTACTGAGT
Organism: uncultured Akkermansia sp.; assembly: GCA_964525305.1. Lineage (GTDB taxonomy): Bacteria > Verrucomicrobiota > Verrucomicrobiia > Verrucomicrobiales > Akkermansiaceae > Akkermansia. The sequence continues at coordinate 67,468 of CAZGGR010000003.1, forward strand.
AAGACTTATCACTGTCTCACGATCCAAAGCACGAACTAATTCCACAGTCAATTGTACTGCAGCACGGTAATCCCGCAAATCTAATATACCATTATGCGAATGAATATACCGCGTAGGAATACCAAACACTATCGTAGGGACACCCTTACCTGAAAGATGTAGCACTGCAGCATCTGTTCCTCCAGAACGGCGCACCGTCACTTGAAAAGGAACTCCAGCATACTGGGCAATATTTTCCGTCAGAACAGCCAGTCGAGGATTCGTAATAGCTGTGGGATCAAACAAACGGATCTGAACTCCTTCCCCCAAAGCACCCTGTGAATCATCCCACGAAAAACCGGGGGTATCATCAGCAGGCGGACCTTCTAAAACAATCACACAATCCGGATTCATGGCTACTCCCGCTGTTTTAGCACCTCTAGTTCCAACTTCTTCCTGAACCGTTGCAGCTGCAATCAACGTATTGGGATGCCCTTCACGACAGAGTATCTTAAATGCTTCCGTCATTACAGAAAGACCGGCTCGATTATCAAAAGCTTTCCCCATAACTCGATTAGGATTTTCCATTTGAGCAAAGCTCACATCCGGCACAACTGGATCACCTAAATGAATACCATATTCTCTCCGCACTTGGGCTGCATTTTCTGCCCCAACATCCACAAACAGAGAATCTATTCCCATCACATTATTGCGTTGTCCTTCCGGCAAAAAATGAGGAGGTTTAGAACCTATAACGCCCTGAATTAACTGCCCAGAACGAGTTTTTATCAATACTCTCTGACTTAACAAGGTATGAGGCCACCATCCACCAATACCTACCACTTTCAAAAAACCACCAGCAGTAATATTCTGCACTAAAAAACCAATTTCATCCATATGTGCAGCCAACATCACGCGCGGTCCCAAATTGCCATGAGAGCAAAATAAATTACCAGAACCATCGGCAGAAAAATCACCGCATCCTTCCAACTCCTGCACCACCAACCTCCGCACATCATCCTCATGTCCAGAAATACCATGCGCATTTGAAAATATTTTAAGTAGTTCTGCGTCAGTTGCCATAAGACGAGTATGTAAAAACACATCTAACAGGTCAACCCAACAACCATACTCCATGCTTTTTTCTTTCCCGTTCACAAAAAGAAATCTCTGAATAAGCTCCCCATCCTACAGAAGAAAAAGAAACAGGCGGTTTTTGCTAGCCACAACTCGTTTTTTGGTGTATCTAGTCAGGGAATCGAATTGTGCTATGAAATCCATCCTTAACACTATTACGGTCGTGTTAGCTGCTGTGCTTTTCATTCCCATTGCATCAGCTCAAGCTACCAGCAATCCCAGAATGCAAGTAAAAGTCACTCTGGAAAAGCTATCTATGTACATGCGGCAATCCCCCAATGTCCTAACACAGGATGATCCTAAGCCACTCCCCAAACCCAAAAAATGGGCAGATTTTGAAATCCCATTTAAAGTTGAAGCAGCACCTGCCCCAAAATCAGGATACATTGACTCACTTACTTTCAAATTTTATCTCGCCGTTATCAATCCAGATCGAGCTCGCCAATATCTGAAGTTATATAAAGAAGTTAAATACGTTAACGTCCCAGTAGGAGAAGTCACCTACGCATCCGTTTATCTTTCACCATCTTCTGTCAAACGTATTACCGGTTCAGAAGGAGGCAGGGGCAAATGGGTGAAATATCAAGGGGTAGTAGTGGAATACAATGGCAAAGTTGTAGCCACTTACTCTTCCGAACGCGGAAAAAAAGAGAAATGGTGGGAAATCCAATCTCCAAACCTTGTAGAAACCTCCTATTTCCCTCTCTTGAATAAGGATGAAACTCCTTTCTCTATATTCTGGTACGATCGTTATCCGGAAATCATGAGACCCAATGCCCAACAAGAAAATTCTGCACCGGCTCCATTTGGTTCTCCGGCACAGGAAGAAAATGAATAACTCATTTCCCATTAATCATTTCACCTTATCTAACAAAAATCATCTATGGCTAATTCACGGCAAATCGTCGCATTAAACGTAGGTTCACAAAGAGTCTCTATGGGAGTCTTCTCCAGAAACTCCAAAAATGAGCTTATCTTGGAAAACTATGCGACGCGTCTCGTAGTGTTGGATCCGTCTGCGGAAGGGTTGCGCCTGACAAAAATAGGAGAAGCTATTGCTGACCTCGTTCAGGAACTCAACGTAAAAAATAGCGTTGTCAACTATTCCATTGCCGGACAATCTGTTTTCATTCGCTTTGTCAAACTTCCAGCCCTAGCTGGGACCGATGAAGAACAGCTCATTCGCTTTGAAGCCCAACAACACGTTCCTTTCCCGCTGGATGAAGTAGTATGGGATTATCATTTACTCCCAGCTCAAGGAATGGAAAGGGAAGCCGTCTTAGTAGCCATCAAAGCAGAAGATCTAGATACGCTGAATGATGAAATCGTCTCCCATGATCTCTCTACCGGCAAAGTAGACTGTGCACTAACTTCTCTGTATAATGCATATGTAGACAGCTATCCCGAAGAAAAAGAACCAGTCATGATCATTGACATTGGTGCTAAATCCACGGACTTGATCTACAGTGAACAAGGGCGCTTTTTCACCCGTAGCATTTCTGCAGGGGGCATCTTCGTTACCTCTACCATAGCTCGCGAATTAAATGTTTCCTTCATGGAAGCCGAACGCTTAAAAACAACTAACGGACTTGTTTCCATGAGCAATGGGCAAACGGAAGGCTTGGATCCAAACACTGCTAATCTGGCGTCCGTCATTCGTACCGCCATGACAAGATTGGCTTCAGAAATCCAGCGTACCACAAATCACTATCGTGCCCAAATGAATGGGAACGCTCCCGTCAAGGCCTATTTATGCGGCGGAGGAGCATCCCTACCTTACACTAAAGAATTCTTAGAAGACAAACTAGGTATCCCTATCGCTTTCTTCAACCCCATGCACAACGTAGGAGTAGGCTCTGGCGTAAACGTTGACGCAATATCTCGGGAAGCATTCATCTTGGGCGGATTGATTGGTACAGCAATCAACGCAGTAGGCAGAGCCTCCATCAATATTGATCTAGAACCTACAGCCGTTGCTAAAAAACGGCTCAATCAAAAGAAGATGCCCGCTATTATCACCGGAGCAGCTATTGCTGTTCTCGGAGCCGCTACCTATACAATCACAAGCTATATAGGTCTGAACAAGGCAGAAGAAAAGCTCAACACCGTCACCCCAATTGTTAACTCCATCAAACAGGAACAATCTGCTCTGCGTCAAAAAGAGCAAGAACTGAAAAAGCTGGATGATACCTTAGTAGCATACCAACAACTCACACTCCAGCGTTACGGCTATGCAAACATCATTAAAAACCTACTAAAAGAATCCGAACACAAAGATTACCCCTATTGGTTTACCGATTTTGAACCTCTGGCTCACTTTAATCCGAAAGACAACACTCAAATCACCGGTTATTCCGTCATCAAAGATAGCTTCACATCCGATAAAAACACATCTCTGGTAGACGACAATAAAACGGAAAACTCTGAGGCAGAAGAAACTTCTTCTGTTTACAGCGTCAACGCTATCCGCCTGTCCGGTTTTGTCCGCAAAAATCTAGGAGGTCAGAAAATCATTCAGAATCTTCAGTCGAAAATAGAAGGGAATCCACAGTCCCTGTTTACTTTCACTGCAGGAGAATCCAAGATGGAAGCACGTCAAATCATGGAATTGGGTGCTAAGGACTCAAAAACGGCTGACGCTGCAGGCGCATTTGTTCCATTTAAATTGGTGTTACCATTAAAAACGCCCATCCCTGTCCACTTTAACAAATAAGATTACCCAACCCGAACTAAATACATTTTATGAGCAATTGGATTACAGATAACAAGCCTGCAGCCATAGTTGCGGGAGCTGGGCTGGTCTTATTCTTGGGTTTAACCATTCCCGGTTACCTAATCAATGCCAAGCGTAATGAATTAGACAATAAGATTAAGACCGCTAAAGCCACTATTGAATTAGCCAATAAGGCACAAATCAGACCAAGCCGCACGGCCAACAAAACACTGGAAAAAGAACTGAATACCTACGCCAAAGCAGTAGATAGCTTGGTAATGGCTTACAAGCCTTTCCAAGCGGCATCCCAGCTCGTCAATTCTACAACACCAACGGTATTCCAAAATGAATTAAAATCATACAGAGACGCCTTAATTGCATCCTGCAAAAAGAAAAACATATTCATTACGGATACATCCAATTGGCTTGGGTTTCAGGTATACAGTTCTCAGGCTCCATCAACGCAGGCAGCCCCCACGCTAAGCTTCGAGTTAAAAGCTATCAACAGCTTGGTTAACAACTTAACGGATTGTGGAGTAACTAAGTTCATCAAGGTATATCGTCCTCAACTTTCTATTGAAACTACTGCCGAAAATCAGGAAGAAAATGAAGACGCCCTTTCTCAAACCTCTTGGACTCCCATGCCTCTTGAAATTACTTTCCAAGGGGATCGAGGAAGTATGTTGAAGGCCATGAATGCCATCATAAACTCCAAGGAGTATCTCTTCACAGTTAACTCTATTCGTATCCGTAACGAACGGCTTATGCCGCCCCCCATTGCCAAACAGGAACCAGCTAAACCCACGGTCACACAACCCGCAGTGGGAGCTGCTTCCCTAACACCGGAGGATGAAGTAGCACCATCCGCACCAGCCATCAAGCAAGTTGTCAAACCTTATATGGGTAATGAACAAGTCTTTGTTCAGGTATCCTTGAATCTGATTCATTTCAACCAATCACAACCTCAGGAAACGGCTGAAAATTAATCGTGGCCATCAACTCTGAAACAAATACTTTCAATATGTCTAAAAAACAAAACTACGACAGAATTCTGCTGGCCTCCGGCCTTTTCTTAGGCATAGGATGTGTTGCTACTGGAATCATAACCCTTACAGGCTTGGACAGCACATATACATTCGACACTCAAATCAAGTCACAAGATATCGCCCCCCCTGCCGGCATCAAAAAAACAGCTGAGCTCAACCAAGAACTTTCTGCTTCCCATGAGCTAAAGCCGATTGCTCAGACAACTCAACAATATGTTGGATTCGTAGCTCCTAACCTCTGGATTAAGGACGGAGAAATGGAACCTTTTGATATCGTCTCTGGTCCACCAATCCACGGAAATATTCCGAACAAATGGTTTTTGGATAACGGATTAGAAAATGAGTTCATCTATTCAGATGTCCTAACCAGAGATACTGACAATGATGGGTTTACAGTTTTAGAAGAATACGAAGCAAAAACTCATCCTAACGACCCCAATAGCCATCCGTCTCTGGTCACGAAGCTATTCGTTGCTGAAATCAAACAATCCGGATTTTACCTAGCCTTCACGCAAGCAGATGGGAATGACTTTACATTCAAAGGTTTAAACCGAGCAAAACAAGAGATTTGGAAAAACATCGTCCAACCCAACAACAAGTTCGGGGTTCGTAAAAACTCCAAGGATCAACCCAGATTTGAACTTGTCAGTGTTGCTCAAAAAGAGTTCAAAAACACCAATTTGGACATGGTAGAAACTGATGAAGAAGCCACTATCAAAGATCTATCACCTACCAAAAATGGTCAAACCTATACTATCAGACGAGGGACAAAATATATTATCCCGATCATCGATAAGAAAGTAAACCTTACTATCTCAGCCGGCGCCGAACGAGATACAACCTTCACAGTGGAAGAAGGTGCCGATTTTCGGATTCCTGGAGATTCTGAGCAAACTTACACGCTGAAAACCGTTGATAATGCTACACAAACAGTAACCATTGCCAACAAAAAGACCGGAGAACAAACAACACTAAACAAGAAAAAATAAAGCCGGATTTTAACTTTTCTGAAAAAAAAGCTTCACAAATCCGAAAAACATGTAAAAAGAAGAACCTAACTATGGACCACGCACCACTTTATCAACCGAAGCGTTCTCTGATTGCGCTGATGGCCATTGCTGCCTCCTGCCCCTTTGCGCAGGCTGGCGATGGCGGCGCTGTCGGGACCTCCAGTGCCTTGGGATCGTCCTATGCCGGACCGAGCAGTTACCAATACCAATCCAGTGCTGCACGTACAGCTATGGCTCGCCGTGAAGCGCAAACTCAGGAAGCTGAGCAGCTCCTGACGGAGGGGCGTAATTTGTACCGCGAAGGTCAGTACAAGGAAGCCCTGGATAAATACAACGCTGCTTACAGCACTCTGCCTTCTGCTCCGATCAATGACCAACGCAAAGAAGCCATTGCCAACCACATTGGTGATGCCAGCATCGCTGTTGCTCAGGAATACATCAAAGTAGGTCGTTATGACGAAGCAGAAAAGCTTCTTCAAGACGCCATTAAGTTGAATCCTCGGAGTGCCAAACTTGCTCAAAGAACGCTCGAATACATGAAGGATCCGGTTCGTACGAATCCGGCACTCACCCCAGAACACGTGAAAAACGTAGAAAAGGTGAATACACTCCTTCACATGGCCTATGGTTACTACGACCTCGGTGATTACGACAAAGCTATTGCCGAGTTCAATAAGGTGCTTGCTATTGATCCGTACAATGTAGCAGCCCGTCGTGGACAAGAAACTGTTAATCGCCGTCGTCAAGCTTACTATGCAGCTGCCTACGATGAAACCCGCAGTGCAATGCTGGCAGAGGTAGACAGAATGTGGGAACAACCTGTTCCTATGGAAATTCCAACCGGTTCAGACGACATGGGCAATGCGCCGGTTACGGATATTAATGGTGCTACGGCAAACTTAATGAAGCTCAAGAGCATCATCATTCCTTCTGTTTCTTTTGAAGATACCACAGTTGAAGATGCCATTGACTACCTGCGCAAAAAGTCCATAGAATTGGATCGCACCGTAGGACCAAATGGCGAACGTGGCATTAACTTTGTCATTAACGATTCTCAGCCCGCAGCCGTTTCTCCCGTTGCTTCTTCAGAAGATGAAGGATTTGGCGATGAGGGGGCAGAAGACACAGAAGCAGCTCCCGCTGCCACCGTTGCTCAAGAAAGTATTCGCACTCGTAAGATCGGTCAACTGAAGCTCACCAACGTTCCTATGTTGGAAGTGCTCCGTTTTATTTGCAGTAACGCTGGCCTGCGTCAGAAAGTAGAAGATTACGCTGTAACCATTCTCCCTGCTGGCGGTAACGATGTAGATTTGTACCAGCGCACTTTCTCCGTTCCTCCGGGCTTCCAATCTGCTCTGCGCAACACCGTTGGTGATGGTGGTGGTGAAGAAGTCGATCCCTTTGGAGGAGGTGGAAGTGAAAGCTCTTCCGGTCTCAAGCCTATGCCATCCATCCGCAGTTTACTGGAAAAGAGTGGCATCAGCTTCCCAGAAGGCGCTTCTGCATTCCTTGTTAATGGGAACTCTTCTCTAGTTGTTCGCAATACTTCTGGCAACTTGGATCTGATTGAACAACTCATTGAAAACACCCGCGGTGAATCACAGCAGGTGCGTATCATGACCAAGTTTGTGGAAGTTACCCAGGTCAATACAGAAGAACTCGGCTTTGATTGGGTTGTCACACCTTTCTCTGTCAGCAACGATCGTAGCACCTTCTTAGGTGGCGGTACTGCTTACGGGTCTGGTCTTGACTCTGATAGCTTTACTCAAACGCCAGGAGGCGTCACAGGATGGCCTATCAATAACACTACCGCTTCTGACGGTAACAGCTTAATCAATGGTCTTGCTACAAGTGGCAACCGTACCGGCGATTACGCAATCGTCAAAAACTCCGTAGATAATCTGCTGAACAGCGCAAACCGCACCGAAGCTACTAAGAAGAACCCTGCTCCTGGCATCTTGTCACTAACCGGTATCTACGATGAGGGTTCCTTCCAGATGCTGATGCGTGGGTTGTCTCAGAAGAAGGGATCTGACGTTCTCACTGCCCCCAGTGTAACAGCTAAGTCTGGTGAAACTGCCAAGATTGAAATTATCCGCGAATTCTGGTATCCCACCGAATACGAACCGCCGGAACTTCCCAACAGTGTTGGTAGCAACAACAACGGCTATGGTTATAATAATAACTCCAGCCTAACAGAAGGTTTGCTTGGGGATAAGATTCAACCACAGATCACCAGTTTCCCAGTAACTCCAGCCACTCCTGGGGTATTTGAAATGAAGCCCGTTGGTGTAACATTAGAAGTTGTACCCACCATTGGAGACAACAAATATATCATCGACCTTAATTTCAAACCTAGCATTGTGGAATTTGAAGGCTTTGTGAACTACGGCAGCCCGATTCAGTCCACCGGTGTTGGTTCCGATGGTAAGCCGATGTCCATTACATTGACTGAAAACAGAATCGAACAGCCGATCTTCTCCAAGCGTTCTGTTGAGACCTCCCTGTTCATCTACGATGGTCACACCGTGGCTATCGGGGGATTGATCACAGAAGACATTCAGACAGTTGAAGACAAAGTACCGATTTTCGGAGACTTGCCATTGATTGGTCGTTTCTTCCGCAGTAATTCTGACAACCACGTTAAGAAGAACCTGATGATCTTCGTAACGGGTCAGATCATTGACGCCACAGGCCAACCTGTACGTGGTAATGCTCTTCCAGCAGCTGCATCCTCCACCGAAAGTGCCATGCCGGCTTCTGATGGTCTGTTGCCACCTCCTATGTAAGTGGTATACGCACAACGTCCATATTAGAACGGGTGAAAGGGTGAGCCTTTCACCCGTTCTTTATGTTTTCCACCCCAATACAAATCATCTTCCTTTCTGTCATGAAAACATTGATCGTAACCGGAGGTATTGCATCCGGGAAATCCACTTTTATCCGACATCTTATAGAAGAGGGAGGCAAGCGCCTACGTATTTTTGATTGTGACGCAGAAACAGGCAAACTACTAAATAGTTGTCTCCTTAAAGATAACCTTATACAGGCTTTTGGCATCGACGCCATAACTGCAGAGGGACACGCTAACAGAGATTTTCTACGAGAAATTGTGTTTCAAAACCCAACAAGCCGTAAAACGCTGGAAGGGATGATTCACCCCGTACTGCATCAAGAATGTCTTGCGCAAATACAAGAAGCACGTCAGAATAAGGGGGTTGACGGTTTTGTCATTGACGTGCCTCTGTTTTTTGAAACATCGATGCGTTACCATCAAGATGCAGTATGCGTGGTAGCTGTTTCTCGCGAAACGCAGAAAACCCGCTTAGCCCTCAGGAACGGATTCCGTGAAGATATGATTGAAGCCATTCTGGCGGCACAGCTTCCCATTATGGAAAAAGTAATAGCAGCAGACTTCGTCATCTGGAATGAAGGTCCGCCTCCCATGCTCTACCGGCAAACCCAAAGACTTTACCGACATTTTTTTCATGACTAAAGAACACGAAAACATAGCCTCTTCCACCGAAAAGCCATCTCAGATTCCCTCAACGTATTCCATTTCTGAGCCGGAAGAACACACTAACGAACAACCAGCCGTTGCTTTAGAAGAAACCGGGATCTCCTCGCTATGCCCGGAAGGACAAAAAGAACAGACATTAGAACAAATTGATATTAATGAACTACGGGAACGTCCGCTGAATATCCTTCAAGAAATAGCAGAAGGTTTCCCTATCCGAAATCCTACATCTCTCACTAAATCCCAGCTTGTCTTTGAACTTGGAAAGCAATTTTTAGCTAAAGGTCATGAAGTCGTTGTTTCCGGAGTCATGGAACAGGCTAAAGATAATTATGCCATGCTGAGAGATCCTTCCAAAAGCTTCCGAACATCTCCAGATGATATTTACCTGGGAGGGAATCATATCAAGTCACTGCATCTAAAGGTAGGACAACAAATCAAAGTTAAGCTACGCAAATTGCGCCCACATGACAAATATCTTTCTACAGCCTCCGTCATCAGTGTAGAAGGCATTCCTGCAGAAGAATACCGGGATCCAACAGACTTTGACCGCCTCACTCCCCTTTTCCCAAAAGAGCGTCTTTTTTTGGAAAATAATAAGGTTAATTCCGCTACTATGCGAGTTCTAGACCTTATAACACCATTTGGTAAAGGGCAGCGCGGATTAATTGTTGCCCCACCCCGTGGAGGCAAAACAATTCTCCTGAAAACAATTGCCCGTTCTATCAGAGCCAATTACCCAGACGTGGAGCTCATCGTTCTGTTACTTGACGAACGTCCAGAAGAAGTAACAGATTTTGAAGAAACGATCGATACTCCTGTATTTGCCTCCACCTTTGATGAACCATCTCGGCGTCATGCTCAAGTCTCAGACCTAGTTATTGAGCGAGCAAAACGATTAGTAGAAATGGGAAAAGACGTTGTTATTCTCCTAGATTCCCTCACCCGCTTGGCTCGTGGTTACAATGCTAACCAAACGGGAGGCCGCATTATGTCCGGCGGCATTGGTTCCAATGCTTTGGAAAAGCCTCGTAAGTTCTTTTCTGCAGCACGTAATGTAGAAGAAGGAGGTAGCCTGACAATCATCGCAACATGTTTAGTTGATACAGAATCCCGAATGGATGAAGTAATTTTTGAAGAGTTCAAAGGAACCGGCAACTTAGAAATCCGCTTAGACCGAGAACTTGCCGAACGACGGATTTATCCAGCCATATCGCTTTCCCAAAGTGGTACACGCAATGATGATAGACTGTACAATGAACAAGAACTCGTCAAAATTATGCAACTACGTCGCCAGCTTGCCATGAAACCGGGATGGGAAGGACTTCAGGCACTTCTGCAAAACATCGCTAAAACACAAAATAATGCAGAGCTTTTATTAACAGGCTTACGATAATTCCTACATCTATCTATTGCTAAATTTTTCACTCCGTCCCGTCATCCGGAACGGAGTTTTTATTTATCTTACTCTCAATTATTTTACAAATATCGCAAATACAATAAGCCATCAGAAAGGACTTGCCAGAAACACATAACACGGTAAAAATAAATGCCGTAATGATGGAACTCCCCGGGTCAGATGAATGGTTCATGCGCCAAGCCATAAAAGAATCTAAAAAAGCCCTCGTGAACGGGGAAGTACCTATTGGTGCCATTGTAGTAAAAGATGGCCATGTCATTGGTCGTGGATGGAATCAAGTGGAAACGCTTAAAGATGCTACAGCTCATGCGGAAATGATCGCGCTAACGGCTGCTCAAGAAGCGCTAGGAGATTGGCGTTTGGAAGGATGTACCCTATATGTAACCAAAGAACCATGCCCAATGTGTGCGGGCGCTATCGTCCATTGTAGACCCAACCGAGTCGTTTTCGGATGCCCAGATGCAAAAACAGGAGCTGCCGGAGGATGGATTAACCTGCTTGATTCTAACCCACCGCTTAATCACAAATGTGAAGTACATTCCGGTGTTTTGGGAGATGAGTGCCTACAACGCCTCCGGGATTTTTTCCGTACAGCAAGAATAGCGGCTAAAGAACGTAAAAAAATGAACATTTCTTCCTCTCTTGGAACAGATGAAATCGTAAGCAATAATCTAGAATAAAGAACTTTGCATTTGCCAAAGTCACTCCATCACGGCAAGCTATCACTGCTATGGAACGCCGGAACAATAATGAGACGAACGGAAGTCCTGAACGCAAGCCTTCATGGATTAAAGTTCGCTTACCCAACGGTCGAGAATTCTGGGATGTTAAACAACTCGTAGAAGGCAAAAATCTATTCACCGTTTGTGAAGAAGCTCACTGTCCCAATCGCTATGAATGCTGGAATCAAGGCACCGCTACCTTCATGATCGGAGGAGACCGCTGCACACGAGCATGCGGCTTTTGTGCCACTCGCACAGCAAAACCGGCCCCATTAGACCCGGAAGAACCACAACGCGTAGCGGAAGCGGTTACCCACATGAAGCTAAAACATGCCGTTATTACTATGGTAACTCGTGACGATTTACCGGACGGAGCAGCGGCTCATTTTGCCCAAGTCATTCGAACTATCAGAAAGTTCAACCCTTCCACCATCATAGAAGTTCTAGCCTCCGATTTGAATGAGAAGCTCACTTCCATTCAAACGCTCATGGCGGCACGACCCCATATTTTTGGTCACAATTTAGAAACTGTAGAACGCCTCACCCCTATAGTACGCTTCCGTGCTCAATATCATCGATCTTTACGAGTTCTACGTATGGCACTGGAATGCGTGGATGGGAAAGTTGCTACCAAAAGCGGCATCATGTTAGGCTTGGGAGAAACAGAAGATGAGCTTTTTCGTTCCATGGACGACCTTCTAGAACATGGTGTTTCCGTCTTAACATTGGGACAATACTTGCGCCCATCTCGCAATCACCTGCCCGTAGTCAAATACATTCATCCGGATGACTTTGCTCGATATGAAGAAATAGCACGAAGTAAAGGCTTTAAACACGTAGCATCAGGCCCACTAGTTCGCAGCTCCTACCATGCAGCAAATTTCAAGCCTGAAGCAGATGTTTTAGAAGCCATTAATGAAGACTTGAGGGAAAACGGAGAACTTTAGAATACAGAATACACCTTGATTTTTTATCCTTCCTTTTTTACCATTCAATCCATTCCACGGCACTGAATCTCATGAGCAAAATACGTTCCTTCATCAAAGCCGGAGCCATTTTGGGCGGTACGGTCATCGTGACAGCAGCTATCGCCCCTCTATTTCTCCCGGATCAAAGTATTAAACCTTTGACACCTGCTCAAGCGGCAGAAATAACCGCACATACAATGAACACTAAATGCGCGGATTGCCACCGTCCCGGTAGTCACATTTCAGAACTGGCTAATACACTATCCGGTGGACTATTAGTACGCCACACAAAAGACGGCCAACGTAGCTACAATATGGATGAAACTCCCACAGCCGTTACACTTTCCAAACTAGAACATGTTCTCCTGCGCAATTCTATGCCCCCCACGTCTTATACCATGGTGCATTGGGGTAGCACTCTCACATTGCAGGAAAAAACAGCCATGTACCAATGGATTAAAGACGAACGTCTGAAATTATTTGGCAATTTGGTCGGTCGTGATTATGCAACTTCTCCCATTACGCCCATTCCTGAAAAACTCCCCACCAATCCGGCAAAAGTAGCATTAGGCGATAAGTTGTTTCATGATGTACGCCTTTCATCTGATAATACTGTTTCCTGTGCAACCTGCCACTCATTAAAAAAAGCAGGAACAGATAATTTGCCAACGTCTACCGGTGTACGAGGACAAAAAGGAGGTATTAATGCACCCACCGTCTTTAATGCAGTCTTCCATGCTAAACAATTCTGGGACGGACGAGCTTCAACCCTTCAAGAACAAGCAGGTGGTCCTCCCTTAAATCCAGTAGAAATGGGCTACCAACATCCGAATGACTGGAAACAAATTGCAACAAAGCTCGAACAAGACATACCCTTTGCTATAGAGTTCAAAAAGGTTTATCCCCAAGGGTTTAATGGCGAAACTATTACAAACGCCATCGCTGAGTACGAAAAAACACTCATTACTCCCAACAGCCCTTTTGACCGTTATTTAAAGGGAGATAAAAATGCCATTAGCAGTTGCGCCCAAAAAGGTTATAAGCTTTTTTTACAACTCGGATGCCAAACTTGCCACACCGGTCCGGCTATGGGTGGCCAATCCTTTGAATATGCTGACCTTAAAGGCGATTTCTTTGCAGGACGCGCAACAACTGCTGACGATAATGGACTGATGAACTTTTCCAAAAAAGAATCGGATAAGCATCGATTTCGCGTACCAACCCTCCGCAATATAGCCCTAACTTGGCCTTATATGCATGATGCTTCTGCACAAACACTGGAAGAAGCTATCACCAAGATGTATCACTATCAGCTCGGGTATGATAAATTGGATAGAAAAGAAGTTCGCCTTCTAGCTGAATTCTTGAAAACCCTCACTGGAGAATATAACGGTAGCCCCGTACAAGGAGACGTTTGTCCCACCTATTAAATCAAAAAAAAAAACGATTTTTAACGCTCCAATGAGGAATCCCCATTGGAGCGTTTTTTATACCAATATTCGAACGCATCCTTATTGGGGAACTGCTTGTCCACATACAGCCACGGCCAAACACTTAGCCACAACTAATGCTTAAATAATTCATATTATGAACATTGCAAGAATTCTGAAACATAAACACACAATATTATTGACTTGTTAGTTTGATAAAACTAACTTTCTTTCAGATATTGATATATTCACACACTATGCCACTCTCTATGCTTAATATCGGCGACATCCGCCAAATCAATAAAATCCACGGCAAAGATGAAACCCGACGCTTTCTGGAAAGTTTGGGCTTTGTTGCCGGAAGTACAGTATCCATCGTTTCTGAAAACGGTGGCAATTTTATTGTCAACGTCAAAGAATCCCGGATTGCACTCAGTAAAACATTAGCCTGCAAAATATTTGTTGCTTAATCCATTTTACCCAAGCATCAATCTATGACCACACATCGGACATTAAGAGACGCCCTGATTGGGGAAACCGTTACCGTCGGGAAACTGGTAGGAGAAGGCCCAATCAAAAGACGAATCATGGATATGGGAGTTACCAAAGGAACACAGATTTTTATCCGCAAGGTAGCTCCATTAGGAGACCCTATAGAAGTAACAGTTCGCGGATACGAACTATCCATCCGTAAATCGGAAGCCGAAAACATTCATATCCTTTGATTCCGCCCTTATTACCGCACGTTTCCTGACCTGACAGCAAGACGGCGCCCCCTACACATTAAGACAAGGAAACAATCTATGAGCAATATTACCATCGCCCTAGCCGGCAATCCCAACTGTGGAAAAACAACTCTCTTTAATACACTAACAGGCTCAAGTCAATATGTCGGCAACTGGCCCGGAGTTACCGTTGAAAAAAAAGAAGGCCGCCTAAAAGGCCATAAAAACATCATTATTGAAGACCTCCCTGGCATTTATTCTCTTTCACCCTATACACTGGAAGAAGTCGTCAGCCGAAACTATTTGGTCACAAACCATCCATCCTTAATCTTAAACTTGATTGATGGTAGTAACTTGGAACGAAACCTTTATTTAACCACGCAGCTTTGCGAGCTAGGAGTTCCAGTCATTGTAGCATTGAACATGATGGACATTGTCCAAAAACGTGGTGACCGCATTGATACAGAAAAACTTTCTTGTGAATTAGGTTGCCAAGTGCTGGAAATCAGTGCCCTTAAAGGCATCGGCATAAACGAACTAATCAATAGTATTGTCAAGACAGCTACTTCTGAAGAAGCACGCACTCCGTATGGCATTCACTTCCCCACACAACTAGAAAATGCCATTGAAAGGATTTCAGAAATCATCACCGGCAAATGTCCGAATGAACAGAAAAAATGGTTTTCCATTAAGACATTTGAACGGGATTGTAAAGTTACAGAGCAATTAGGACTTTCCTCGGATGAACAATCCCGCATCGAAGAGACCATTGTAGCCATAGAACAAGAAATGGAAGATGATAGCGAATCGATCATCACCAATGAACGTTACAATTCTATTTCTGATATTATTAAAAACTCCGTTATCAAAGCTAAATCCGGAGCACTTACAGGAAGCGATAAGATTGACCGTATCATTACCAACCGTTGGCTGGGATTACCCATATTTGCCATTGTGATGTGGGCAGTATATTACATTTCCATTCAAACGGTAGGCGCTTGGGGGACAGATTGGGCCAATGATACCCTCTTTGGGGAATTGATTCCGGAATGGGTAGGAAGTTTACTAGAGAATGCAGGTTGTTCTCCCTGGCTAGAAAGTTTGATTCAGGATGGAGTAATTGCCGGGGTAGGTGCAGTATTGGGCTTTCTTCCACAAATGGCCGTACTCTTCCTATGTTTAGGTATTTTAGAAGATTGTGGCTATATGGCACGCGTCGCTTTCATCATGGATCGCATTTTCCGCAAATTTGGACTCTCCGGGAAATCCTTTATTCCCATGCTTGTTTCTATGGGATGTGGCGTTCCCGGCATTATGGCGACCCGAACTATCGAAAATGAAAAGGATAGGCGAATGACCATCATGACAACCACATTCATTCCCTGTGGAGCCAAAACCCCTATCATCGCACTGATTGCCGGAGCTTTTTTCCCAGAAAACTCTTGGGTTGCTCCTGGAACCTACTTCATTGGAATGGGGGCAATCATTCTTTCCGGGCTTATTTTGAAAAAAACATCCATGTTCGCGGGGGACCCAACCCCATTCGTCATGGAATTGCCTATCTATCACATTCCGGCTTGGAAAAACGTGCTCATACACGCCTGGGACCGTTGCAAAGCATTTGTCCAAAAAGCAGGAACCGTCATCTTCATATCCAGTGCATTAATCTGGTTTCTTTCCAGCTACAACTGGAAAATTGATTCAGTAGAACAAAATGATAGTATGTTAGCATCTATCGGCAATGTGGCTGCACCTGTCTTTCAACCTTTAGGCTGGGGTGATTGGAAACCAACCATGGCAACTATTACAGGCTTAATTGCCAAAGAAAACGTAGTTGGGACCTTTGGAGTTCTATATGCTGAAAATGAGGAAGAAGCAACAGAACAAAACACCAAGCCTACCGAAGTTACAGAACAGACTGCATCACTTGCGACTGAACAAGAACTTCAATCCTCCACAGCAGAAGATGTAGCTGAAGAAGATGATGAAGATGCTGAAATTAGAGAAACAGGAGCCCGATTAGTTCAAGCAGGAGCATTTACCTTTTTGAGTGCTTTTTCCTTCATGATATTCAATCTCCTTTGTGCGCCCTGTTTTGCTGCTATGGGAGCTATCAGAAGAGAAATGAATAGTGCTAAATGGACACTCTTTGCCATCGGCTATATGTGTGCTTTAGCATATTGTCTTGCCTTCCTAATTTATCAATTAGGAGAATGGCTTTATGCAGAAAATACATTCGGAGTTGGTCAAGGGTTTGCTATTCTTCTTTTACTAGGTATTATCTACCTTGTATTCAAAAAGCCATGTTCCTCTACCAAGTGAACCATTAATCAACATAAGCTTTATTTTACCTTTATATGGGAACATATATCATCGCCACACTACTTTTCTTAGCATTGGCCTACGCACTATACTACATCTTTAGCAATCATCATAGTTGTTGCGGTGATTGCCATGGATGTGGTAACAACAACGGCGGATGTTGTGGCAGTGAACATTGCTGTTGCGAACGCAACAGAGAAAATCAAGAGTAACCATCTATAACTCTTCTTCTCATTCTTCCTGCAAATCGTTTCCAACGATTTGCAGGTTTTTCTTACCCTTTTATAAAGCCCAATTACTTAATCCAACCGTGCTGGTAAGCAGCCATCACAATAAGAACCAGCGCAATAAACAAAAACACAAACCACATCACATGGTGTTTGTGTCGATATTCAACAGCCGTTAATGGCTCCCATTCTTTTTCTACAAAAGAAAAATCCTCACCATCGGCAAAACGTTCGTACAATTTTTCCAATTCTTTCCCGGTTACACCTTCGGGAGCCGCAAACACCGCAGGACAAAGCATATTCATCTTAAAAACGACCTCACAATGATACACACCATCCGCCTCTTTATAAGACTGGAGACTTGCACCTTCCCGAGAACAAACCACATGACCAGTTGTCCCTTCTTGTAAGCGACGTAATGCAGTATCTCGATCCGTCACTTCATTATTAGAAATCTCCCATTGAACCTTACTCATTTTTTGAGTTTAAACCAGGTCCTTCTCAAGTCAATCTGGTTTTAGGCTCTTTTTGAGTAGTTTTTTACACTATCAGCATTCATTTTCTATAGAGATATACATTATCTTTAACTAATAGAGTATTAGTAATAGTTTAATATTCCTCTATATAATAAGCAACGCCACATTCTCTACCTGATCGAGAATGTGGCGTTGCCACTAGGTCATGCAGACCCCTTCTAAACCTACCATTCCTGCATGATTCCGCTCGCTACAAGAAAGGGCAGATAAGGAAGACTTTAATATTTTGCGTTTTCTCAATATTACAGTAATGCTTTGGTTAGGAAATAACCGCTATTACCATACAAGGAATTAGAAAGAGAAAACCGCCTGTACACCCCAAAGAACATTTTCATTGGCAGTGCTATAAGCGGGATTGGCAATATACTGGAAGTGAGGAACAACTTTAAAGTAGTCATTGACTTGGAAGCTATACATAACTTCCAACACTTGTTCGCGATTATTTTCCGTACGTTCTCCATCACAAGGAGTTTGTCCCTTAAATACACCATAAGAAACGCCAAAAAAATCATCTTCTCGAGAAGGGATTATTTTCACATTGGCCCCCACAGAAACCTCTGCGGAATTACTCAAATATTGCTTAGCAGCAAAACCAGCACGGGAGTAAACGGTTAAAGAATCGCAAGGTGTGTATTCAATACTGGCAACAAGGCCTGCATTCTGCCGACGGCGTTCTCCGGAGCCATCATCCATATCTACATCCATACTGGTGTAAAATGGATTAATACGTAATGTTGCTGCTCCATCGGCAAAAATATGTCCGTATTCACCAACGACAGCATAACCATCGCAATTATCAGAATTAAAAGGATTGTAACCGGAATCACACCCCGTTCGAGAGACTCCAACCATCATGTAATTATTGCGATCTAGCTCCACCTGCAAAATACCGCCAAGATTACTATCAACCAATGGCAAAATAGTGGAGTTCACAAAACCGTCATTAGTAAACGAAGAAAAAGAATCATTAGCTATGCTAACCGCATCAAAATAGTTGGTCAAGTTAACCATACCAGCAATCAAACACGCACGCTTCTTTGCGAAGTAATGCATAAGTGCTACTTCTGGGAAAACACCTTCATGAGCCCCCATGGCGTCAGCGTGTAACCCAGAAGCTGTAGCATAAGCATCAGTAAAAAACGTATCACTCTGTGCAGATTCGCGATCCAGCCCCCAAGATCCGGAAAACTCCACACGCAACCAAGTTCCGCCGTTAATATTGTCTTCAACAAGACGCTGATTGAGCTGAGCGTGAAGAAGTGCCAGATTCGTGTGTCGGGTCACACCAGAAACCTTTTCCGTGTTCCAAATCCCATAAGCCATATCTACGGCCCATTGCGTCCCATATTTTTCATTAGCTTTCAATTTATAGGAGGGATCTCCTTCTTCCGGAGTAAACATATTAATCCCTTGCAAAATATCCCCTGCAACGGGAGCATTATCTTGCGCGGTTACAGGAAGAGCCATGAGGCTGGTCAATGCAATTGCTATGATGTTGTGCTTCTTCATAGAAAACGGCTAGTTTTTTAACGTTAGGTGTTGTTGATTTTTACTAAGCTGGGGAAGAACTATCTCAGGAAAACTCCTCTACCCTTCTGTTGAGCAGGGGTATCGTCTGCCTTATCCGTTTCTTGTCCCATCTCTGATCTGGAGCATGCACCCATACAAAACTCACAATCTCCACAAAGTAGACGGCATCTAGGACGACGGACGAGTAATCCAGCCAATTTCCTATACCGACACACTTTCCGAAAAAAACGGTGGAGTTCTGTATGGTTCAAGTTCATGCAACGGCGCAAAGTTAGATTGAACTAACTATTCCGTCAACTCTTTTCTGCTCAACATCTCTCACAAGCGACTCCGAAAATCCAGAAACAAAACATTATTAATAATTGTATACCAATCAGATATAAAACAAAATTACACCCAATAAAAAGACCTTAAAAAATTAGTCTTAACTAATTCTCCTTGATCAAAATGAGGGGAAATATTACACTGAACCGGTTCAAAATAGGAGATCAATTCTGATTCCACTTGGAAAAATAATGGACATCAGAAATATCCCAATAAACAAATCCAACAAAGCGATAATTATCATGAGTTACATGAACAACAAAGGCATCTGGGGATTCATTGGTGGAATACTTGTTGCCACCATTGGCACCAAAATAGCGAAAAGTCCAACAACAAGAAAGCTGGCAGTTCAAGGACTTTCAAAAGCCATGCTTATTCAACAGAAAGCTATGGAACAACTAGCCAATATTCGAGAAGAAGCTCAGGATTTATGCCATGAAGCTTCTGAAAAAAACCGCAAATCAGAGAAATAGACAGTACAATCCTTCCATACTTGTAATGGGCTGTCCGTTCCCTTCCACGCTAACGAAACGGACAGTCCTCTGTAGACAAATCGTACAGAGGATTCATTTTCTTTTTCTTCATTCATGCATTATCAGGTTATTCACCATACCCCCGGCAGACTCCGTGTCCGTTGCGGACGAAACATATTCAATCATAATCAAGCTTACGGTATTGAATGTAAATTATTGCAACAAAAAGGAGTCTACTCCGTTAAAACCACACCTTGTAATGGTGGTATACTCATCCTATACAAAGGAGATATTTCTTCCTCCGTTTTACGAACGCTTGACAAACTCTCTCCGGAAAATCTCCACAGTCATGAACCAGAAGAACGCATAGAAGCAAGAAAACTAACCCGTGCCTTTTCTTTGCGTATAGCAGGGAAAATCTCATCTTTCATACTTTGCAAGCTGTTACTACCGCAACCAGTCAGAATTGCAAGGGCATTCTGGAATTACAGCTCCTATTTCTACAAAGGACTCGCAGGGCTGAGTCAGGGAAAACTCAATGTAGCTGTTTTAGATGCCGTATCCATCGGTATATCTATCGGCACCAAATCCTACGGAACAGCCAATTCCATTATGTTCCTTCTTTCCATTTCTGATCTATTGGAACATTACACACGCAAAAAAACTCATGTAGCTCTAGCCTCTAGTCTGAGCCTCCATGTTGACTGTGTTTGGAAAGAAGAAAAGGACAGAATACACCAAGTTCCATTGGAACAAATCTGTCCAGGAGACAAAATACGAGTTCAAGCAGGGAACGTCATCCCAGTTGATGGAACAGTTATTTCCGGAGAAGCGGAAATCAATCAATCAACCATGACGGGAGAATCTGAAGCGGTACTCAAAAAGGAAGGCTCTGTTGTTTTTGCTGGCACCACGATCGAATCAGGTTCTCTCTTGATTCGTGTAAATGCAGTAGGAGACCAATCACGTATCAATAACATCATATCACTCATAGACAATTCGGAAGAACTAAAAGCTCGAATTCAAAGCAAAGCAGAAAAACTTGCAGATTCCATCGTTCCTTATTCCCTACTCACAGCAGCCACTTTATTCCTATTTACCCAAAATATATCTAAAGCATTATCTGTACTGATGGTAGATTATTCTTGCGCCATTAAACTTGCTACTCCTATTTCCGTTATCTCTGCAATGAAAGAGGCAGCGTCACGCAAAATTATGATCAAAGGGGGAAAGTTCTTGGAACTGTTTGCAAAGGCAGATACCATTGTTTTTGATAAAACAGGCACTCTTACCTCCGCTTGTCCACAAGTAACACAAATAATTCCCCTAAGCAATTGTAGCAAAGAGTTCATCCTAAAAACAGCAGCATGTTTGGAAGAACACTTCCCGCACAGCGTTGCCAGAGCCATTGTGCGTAAGGCTCAAGAAGAAGGGCTTATGCATGAAGAAGAACACGCAGAAGTAGAATATATTGTTGCACATGGTATTTCTTCCCGCTTACATGGCAAAAAGGTACTGGTCGGCAGCTATCACTTCCTCTTTGAAGATGAACATATTCCTATCACAGAAAACCAAAAACAAATCATCCATCATCAAGCTAAAGATAAATCAAATATCTTTCTTGCCATTGGCCGTAAAATTATCGGAATGATCGGAGTAAGCGATCCTCCTAGACCCGAAGCTATAAATACAATAGCTAAACTCAAACAACAAGGGATTACATCTGTTATCATGCTTACGGGGGACAGTGAATCCGCTGCTTGTTCTATCAGTCGTCACTTGGGTATCACAGAATATCATTCTCAACTTCTCCCCGAAGATAAAGCTCTTTTTATCAATAAATTAAAAGAAAGAGGAAAAATCGTATGCATGGTAGGAGATGGCATCAATGATTCTCCGGCTCTTTCATGCGCAGACGTTTCTGTAGCAATGAAGGACTCCTCTGACATTGCTCGTGGAGTAGCGGATATTTCCCTACTATCTAACTCTCTCTCTGACTTGATTGTTTTAAGAGAGTTAAGTTGTAACGCTCTTGCTAAAATAGAGAACAATTACCGCTTCATCGTGAGCTTCAACACAGCCCTAATCATTTTAGGCATATTTGGATTCATTTCACCGGCTCTTTCAGCCTTTCTACATAATGCCTCTACCGTATACGTCAGCGCACGCAGTACACGACACTGTTTGCCTTCTTCACTCAGTTAAGAGATGGAAAAGGATTCTTTCATGTACTAGCTCCCCTTTTATCAAGCCTCAAAGAATCGTCCTTAATTACAATCTTCCCTATACATCTCAGTCAAAAGTCGAAAACGAGAAATTTCCTCTAGCGTCATAATATGTTCAATAGCGCAAGCTACTTCATCAGCTCGTCCTTCTTCCATTTTCAACACCGTCATGAGGAAATCCTTCACCATAATATGACAAGAAATAACTCTATCCGCACAAGAACGGCCTTTTACGGTCAAAGTAATAGGTGAATAATGCGTATATTCCACTAATCCACGTTCTTTCAACTGTTTCATTGCCAATGAAACAGATGGTTTTTTCACATTTAAAATCTCTGCTATCTCGCCTACGGTTGCCTCACCTTTCTCCAATTCAATATTACGAACGGCCTCTATATAATCCTCCAGACTATTGCTCAATTCCAAAGTGGGGAATCTTTCGTTCATCATCTCTTATTCTTATTAGCTTAAACTAACAAAAAAGATACTCACGCTTGCGGACAAGTCAATCCATTATAGCAAACATTAGTCAGGACAAACTTTTGTCTTGCGTTTAAAGTTAGGTTGATCTAACTTTACTTCATGGTCAGTCCAAATCCGGAAAGAAGCAACACGGAAGAAACATCCTATAAACTTCTCTTAAAAAAGAAATCTTTCTTCTCTCGGATACTTTTATCTCCTCGTTCTTGTAGCCATTGTCATGGCTGTTCACTGAAATGTTGCGGGAAAACACGCTTTTCCGACAACGATGAGAAACAAACACGACCAATATATCTGGGGAACGCGTCCACAAACTGTATGGACTAGTCATCCGGTGCTCTAACACATTATCGCCTAAACACGGACGCGTTCCCCCCAATTCTCTCTATTCGTTCATATTCAACGAAGAATAAATTTCGGCCCATTAAATCCGTTGGGGACATAACTGCGAATAGAAACACCACCATTTGCTGTTAAATCTGCTGCCCAACATTTGGCATGATGAAAACATGCTCCAAGATTTATAAAAAGCCTCCCCCCACTATATCTACAGACGCCTCTACGATGCAAATGCCCGAAGACGACAACTTCAGCTTCCGGTAAAAAACGGTCTGTAAATCTTCTAATACGCCACATCATAGTTAACCACGCCAATAAAATCTGTGCAGGACGTTCCGGAGGCCAAGCGGAATGAGCTAAAAAACGCAGGAGCTTATCCCCCCCCCCGCCTGATCTAGTATAAACAGGAGGGACTAAAACACTCATTGCCCTCGCCAACTCCAATCGACTCAACAAATTCGTATCGGCATCAGGGAATGCCTTTACCAACTTTCTAGAAGCTTGTTTATTCTGCAAATATTCCCACCCCCATGGAGCCACAACTTTGAACAATGCATGGCCGTGTAAGGCACAAACACTTCCTCCCAACAATTTCAATAAGCCAACCTGTTCATCTGGATCATGATTACCTGCCAATAAAATTGGCTTCACTCCAACTTCTTGACACATTTCTAAAAAGCGAGCTCGTTTTTCCAAACCATCTGCCAGATATGGACTTTTTCGAGTTTCACTAAGATCTCCACAAACCACTAAATAATTGCATTTCTCCAACAAAAAACGCAACGACTCAGGATTCTGAACCAAGGACTTTGGGTGACCAAAGTGAATATCTGAAATAAACCGGACTCTATCCCCCGACTCAATGGTTAATTCTTGAATCATAAGCGTTGTCTTACGATTTCATACAGACAAACCCCCGTAGCTACGGATACATTCAGACAAGGAATACTCCCCTGCATGGGAATCCTGAGTAAAAAATCACAATTTTCCTCTGTAAGCCGCCTCATACCTTCCCCCTCGGCACCCATTACTAATGCTGATGGTCCAGTAAAATCTGTTTCATACAAACTGCGATCTCCTTTGTCTGACGTACCAAATATCCAAATACCACGGTCTTGAAGATGCTTCATCGTTCGCGATAAATTAGTAACCTGAATAAAAGGGACCTTTTCCGCAGCTCCAACAGAAACCCGTAACACCGTTTCCGTTATACCAACGGATTTATCTCGCGGCGCAATCACAGCATCAACACCGGCTCCATCTGCCGTTCTCAAAATAGCACCCAAATTATGCGGATCTTGAACACAATCCAAAATCAATAACAGAGGGGTAGTTGTCTTGTCTAAAATCTCATCCAGCACTTCCTCTCCCAATGCTTTTACCGCAATTTTCGCTGGTGTATTACGAACATGTTTGTTCCGACGTGCCTCCTGTTCATTCCCATGGGGTCTCATGCCCATGAATTAACGCGTTTTTTGCTTCTTTTCCAGACAAATATAACTATTCACTTCATCATTGGGCGTGACTTAAGCACCCATATGATGTTATATTTGTGCACCATTAAAGATGAAAACGAGCGACTTTTTAGTCATTGGAGCCGGTGTTGCCGGATTGAGTTTCGCCCTCAGAGCAGCGGAATACGGCAAAGTTGCAGTCATTACAAAGGGTAAATTTTTGGATTGTAGCTCAGCTAAAGCTCAAGGAGGCATAGCTGCCGTATGGGATCGCAACGATTCCTTCGAAGATCATGTTGCGGATACGTTGGATGCTGGTGCAGGACTATGCAATGAACAAGCTGTAAGAACCATTGTAGAAGAAGGACCGGACGCCATTCGTGAATTACTGGAATGGGGTGTAAACTTTGACCCAGACAGCCAAGGAGACGATTATGAACTGGCAAGAGAGGGGGGGCATACTAAACGGCGCATTCTTCATGCCAAAGATGCTACAGGTCTAGAAATAACCTCCAAACTGTTAGATGCTGCCAAGCGACACGCCAATATCGAATTACTGGAAGATCACTTTGCTATTGACCTGATTACAACGACTAAACTTGGCTTAGTTACGGAGGATCGCGTTTTAGGCGCCTATGTACTTGACCGCAACACAGGAGAGGTAGAAGTATTCAGATCTGACCGCGTTCTGCTAGCAACGGGCGGATGCGGACGAGTATATCTATACACCACGAACAATGACTCTGCCACAGGAGATGGCGTTGCCATGGCCTGGCGAGCAGGAGCAACTATCGCCAACATGGAGTTCGTACAATTCCATCCAACTTGTTTTTTCAACACTCGTGCAGAAGGAGCAGAAGCACGATCTTTCCTTATATCTGAAGCCGTGCGCGGAGAAGGTGGTGTACTTATCGGCTCTGACGGGAAAGAGTTCATGCATAAATATGATCCCCGTAAATCCTTAGCTCCTCGAGACATTACCGCTCGAGCCGTCGACTCAGAAATGAAAAAGACGGGAAGCATGTGCGTCTATCTGGACATATCACATAAACCGGACGGATTCGTGCAAGAACGATTCCCTCTGATTTATGAAACCTGCAATCGTTACGGTATTAATCCCGCTAAAGAACCTATACCCGTTGTTCCTGCAGCCCATTTTCAATGCGGTGGGGTGCTGACAGATGTTAACGGTCAAACAAGCTTAGACGGTCTTTATGCAGCAGGAGAAACGGGATGTACCGGATTACACGGAGCTAACCGACTAGCCTCTAATTCTTTATTAGAATGTGTTGTAGTTGCAAAACGCGCACTAAATGCCATGCTTGCCAAACGTCCTCTGAGAAAAAATACACCTACGGAATACAACATTCCCGCTTGGCATCATGGAGATACGGCACTTCCAGACGAACTTTCTGTCATCTATCATAACTGGGATGAAATCCGCCGCTTAATGTGGGACTACGTATCTATTGTTCGAACTAATAAAAGACTGGATCGTGCTGCAACACGTCTCCGCATGCTACACCGAGAAGTTAAAGACTTCTATTGGGGCTATCGCATTACTCCGGATATTTTGGAATTACGGAATCTGGTTGCTGTAGCATCCCTCATCGTGGATTGCGCAATGCGACGTAATGAAAGCAGAGGTCTCCACTTCAACACGGATTATCCCGGTAAATTGGATCACCGCTACGTTACCCAACTTCACCGATGGTAATCGCATACCGGCAACGTCAGCAGGTAGTCCAGAAGGGATTCTCCAAGGATCCTTTTCTGGTTTTGTACTTGCTTGCGATGCTTGTATGTATGACAACAGGCATCGCTAAAGCTGACATCCAAACAAAACGAAGCGCAACCCGTTCTCTAAACACCACAACTACTCGCCATAACGGTCCTGTTATCGTCACCCCAACCCAACGCACCCCTCTGCCACGCATCATCGTTAAAGCTCCCGTTATAAAAAAAGGAGCACCGCCTCCTGCACCAAGGATTCTCCCCAGAACATCCCGATTGAGCCCAGGGACCTATCCATGGCGCCTCAACATCACGGCTACAGTTTTCTGGATAGGGGAAGATCCTACAGAACGGAATCCGGTTGCCAATCATAAAAGTTCTTGGGATTCTGCCTGGAAAGAAAACTTTGGTGGAGTAGATACACCAGATTCCTCATACCGCACAACAGACTTCCGCCCAAAATCATTTATTCCAAGACAAAATCCCTTTTACGTGGCATTACCATACAATGATGTATCTAAAGGAGAACACAAAGCGGAAGCATCACGTGTCATCCCCTGGTTTCGCCGGGAATATACCGGAAAAGGACAATCCGTTTGTAAGGGAAGATGGGTTCAAATTGTCTATAACAATCGCTCCTGTTTTGCACAATGGGAAGACTGTGGTCCATTCACAACAGAAGATTGGCCATATGTCTTTGGTGATAAACCACCGATTAATACTCGGAATAAAGCAGCTGGCATTGACATTTCTCCTGCTGTACGAGACTATCTAGGCATCACCGGAGGAACAGCCATTGTCCACTGGCGCTTCGTGGAGTTCTACCGCATCCCTCGCGGACCTTGGTCCAAATGGGGAGATAACAATCCCTTTGTTAATTCCAATTTGAGCCCCGGTAAAAAAGCATCTCAACTTCGAGAAGACCGATTACGAAAACAACAAGAAGCCATTCAAAAACAACTAATGAAAGATCCTTGGAAGCTTAGAAGAGAATTACAAGGATAAGGGCTCGTTTTCTCTTACTAAAAATCCAAATTGACCATGTCCTTCAAATATTTTATACGCTGATTATGTCTCATCTCCGTATCCTTTCTATCTTCAATCGTTACCTACAGTATGGAGGGGAAGAAACTATGGTCTTAAAAATGGCTCAAACTATTTCAAAAGCAGCCATAGTAAAGGAGTATCATTATTCAACTGCTGAATGGTTAGAAAAGGGTAAATTAACGGCTCCGTTCAGAGGCATACAAAATAAAGAGGTTAGCCTTCATCTTCGGCAATTACAACAAAAGCATCAATTTGATATATGGCTGATTCACAATGTTTTCCCAGCCATGTCACCCGCAGTTTACCGTGAGGCACAACGACTGAAAGTTCCCGTTATTCATATACTTCATAATTACCGATTTGGTTGTTTGAACGGATTATTATTCCGAAATGGAACAGAGTGTTATGCTTGTACTAATGGGAACTTCTTACCAGGCATAAAAAATAAATGTTGGAAGGGGAGCTTTACTGCCAGTTTATTTTCTGCCTGTTTTCAAACAATTGCCAGGAAAAGCGGAATCCTTGGATATACATCTCAATTCATCGCTCTCTCAGAAAAACAAGCTAGGTTGCTTAAAACGATAGGTATTCCAGAATCAAAAACCTCTATATTACCATTATTTGTAGACACCTTTGAGCAACCATATATTAAACCGCCGAAAGACGGGAATATACTTTTCGTAGGACGGCTTACTCCGGAAAAGGGACTCATGCACGTTCTACAAGCTTGGGCAAAAATATCTACACAACGACACCTTGTTATTGTCGGAGACGGGCCACAAAAAGAAGAATTGCAATCATGGGTAACAAAACATCATCTGAGTAATGTTCTTTTTAAAGGCTTTGTACCTCTTGAAGAACAAGCATCCCTATGGAATTCAGCGTCAGCTTTTATCGCACCATCTACTTGGCATGAACCAGGAGCAACAACCATTCTTGAAGCTCTAGGAAGAGGTCGTCCCGTTATTGCCTTCGCTAAAGGAGCAGCGATCGACCACCTTTCAAATCCAAACTATGGATGGCTAATGGATCCAAATAATCCGGACTCCATTTTTGAAAAACTTAATATTGTTTTAAAAACATCTGAAGAAAAACTCTGCGAAATGGGGACTTTAGCCCGTTACTTTATCCAAGAGCAAAGATCTCCGAACGCATGGCTTCAAGCATTTATGAAAATCGCAAACCGGGTTACCCATCAAAATAATTGGCCTTCATAAGATGCTTCCTCCATCTAAATTTCACCCAACAGGGCTTTTGCCTCAATCCATACATCCTCCCACCGCCTATCAGACATTGCCCCATAGAGAGGGTGATTCCATAATCGTGCCCTCATAGTAGCTGGAGACGCTATGCCCAATAAAAAACGGGACAACTGAGTAGAACGGGACAAAGCGGAGTTTCTCTGTTCTACAAGCATCGTGACTGCAGCGCGTAATTCTGCCTTTACCGGCTCTTGGTCAAAATTTGTTAGTGCATCAGGGACACAACCGCAGCATCCAGGACAATGCCCGCAGGGCTCATGTGATTCACGAAATCCGAAGTAAGCATCCAAAGTCCTATTAAGACATGAAGAAGTAGTTAATGCAGAAAAGCACATTTCCCAGCGCTTCAGTCCATTTTGCCTTGCCTGAGAAAAATAATTCCCCAATCTATCCGTAATCTCATCTGAGTCAAATCCTACAGACTCTAATTCAATGGCTATTTGCCGAAAATCTACTTTCCATTCACCGGAAAGTGCTAACTCAACAAACCAAGCATAGACATCTTCCCAAGAAATCCCCCATTCTATTGATAAACGCTCCAATTCTCCATCGCGGTGAGCTTCCAGCCATTGTAACCGAGAACATTCCTCTCGTTCTCTGCCCTCTAAGATTTCATCCATGTCAAAAAGAGGTTTCACCTTATAATATTTATATCCTTTACTCCGTTCGTAAATCAAATTAGAGCATTTCAAATCAAACAAGATTCTATCTATAGCTACGCTCGGTAAATCATAAATAACAGAGGCTTCATATAAGGATATAATATGTCGGCCTTTTCGAGACAATAAAGTAACAAGCCCCTTTACACCTCGACAATCAGGTTCTGAAGCATACAAACGATTTACTATAGATATTTCATCACAAGAAGACAACATCACAAAGCTAAAAGCAGGCAACCCATCCCGTCCGGCGCGCCCAGATTCCTGCACATATGCCTCCAAACTGGCAGGAGGATGATAATGCACCACAGACCGCACATCGGGCTTATCAATTCCCATACCAAAAGCAATAGTTGCCACCAATACATCTATTACACCCACTAAGTATTCATCCTGAACTAAGCTTCGTGTCTCCTGAGACATTCCTGCATGGTAACATTTAGAAGCAAAACCAGCTATGCACAGCTGATAAGAAAGGCTTTCTGCGACCTTCCGAGAATTAACATATACAACGGCAGGACGACGCGTATGCTCTTTCAAAAAATCAATAAGACGGACATTTTTATCCTTCTCCTCCATCGTTTCTACCCGTCTAAAAATATTCTTACGATACGGGGCTATACGAAAAATACAATCCTCATGCACATCAAACAGAGAAGCTAAATCTCTGCAAACTGGTTCAGTAGCAGTAGCAGTCAGTGCCATAACACTACGGAACCTATATTCCTTAAAAAAATAGGGTAACCTCAAATAATCCGGTCTAAAACTATGCCCCCATTCAGAAAGGCAATGAGCCTCATCCACAACTAAAAGTCCCGGCGTCACTCTTGTTAGAACCTGTTGTAACCATAGTGCCTCTAAAGACTCCGGAGCAACAAACAACACACGAATGACTCCTTCTTGTAATTCACTCGCCAAGCATCTCTTTTTTTCATCTTCTAAAGAAGAATCATATTTGGCCGCAGCGATACCCAGTTTTTTGAGCCCAGCCACTTGGTCTCTCATCAAAGCAATCAATGGGGAAACCACTATCGTCAATCTAGTATCCAATACTGCGGGAATCTGGTAACAAAGACTTTTACCGAATCCAGTAGGAAGTACACCAATACAAGATTTACCTGATAAAGCACACTCTATCAACTCCCTCTGCATGGGACGGAATTGCTCTTTCCCAAATAAATGCAACGCGTCTTCCAAGGAAGTAAACTCCATAAGATGAGAGTATCATAACAAAAAATACCAGTAAAAAAAATCCTATGGCATTGACACGGAGCCATCATTTTATATCCTCCAAGACAGTATGAGACCCTTGAACACCATTATCGCCGGGACTCTGGCTCTGCTAACAGCAGTACCGCTGTCGGCTCAGACCAAAGCTGAAGGGGACAAACGCCCAAACATCCTCTTCATCATCACGGATGACCACGCCTATCAGACACTGGGTACTAACAAGGATGATTCACCCGTAACATTACCTAATTTTCATAAATTGAGTCAGCAGGGCATGGTTTTTGACCGTAGCTACTGTGCCAACTCCCTGTGTGGCCCTTCCCGAGCCTGTATCCTAACCGGGAGGCACTCCCACATGAACGGATTCGTGTTTAATGGTCAAAAACCGTTAGATGGATCTCAACCCACTTACCCGAAAATGTTGCAAAAAGCAGGATACCAAACTGCGCTTTTCGGGAAATGGCATTTGGAATCAGATCCCACTGGATTTGACTCTTGGGAAATCTTCCCAGGCCAAGGCAGTTATTATAATCCAGATTTCATCAGCCTTAAACCAGATGGCAAACGTCAAACCAAGCGGGTTCAAGGCTATGCCACAGACGTAGTTACAGACAAATCCATCCAATGGCTGGAAAAACGAGATAAGAATAAACCTTTCCTTCTCGTTGTAGGACACAAGGCGCCCCATCGCGCATGGTGTCCAGCTCTACGACATCTAGGCAAGGTAGATACATCTGTTCTGACTCCTCCGACAAATTTCCATGATGATTATGCTAACCGTCCTGAGTTCTTGAAGAAGAATCAGCAAACTGTTGCCAATCACATGGCCATTTATTCCGACCTAAAAGTTCTGAAAAACCAAGTCCCTGAGGAAATGCGTAAAAACATTGTTTCCCCAGGATATGGATGGGATTTAGGAGAAATGCAACGCATGACTCCAGAAGAAAAGAAAACTTGGACCAATTACTACACCAAGCGCACCAAATCTTTGGTCGACGGCATGAACTCTGGGAAATTAAAAGACCCCAAAGCATTCGCCGAATGGAAGTGGTATGCTTATATGGAAGACTATCTTGGCTGTCTCCTCTCTATAGACGACAGTATAGGACGCCTTATGGGTTATCTGGACAAAGAAGGGTTAAGTAAAGACACGTTGGTTATATACTGCGGCGACCAAGGTTTCTACATGGGCGAACATGGTATGTATGACAAGCGCTGGATATTCGAAGAATCTCTGCGTATGCCTTTGATCATGAGATGGCCCGGCAAAATCCCCGCGGGTGTACGTAATAAGACCATGGTTCAAAATATTGACTATGCTCCTACCATTGTATCTGCCGCCAAAGCAAATACTCCGGAAAATATGAGTACATTCCAAGGAATTTCTCTGTTACCGACCGTGTTCACAGGTAAAGCTCCAAAGGATTGGAGAGACGCTCTCTACTACTGCTTCTATGAAAACCCTGGCGAACACAATGCCCCTCGCCATGATGGCGTACGAACAGATCGTTATACGCTATCTTACATCTGGACCAGTGGTGAATGGATGCTCTTTGACAATCAAAAGGATCCCAAGCAAATGAAAAACGTCATTGACGATCCCGCTTATAAATCCACCGTGGAACAGCTTAAAAAACGCTATAAAGAACTTCGAAAAGCTTATAAAGTTCCGGAAAATTGCCCTGGTGGCAAAGAAACCCCCATCCCGGATTTCAAAGCATCTTGGTAATATTCTTTTGAGCCCATAATTTATCCTCATCCAAGCGCCGGAATAATCCGGCGCTTTTTTTATTTCTCTGCTCAATAAAAAATATCTATTATTCCTCCAATCGACTTGAACGGTTATTCATAGAGAAGATTCTACATCCAATAACAAAGTTTACCTACAATGTCTGGTAAATGATTCCACTGCTTTAACATGGACGAATCAACTCTTTAAAACTGAATTGCCCTACAAAAAAAAGAAAGGAAGTATATTGCCTTCCACAATCAAAAAGGCCTCCTATTCTAAAGAATAGGAGGCCTTTTTGATTCGATAAATCGAGGAAAGATGGTTAAAAAGCAGGTTCTATCTTCGTAATGGTAAACACTTTTTTCTTGTCTCCATCCATCGGTACAATCTTAACCTGATCCCCCACAGTCTTACCTGTCAGTTCCTTACCGACTTGAGAAAGGTAAGAAACTATATGCTTTTCCGGATTAGTATCCCATGCTCCCAAAATGGTATAAACAACAAGTTCTCCACCATTTAATGGCTGAAGAGATACTTTCATCCCCATAGCAACACGTGAAGTATCTGTCACTGCAAAATCTGTACCACGGGCCAAAGCTAGAGCATG
Source organism: uncultured Akkermansia sp. (assembly GCA_964525305.1). Lineage (GTDB taxonomy): Bacteria > Verrucomicrobiota > Verrucomicrobiia > Verrucomicrobiales > Akkermansiaceae > Akkermansia. Next base: position 100,316 of record CAZGGR010000003.1, read on the forward strand.
CTCCAATTCCGCACGACGGCGATTAAGAACTTTTTCAACTTCCTTGGCATCTTGGTATCCCCCATTCTCACGCAAATCCCCTTCTGCTCGAGAAATCTTTTTATTATGCAGATTTTCCGGGATCTTTACGTTGACAAGTTCTTCCAGTTCTTTCTTACGAGCCTCTAAACTTTCCCAAGATACGAATATAGGCTCAGGCTTGTCTGAATTGTCAACCAATGCATCCAACACGATGGAATGCAAATCAGGGAACACACTAATAATGCGAGCCATCAAAGCTCCGCGATCCTGCTCTGAAAAAGCAGAAGTGTTATACAACATCTTAGCAAACTGGCGGACCTCAGAGACATCTTGCCCTTTAATCATTTCTTGAATGATATCCTTATCTTCCATGAAGAGATTTTTCAAACGCAACATACGGTTGGGACCACCGTCCATATGGTCTTGTTCTATCAAAGAAAGCATTGCAATACCCACAGAGAGCCCAAATAGAGGCTTAGCAGCATCATGTCTCTGACGGCATATCCAGATAAGAGATTCTGCCGGAAGCGTCTGACGCAACAAGCCATGCTTTAAATGTTTAACCAATTCCTTACCTTGTCCTTTTTCTATTAAGAACTTAGCAATTTCTCCCACAGCACGAGCACCACTCACATCAAAAAGCTCCATAGCTTTTTGAATCCAATTCTCCCCGAAAAGATCCAGCAACACAGCATATATGTGCTTCTGTCGCACAGCAGGCATAGAATTGAGCACTTCTGCAAATCGTTCCAATTCAACAATACCGGCTTCTACAATAGAGCGAAGGGGATAAACTTCCTTAGAAGCATCTGTATCCTTCAGAGCAACAAGCAATTCATCACGGAAAACAGCCAATTCCATCACTTGCTGAAGAGCCAAACTACCACCGTTCCGTACATCAGCGTCCACAACACGAATGAGTTCGTTAACAACGTCCGGTTCAGAAACAACAACCTCCAATTTGATGCCATCCAACACGCGAACTTTAGCTTTCAAATCTACGGCCTTATTATAATCCTCCAGAGCGGCTTGTGCCCTAGAGAGGATACTGGTACGGAGGGTAATTCGTTCACCCTTACGAGTTGGCATCATAAACTGAACATCAGAACGAAGCATAGCACGCACCTTATCCCACCAAGTTTTCCATTTATCCGCCGCAATTACCGTACCTTTCAAAGCTGCTTCAAGCCTTTCCGGAGTAAGAGAATTACCATACCCCTTTAGTACTATGCGTACTAATTCCACCGGATCATCGACAGACAAGGCAATTAACGATTCGGTATCTTCATACCTTCTGACTAAAAAGTGATCCTCATTTATGAATTCCAATATCTTGGGAGCAAACTCCAAAGCTACCTCATGTTCCGGATTTTCCTCAAAATCAATCACCAACTTTTTAGCTGGCAAGCTCCAAGAAACGACTTTGCCGACGCCCCAAGTAGCATGGAAGCAGTATCGGCCAGGTGCAATGCGATCAAGTTTTTCAGCGAGAGGGGAGGAGATTTTCCCCAGAGACAACAATTTCTCCAAGTCGGCGTGCATACTAAGGCACATGATACGCCCCGCCCTACCGGTATCAAGACTAAATTCCCTATTGTTCCACAGAACCTCCTTCAACATACTTCCCAAATCAGCTCGGTAATAATTCCTTCTATAATGAGTGGGAATTTAATATCTGATTGATCGTTTCCCTAATCCGAAGAACACCGAAATACAAGGATTCATGTATAAAAAGCAGTCATTATTTTATAAATATATACGGAAAGGATAATAGTTCTAATCTCTAAAGTAGACCAAAGACCTCCTCATTATTATTCCTTGTTCAAAAAACCTGCCGTTTTCAGCTTTACCCTCGTCCATTGCGGCTTGACCGCACGATGTGTCTGACGTAACATTCTCACACGCATTTAACCCCTGCACAATACGTATCATGGAACCTATCTACGAAGGGAAGGCCAAACGCCTTTATACAACTAACGATCCCAACGTCCTCCGCATGGAATACAAGGACGATGCAACTGCCGGAAACGGAGCAAAAAAAGCTCAGTTTGAAAACAAGGGAAAAATGAATAAGGCCATCACACTGCTCATTTACCGCATGCTGGAAAGCAAGGGAGTAAAAACACATTTGGTTGCAGACGTGGATGAGATCAATATTGACGTAAAAAAGGTTTCCATCCTTCCGCTGGAGGTGATCGTGCGTAATATCGCAGCCGGCTCGTTTAGCCGTCGCATGGGCGTCAAAGAAGGAACTCCTTTCAAGAAACCAATTGTTGAGTTTTCCTATAAAGACGACAGCCTTGGGGACCCCTTCATTAACGATGATTATGCCCGGGAAATGAATGCCGCTTCAGAAGAGGAGTGTCTCTTCTTGAAAAACCAAGCTCGCATTGTTAATGATGTACTGATTGACTTTTTCAAGCAAGTCGGGCTTACACTCGTAGACTTCAAGATTGAGTTCGGTCGCTTAGCCGAAGATCCTACTCAAATCGTGTTGGCTGACGAGATTTCCCCGGACACTTGCCGTTTATGGGATATTAAAACCGGCGAAAAAATGGATAAAGACCGTTTCCGACAAGATCTTGGGAACGTCATGGAGGCCTATGAAGAAGTCCTTTCCCGACTTCAAAATAAGGCATAAGTATTTCCTTTCTCCTCATGGGAGCCGGTTTATCACCGGCCCCCATTTTTCATTCCACCACCATTTTTGAGTATATGACCCTCCACTTTGAAGTTATCAGTCGATTTCAGGCAGCAGCCAACGCAGATGCCCTACTTTATACGCCTCTGAACGCTGGACTCACTTTCCGTCGCAGTCGCGTTTACACCGTAGAAATTAACGGAGACGAACAAAAGGCCCGAGAATATCTTTTAAGTGTATTGGTGGATCCCATTTCCCAGGAATGTACAGAACAAACTCTTCCTATTTTAAAAGGAGCTCTGTTCTCCATTGACTACGGCATGAAAGCTGGAGCACTGGACCTGGAAAAGGAAGCTATTCTGCAAAATTATCGGGGACGTCAAAACATGGGCTTTACTTTGGTTGGGCTGAAAATCACCCAACGAGTATACATTTTCGGGCAAGGAGACAAAGATTCCCTTGCCACGCGTTTTGCCAAAGATGTATGTAACCCGGCCATTCACAACTGGACTATCGCCTAACCCATTCCCATCTTCATTCTCATGTCTGCCAAAACTTATCGCACCATTCCCGTAAGGGAACTGAGCAGTGACGAATTGCTTACCCTCAGCAAAAAACAAAAACTTTCCTTGTCCAAAGAAGACATGGAAGTTGTTCAACAAATTTTCCGCGAAATCGACCGCGACCCTACGGATGTAGAACTAGAAGTAATCGCTCAGACCTGGTCTGAACACTGTAAACACCGCATCTTTTCAGCCTCTATTAGTCACAGTGTTAATGGTGGCGTTCCGGAAACAGTAAACAGCTTATTCAAAACTTATATTAAAAAGCCGTCTGAAAAAATTATGGCGCGCAAACCAGGCTTTGTGCTCAGCGCATTTGATGACAACGCTGGGTTCATTGCTTTGGACGACAACTTGGCCGTATGTCTAAAGGCAGAAACACACAATCACCCTTCTGCCATTGAACCTTATGCTGGGGCCAACACCGGCTTGGGAGGCGTCATACGCGACATCTTGGGGGCAGGTAAAGGAGCCAAGCCCATCGCATCCTTGGATGTTTTCTGTTTTGGGGCACCAGATACTGATCCAGCGGAAATCACCGCACCTGATGTCATTCACCCATTGGGCATTATGCGTGGCGTAGTACGTGGGGTTCGAGACTATGGGAACCGCATGGGGATTCCCACCGTAAACGGAGCCATTCAATTTGACCCTACTTACATTTATAATCCTCTTGTCTTCTGCGGAACAGCTGGCGTTATCCCCCGTGGTGACATCTTAAAGCAAATGCGCCCCGGCCTCAAAGTAATCGTCATTGGAGGCAGAACCGGACGTGATGGTTTAAAAGGAGCCACCTTCTCCTCCGCTGCTTTGGACGAAGCCTCTCACGAAGAAGATTTCACAGCCGTTCAGATAGGCAACCCCATCGAAGAAAAGAAAACACTAGACTTCATTTTGGAAGCTCGTGAACGAGGGTTGATTGTCTTCATCACAGACTGCGGGGCTGGCGGATTCTCGTCTGCAGCAGGGGAAATGCTCTCCGTTACTGGTGGAGAAATCTTCTTGGACAACGCTCCTCTCAAAGAACCGGGGCTTATTTCCTGGGAAATTTTCCTATCAGAATCCCAAGAACGCATGGTCATGGCCGTAGAAGAAAAAGACCTGCCGGAGCTTCAAAAGTTGGCAGACACTTTCCAAACAGAACTGACCATACTAGGACATTCTGATGATACCGGTATTTTGAAGGTCTGGCACAAGGGAGAACTTGTCTGTTGCTTGGATAACTCCAAATTGCACGATGCTCCTATCAAGAAGCTGGAATCCGTTTTCAGCACAGGAAAAGCTCTCACCGGCCAGCAACTTCCCGATACAGATCTGAATAAATCCATGGAAACAGTAATGGGGGACTTCGCCATTGTCTCCCGTGAACCCATTATCCGTGAATATGACCACGAGGTTCAAGGGAATACACTCCTCAAACCTCTAGCCGGAGCACAAGCAGATGCTCCACAAGACGGTTCAGTAGTGGATATTGACGGATCTGATAAATGCATGGCTATGGCTTGTGCCATTCTACCAGAATGGGGCAAAACGGATCCCTACGCCATGGGAACAGGAACCGTAGATGAATGCGTCCGGCAACTGATTCTGGTGGGAGCCAATCCAGACAAAATAGGGTTGCTAGACAACTTCTGCATGGGTAATCCAGAAGATCCCAGAGAACTGGGACGCCTGGTAGAATGCGTAAAAGCCATTGCCCAAGCTGCAGACGCTTACAATGCTCCTTTTATTTCTGGGAAAGATTCTTTCTACAACTATTTTGAAACGGAAGATGGACCTATCAACGTCCCCGTCACATTCCTCTGCTCAGGATTTGGAGTAGTTGAAAACCCGGATCACGTTATCGGTTCGTCACTGCGACGAAACAATAGCTTGTTGTACATCATCGGCCATACGGAAGATGAAATGGGAGGGTCTGTTTTCGCTCGAACACATGGAGTACAAGACAGCAAGGTTCCTCAAACGGATTGCTCAGCCAACTTGGAATTGTATAAGGCCTATTACAATGCCCTAACTTCCGGGCTGGTTCTCTCTGCTCACGACATTTCTGAAGGCGGTTTAGCCGTCACAGCGGCAGAAATGGCGTTCTCCGGCAAAGGAGGCATCCAACTAGATCTTACCAAGATACCGACTTCTAACGGATGGCAATCCCCTGCTGTACCACTATTCAGTGAAAGTACCGGACGTATCCTAGTGGAAGTAGATCCAGAGTTTGCAGCAGACTTTGAATCAACTATGTCGGGCTTCCCCTGTGCTTGTATTGGGCAAGCAACGGAAAAAGGCCATATCACAGCGACCTGTTGTGACGGGAAGCCCGTTCTTGACTGTGAAGTAGCCAAACTCAAAAAACTCTGGAAAGACGGCCTTACTCCTTATTATTAATTCCTGATCCTGGCTCTACAAATCAACGATTCATTTCTACCAATATGCCTCACGCACTTTTACTGAAATATCCTGGTACCAACTGCGATGTAGAAACGGAACGCGCACTACGTGCAGCCGGTTTCTCCACTCAAGTTCAACCTATCGCAACAGCCACTCCTGAACACGTCACCAAATCTCAACTTGTTGTCCTTAGCGGGGGCTTCAGCTATGGGGACTACGTCACTAGTGGCCGCCTTGCTCAGTTGGAAACAGAACGTTTCCTGGGAGACGCTTTGCACAAGCATCATGCCAAAGGCGGTATGCTATTAGGCATTTGCAATGGCTTTCAGATTCTCACCAAGTTAGGAATCCTTCCAGATTCCAGCCTAATTGATAATAAAAAAGAACGCTTTGAATGCGTTTGGGCTAAACTTGTGAAAGTATCTAAAAATTCCCCTTTCCTTCAAGGATTGCCGGACGAATTCGAATTGCCATCAGCTCATGCGGAAGGACGCTTGGTCACGCGCCCCGGAGATGCCGAAAAATATTTGGCCGCAGGGAATGTGGCCCTACAATACGTAGACAATCGTGATGGTTGTGAGTGTAGTATTGCTGGACTCCAGGATTCTACAGGGCGAGCCATGGGGTTAATGCCTCATCCTGAACGCTTTTTATTACCTCGCCACCACTATGATAAGGACTGGGCTGGACATGAAAACTGGGGATGGGGGTATTTCCTCTTTAAATCTGCCTTTGACGCCCTGAAATAAAGGCTCAGCCTATTTCTGACACCATTCATTTCCATGACAGATACGGTACTTATCGGCTCATCCTGCGCTCTCGGTGTTTTCTGGTCATCAAAACGGTATTTTGACTATCTTATTGATGAAAACAACCTACTTCTACTCCGAGGTAAAGAGTTCGGGCAAGCAGCTATTATATGCCCATCCCTGTGGGATAGCATCCAAGTTGCTGATCAAAATATAAACTCGTTTCTAAAGCAGGTTAAGACTTTAATAGATCTCCTGCACGAAGTAAAAGCTGAACGGGTTACCTACATTACCAGTATTGATACACTCCCTGAAACAGGTAATGAAACCTCCCCATTACTCTGCGAATCGAAAGATGAACGGCTAGAAGCCTTAATCGAACTAAGAGACTTCATCAATCTTCGCTTTGGACGAGTACTAAATATTTATCTCCCAGAAATTACAGGAACAGGGACCAATAAAAGCATCGTTGATCAATTAATAGCAACTCCAGAAGGAACGGATGAGCTGAATGTCGCTCTACTGGAACGTCATCAGCTCTATCCTATGCAACGCTTGGTCAAAGACGTGGAAAAAGCTTGGGAATGCGGAATGTTCTATCTCAATCTTGTACCAGAACCAATAACCACATTCGAACTGGTGGAACAAAAGTTCCCTTCTCTTACCAATCGCCTACCTATCGCTAAAGAATCAGATCCATACGGAAGTGCCAGGACATCCATTTACTCCACACAATATCATGATCCTGATACCGGTTTCATTATGAGTAAACAAGATGTCTTGGACGGACTTACTATCAACTCTCCGGTATAAATTACTATTTCATCTATTTTTTACCCGGCTTTGACTTCTTAGCAAAGCCGGGTTTTTCATATTCACACCATCCAAACCACCTTCCACGGCCAAGCTTTCCTGTTGAGTAGAAGTTGGAACAGTGTTATACAAAAGGCATGAAGATTAACGATGATAGCCTTGAATTTTTAACAGAACTTCTGGAAACGCCCAGTCCGTCCGGCTTTGAAATAGACGCCCAACGTATCTGGGCAGATGAGCTCCGTAAATATACAGAAGACGTTCAATGCGATACATATGGCAACACGTGGGCCGTCATTCATGCTGATTCAGAAGATGCTCCTACGCTGATGATTGAAGCCCATGCCGATGAAATCGGCTTCATGATTCGCCATATCACAGAAGATGGCTTCCTGTATGTTGAACGGGTAGGCGGTACAGATACGGCTATTGCCCGGGGCCGCCGTATACGTTTTTTAGGGTCCCAAGGAGAAGTTATGGGCATAACAGGAAATACGGCGATTCACCTGAGAGAACCAGGAGAAAAAGAACCCAAAATCTGGGAAATCTACGTTGATGTGGGCGCATCTTCCGATAAAGAAGTAGCAGAACTGGGACTGCGTGTGGGGCATGTAGGTGTTTATTGTGATGGCCCCATGCTAATGAATGAAAACAAGCTAGTATGCCGTGCGTTAGATAATCGACTAAGTGGATTTGTCCTATCAGAAATTGCACGAAAATTGAGCAAACAGAAAAAGCCCCTTGCCTGGAATGTAGCTCTTGTTAATGCCGTACAAGAAGAAGTGGGATGCATAGGCGCTGGAATGATTACACATCGTCTGCAACCAAATGCGGCTATTTGCATTGATGTTACCCATGCTACAGATTCTCCCGGATTAAATAAAGGCAAATTTGGGGATATCAAGTTGGGGAAAGGACCTGCTCTTCTTCACGGTACTGCTAATCATCCCAATCTAGTAGCCCGCTTAGAAATCGTAGCAGATAAACATAAAATACATCTTCAACATGAGGCCGCAGGCCGTCGAACCGGGACAGACACAGACAGCATTTATATTTCTCGTAATGGAGTAGCCTCTGCTCTGGTCTCATTACCACTGCGCTATATGCATTCCCCAGTAGAAACAGCTGACTTGTCAGATGTGGAAGCTACTATCAAATTATTACTTGAACTTATTAAATCTCTAAAACCGGAAGATTCATTCGGACATAAACTATAAAGTAACGAATCTATCAAAGCCCCTCTTTTACCTTAAAAAAGAGGGGCTTGTTTATAGCTATCCTTTCTCTCAACCCTGCAAAAGTCCTAATGGTTTAAAAGCAGTTACAAAAAACAACGTTCTAACGGTAGCAGATTACTTCCGATTACATTTCACTAAAATCTAGCCGGGTAACATTAAAATATGTTTTCCCTTTTCGGCACGAGGTCCACAATATCAGTAACATTAAAACAAACAAAACCAGACGCCACATTATTTCGAAAGGATAATTAGTAACATCCCTTTCCACACCGATGCAATTACAGGAAAGCGAAAGTCCTCTAATCCACCCTTGAATAAACAGTGCCACAAACGTGAATGTAAGAACACTCCCCAACAAAGCAGCTCCAGAACAAATTTTTCGAATTAAAAGCCCCACTCCCACCACTATTTCACATGCTACCCCCAAACAGGCTAATGGGTGACTCCAAGCTTCAGGAAAAATAGCAAAGTGGTCTATTGTCATTTGAAGCTGATCCAGATGAAGTAACTTACGCCCTGCGACAAAAAGAAAAAAGCCCCCCATACCTAGTCGAAGGAAGAGAATACAAAAACGAACGATTTTTTCTCTAATCATCATAGTTCCGATTATTTGGAGTGGAATTACAGAGGTTAGGAGACATTCCCGGGAAAGAATACCAGCCCCAAGAACGTTTAAGACTTCTCTGGGCAGATATTTTCACTTTGCATATTATCATGTCAAACATTATGATATCAGAATCGATTTTCAGGGAAGTAACATGTGACACATCCTTTACAAATAACGTAAATACATACGTCATCCGACATCTTCCGCTTGACCTGAAAGACTAGTTTTTTCATAGTCGATTCGCTCTGTTCGGAGTTACCTCGCAGACCATTGTTTGTAGTGTCATGCTTTTCATTCCCCTGAAAAGGAAAAAGCAAGGCATTCCTTCTTTGCCTGTTTCAGAGTTATGCCTTTATCCACTAATTTTTATGTCATCTTTTTTTCAAAAAATTGTCAAACTTTTCTCCTATGACATTGGCATTGATCTAGGTACTGCTAACACCCTGGTTAATGTCAAGGATCAGGGGATCGTCTTACGCGAGCCTTCTGTTGTCGCTGTCAAAGGAAAGAAAGTTTTGGCCGTAGGGGATGAAGCCAAGCGAATGCTGGGCCGTACCCCTGGTTCCGTCACGGCTATCCGCCCCTTAAAGGACGGAGTCATTGCCGACATCGACATAACGGAGGATATGCTTCGTTATTTTATAAAAAAAGCTACGGCTAGATATTATTTAATCAAACTCAAACCGCGTGTACTCATTGCCATTCCCTCCGGAATCACGGAAGTGGAACGTAGAGCTGTTCGTGATTCCGCTGAAGCAGCAGGAGCGCGCCGTGTTCATTTGATTGAAGAGCCTATGGCCGCAGCTATCGGTGTAGGGCTTCCGGTACAAGAAGCTGCTGGCAACATGATTGTAGACATCGGAGGAGGAACTACAGAAGTAGCTCTTATTTCCCTTTCTGGTATTGTTTACAGTCGTTCTGTTCGCTGTGCCGGTGATGAATTAGACGATGCCATCATCTCCTATATGCGAAAGACTTACAATCTTATGGTAGGGGAACGCACAGCAGAAGATATTAAAATTCGCATTGGTTCTGCTTATCCCCTTCCCCAAGAACTCTCTATCGAAGTCAAAGGACGCGACTCAGTCGTAGGATTACCTAAGACAGTAACAATTCGATCAGAAGAAGTTCGAGAAGCACTAACGAAACAGCTTAACACAATTGTTGACGCTGTGCGAACAACTTTAGAAGGTTGCCCCCCAGAACTTGCTGCAGATCTTGTGGATAGGGGGATTGTTCTGGCTGGTGGAGGGGCTCTGTTGCGAGGACTAGATCAACTCCTGCATGAACAAACAGGCCTGCCCATTCACATCGCGGAAGATCCATTAAGTGCCGTTGCAGAAGGTACTGGGAAAGCTCTCCAGGAACTGGACTTCTTTACTAATGTCACTGATGCAGAAGACTAAGGAACAAATATGACTTATATATCAGATTCCGTTCATCTGTATTACATCTGCCGTGCATTCGTCTTATAGCAAACTGCCTGCCTACATTCCTGGTGTCTTTCATCTTACATATCTAATTAGTAATCATTCTAACCAAAGATGATTTTCCCAGGGACAACGTCGGGCAATAGCACACTCTAGCTTATTCACACCCCGTGTTTACAAAAATGCTTAAAAAAATTAAACGAGTCTTCGGATTTGGATCTTGTGATCCCATGGAAGGCTCCACGATCATTATTAATGCTGAAAAACTCGAACGTCGCGTAGCCCTTTTAGAAAATGGCGTATTGGAAGAATACACCATTGAACGCGAAGGTGAAGATAACATCGTAGGAGGTATCTTCAAAGGTCGCGTCAAAAATATCGAACCCGGCCTCAAGGCCATGTTCGTAGATATTGGGCAAGAAAAGAATGCTTTCTTGCACTTCTGGGACGCTCTACCCGCAGCGCTTGACTCTAGCTTGGAAGAAATTGAACGTGAAGGGCGACCCAAAAAGCAACAACATAAAATTACATCCAAGGATATTCCAGACATCTACCCCATTGGTTCTGAAATCATGGTACAAGTCACCAAGGGACCAATTGGAACTAAAGGCCCCAGAGTCACGACTAATGTATCTTTGGCCGGGAGGTATCTAGTTTTGATGCCCTTTACTGATCAATTCGGTATCTCTCGCAAAATTGAAGATCCTAAGGAACGTGTACGTCTGCGCCAAATTATGCAGAAGTTAAACGTCCCGGATGGCATGGGTATCATCATGCGCACTGTTGCCCAAGGACAACGTTATCGCCACTTTGTGCGAGACCTAGCCATGCTCTTGGAACAATGGTACAATGTTGAAGAGAAAAAAGAAGCAAACCCTGCACCTGTCTGCGTATACAGAGAACCAGATTTAATTGAACGAACCGCAAGGGATTTCCTCACAGACACCGTAGACAACATCATTTGTGATGATGCAGAAACCACGGAACACATGCGATCTATTGCCGGGAAAATCTCTCGACGGGCCAAACGCCACATTCAACATTTCCCAGTACGCACTCCTATTTTCGAAGAACTAGGAATTGAAAAACAAATTAATGAAGCTTTCCAGCGTCAAGTACTCCTCCCTTGCGGTGGTTATTTGGTCATTGATGAAACGGAAGCTCTAATTGCTATCGACGTCAACACCGGCCGTAACAAAGGCACCAAGGATCTAGATAAAACTATTCTGGATACCAACTTGGAAGCGGCTTATGAAATCGCAAGACAGCTCCGACTGCGTAATATCGGCGGGTTGGTAGTAGTGGACTTCATTGATATGCGCCACAGAAAGGATCAACAAGCTGTTTACAAGGCCATGAAAGATCGCCTAAAACGTGATAAGGCGAAAACTCAGGTACTACAAATTACTCCTATCGGACTAATGGAAATGACCCGCCAACGTCTTAATGAAAGCTTGCGGGAGTCCGTTCATGATCCATGCCCCTATTGCGGAGGGAGAGGCCGTGTTAAATCTGTAATGACTATGAGCGTAGAAATCCAACGCCAGATCTACGCTTGCATCCAAAAATACCGTGACACCATCGGGGACATGGTCATTGTCGTAAACTCAGAAGTTCTTTCTCGATTCAAAAATGAAGATGCTAGTCTACTTATGGAATTAGAACGCCAACACAGCGGACGGCTAATTTTCCGTGGTGATCATAACCAGCACAGAGAATCCTTCGCTATTTACGATGCGCGTTATGATAACAAGCCCCTGTATCAATCAGGACAATAAATCTAGGCTCATCATTTTAGTTTTTCCGGGCCGAGCGAGCTATTCTCGCCCGGCTCTTTTTCCCTTGTGCCATGAATAACTGTATCCCCACATCATCTCCAAACGATCCTGTCAATACAAACATTCTTATGGTCGCAGAAGACCGTATTCAGGGATTTCATCGTTTGCCATTTCATGCTATTGCAGAACAATGCGGGCATCCCGTTCCTGTTATCATTCAACGACTGAAAATGATGATGGCAACAGGAGTGATTCGACGTATTAGGCAAACTTTACTAGCTACTAAATTGGCTCAAGGCGCCTTAGTTGCATGGTCTCTGCCAGAAAAGAATCTGCATACAGCCTTTGATTGGTTGAAGAATAAAGATCCGTTTACCGGTCATATTGTGCTACGTAGCACGGATGCCGCAACACCTGGAGCCAATTACAAGCTCTGGACTACTATCAAAGTACCCATAGGCTGTGGCACTCTAGAAGAACATTGCAATATCTTAAAACTTCATATTGGAGCCAATGGATATGTTCTGTTGCCAGCCCAAGGCGTCTTTACGCTGGGAGTTGGACATATGCGTCGAAGAGTCCTAAAACCAGGCGATAAGACCCCGCAACCAGCCACTATGCAAGAGACCCAAAAGGTATCCCTTTCCGACCAAGAATGGAAAGTATTACTCTCTATTAAGGAACAACTCAAACCAGAAGAAATGGTCGAGGATCCTTGGACTCTGCGAGCTGCCCAAATAGGTATGAATAAGGAAGAATATTGCCTTACGGCGGAAGCTTTAGATAAAAAAAAGGTTATCGGTCGTTTTGCCGCTTTTTTGGAACACGTCCAAACAAAAACCGCAGATGGTCCTGTGACTAAATACAATGGACTTTTTCACTGGACGGTCCCCAAGGGGATGGAAATTCAAGCTGGATCAGAATGCGGGCGTCATCTTTGCATGACTCACTGTTACTGGAGAACCGGTGGAGATATCTTTAGTGGAGCTCAAATTATGGGAGTAGTGCATGGCCTAAAAAAAGAAGAAGTTCTGGCGCACAAAGCGGCCATTGATCAGCATCTGGCAGCCTCTAACATCCCTATTCTTCACACAACTGTCTTTTGGGGAGAACGTTCAGAAATTAAACCATCTGAAATTTCTCCTGTTCTATACAAAAAATGGCTGGAGACCATTAAAAGAACATCTTTCTGAACAAAGTTTCCTCTGACCATTCACTTAACATCTCTTTATTTTTCTCTATTCCCAAAACATAAAAGGGGTGGGATTCTCTAACAAATCCCACCCCTTTTATAATAACTGCTTATCAAGCGTTATTTTTTATCTTCTGCCTGGGCAGAAGACGCGGCTTGATTCTGTGGCGTAGCTTGGGCAGATTTATCCGCCGAAGTTGCGCCAGGATGTTTGTAAGAAACAGCAAAACCATCATACTTGGCTGGCAATTTCCTATTCGGGAACATCAGCTCATGCAAATGATACAAAGCTGCGCCTTCCTTAACAAGCGAAGGACGGCTCTTCATCTGAGCATCAGAAATAATGCTTTCTGGATTATTCTTCCTGGATTCCACAATGGGAGCAATCGCCGGTGCAGCGAAGAACTCAGACACACCCTTCATATGGAGGTAAGAATCCAAAGAACGAACTACACAAGCAGACGCCAACTCTTCATCAGAAGCATGTAACAAGACCAGAGCTTCCGCGAAATAATCCAATGCTTTATCCCATTCTTGAGCAACCATAGAAGAAGCACCCAATACGTACTTCATTCTCGCTTGTTGGAGACGCGTTGCATTCTTTTTAGTTGTCAGGAAAGAATTAGCATTGCTTTTCAAGCTATTCCAATCTTTATCCGGAATCATGGACATAATTTTTGCCACCTCTAAATCATTCTGAGCAGTAGGAGACAAGTTATTTGCTCGAACGGAGAATTTAGACAATAACGCCTTAACTCCGGCCCAATCCATCATGCGCATAGCGCACTCCAATTCATTAACAGCCGCTCGAGCAGACAAGCTGTCTTTAATGGAAAGGGTAGCAGCATACTTATTTACCAACGCATGAAACTTATTACGAGCGTCCTGGTACTTCCGGTTTTCCATGGCCACCTTGGCGTCCACAAAATCTTCCGTCTCAAAGATGTACAAGGTTTTAAATGCGCTAGCAGGTTGTTGTAGAATTTCCTGTGATTCCTTAGTTTCTACATATTGAACTGTCGAACCATTAGAAGAAAGGATATAAATATTCACCGGACGACCATTCTTAACGGCCTGAGAAACAACTCTTGCACGCAACCTCAAAGGATCTTGTGCGTTCTGAGCCATTGCCGGCACCAATGTGGTTAATCCGGCCAATACCATGATTACTGAAAGAGCTTTCATATAATTATCTACTAAACTTTTTATTATTATTTCTGCCCCTTGGCAGCACGTACAGCACTTTCATAAGCAGCAATATCTTGCCGTTCCTGACTAACAGCAGGATCAGAACCGAACTTTTTCGTTTTGTCCTTCACTTCGTTAATCAATGCGCTGTCTTCTGCCGTCATCTTCTTACGGTTGGTGGGTGTATCCAACAACTGCACGTATTGACTTCCGGCCTTCCAAGCAACATATCTATCAGATGGTTGCCTACCTGCACCTTGAGACATATTATTTCTCTTCCATAAGGTATCCATCTGTGCCAATACCGCCGGAGCAGACCACTTGACCAGACCTTTATATGAACCGGTAATGTTCATAAAGTTAATCAAGGCCTTGTCCAAATCATTCTGCTTCAGGTAAGCTTCCCCCTGTAGGTAAAGGACCTCTGGCAGATTCTTTTTATAAGTTTTATTTTCACGATACTTACTAGCGGTAGCAATAACAGCCGGCCAATCCTGACGAGCAGAGGTAAACTTAACTAAGTTGTATTGTGCGTCTTCCATTGCCTTGCGGTCCGGATTTGCACTGGATTCTTCCTTGCTAAGTTCATCCTTCATCATCTTAATAGCAGCATCTACCTTGGCATTATCCTTACTACGTCCTAATGCCACGGCTTTTCCAAAAACCGCATTCTTACGATACTTGGATACGCCGTTAATACGGGCTTTCTTACGAATCGGATCAGATTCTGACGGATCCAGGATTTCATCAAAGTATGCGATGCTTTCTTCCGGTTGAGATGTATTAGCTAAGTGCATACCTAACTTCACAAGTGTGTACGGAGGTAGATCTGACGGCTTAAAGTCTCTCTTTAACTCCACAAAGAGCTGCTTAACCAAGCCTTCCAAAGCCGCTTTTTCTGCGCGCTGTTCATCTGTCTCTGTGGGAGCCTTTTCATAACGCTCCTGTGTCTGAGCGATGATAGCCATGCGCAACATTGCACTCAGTGTCTTATCCTTATCATTATCCACACCTGGGAAACGATAAAAGTGCTGACGTAATGTATTGGAATCCAGATTCCGACCCAGTGCCTGATTACCTGCCAAATAAGTCTTAGTGTAAGAGTTAACAGCTTCTTCCAAAAGGACGGTCATCTTAGGATCATCCTTTTTACCTTCTCTCACAATAACTTCCTGCATTTTGGTAGCTACCTTATCAAACAAGTCTTTATCTTCCTTAAAGAAGTCCATAGCAGCGGCACCCAATTGAAGGCTATAACGACTACCGGGCATATCACTGTCTTTCCAATATTCTTCATACCACTTTTTAGCCTCATCGCGGCGAGCCACTTTGGCAGCTTCTACTGCGTCCTTTGGTTCTATGGGAAGAGGCTTCTTCGTCGCATTGATGAACAAGTTATACACAGCTTCAGCAGCCGGGCGCTTATCATTCAACTTCTTGGCAGATTCCAGCGCTGCCAAGAAATATCCTTCAGCTTCCTGCTCGTGTTCCTTGCTTCCGGCACACAAATTGGCCAGCAAATTATTAGCGTACGGGAACAGACGATGATCCTTGAAATTATCTACAATCTCTTTAGCGTCCTTTGCAGCTAATTCTTCATCTCCAGGATTTTTACGAGTTAAGTAGTTGAATGCACGATTATAAAGAACCGCAGCCATGTTGGCATCGCTCTTATCTGGGTAACGGGCAACATAATTAGAGAAGGCCTTGATAGCCTCATCTGTGTTACCAAGGTTCGTATAAGTTTCACCCAAAAGATACATTGCCGTCTTCAAATAAGAACTATCACGATATTCTTTGATAAATCGTTCCAAAATCGGAGCAGCATCTTTAAAACGAGGGGCATCAGAAAAACCTAAATTGAATAAAGAAGCGCCTTTGCAATACAGAGCCAGTTCATAAAACTTATGTTTAGGATCATCCTTGTGCAACTCCATCACCTTGTCCGCTTGCTGGACGCAAAGCTCAAACTGCTTATCTTTCAAAAGTCCTTCTAAGGACAAAGTATTAAGCACGGGTGCATACTTAGAATTGGGATATTCTTTCAAGTGCTGAGCAACAAGTTCTCCGCCTTTGTCAGCTTCTCCCAGTTGCCAGGTAGTCATAGCCAAATAATATAAATTATCCTCTCGTCCGGGAGCATCTGGATAATAGTCATTAATCAGCTGATAAGCAGCTCGAGCGACTCGCTGAGAACCATGAACCAACGCTTGATTCCCCATAAAGCTGAACGTAAAAGAATCCAGAACTTTACCTTCATCCTTCATCTTACTAAACTGCTCAATTAAAGACGTTATTTTAGCTCGCTCCAGAGTGTGAGATGTATCCGTCACTCCGAGCACGGCACCATTTGCACGCCCCAAACGATCTAAAGAATAATTGGCGTCTGCTAATACCTCTGCATGATCGGGTAGAAGCCCCATCAATGCCATTGATAAAGCAGCATAATCTTCTGATTCCTTTTGTTTACCTTCCTGAAGAAGAAGACGGGATTTTTCCAATACATCCGCAATGTAACTCACTAAGCGTGGTACATACAACGCCGTACGAGTAGGGCTAATATCCAACACAGATGGTCGAGCTTCTACAAACTTGATCGTTTCCTGACATTTACCGGTTTTAATCGCGGCTTCTACCATAGCCAAAAAACCGTTCGTAATAACGGCATCTGTAATACGCCGCCCCTTATAACGAGCATTCACGCATGCTCCCAAATTATCCATTCCCTTTTCAAAAGATGGAGGACTCATCTTAAAATAGCACTGGGCCAACAACCCCTGCACTTCCCCAGCATTAACACTCTTAGCTACCGGATCACTCCGATATTCCTTTAAGAACTTTTCCAATACCTCTGCCGCCTTACCAAAATCTCCAAGACGACAGTAGTTCTCTCCTTCACGGAACAAGGCCATCTTTACAAGCTGATTTTTCGCACTCGGAAACTTGGTATAACATGCTTTAAAAGCATCCAAGGCCTCTTGATAATGCTTCAATTGAGCCAAACAAACCCCCTTCTGATAATAAAACCAGCCAAAACCATCATCCAGGCCCAATGTCTTTATACGAGGTTCATAAACACGAATACAACGATCCACAGCATCTAGGGCTTCCTGCCACTTACTCGCTTTCATAGCGGTCAATGCTGTACGCTGATAATCGCGCGGGCCATGTTGGGCCCCAGATGGCAATGCTGCCCCAACGCTTATCATGGAAACCAGACCAGCAGCCAACACAGTAGTGTAGTTTGATTTGATCATGTGTCTAAATTATTGAAAAAGAACATATTACAGATACCATGCACATATAAGCACACAAAACGCACCTATCTGTAATGGATTGCATCATTTTAGCAAGATCGAGCAAACTCTAAAGCATAAAGTTTCATCTTTTTAGTCATCCTTGCAAGAACCCCGTTTCTTATTACGTTTTTAATGACTAAGACCTATTTTTAAGCATTAAAAATGCGTACATTCCTTTATTTGATGGGTATATAAACATATTCCAACCAGCATTCTTCCTTTCCTAACCATAAAAAACTTCCGACCTCCTAAGAAGGAAGCCGGAAGCAGAAAACAAAAGGGAAAAGATAAGCTATCTGCTAATCATTCTTAAGATCCGTCAAAGCCACAGTCGTAATGCCAGCCTCTGTCAATGCGTTCATAACGTCAATAACACGCTGATGGGGAACATCTCCTTCCACCCAAAGTTGAACTACCGGTTTAGTGCCGACAGCACTGGCTTCCTGTTTTTTGGCTTCCAACTGCTGAACGAGGGAACCCAGGTTGTGATTTTGCATATCATTGTCAATCATCAAACTGTTATCCTTACCCCAATAAATGGTGCCGTCCTTAATAATCCGAATCAGAGCAGGTTCAATTTGGGAAGCATTTTCTCCAACAGCCGTTCCAGGCATGGACATGTCCAGCTTTCGTTCTTGAACCAGCGATGTTGCCACAATGAAATAAATCAGCAAAAGGAAACACACGTCAATAAGGGATGAAATATCCAACTTAGGATCTTCATCCTCAGCCGCCTCCATTTTCTTATGTCTTGCCATAACTCGTAAATATTATTCAGCCTTATTTGCAGGAGAAGAGTTCTTGGCAGGTAATACGGCAAAGATTACTTTACTCACACCGCATTCTGCAGCCACTCTAATTACTTCCCGAGAGCCCTTAAATAGAGCTTGACGGTCACCGCGCAAGTACAAGCGCGTTTCAAAATCCTGTTTATCCTTAAAACGTTCTGCAAGGTTTTTAATATACTCCTTAAGCTCGTCAGAAGAATTAAGAGGAGATCCGACATCAGATGACCACTGGACATCAGGACTCACACCAAGAGGACGCTTGCCAGCACCTTCTCCGTAAACATTGACAACTATGCAGCCATTAGCAGATTTCACTTCTCCAGAACTACTAGCTGTTGGCATTTCAATCTTCTTATCTTTTTTAACGGTAATAGCCGTAGCGTTCACCACGAAGAAGATCAACAACAGGAAAACCATGTCAATCATGGGAGACATATCCAATTCCCCACTCACATCTTCCTGTGTTACATTTGCTTTTTTCTTACCCATAAGCTACTCATTGGTTAAGATTCTCCGGTCCGATTCATCTCCAAATAGCGGGGATATCTTTCGGACCGGACCAATTGCTCCGGCCTATTAGGCCAAACCTTCAGGAATACGAGCAAGCTGAGCTTCGGCATTCACCACGTTAATGGAAGTATTAACCATTTCCTGAACAGTGCCTACGCATTCAGCAATTTGAGCATTAGCAATCCCTTTTTGGAAGAAGAAGAACGGAGTCGCAATAATAGCATTAATCAACCCCCAGAAAGTTGTCAAAAGAGCCACAGAAATATCACCGGCCAACTGTGTAGGGTCTGCCTGGCCGGCTGTAGCCAAAGTACCGAAAGCACCAACCATCCCCTGCACAGTACCAAACAAACCAAGCATAGGAGAAATCTGAGCACAAAGTGCTAGCATATTAATCCATTTAAACACGGAACGGCTTTCATTAGCAGTAAAGTCTGCCACTGCATCCTCAATAGCATCCTTACCAAGGTCTTCTGGCCGAGTAGCGTCCACATTCGGTAAGGCGTAAGCAACCAAGCGTCCCAAATAGGTCGGGCTACCAGCAGCCACTTCAATTGCAGAACGAATACGGCATTCTGCCATCAACTGCAACAAAGTAACCTTGAGATCTTCAGGACAAAATTTTTCCTTCTTTAAAGCCACCATGTTGTAAATCACCAAGAATACAATAAAAACTTCCACCAACATAATGGGGATCATGGTCCAACCACCTGCGATAATCCATTTATCAAGCATGGTTTGTTCTTTTGCGACAGCACCTTCGGCAGCCTCTTGAGCAAAGGCAGATGTAGAAAACGCGGCCATCAAAACGGAAGCAAATGCGGCAAAACGGAAACCCAGTCTAAAAAGGCTCTTCATAATTTGGTTATATGGTTGTTCGAAAAGATACTAGTGCAATAAAGCACACCTATTCTGACTTGCAAGCATTTATTTCGTACCGAGCAAAAAAATCCGCTCTATGCTCATCATACGTCTTCTGCTAAACGACTGCAAATAAGACATTGTCCACCACACCCTCTCGCCGGGCAGTGTTCCCGTCCATACAAAACCATGCGCAAATGAAGAGCTCCCCACATTGACTCAGGGAAAAGATTTTTCAAGTCTCGCTCTACAACATTCACGTTTTTCCCTCTACTCAATTTCCACAAACGCGAAAGCCGAAAAATGTGAGTATCCACAGGAAATGCAGGACACCCAAAAGCCTGAACCATAACAACAGATGCAGTTTTATGCCCAACACCCGGCAAAGACTCTAATGCTTCAAAATCACAAGGGACCTGACCTTGATATTTTTCTACAAGAATACGACTAAGATTAACAATCGCCACTGACTTTCTCTCCGACAAGCCACAAGGCCTCACAATTTCCCGAACTTTTACCACATCTTGTCGCGCCATCTTCTCTGGAGAAGAGGCTAATGAAAACAATGCAGGAGTCACTTGATTCACTCGCTTATCAGTACATTGCGCAGATAAAAGCACCGCTACCAAAAGGGTATACGCGTCATCATGAAGCAAAGGAATAGAAGGATTCTCATACAGTGCCATAAGCTCCTCTCGAACAATAAAAGCCCGTTTTGCCGTATTCATATCGTCAATATATCCTTCCCTATGCCAGAAAATAAAACAGCGCTGCCATTCATAAGAATGACAGCGCTATTTCAACGAACATTCAATCAGCCTTAGCATAAAGCCCCTTAGATACACGATGCTTCAGGGCAGCATACATGGCACGACAATGCTTGTAACCACGACGGCTACCAAGAACTTCCATACTGTTAGCCGGATCCCCCCAACGCACAATAGTTAATTCAACATAACGGCGTCCCCATTGCTTCATCAACTTTTTATTAGGTTGATAAATATCAATCGTCCCAGTGCCTACTAATGCACTACCATAATCATCTACCACATAAAGATAGGGTTGCCCCTTTATGCGAAAAGTTGTCCCTAACGGATAAACAGACCAATCAGCAGCAGCACTGCGTACCGTAGACGTATATTTCAAAGCTGTCCCAACAGCATTTCTTGGGCCATAAGCCAAATGATCCCGCTCTGAATGCGTATAAGCCGTCGTACGAACGACACGAGTGCGCTGAGCAGGATGATAAAACGGCATTTTATGCTTATCTCTCCCCAATTTCGGAAGATTAGAAGAAGGCATCGCCGAACGACTCGGAGCCAATGGCTGCACAAACCCTTGAGCTGTTTCACCCACACGAGCCAAAACAAGGGCATCACTACTGGTTTTTCCCATACCAAACGCAGTCATATTCGTCGAACAACTGCTGACAAACACAACTGCAACGGCACAAAACAGGGTGGCTAATATTTTCAAATTCATGCGGTATATGGTTAACTGCCAAGCACATAGCTATTACTCTATCCGAGTTCTCACACCATGAGCAGAAACCGTAAAAACGGGAACGGCGGCTCTTGGGTACGAAATAATGTTCACCTTGGCAACCCTTTTTTCTCAGTGCTCTCTTAAAAAGGCAAAAAATATGCTACCACAAACAACTAACAATAAATAACATACAAAACATGCCGCATTTTTGTCATATTATGACAAATAATATACTTCACGACATCTTCTTTTCTATCATCTCTTGACACACTTTCTCATTTTCATCACACATTATTGATAATAAATACTTATGTGTTATAAACACACGAATCAAACCAATCTAAATATCCTATAAAGTCATCATCCTTGTTTCTCTAATTCCTTCCAGTCCACCCCTAACCAACCAGCGCAACCGTACGCACCTAAAGGATTATTGCATCCATTAAGAAATAGATTACACTGCGATGCGAATATGCCTGTTGGTCTTCCTCAATATATCACGTTAGATTACCTCCACACCCTATTATCCCGCGGCGTGGAGAAAATTGCTATTACGGAAGAAGCCAGAGCTATTTTGAGAAAATGGGTTATTGAAGCACGTCATTTGCCTAAAGATGGACAAAAATCCACCTTACTAACTCAACAAGCCATAAAAAAACTTTCTACACAAACCGATTCTTTTGTTCAGCATACTACAGATTCCGTAGATGAAACGACCTTAATACATGAGTTGCAATCTATTTTCACTCATCCTCATTCTAAAGATGTAGAAGAAAAAATACCATTTCCCCAACACATATCCTTCGAACTGGAAGGAGAAACACCAGCAGAAAAATTATCCTCCCTTCGAGAATTAGTCATAAATTGGCCACCTCTCCGAAATATGAAATCTCTGCGTAAAACGCCTGTTTTTTCTTCTGGTAATCCTGAAGCAGACATCATGATGATAACAGACGCCCCCGGTCTGTATGAAGAAAAACAGGGAGCTCCATTTTCCGGGCCAGCTGGTAAAAAATTGGACGCCATGTTAAAAGCAATGGGGCTATTACGTTCAGATATTTATTTAACACACCTAGTCAAATATAGACCAGCCATCCCCAAACAGCTTACAAATAACCGCCCTCCCACAGATGCAGAAATAG
Organism: uncultured Akkermansia sp.; assembly: GCA_964525305.1. Classification (GTDB taxonomy): domain Bacteria; phylum Verrucomicrobiota; class Verrucomicrobiia; order Verrucomicrobiales; family Akkermansiaceae; genus Akkermansia. The sequence goes on from CAZGGR010000003.1 coordinate 123,006, forward strand.
AGATATCTCTCCCTATTCTCCAGGAAGAAATCAAGCTAGTTCGCCCTAAAATAATCGTAGCTTTGGGCGCAATTGTCGCACGTGGTATTCTACAATCAGGAGAAACTCCTCTATCGGCTCTACGCGGATCGTTTCACACAGCATTTAATACCCCGGTTCGCGTAACATACAACCCCAGCTATCTTCTCAGAACAGAAGATATTTCAGAAAAACGAAAGGTTTGGGAAGACATGTTATGCGTCATGCAACAAGTAGGATTACCTATCTCCGAAAAACAGCGTTCTTATTTCTTACCCAAAAAGTAATAATATGGATTATCTACAACATATTCTGGAACGTAAACGTGCCGATTTAAAAAAACTTCTTCCTATAGAAGGCAAATTACGAGCATCAGCAATCCTACGAAATGACTATGCCGGATTTCGTACAGCAGCCGACCTTGGAGAAGAACGTCTTTCTGTCATTCCTGAAATAACAAAGGTTCATCCAACACTTCAAATAAAAGAACCCGTCTCAAATATTCGACACCTATATGATATGTTTGTTCAGGGCAGAGCTCAAGGCATTTCCATAGCGGTAGAACCAGAGGTATTCGGTGGCTCTTGGGACATGGTATCCAACATTTCCAGAGTCAGCGTTGTTCCTGTTATGGCTAGAGATGTATTCATTCATCCTGTCATGATTTGCCAAGCTATTGTCTCTGGAGCAGATGCCATTAACCTAGTAGTTGCTGCGTTGCCAGAAAACGATTTAAATGATATGTACCATATGGCTACAGGGCTTGGTTTAGATGTCATGTTAGAAGTTCACACTCTTCATGAACTCGAAACAGCTCTGGATCTGGACCCGGATTTCATGTGTATCAATAATGCAGATCCTCACACGCTTCATACTAATCTAAAAGTTACGGAAAAACTTATTGAAGAAGTTCCAGCTTCAGTTACGGTCTTAAGTGCAGGCGGTATTCAAACCATAGAAGATTCACAGCGCATGCTTGATGCCGGAGTCAACGGAGTCATTCTTCAACAAGAATTAGCCTGCATGCCTGTACCTCAAGATTTCATGGAAGCTATTTCAAAAATTCGGATAAGCTAACTCCGCTCCTCTATATATAATATAGGCGACGGTCGAAAAACATCTCCACAACTGAGAACCCACTGTAAAATCTCTTTTTAAGAGTAAGGTAAATCCTTTTCTCCAAAAGCTCCTTGGAGCCATCGGATATCCGGAGAGTTTCCTTCCCGATACAAAACTTCTACAATATCATAACGAAACGGTACCATTTCCGGTAACATCCTTAACCATTCCATAGCGCCTTGCCGAATTAATACTCTCTTGCGAGCATTCACAGCGCGCCTAGCCCCTCCATACCCATCGCCCGTACGAGTTTTCACCTCAACAAAAACCAAATAATCTCCATCACGGCACACAATATCCAACTCTCCCCCTCTGACCGGACGCCAATTTTGCCTTAACACGGAACACCCTTCAGCACGTAGAAAAGAGGCTGCTACCAATTCCCCGTACTTACCTAACCATGCCGTATCCCTGCCGTTTTTATTCAAAGAAGGGCAGTTCCATTTGTGAAACCGGAGCAAACGAGCGGCGATGCAACGGACAAGGTCCATACCTCCGCAGAGCCTCCATATGCGCTTTCGTTCCATATCCCTTATGTTTTGCAAAACCATACTGAGGATAAACAATGTCTGCCTCTATCATCATACGATCCCTCGTCACCTTAGCCAACACACTAGCCGCGGCAATAGAAAGACTTCTCCCATCCCCTTTAACTATTGCACGATGCGGAACCGATAACCCCTTAACGGGCAATCCATCAACCAAACAAAAATCTACCTTTTGAGACAGACCATCTACAGCTCGAGCCATCGCTAAATGTGTTGCTCTTAAAATATTAAGCTGATCTATTTCTTCTACAGAAGCCAATCCTACAGAACAAACAACTTGCTCGCATTCCAACAAGGCCATAAACAATCGCTCTCTTTTCGCCTCGGTTAATTGTTTGGAATCATTTAAGCCATTTAATCCTTCTACAATATCAGGTAAAATAACTGCTCCTGCTACCACCGGCCCAGCCAACGGCCCTCTTCCTGCTTCATCTACACCAGCTACACAAAGGAAGCCAGACAAATGAGCCTGTTCTTCAAAACTCATATCTGGGCACAATTTCTCCTTCATACACGGTTATTTTTCCTTTTCTTCCGGCAAGGGAGTCAACAGTATCTGAGTAATTCTCCTACCATCAGAACCTGTCACCACGGCACGGTAATGTCCAATCTGTAATTCTTCTCCTTCCTCTGGAATACACCCCATACGGCTAATCATATATCCACCCAACGTAGTAACACCAGGACAATCCAAATCCATCTCAGGTAGATAATCAGCCAAATCAAACAGAGTAATAGCACCATTTACCGCATAGGTATCTTTTCCGGTTTTTACAAACTCCCTCATTTCCTCCTGGTCAAACTCATCTTGAATATCATCTCCCACAATCTGTTCCAAAACGTCATCTAAAAACACCAGCCCAATGGAATCGCCAAACTCATCTACTACCAAAGCAAAATGAGCATGTTCTTTTAAAAAAAATGTAAGCAAACTATCCAGCGGCATCGTATCCGGAACCACGCGTAATTCACGACGCACGCTTCTTAAATCCGGATTATTTCGTCCCACCAGCTTCAGCAAATCTTTAACATGTACCCAACCTTTTACTTCATCCAAATGATCTCCTTCTACCAAAGGAAAACGAGTATGACGAGATTTACGAGCAAGCTCCCAATTTTCTTCAAAAGGAGCAGTCAAATCCATTACATCCACTTCTGTACGCGGTGTCATTACATCCTTTACGCACATATCATTCAGTTCAAGGGCATTCTTGGAAATTTCTGCTTCCTGCTTAGTTAACTCACGAGAACGTTCGCTCTCTTCTACTAAATACATTAATTCGTCCGTACTATGTGCAGATGCTGTTGCAGAATGTGGATCTATGCCTAATAAATATTTTAACACAAATCGAGATACTCCATTCATTATTCCTAGCCCTCCAGTGTACTTGAACACCAAATAAAAGGATCTCAAAAAAAACGCAGTCGCCATAATAGTCTTGTCCGGATAACGTATTGCTAAAGTTTTAGGAATAAACTCCCCAAAAACAACATGGCAACAAACAAAAAATAAACAAGTTACTACTAAAACACTACCATAAACAAGCCAAGCGTCCAATTCCATAGAAAACAGAAACGGCGACAACAATTTCTCAAAAAAGAATACGACTAAAATAGCCAATGCTAGAGAAGAAAAAGTAACACCAATCTGACAAACAGCTAAATACTGTTCATGATGTTTAAGTACTTTACGAGCACGTGCCAACTTTCTTCTAATCAGGCCTGAAGTATCTTTCTCTGGATGCAATTGGCTTTCACGGACTTTCATCAAAGCATGTTCACTTGCCGCAAAAAATGCATTCAATAATAAAAAAACAAGTATACCTGCTATGGCCAACAACATCCATCCCAGCACCGGCACAGAATCAGGTGCTTCAGCGGCCCCAACGGCCGCAAGAATACTCAGAGGATCTGGGTCTTTCATTCTAAAATAATATTCTAAGAAAAGGCTCACAGTATTTGCCTTAAACTTCTTATTAATTACAGTTTTTCATATACACCCTTATCCCGACGCTCCAACACAGTAAATCCGGCTGACTTAGCATCTGATATAGAAAAGGGTTTTGTTACATCTGGCACATTGATACGGCTGATAACCTTGCGCACAGGATGCTTACACACCAAACACTTTTCAAGAGGGGCACGGTTCACAGGCCTCCTTAATTCAAATCCACGCCGACACACCGGACATGATTGTTCGGGGTCATCAGGATTTTCAGAAATATACTCGTATATGGGCATAGCAAAACGCTAGGCTAAATAAAAATCAGCCTAGCGTCAAAATCTTTATAAGACTGCAAACCTTTCACGTCTTACCAACTGGACTTGGTCACACCGGGAATCATACCGGCATTAGCCAACTCGCGGAAGGAAATACGGGAAAGCTTAAAACGACGAATAAATGCACGACGACGACCAGAAACAAGGCAACGATTAACCGTGCGTGTCGGACTTGCATTGCGAGGCAACATAGTTAAACCAACATAATCCTTCTCCGCCTTCAACTGCGCACGCAATTCTGCATAGCGCTTGACGGTTTCAGCCTTTTTCTTATCTCTTGCGATCCAGCTCTTCTTAGCCATAAGTTCGGCGGAATAAGTAGAGGGGGAATGACAAAAAATCAAGCGTTTTTTTCATTTTTATCTACATCTGCTCATCTTTTATGCCAAACACACATCCAACAAAAAACAAGGCAGCAATTGATTATCTGACATTTACAACACAAGCACACACTCAAAAACCAACGATAAGCTTTTTCATCAAGACCACCGAAATCGGATTACTTAACCTATCTTAAACACTCCCATTCACTACAACATATGTGTAAGTATGAAAGGAATAAATGCCATACATATACCACACAGAACAAAACATCATAGCCAATCACATATCAACCGATACTAATTCCCTCTCTATATTGCCTCCTTAATACTGCTCTTTTTCTAAGCTAGTATCAAAACATGATTTTGTCCTTTTCTCCGAAGAAGTAATGGGGCATGATGCTGGTGCACACTAATATCATTGACCTACATGAAAATCGTAGTTGCATACTCTGGAGGTCTTGACACTTCTGTTCTTCTGAAGTGGCTCAAGGAAAAATATAATGCCGAAATCATCGCCTATTGTGCGGACGTAGGCCAAGCGGAAGAATTAGATGGGTTGGAAGCCAAAGCATTGGCAACCGGTGCATCCAAATGCTTTATCGGTGACCTCAAGGAAGACTTCGCCACCAACTACATCTTCCCAATGATGCAAGCCAACGCCCTTTATGAAGGTCGTTACCTATTGGGTACTTCCATTGCTCGCCCCTGTATTTCTAAAGACATGGTAGACTTAGCCATTCGTGAAGGAGCTGACGCAATCGCACATGGTGCAACAGGAAAAGGGAATGACCAAGTCCGTTTTGAATTGGCAGTAAATGCATTGGCTCCCAACATCAAAGTTATTGCTCCTTGGCGCGATCCAGAGTTCCGCAAGCAGTTCCCAGGGCGCACGGAAATGATCGCTTATGCAGAATCTCATGGCATTCCAATTCGTCAGTCTCTGAAAAAACCTTATTCCATGGACAGGAACTTGCTCCACATCTCTTTTGAAGCAGGAATGCTGGAAGATACTTGGTATGATGGCACAACACCAGCAGACAGAGGAATGTACAAGCTTTCCGTTTCTCCAGAAGATGCTCCAGACCAAGCCGAATACATTCAGCTTTTGTTTGAAAAGGGCAATGTCATCGGTATTCAATATGACGGTCTTAATAACTTGCTTAAAGAACTGAACGTTACCCCACAAGGAGAACTCAACGGATACACACTTCTTTCTCCTCTGGGTGTGATGTATGTATTGAATGCCTTGGGTGGTAAACACGGAATTGGGCGTGTGGATATCGTAGAAAATCGTTTCGTAGGCATGAAGAGTCGCGGTATTTATGAAACACCCGGTGGCACTATACTATTAGCTGCTCACCGCGATATTGAGACCATCACAATTGATCGCGAAGTTCAAAAAGTGCGAGATTCCCTCATTCCTGAATATGCGACATTGGTTTACAACGGCTTCTGGTTTGCTCCAGAGCGTGAAGCCATTCAAGCTTTGGTAACCAAATCTCAAGAAACCGTAAACGGCGAAGTTCGCCTCAAACTTTACAAAGGTAACATCATGTACGCAGGCCGTCGCTCTCCTCAATCCTTGTACTCTGAAGAAATCGCTACAATGGAAGGAGGACACGAAGAGTTGTACAATCAAAATGACGCTGAAGGGTTCATTCACCTCAACGGATTACGCCTAAAGCAATTTAGTCGCGTTAATAAACCTTACGGCAACTAAACTCTTATAACATTTAGCCTTATAAAAACACCGCAGAGAGATTTCCTCCTGCGGTGTTTTTATTCATATGATCTCCTTCCGAAAATCATACATTATCACAACTTTTCTTCTATACACTTTTGCAGATTGAAGTCTATCCGCCCTATGTGTAGACTTCTTGCGGTGAAAAATAACCTCCCCAATTCCCGGCAAATAGCGTTGAATTGCTTAATGCGTTGGCATAAAAGCCAATCTTTCGCAGAAACCCTTGTAGATAAAGAATGTTCACAAGCAGAACTTTCTCAAGCAGACAGACATTTGGTACAAGCGCTTGTCTTCGGAGTGTTACGCAATCGAACCTGGCTGGATCATGTGATTAATTCACTCCGCAATGACAAGCTGGATCATAACATTCGCCTTATACTCCAATTAGGTCTGTGCCAACTCTTTTTACTAGGTATGGCAGATCATGCTGCCGTATATGAAACAGTAAATCTTGCATCTAAACGCCTCCGTGGTCTTGTGAACGCTATCCTTCGCAATGCCCTGCGCAAAAAACAAACTATATTGGCAGAAAGAGAAAAACTACCGATTACCGTCCGCTATTCCACGCCAGACTGGTTAATTCATCGATGGATAACACAACTGGGGCAAAAAACTACCATCTCCCTACTCTCCTGGAACAACACTACGCCAAACCTATATGTTCGAGCCAATCCTCTACGCCCTATGACAAAGTTACCGACGACCCTCTGTCCGCTGGATCATATACCGGGCTGGTTTTCCGTAAAAGGAGCCCTTCCATTAACTGAAATTCATGCAGGATCTCTCTATGTAGCTGATCCGTCAACCCGTTATGCCATAACCCTTCTGGATCCACGACCCGGAGAAGAAATCCTCGATGCTTGCGCTGCCCCCGGAGGGAAATCTGCAGCTATTATTGCCGCTACCAAGGGGCAAGCTAAACTAACTGCTACAGACTTACACGAATACCGGTTACCAACTCTAAAAGAAAATCTCAGTAGACAAGGAGCATCTTTCGTCAAAACCAAACAAGCAGACTGGTCTCAACCATGCCCACAAGAATGGATTAGATTCTTTGATGCCGTGCTTCTGGATGTTCCCTGTTCCAATACAGGGGTTATTCAACGGAGGGTGGACGTGCGCTGGCGTTTAACAGAAGAAGAACTCCATCGCTTAACAACACTTCAAAAAACTATTTTAGAAAACGCCGCATACGCCGTCAAACGGGGAGGCAGACTGGTTTATTCCACTTGTTCCATTGACGCAGAAGAAGACAGCTTACTAGTTAAGGATTTTCTAAAATCTCATCCTGAATGGACGCTCAAAGAGGAGAAACTTATCCTCCCTCACGAAGAAAAATCAGACGGAGCATATGCCGCTCTTTTGATCTGTGCTTGACCTCCGCCACAATTTGGCAACAATACGCCTTCCTGATTAATTTCATTCCATCATGTCCCGCAAACCCATCATTGCTGCTAACTGGAAGATGAACATTGGCCCTGCAGAAGGAGCTCAGTTCATCGAAAACTTTAAAAAACTCCTCAAGGATAAAGACATCGCTTGCGATGTCGTCATTATCCCACCTTTTACAACCATTTCCTCCGTACAAAATACATTGAATGGTTGCACCTGTACGGCCGTAGGTGCTCAAAATGTCTCACAATATGACAATGGTGCTTACACCGGAGAAATCTCCACTTCCATGCTGAATGAACTGGGGATTAAATATGTTGTACTCGGTCACAGTGAACGCCGACAATACTTCGGCGAAACAGACGCTATCATCAATTCAAAAATCAAAAAAGCAATCGCCGCTGGTATCACCCCCATCTTCTGCATTGGCGAAACAAAAGACGAACGGCTAGGCGGCATACTGGAACCCGTGCTGGAAATTCAACTTAAGGGAGGTCTTAAAGACCTCTCCCCCGAAGAAGTTGCCAACTTAGTCATTGCATATGAACCAGTCTGGGCTATTGGCACAGGTCTAACTGCCACATCTAAAGAAGCACAGGAAGCCCACGCTTTCATCCGTAAAGTCATTAATGACGTATTTGGAGCAGATACCGCTGCTAAAGTTCGTATTCAATATGGTGGTTCTGTAAAACCCGAAAACGTTGTAGAACTCATGGCTCAGCCAGATATTGACGGCGCTCTAGTCGGAGGGGCATCCCTGAAACCAGAATCCTTTGCCACTCTGGTTACTTCCGCCAAATAAGCAAATATACAAATCCATTTTTATTAAAGGCTACTTCTTTTCCGAAGTAGCCTTTTTATTTTTATCGGCATCTGCTGACTTTTTGCGCTCTTTGTGCAGTTTCTGTCTTTTCAAACGACACAAACCGTGCATAATAATCGGAAATCATGAAAGCCCGTTCACTTTCTCCATGCCATAAAGGATTTACACTCATTGAAGTTCTCGTAGTCATCGCCATCATTGCATTATTAGCCGGCGTCTCCTATAGCATTTTTTCACATTCCTCAGAAACGGCAGCAAAAACACGTTGCACAGACAACCTCCGACGAATCAGTGACTGGGGTAAGGAATTTGCCGGCCATAATGGTGGGAAATTACCGTCCAGTGGCATGAAAGACAGCCTTTTAAGCGCTAGAGAATGCAAAAACTGGTGGGATGCTCTGGCTCCTATTGTAAACGCAGAAAATCCGGACCAGCTGGCTAGGAATAGCAAAGAGTTCAATAATCTACCCGACACATTTCGTTGTAAAAATGATAAGCGTCCCGCAATCCTTGATGCCAAAGATTCGTACCTCCCAGCTAGCCCAGAAACCATCTCCTACACCAGCTGGCTGGACAATCGAAAAGGCCGTCCCATGAACGTAGCCAGAGGCCAAGCTCTCCGAGGGAAACCCTGGATTAGTGATGGTATCCCCATTAACGGACGTAGCGTTGTCACAGAACAAGACTTTGAAGAAATTATCGTTCCTGCTCTGGAACGACATCAAGGTGGTATTATGGTACTTTTTGCTGATGGTAAAATCACTTTTATTGAAGACCCCACCTTCAAAAAAGTTGCCAAAGAATCCTAATCAGTACTTCCCGTTATAGACTTAGCCTGGTACTCACCTAGAAGGAAAACAGTGTTTTTTATTCTCACTTGTACGGATTCGCCTTTACGAAATCGGGATAATCATTAAGGTTAGCGCTCAGATGAAACAGTACGCACCTTTTTTGCATCCGTATGATGGAATGATACCACTGTCTATTGCAGGGTATATTTTAGGAACCATCCTGCTACTGGTTCATCTGTATGCCCTAATAAAAAAACAACAGGTGCAGACCTTTTTATTAGCATCTCCTCGCAACAATCTATTAGCTCAAATCCTGTTAGGAATCAGCTTATTCTGGTTCTTTTTGTTAGTAGCGCCTAAAGGTCTAGGAATACTGAGTTCTCTCCGAGTTGGCCTAGCTGAATTTGAAGGTATCCGTTGGTTACTTCAGTTTGCTTGTCCCGTATTTCTAGTGTTGATGATCACACAAGTTAAAAATCTACTCTTTCCCCGAGCTCTCGGCATCTTTGGTTTAATGGTGACAGCACCTCTGCTCAACGCAGCTTTTCTTCAAGATCCAGTCACAAGATTACTTATTCCCATTTGGTGTTATGCCGTTATTTTGCTTTCCCTTATCTGGATCGGCAAGCCCTACTTATACCGCGATATGGTAATCAAAATATGCTCCAAGCCATCTTGGTGGACGCCCCTTTGCTTAGGGGGAATAGTTTATGGTATGGTGGTTTTGATTTGTGCGGTGCTGTGGTGGTAACCTCCATTATGACTCCCATTCTAAGAATGGCATTTGTGTTGTCGCTGTCCCGATAAATATTTAAAAAGTTGCAATTAACTTAGGATCAACAGATTAGCAATGAGGCATTGCAAAAAAAAATTGATCTATTTGTACTTTTGCGGACGGATCATTTGGCATAAATTGCAACATTAGCAACATCTTGCAACACATAAAGTACACAATTTAAACGTGTTATATGCGTTTTTCTACTTGTGCGGAGAAAATTGAGAATCAGCCTTTTAAGTTCGCAAAACAATATATAAGTATCATAGAATCATTATGTTATGCATAACTCCATTTTAGCAGAAGGAGCGAATGCATTCCATTACCGTCACAATAGGTACGAATTGAAAATTTGACGGAGGGACTTTGATATGAGGGGGGGGGGATAGACGTCGAATTGGCAACGGGGCAATATGATGAGTGGGAGAGGGGAGATACAGACGACGAATTTGTAACAGGGGGAGTATGGTGGGGAGATGCGGGAAAAAGATTGTGACGGTGGAGCCGGGAGGGCATCGGGTATCATGTCGGCCATTGGGTAATGGACGGGTAAGCAGGAATGACGGACAGAGAATGATTACGGGGGAAGATAGCTTTAAACAAAGGTCGCCCCGGTCAGGAACCAGGGCCTACGGTCAGGTGAACAGAGTTACTCTTCTCTCATCTACGCATTGGTTTCAGTAAGTTCTAATCCGCCAAAGGGTGCCGACCGGAAAGTTAAGATAACAGAAGAGATTTAAAGAATAAACAAAAAAGAAGGAGATATGATTCGATTTATTGAAGAAGAATTGGAGGAGATGAAGAAGACCGGAGAATGGAGAGGGGAAAGAAATGGCGAAGGGGAATCAGCGACGAGGGGACGTATCGTGTGACGTGAGGAAAGGATTCGAGGGGCAGGATGGGCGGAGGGAGGAGGGGCCGGAGAAGAAAGCTTTGGAGGCGGAGGGAGGAGGGGCCGGAGAAGAAAGCTTTGGAGGCGGAGGGAGGAGGGGCCGGAGAAG